>NZ_JAKKDU010000004.1:0-32842 GCF_021728535.1 Wocania arenilitoris | reverse complement strand
TTTCTAACCCTTGGTGAATTTCTTTAGTAATAATTCTGGACTTTATATCTTTAGGTTTATCAGATAATAATAATTCTATGCCACCTTGTTGATACTTAATCGCCCAGCGTTCTTGTGCTCTTGTTGATACACCCAAATAATAAGCAAGTTCGTGTCTGGTTTTAAAACGTTTTTGTTTTAATTCTATTAACCAAATTAGGCGTTTCTCTATTCTAAAAACAGTTTGTTGTTTGCGAAGTGTTTCAAGCGTAGAAACAGATTCTTGTATTGTAAATTCTTTCGGTTTTGCCATAGTGAAAGATACTAAAATATAACGACTTTTACTATTTAAAATGGTATAAACTACTCCACATCGCAAGTATCTATCATTACCAATCAACTTTTAGAAGATATTAAACTTTGACAAAACAGACCTTTAGAAGATGAGACTGCCTTTTCAGACAGCCTCTTTTTTATAAAAAAAAGTGACCAAAATTAAAGTAAAGTGTCTTAAAATTATTGATAACTAAAATTTTATACATCATGTTAAAAAAAAGTATTATTATTTTATTGGTACTATTAGCTCTAAGTTGTGGCGATAAAAAAGAAAAGGAGAACTCAGATAGCAAGACTATCATTGAAGAAGTAAGCACCGAACTAAAACAAGAAATAGAGTCTTTAGAGGCTGTTACAGAAGAGATTAAAAATGCAGAAGAAAGTATAGAAGCATCCATTAAGAAACTGGATGATATGTTAAACAAAATAGAAAACTAAGATTATGAAAAAATCACTTAAAACTATATTTACAGTTATATTACTAGTAGGATTTGTAACTATTGGATTTGCTCAAAAACCTGAGCATGCTGGTAAAAAGGAAAAAACAGAAAAGAAAATTAAGAAAGAGAAAAAAGTAAAAAAGGAGAAGAAAGAAAAAATTAATGAGGTTGATGAAAAGGGTGGTGCTTATGGAAAAGATAAATATGGATTAGAAGGAAAAGCATATGGACAGGAGCGTGCAAGACAAGCTAAATTAAAAAAAGAAGAGAAAGTTAAAGAACTGGAAACTACGGTAGAAAGAGGTGAGTCAAAAGCTAATAAAGCTAGAGAGCGTGTAAAAGAAGTTAAGGAAAACCTTAAAACACAAAAAAAGGAAGGGAATATAACTAAGGAAGAGTATGATGAAAAAATGGAAAAGCTAGAGGCTATTGAAAATGAAGCTGATACTCTGGAAAAGAAAGTTAAAAAAGGTAAAAAATTAAGAAAATCAGAAGCGATTTTATAGCACTATGAGTAAATTTTATAAAGGAGGCTGTCTGAAAAGGCAGTCTTTTTTTAATCAAGCTTTTTGAACCCTAATATTGAAAACTAAAAATAATCAAAAAGAAAATCGCCTAAAAATTACTTTTTAGACGACTTCCTCTTTTTTATTTTATACCCTTAACTTTATCAGAAAAAAGCATAACTTGGTTTACTTTTGCTGAACTTGTTTTAGTAACGGCGTGGATATAAACCATATTAGCAGACAGTTTATATTCAATAGCATTAATTAAGTGTAATATAAATGAACAAAATCACTGAAGATCAAGACCTGACTGATGACTTATCAGAGTTTCGTCTAGAGTCTGAATTGCATCTTCACAAATTTGGATTCTATCCAGAATTTATTGATTTACTTAAAAATGGTTCCAAAAAAGAGTTTATAAAACATTCAACAGCCTTTTTCGAAACAAAAGAAATTAATAATCCATTGGTTGAGCATATAGACAAACTAAAAACTATACGTAACAAATTACTTGCTCATAACCAAGATATTGAAATTGACACTTTTGTACCATATAAAATGACCTATGAACTAATAGACCATGGGAAACAAGTTTTATCTTTCTTTGCTTTAACCTATGCTGGAATACATCTAAAAGGAGGAAATGAATACATAACTAATCGCCCTAGTAATGAATGGGGGGAAATATTTGAAAAATTCATAGAAAAATGTAACTAAAAAACATTGTGCCTGACCTTTAGCATTTTAGCTATCTTAGTACCAACACAGCGCATATTAACTTTACCGTAAAACGAACTCTTTAAAAAATTAATCCCGAATTAACGGTATTGTAGAACATCGCAATAAACCCTCTTGTTTAGCTATTTCTGCATAAGGGACTTCTTCAACAGTAAACCCTTGTTTACGCAACCAGGTATTTAATCGTGTAAAGTTTTGCTCAGAAATAATAACATCTTCAGAAATTGAAAACACATTACTATTCATGTTGTACATTTCTTCTTTGGTTATTTCGAATACGTTTTCTTTTCCGAAAAAATGAACTAACCATTCATACTCCTTTTCAATTAAAAAACCGTTTTTATGAATAATAGCTTTATTGATTCCTACAGGTTGAAAACAACAATCTAAATGCAACGCATTTTCTTTAGCGTTGGTATTAGATTTTCTAAGCTCAAACGATTTTACGATCTTATCTGGAAATAATTCTTGAATGGCTATTACGGCATCTATATTTGTTCTAGCTGTTATTAAATTGGGGTAATCTTCTCCCGAATATGTGCCTATAAAAATATAATCGTTCCATGGCATCACATCGCCACCTTCAACATGGCACTTCGGCGGCAAAATAATTCTGTCTTCATTTTCAATTTGATTCCATAAATATCTTATAGCTTCAACTTCTTCTTCTCTGTTGGGTAAAATGTTTGCTTTTATAATTTTATCTTCAATAGCAAAAGCAATATCGCGCGAAAATATTTGGTTGCAATCTTTTATAACTTTTGGTCTGTAAACCGTAATATCGTACTTTTTAAAAACAGCAGCAACAGCTTCCATTTCATTAATCATATCGGCTTCTTTTGGGTAAGTACCTGCCAAAACATGCTCTATACTTTTAGGGTCGTAGCAATCTTCAACTTTTGGTGTTGGCCCATTACTTTCTGCCGTACCTAAAACAACTGCTCGTAATAGAGAGGTTTCATTTTTAATGTTTAATTTTAACATGCGACAAACGTAAAAAATATATTCTTTTTTTCAGAATTTTTTAACAATAATATTTAATTTCTATTAATTCATTAAAAACATATAAACACAAAACAAAAAAGCCTCATAAAAATATGAAGCTTTAATTACAGTAAATACAAGTATCTTATCTTTTTTCTATGGTTTTAAAAGCGCGTTGAGTTTCACCAATATATAATTGCCTTGGTCTGCCAATTGGCTCTTTTCTTAATCTCATTTCGCGCCACTGTGCTATCCAACCTGGTAAACGACCAAGCGCAAACATTACCGTAAACATATCTGTTGGAATACCCATAGCTCTGTAAATTATACCTGAATAAAAATCTACATTTGGATATAATTTACGCTTAACAAAATAGTCATCCTTTAAGGCTTCTTGTTCTAAACCTTTTGCTATATCTAAAATTGGATCTTCAACACCTAAGTCACCAAGTACTTCGTCTGCAGCTTTTTTTATAATTCTAGCTCTTGGATCGAAGTTTTTATAAACACGATGCCCAAAGCCCATCAATCTAAACGGATCAGTCTTATCTTTTGCTTTAGCCATATATTTTTTGGTGTCGCCACCATCTTCTTTTATAGCTTCAAGCATTTCTAAAACAGCTTGGTTTGCACCGCCATGTAATGGTCCCCACAATGCTGAAATACCTGCTGATAATGATGCAAATAAACCTGCATGAGACGACCCCACAATTCTTACCGTTGATGTAGAACAGTTTTGTTCGTGATCAGCATGAAGAATTAATAACTTATCTAAAGCATCAATTAATATTGGGTTTTGAATATATTGTTCTTCATTTGGCTGTTTAAACATCATTTTTAAGATGTTTTCGACATATCCTAAATTAGAATCTCCATAATACAAAGGCAAACCTTGTTTTTTACGCATAGTCCAAGCTACTAACACTGGAAACTTACCTAAAATACGCACAACAGAATTGTACATATCTTCTTCTGAATCTACATTTACTGAAGACGGATTAAAAGCTGTTAAAGCACTTGTAAGTGATGATAATACACCCATTGGATGAGCCGATTTTGGGAAAGCGTCTAAAATTTTCTTAACATCATCATCAACAACAGAATGCTTTTTTATATCAGAATGAAATTTATCTAGTTGTCCTAGTGTAGGTAATTCTCCAAAAATTAGTAAATAAGCAACTTCTAAAAAATCTGCTTTTTCAGCTAATTCTTCAATACTATACCCTCTATATCTTAAAATTCCTTTCTCGCCGTCTAAAAATGTGATAGCACTTTCACAAGACCCAGTATTTTTATAACCTGCATCAATAGTTATAACGCCTCCTGTTACGCCTCTTAATGTTTTAACATCTATTGCAACTTCATTTTCTGTTCCAACAACTATAGGAAATTCGTGTTTATTTCCATTAACCTCTAACGTAGCTTTATCTGACATATAGTTAAATTTTCTTTTAAGATTGCTGCCATAATCGACTTTACGAAATTACGAAATATCTCTCTATTTTTAAAAGGTTAGCACAAACGATTTAGCTATTTTTAATATTATTAATATTGATAATAAATAAAAAAAGTGATTACTAAAAATAGTAACCACTTTTTAAATAAAATGCAAAACGCTTTTATTTTATTTTAAAAGCTTTCTCTTGAGGAAAATAAGCAACCTCTCCAAGCTCTTCTTCTATACGAAGTAATTGATTGTACTTTGCCATACGATCGCTACGTGATGCAGAACCCGTTTTTATTTGACCTGTATTTAATGCAACAGCTAAATCTGCAATAGTATTATCTTCTGTTTCTCCAGAACGATGAGACATTACCGACGTATAACCTGCATTATGCGCCATATTAACAGCTGCTATAGTTTCAGTTAATGTACCAATTTGGTTTACTTTAATTAAGATTGAATTGGCAATACCTTCTTCAATACCACGAGATAAACGCTCAACGTTGGTTACAAACAAATCATCTCCTACTAATTGTACTTTATCTCCAACTAATTCTGTTAAATATTTCCAACCTTTCCAATCGTTTTCATCCATACCATCTTCAATTGAAATAATAGGGTATTTAGAAACAAGTTCAGCTAAATAATCAGCTTGCTCTTTACTAGATCTTACCTTACCTGAAGCGCCTTCAAATAAAGTATAATCATACTGACCGTTTTCATAAAACTCAGCTGAAGCACAATCTAATGCTATCTTAACTTCATCTCCAAATTTATAGCCTGCGTTTTCAACTGCTTTTGCAATAGTTTCTAAAGCATCTTCTGTTCCTCCTTCTAAGTTTGGTGCAAAACCACCTTCATCTCCAACAGCTGTACTTAAATTTCTATCGTGCAATACTTTTTTAAGATTATGAAAAATTTCAGTTCCCATTTGCATAGCGTGAGTAAAGTTTTTTGCTTTTACTGGCATAATCATAAACTCTTGAAAAGCAATTGGTGCATCGCTGTGCGAACCTCCATTAATGATGTTCATCATTGGCAACGGTAAAGTATTACCAGAAACGCCACCAACATAACGATATAATGGCAATCCAAGCTCGTTAGCTGCTGCCTTAGCTACAGCTAAAGAGACGCCTAAGATAGCATTGGCTCCTAATTTTGATTTGTTTGGAGTACCATCTAAATCGATCATCATTTTATCAATTAAATTTTGCTCGAAAACAGAAACGCCTAATAATTCTTCTGCAATAACTGTATTAACATTTTCTACCGCTTTTAAAACGCCTTTTCCCATGTAGGTATTACCACCATCACGCAACTCTACTGCTTCGTGCTCTCCTGTAGATGCTCCAGAAGGGACTGCTGCTCTTCCTAAAACATTATTTTCTGTAACTACATCAACTTCAACTGTTGGGTTCCCTCTAGAATCTAAAATCTGTCTTGCGTGGATATTAATTATAACACTCATAATTGGTTTCTTTTTAATCGTTTAATGACTTCAAATTTACGGCTAAATCTTGTTTTATTTTAGATGTTTTTTAAGAATTTAATAAAAATGCATCTACAACGTTTTAGTGCTTCGACTTCGCTCAGCAATCAAAAACCGACAAGCCTATTTTATGAAACTAGTTTTTGCTTTTCTTGATGTTTTCAATAAATTGATCGAAAAGATATTCTGAATCATGCGGTCCAGGACTAGCTTCTGGATGGTACTGCACAGAAAATACATTTTTATTCTTCATAGCTAAACCAGCTACAGTATGATCATTTAAATGCACATGAGTAATTTCTAGATCTGGATGTGCCTCAGACTCTTCTCTGTTAACAGCAAACCCATGATTTTGCGAAGTAATTTCTCCTTTTCCTGTTATTAAATTCTTTACAGGGTGATTAATTCCTCTATGCCCATTATGCATTTTGTAAGTTGATACACCATTTGCTAAGGCTATAACTTGATGCCCTAAACAAATACCAAATAGCGGCAAATCTCTTTTAATAATTTCTTTAGCCACTGCTTGCGCTTTTTCTAGTGGTTGTGGGTCTCCTGGACCATTGGATAAAAAATAACCATCTGGATTAAATGCTTCTAAATCTTCAAACTTAGCATTGTATGGAAACACTTTAATGTAAGCGTCTCTATTTGCAATATTTCTAAGAATATTCTTTTTAATTCCAATATCTAAAGCGGCTATTTTGTAAGTTGCATTTTCATTACCAAAATAATATGGTTCTTTAGTTGATACTTTTGAAGCCAATTCTAAACCATTCATTGATGGCACTTCTGCTAGTTTCTTTTTTAAGCCATCTATATTATCAACTTCTGTAGAGATAACAGCATTCATTGCACCATTATCACGAATATAACTTACCAAAGCACGCGTGTCTACATCTGAAATTGCTAATAAGTTATTATCGTTTAAAAAGTCTTCTAAAGATTTATCGGCATCTTCTCTTGAATACACATAGCTAAAGTTTTTAACTATAAGTCCCGCTATTTTGATGGAATCTGACTCTACTTCATCTTTATTTGTACCGTAATTACCAATATGAGCATTGGTAGCCACCATAAGTTGTCCGTAGTATGAAGGGTCTGTAAAAATTTCTTGGTAACCAGTCATTCCTGTATTAAAGCAAACTTCGCCAAACGCAGAACCTTGTTTACCACCTACTGCTTTACCATAAAAAATAGTACCATCTGCTAGTAGAATAATGGCTTTTTGTCGTTTTCTATATTTCATTAAAAAAAAAGTTTTACAAAATTGCACAAAAAAAAGGATAATCTAAAATAGATTATCCTTTATATATTAAATGCTTATTAACATTTATTCTTCTTCGTTAGATGCTTTAGTTTCAACTGGAGCAGCTACAGCAGGTTTAGATCCGCCTCTTCTACTTCTTCTAGTTGTTTTCTTCTCTTTTTTACCTGCATTATAAATTTCGTTATAATCTACAAGTTCTATCATTGCCATATCGGCATTATCACCTAAACGATTACCAAGTTTAATAATTCTTGTATAGCCACCTGGTCTGTCTCCAACTTTAGTTGCTACTTCTCTAAATAATTCGGTTACAGCTTCTTTTTGTCTTAACTTAGCCATAACAATACGTCTATTGTGTGTTGTATCTGCTTTAGATTTAGTAATCATTGGCTCAACAAATTGCTTTAATGCTTTTGCTTTAGCCACTGTTGTATTAATACGTTTATGCTCTATTAAAGAGCAAGCCATATTAGCCAACATTGATTTTCTGTGAGCTGTTTTTCTGCCTAAGTGATTGATTTTTTTTCCGTGTCTCATGACATTTGTTTTATCATCTTGCTACCAAACTCATTCCGATAGTTATCGGGTTGAGGAGCAAAATATGATTAATTAATCTTTATCTAATTTGTATTTTGATAAATCCATCCCGAAGTTTAAACCTTTAACATTTACAAGCTCTTCAAGCTCTGTTAATGATTTCTTACCAAAGTTACGGAACTTCATTAAGTCATTTTTATTGAATGATACTAAGTCTCCTAAAGTATCAACTTCTGCTGCTTTTAAACAATTTAATGCACGTACAGATAAGTCCATGTCAATTAATTTTGTTTTAAGTAACTGACGCATATGTAATGATTCTTCGTCATAAGTCTCAGTTTGTGCAATTTCATCAGCTTCCAAAGTGATACGCTCGTCAGAGAATAACATAAAGTGGTGAATTAACGTTTTAGCAGCTTCTGTTAAAGCATCTTGAGGTGTAATTGAGCCATCAGTAATGATTTCGAAAACTAATTTTTCGTAATCTGTTTTTTGCTCAACACGATAGTTTTCAATGCTGTACTTAACATTTTTAATTGGTGTGTAAATTGAATCTGTAAAGATAGTTCCCATTGGTGCAGAAGATTTTTTATTTTCTTCAGCAGGAACATAACCTCTACCCTTTTCAATAGTAATTTCCATGTTTAAATTAACTTTAGGATCTAAGTTACAGATAACTAATTCTGTATTTAATACTTGGAATCCTGAAATGAATTTTTGAAAATCACCAGCTGTAATTTTTTCTTGTCCAGAAATTGAAATAGAAACTGATTCGTTGTCTATGTCTTCAATTTGTCTTTTAAAACGAATTTGTTTTAAGTTTAAAATAATTTCTGTAACGTCTTCAACCATGCCTGCTATTGCAGAAAACTCATGATCTACACCTTCTATTCTAACTGAAGTAATTGCAAATCCTTCTAGAGAGGATAATAATACTCGTCGTAATGCATTACCAACTGTTAGACCATAACCAGGTTCTAATGGTCTGAATTCGAATTTACCTTCGAAATCAGTAGAATCTATCATGATTACTTTGTCGGGCTTTTGAAAATTAAATACTGCCATATTGTTCTTCGTTTTAATTGTTATTTGGTTGCGCGATTTAAAAGTTTGAAGAAGACTAATAAATCCTTTGGCCAAATACCAATATGATTAATTTATTATTTAGAATATAATTCTACAATGAATTGTTCGTTAATGTTTTCTGGAATTTGAATTCTAGCAGGAACAGAAACGTATGTTCCAGATTTAGTATCGTTATTCCATGTAATCCATTCGTAAACGTGACTTGAATTAGAAAGTGATCTATCAATAGCGTCAAGAGATTTTGATTTCTCTCTAACAGCAACAACATCTCCAGCTTTTAATTGATAAGATGGTATGTTTACCAACTCGCCATTAACTGTAATGTGTCTATGAGAAACTAATTGTCTTGCACCACTTCTAGAAGGAGAAATTCCCATTCTGTATACTACATTGTCTAATCTAGACTCGCAAAGTTGTAATAAAACTTCACCTGTAATACCTTGTGCTGCTCTTGCTTTTTTAAATAAACCTCTAAATTGACGCTCTAAAATACCATAAGTGTATTTAGCTTTTTGTTTTTCCATTAATTGGATTGCGTATTCAGATTTTTTTCCACGACGTCTTGCATTTCCGTGTTGACCTGGAGGATAATTTCTTTTCTCGAAAGATTTATCTTCTCCAAAGATAGCTTCACCAAATTTTCGAGCTATTTTAGTTTTAGGACCAGTATATCTTGCCATTTTAATTGTTTTTAAGAGTGATTATGAATTAAGGTCTTAATCTTATCCTTCGATAATCTTTTTGTCTCTTGTTGATACTTGTTAATTATTATTTTTCAGTTTGCAAATTTACACATAAAAAACTAATACCAACTGCAAATCAGTTGATATTAATTTCAATATATATTTACCTAAACTCTTCTACGTTTTGGAGGACGACAACCATTGTGTGGTAATGGAGTAACATCTATAATTTCTGTTACTTCTATACCAGCGTTATGGATTGAACGAATAGCAGATTCTCTACCATTACCAGGTCCTTTTACATAAACTTTTACCTTTTTTAAACCAGCTTCTTGTGCTACTCCAGCAGCATCTTCAGCAGCTAATTGTGCAGCGTAAGGTGTGTTCTTTTTAGAACCCCTAAATCCCATTTTACCAGCCGAAGACCATGAAATTACATCGCCTTTTTTATTGGTTAATGAAATAATAATGTTGTTAAAAGATGCTGTAATGTGAGCTTCTCCAACAGCGTCTATAACAACCTTGCGTTTTTTTGTGCTTGTTTTTGCCATATTATTTTTAGTTCTTAGTTTTAGTTGATAGTCGCTAGAATCCTAAACCTTTTAAATTTCAAACAGATTCCTTCCAACGTCTAAATACTAAAAGACTAATTATTATTTCGTTGCTTTTTTCTTATTAGCAACAGTTTTTCTTCTACCTTTTCTTGTTCTAGAGTTGTTTTTAGTACGTTGTCCTCTTAATGGAAGACTTGCTCTATGACGAATACCTCTGTAACATCCAATATCCATTAATCGCTTAATGTTTAATTGTGTTTCAGAACGTAATTCACCTTCAATTGTAAATGTTCCAACAGCTTCACGAATGCCAGCTATTTGATCATCTGTCCAATCTTGAACTTTAATACTTTCATCAACTTTAGCTGAAGCTAAAATATCTTTTGCTCTACTTCTACCTATTCCGTAGATATAAGTTAAAGAGATTACTCCTCTTTTATTTTTTGGTATGTCTACACCTGCAATTCTTGCCATAGCTTATCCTTGTCTTTGTTTGAATCTAGGATTCTTTTTGTTAATTACGTAAAGTCTACCTTTTCTGCGCACGATTTTGCAATCTGCACTTCTTTTTTTAACTGATGCTCTTACTTTCATCTTGTTAGTATCTATAAGTTATACGAGCCTTCGTTAAATCGTAAGGACTCATTTCTAATTTCACTTTATCTCCTGGTAACAACTTAATGTAATGCATACGCATTTTACCAGAAATATGTGCTGTCACAATGTGACCATTTTCTAATTCTACACGGAACATGGCATTTGATAATGCTTCTATAATTGTTCCGTCTTGTTCTATTGCTGCCTGTTTTGCCATAGTATATATATTAAGCGCTAGCTTTTCTATTTTTACCTGTTTTCATCAAGCCATCGTAATGTCTATTTAACAAATAAGAGTTTATTTGTTGCATAGTATCAATTGCAACCCCTACCATAATTAATAGTGAGGTACCTCCAAAAAACAATGCCCATCCTTGACTAACTCCCATAAGCTTAACAATAAATGCTGGGAACACAGCAATAAGCGCTAAAAATATAGAACCTGGTAAGGTAATTTGCGACATTATTTTATCTAAATACTCCGAAGTTTCAGAACCTGGACGAATACCCGGGATAAAACCACCACTACGTTTTAAGTCATCTGCCATTTTGTTTGTAGGTACTGTGATTGCTGTATAAAAATATGTAAATACAATAATTAGCAAAGCAAAAGTTACATTATACCAAAATCCAAAAAGATCAGAATAATTGGTTTGCATCCAAGCACCAACTGTTGAATCTTTTAAAAATGAAGCCCCTCCAATCCAACTAGGAACAAACATAATTGCTTGTGCGAATATAATTGGCATTACACCAGAAGCATTAAGCTTTAAAGGAATATATTGTCTTGATCCTCCAGCCGCTGCTCTTTCATAACCACCACTCGCCGTACGTCTTGCATATTGTACCGCAATTTTTCTAACACCCATAACTAACATAATAGAAGCTAAAATAATTACAAACCAGATAACTAATTCAAAAAGAATTAACATTACGTTATTACCTTCTAATCTTGTCGCTGCATTTTGTATAAATGATTGTGGTAACGTTGCAATAATACCTACCATAATTAATAATGATATACCATTACCAATACCTCTATCGGTAATTTTTTCACCTAACCACATCGCAAAAACACACCCTGTCACTAAAATAACTACGGACGAGAACATAAAAATAGATGTAGAAGCCCCTGGCACTAAAAGTGCAGAAATTGATGAAACTCCAGATAAACCTGGTAGTCCCGCCAAATAAGCAGGCGCTTGTAATAAACAAATAGCAATGGTTAACCAGCGTGTTATTTGCGTTATTTTCTTTTGCCCACTCGCACCTTCTTTTTGTAATTTTTGAAGGTAAGGAATGGCAATACCCATTAACTGTACAACAATAGAAGCAGAAATGTAAGGCATGATACCCAAAGCAAATACCGAGGCATTAGAAAAACCTCCACCTGTAAAGGCACTGATTAAACCTAAAATACCATCAGCTGTATTATTCTTTAAATTAACTAAAACCTCTGTATTTATTAAAGGCAATGTAACTTGTGCACCAAAACGATAAACTAATAACAGACTCAATGTAACTATGATTCTGTTTCTTAGTTCCTCAATTTTCCAAACATTTTTTATTGATTCTATAAATTTCATACTTATAATAAAATATTATAATGTTATTGCTTCTCCTCCAGCAGCTTCAATAGCAGCTTTTGCTGAAGCAGTAAACTTATGAGCAGATACTTTTAATTTTGCTTTTAACTCACCTCTTCCTAAAATTTTAACCAAATCATTTTTTCCAACTAAACGGTTAGCGAAAAGTGTTTCAAAATCTACTGTATCTTTTATTTTCTTATCATCAACCATTTGTTGTAAAGTGTCAAGATTTACACCTTGATATTCAACACGGTTAATGTTAGTAAAACCAAACTTAGGCACACGTCTTTGAAGTGGCATTTGACCACCTTCAAATCCTAGTTTTTTAGAATAACCAGAACGCGACTTAGCTCCTTTGTGACCACGAGTTGCCGTACCACCTTTACCAGAACCTTGTCCTCTACCTACTCTTTTACCTTGGTTTTTTACTGAACCTTCTGCAGGTTTTAAATTACTTAAATCCATTTTTCAGTTTATATTTTTAAGCTTCTTCTACAGAAACTAAATGTGAAACTTTAGCAACCATACCCAAAATATTAGGTGTAGCTTCGTGCTCTTTTACTTGACCAATCTTTTTAAGACCAAGAGCTTCTAAAGTTCTTTTTTGTCTTTGTGTACGATTGATTGCGCTTTTAACTTTTGTTACTTTAATCTTTGCCATCTCTGTCTGTATTAAGCGTTAAAAACTTGTTCAAGTGAAATACCTCTGTCTCTTGCAATAGCATTAGCATCTCTTAATTGTAATAAAGCATCAAAAGTTGCTTTTACCACATTATGAGGGTTTGAAGATCCTTGAGATTTTGATAATACATCGTGTACACCAACAGCCTCTAAAACCGTTCTAACTGCTCCACCAGCAATAACTCCTGTACCAGGAGCTGCAGGAATAATATTTACTCTTGCACCGCCGTATTTTCCTTTTTGTTCGTGTGGTAACGTTCCTTTAATAATAGGAATACGTACTAGGTTTTTCTTAGCATCTTCAACTGCTTTTGCGATAGCACTAGCAACATCTTTAGATTTTCCTAAACCTTGTCCTACAACACCAGCTTCATCACCAACCACAACAATTGCTGAAAAACCAAATGCTCTACCACCTTTTGTTACTTTTGTAACTCTTTGTACACCAACTAAACGATCTTTAAGATCTAATCCACCTGGTTTTACTAATTCTGCACTTTTATATTTTTTAAACATAATTTCTTAGAATTTAAGTCCTGCTTCTCTAGCACCTTCGGCTAATGATTTTACTCTACCGTGGTATAAATATCCACCTCTATCGAAAGCAATAGTTTCAACGCCTGCTTTTAAAGCTTTTTCAGCAACAGCTTTACCTACTAGGTTTGCTACTTCTGATTTATTTCCTTTTGCAGAACTAATATCTTTATCTCTAGAAGATGCTGCGCTAATGGTTTTACCATTTACATCATCAACTATTTGAGCATAAATTTCTTTATTACTTCTAAAAACAGTTAATCTTGGTCTAGCTTCTGTACCAGAAACCACCTTGCGGATTCTGTTTTTTATTCTTATTCTTCTTTGGTTCTTTGTTAATGCCATAACTTAATTATTAAGCTGATTTACCTGCTTTTCTTCTTAATTCTTCACCAACAAACTTAACACCTTTTCCTTTGTAAGGTTCTGGTTTTCTAAATCCTCGGATTTTTGCTGCTACTTGACCAACAAGTTGTTTATCGAATGATGTTAATTTAACGATTGGATTTTTACCTTTTTCTGATACTGTCTCCACTTTTACTTCTGGAGCTATATTTAAAACAATATTGTGAGAAAACCCTAAGGCTAAATCTAATTTTTGTCCTTGGTTAGATGCTCTATAACCTACACCAACCAATTCTAATTCTTTAGTCCATCCTTTTGATACTCCTTCAACCATATTGTGCATTAATGATCTGTATAAACCATGTTTTGCTTTTTGATCTTTAGTATCAGAAGAACGTGTAACCCATACGCTACCATCTTCAACTTTAATATCTATAGAGTCGAAATTTTGTGTTAACTCTCCTAATTTTCCTTTTACAGTTACAACACTATCTTTAATATCAACTGTTACACCTTCTGGAATGGCTATTGGATTATTTCCTATTCTTGACATTTCTTTCTGGTTTAAAAATTAGTAAACGTAACATAATACTTCGCCACCAACATTATCTCTTTTAGCTTGTTTGCCAGTCATAACGCCATGAGACGTTGATACAATGGCAATACCAAGACCATTAAGGATACGTGGTAATTCGTTAGCACTAGCATACTTTCGTAAACCTGGAGTACTAATACGTTGAAGTTTTTTAATTACTGGTTCTTTTGTTTCCTTGTTGTACTTAAGTGCAATTTTTATTGTGCCTTGTACGGTTGAATCATCAAACTTATAACTTAAAATATACCCTTGCTCGAATAATATTTTAGTTATGTTCTTTTTTAAATTAGATGCAGGAATCTCAACCACTCTGTGGTTAGCACGCACTGCGTTTCTAATTCTAGTAAGATAATCCGCTATTGGATCTGTATACATATTTATTAATTTGCGGTAATGGTTTTCAAAAAAGCTATTTCTTTTGAACCTAAAACCAATTTATAATTCTTTTTTTACCAACTTGCTTTTTTAACACCTGGTATTAAACCTTGGTTAGCCATTTCACGGAATGTTACACGCGAAATACCAAAAGTTCTCATATAACCTTTAGGTCTTCCTGTTAATTTACATCTATTATGCTGACGTATAGGAGATGCATTTTTAGGTAACTTTTGTAATGCTTCGTAATCTCCAGCTTCTTTTAAAGCTTTACGTTTTTCGGCATATTTAGCTACTGTTTTTGCTCTTTTTACCTCACGAGCTTTCATTGATTCTTTAGCCATAACTTAGTTCTTTTTAAAAGGTAACCCTAGTTCAGTTAATAATGATTTTGCTTCTTTATCAGTATCTGCAGTTGTTACAAATGTAATATCCATACCAGAAATTTTGTTCACTTTATCAATATTAATTTCTGGGAATATAATTTGTTCTGTAACTCCTAAATTGTAGTTACCTCGTCCATCAAATCCTGTAGCTTTAATTCCGTTAAAATCTCTAACACGTGGAAGCGCAGAAGTTACTAAACGATCTAAAAACTCGTACATACGCTCGCCACGTAAAGTTACTTTTGCCCCAATTGGCATCCCTTTACGTAATTTAAACGATGCAACATCTTTTTTAGACATAGTTGCTATAGCTTTTTGTCCAGATATAGTTGTTAATTCTTCAACAGCGTGATCAATTAACTTTTTGTCTGCAACAGCAGCACCTACACCTTTAGATATTACTATCTTGGTAAGTTTAGGAACTTGCATTACATTTTTATATCCAAATTCGTCTGTAAGAGCTGCAATTACTTTGCTTTTATACTCTTCTTTAAGTCTTGGTGAATATGCCATAACTATATTACTTCATTAGATTTTGTTGAAAATCTTACTTTTTTATCATCTTCTATTCTATAACCAATTCTTGTTGTCTCTCCTTTTGAGGTTAACAATGATAAATTAGAAATATGAATAGCAGCTTCTTTTTCTACGATTCCACCTTGAGGGTTTTGTGCACTTGGTTTAGTATGTCTCTTAACCATGTTTATACCTTCAACAATCGCTTTGTTCTTTGCTATAAATACTTTTTGTACTTTACCTTCAGATCCTTTATGGTCTCCAGCAATTACTTTTACAGTATCTCCAGTTTTTATTTTAAGCTTTCCCATCTTAATTCTGTATTAAAGCACTTCTGGTGCTAATGATACAATTTTCATGAATTGTTTATCACGAAGTTCTCTAGCAACAGGACCAAATACACGTGTGCCTCTCATTTCACCCGTTGGGTTTAATAAAACACAAGCGTTATCATCAAATCTTATATAAGATCCATCTGGTCTTCTTACTTCTTTTTTAGTACGCACAACAACTGCTGTAGAAACTGCTTTTTTCTTAATGTTGCCATTAGGAGTTGCATCTTTAACAGAAACAACTATTTTATCTCCTACAGAAGCATATCTTCTTTTAGTTCCTCCTAAAACACGGATAACTAAAACTTCTTTTGCTCCAGTATTGTCTGCTACCTTTATTCTTGATTCTTGTTGTAACATAATTATTTAGCTCTTTCTAGGATTTCTACTAATCTCCAACACTTAGATTTACTTAAAGGTCGTGTTTCCATGATTCTTACGGTATCTCCTTCGTTGCAGTCGTTTTGTTCGTCGTGTGCTACGTACTTTTTCGTTTTTAAAACGAATTTTCCATACATAGGGTGTTTTACTTTTTTCACCTCAGAAACCACAATAGATTTCTGCATTTTGTTACTTGTAACAACTCCTATACGTTCTTTTCTTAAATTTCTTGTTTCCATCTTTCAGCAGAATTATTGTAAATCTCTTTTAGTTAATTCAGTCGCAATTCTAGCTACGGTACGTCTTATGGTACGTAACTGAATTGGATTTTCTAAAGGAGATATTGCATGAGCTAATTTTAGATCTGAATAACTCTTTTTTGTTTCACCAAGCTTCTCTTGTAACTCGGCTACAGATAATTCTTTAATTTCTGATTGTTTCATAATATCAAATAAATTATGCTTCGTAATCGCGAGCAATTAAAAACTTAGTTTTTACAGGTAATTTTTGTGCTGCTAAACGTAATGCTTCTTTTGCGACGTCTAATGGCACACCACCTACTTCAAATAAAACTCTTCCTGGTTTAACAACGGCTACCCAATATTCAACAGCACCTTTACCTTTACCCATACGTACTTCAAGAGGCTTTTTTGTAATAGGCTTGTCTGGAAATATTTTAATCCAAAGTTGCCCTTCTCTTTTCATGTAACGTGTAGCGGCAATACGAGCTGCTTCAATTTGACGCGATGTTAAAAAATTCGAGTCTAACGATTTTATTCCAAAAGTTCCGTATGAAAGTTGATGACCTCTACCCGAGTTCCCTTTCATGCGTCCTTTTTGTTGTTTACGAAATTTTGTTCTTTTAGGCTGTAACATTTTTCTTTTACTTTATAAAAAATTACTTTCTACGACGAGGTCCTTTGTTGCCTCTTGCACCACCTTTTCCACCTTTTTTGGATAATCCAACTAGTGGAGAAAGCTCTCTTTTGCCATATACTTCACCTTTCATGATCCATACTTTAACACCTAATCTACCATAAGTAGTGTGTGCCTCAACTAAAGCATAGTCAATATCGGCTCTAAATGTTGATAAAGGAATACGTCCTTCTTTATAGTGCTCGCTACGTGCCATTTCAGCTCCGTTTAAACGACCACTAATTTGAATTTTTATTCCTTCAGCATTCATTCTCATTGTAGCAGCGATAGCCATTTTTATTGCACGACGGTATGAAATTCTGTTTTCAATTTGACGAGCAATACTTGATCCTACTAAAAATGCATCTAGTTCAGGTCTTTTAATTTCAAAGATGTTAATCTGAACTTCTTTACCAGTAATTTTTTTAAGTTCTTCTTTTAACTTGTCTACCTCTTGACCGCCTTTACCAATAATGATACCTGGACGAGCCGTAGTGATAGTAACGGTTACAAGTTTTAAAGTTCTCTCAATAATTACTCTACTTACACTAGCTTTAGATAAACGCGCATGAACGTATTTTCTAATCTTATCGTCTTCGGCAAGTTTATCACCATAATCGTTTCCTCCGTACCAGTTAGATTCCCATCCTCTGATAATTCCTAAGCGATTTCCGATTGGATTTGTTTTTTGTCCCATACTCTTATTAAGCTTGTGTGTTATTGTTAGCTCCAACCACTAATGTTACATGGTTTGAACGTTTTCTAATTCTGTGTGCACGACCTTGTGGTGCTGGACGTAATCTTTTTAACATAGATCCGCTATCCACTTTAATCTCTTTTACAAATAATTCCGCAGATTCAACATCAGCATCTTCATTCTTAGATTGCCAATTAGCGATAGCTGATAATAACAACTTCTCTAATCTACCAGATGCTTCTTTATTGTTGAATTTCAAGATATTAAGTGCATTCTCTACCTTTTCACCTCTTACTAAATCGGCTACTAAGCGCATTTTTCTTGGTGATGTAGGACAATTATTAAGTTTTGCAAAAGCAACGTGCTTTTTAGCTTCCTTAATAGCGTCTGCCATTTGTTTTTTACGACTTCCCATAGCTTACTACTTTTTACCTTTATTTTTAGCACCTGCATGCCCACGGAATGAACGTGTTGGTGAAAATTCTCCTAATTTATGACCTACCATGTTTTCTGTTACATACACTGGTACAAATTGACGGCCATTGTGTACCGCTATGGTTTGTCCAACAAAATCTGGAGTAATCATGCTGGCTCTAGACCACGTTTTGATTACCGTTTTTTTGTTAGCCTCTACATTTGCAGCTACTTTTCTTTCTAATTTATAATGAACGTAAGGTCCTTTTTTTAATGATCTTGCCATGTCTTATTTCTTTCTACGTTCTACAATATATTTATTACTTGCCTTAGTCTTAGAACGGGTTCTGTAACCTTTAGCTGGGATACCGTTTCTAGAACGTGGATGTCCACCTGAAGATTTACCTTCACCACCACCCATTGGATGATCAACTGGATTCATAACTACTGGTCTAGTACGTGGTCTTCTTCCTAACCAACGTGTTCTACCTGCTTTACCACCAACTAATAATTGATGATCTGAGTTAGATACAACACCAATAGTTGCCATACAGTCTGCAAGAATTAATCTTGTTTCACCTGAAGGTAGTTTTACCGTAGCAAACTTACCATCTCTTGCCATTAATTGAGCAAAAGCACCAGCACTACGAGCCATAACAGCTCCTTGACCAGGACGTAACTCTACACAAGAAATAATTGTACCTAATGGAATTTCACTTAACGGCATTGCGTTTCCAATTTCTGGAGCAACCCCTTCTTTACCAGACACTACATTTTGCCCAACCTGAAGTCCATTTTGAGCAATAATATATCTTTTCTCGCCATCTTGATAATTCAATAATGCAATAAAAGCTGTTCTGTTTGGATCGTATTGAATAGAAGCTACTTCACCAGGAATCCCAGCTTTGTCTCTTTTAAAATCGATAATACGATACTTTTTCTTATGACCACCACCTATGTAGCGCATAGTCATTTTTCCTCGATTGTTTCTACCACCAGACCTTTTGTTCGGAACGAGTAAACTCTTTTCCGGCTTATCAGTAGTAATGGCATCGTAACCGTTTACTACTCTAAATCGCTGTCCTGGTGTGATTGGTTTTAATTTTCTTACTGACATTTTTGTCTAATTACATGTTACTGTATAAATCAATCATTTCACCTTCCGCCAGTTGTACAATTGCCTTTTTAACAGCATTTGTTTTACCATGTTGAATACCAGTTTTTGTAAACTTAGTACTTCTATCTGGACGGACATTTATAGTACGAACTTTTTCAACAGAAACTCCGTAAGCAGCTTCCACCGCTTTCTTGATTTCTACCTTGTTCGCCCTTTTATTCACTGAGAACCAATAGCAGTTTTTTAACTCGCTATCAGCTGTCGCTTTTTCTGTGATTATAGGTTTAATTAAGATACTCATCTGTTTCTTATTTGCTTAAGTTTGTTTCAATTCCTTCTAAAGCGCCTTCTAATAACACCACTTGATTCGCATTAAGTATTCTGTAAGTACTTAATTCTGAATACGTTATAACCTCAGAGCCTTTTAAATTGCGCGATGACAAATATACGTTATTATTTGAGCCACCCAACACAAAGAGCGTTTTTTTGTTTTCTAGCTCTAAAGCCTTTAAAACCGCTGTAAAATTTTTAGTTTTTGGAGCATCAAAATTAAAGTCTTCTAAAACTGTAATTGACTTCTCTCCTGCTTTGATACTTAAGGCAGACTTACGCGCTAAACGTTTTAAGTTTTTGTTAAGTTTGAAGCTATAATTTCTAGGTCTTGGACCGAACATACGACCACCCCCTTTAAAAACTCCAGACTTAATACTACCTGCTCTTGCAGTACCTGTTCCTTTTTGCTTTTTAATCTTACGTGTACTTCCAGAAATCTCAGCTCTTTCTTTCGACTTGTGAGTTCCTTGACGTTGGTTTGCTAAATATTGTTTAACATCCAAATACACAGCGTGATTATTAGGTTCAATAGCAAACACATCTTTAGAAAGGTCTGCCTTTCTACCTGTGTCTTTTCCGTTTATATCTAAAACTGCTACTTTCATTACTTCTGAATTGTTACATAAGCATTTTTGTGTCCAGGTACACAACCTTTAACCACAAGTAGATTCTTTTCAGCAACTACTTTTAAAACTCTTAAATTTTGAACTTTCACTTTTTCACCACCCATTCTTCCGGCCATTTTCATGCCTTTGAATACACGTGCAGGATAAGATGCAGCTCCAATAGAACCTGGTGCTCTTAAACGGTTATGCTGACCGTGAGTAGCTTGACCTACACCACCAAAACCATGACGCTTTACAACACCTTGAAATCCTTTACCTTTAGATGTTCCTGCAATATCAACAAATTCGCCTTCAGCGAAATGTTCTACAGTGATAGCATCTCCTAATTTGTACTCCTCATCAAAACCTTTAAATTCAACGACCTTGCGCTTTACAGAAGTACCCGCTTTTTTAGCATGACCTAAGTCTGCTTTAGTAGCGCTTTTTTCTGTCGCGTCATCGAAACCAAGTTGGATAGCTTCATAACCATCAACTTCTTCGGTTCTGACTTGGGTAACGATACATGGTCCAGCTTCGATTACAGTACAAGGAATATTTTTCCCGTTTTCATCAAAGATGCTGGTCATACCGATTTTTTTTCCAATTAACCCAGACATATTTATTTATTATTAATTATTACTATTTAGTTGAAACACGTTCAACATTACTTATTTAAAAAAATTCAGGGACAAAATACCTTTCGTCCCTGAAATGTATTTATCCATTTTTCCTTCGCTCGCAGCTCCAGACATGTCTTGAAACTTCTAAGTTTCAATTTATGAGACTCCTGCCTTCGCAGGAATGACAATTATACTTTAATCTCTACTTCTACACCACTTGGTAATTCAAGCTTCATCAAGGCATCAATGGTTTTTGATGACGACGAGTAGATATCTAATAATCTTTTGTAAGAAGATAATTGAAACTGCTCTCTTGATTTCTTGTTTACGTGTGGAGAACGTAATACAGTGAAAATTTTCTTGTGCGTTGGTAATGGAATTGGTCCAGTTACTACAGCTCCAGTACTTTTTACTGTTTTTACAATCTTATCAGCAGATTTATCTACTAAATTGTGATCGTAAGACTTAAGTTTTATTCTGATTTTTTGACTCATTTTTCTTAAATTTTAAGCTTCAACGCCTTTAGCTGCTTTAATTACTTCTTCAGATATGTTAGAAGGAGTTTCTGCATAGTGTGAAAATTCCATTGTTGATGTTGCACGACCTGATGATAATGTTCTTAATGTTGTTACATATCCAAACATTTCAGATAATGGCACAGTAGCTTTTACAGTTTTTGCACCAGCTCTATCTCCCATATCACTTACTTGTCCTCTTCTTCTATTTAAATCACCTACAATGTCACCCATGTTTTCTTCAGGTGTAATTACCTCAAGTTTCATGATTGGCTCCATAATTACTGCTTTTGCAGCTTTTGCAGAATTTTTAAATCCAATTTTTGCAGCCAATTCGAAAGATAACTGATCAGAATCTACATCGTGGTAAGATCCATCTTTTAATGTTACTTTCATAGCATCGACTTCGTAACCTGCTAAAGGTCCATTAACCATTGCCATTTTAAATCCTTTTTCAATTGAAGGGATAAATTCTTTAGGAACGTTACCGCCTTTAATTTCAGAAACAAATTCTAATCCTGTTTTACCTTCATCAGCTGGCTCAATAGTAAATACAATATCGGCAAACTTACCACGACCACCAGATTGTTTTTTATAAACCTCTCTATGATCAGCAGCTTGTGTAATAGCTTCTTTGTACTCAACTTGTGGTTGACCTTGGTTTACTTCAACCTTAAACTCACGCTTTAAACGATCAACAATAATATCTAAATGAAGCTCACCCATTCCAGAAATAATAGTCTGTCCTGAAGCTTCATCAGTTCTAGCAGTAAATGTTGGGTCTTCTTCGGATAACTTAGATAAAGCCATACCTAATTTATCAACATCAGCTTTAGTT
Source organism: Wocania arenilitoris (assembly GCF_021728535.1). Taxonomy (GTDB): domain Bacteria; phylum Bacteroidota; class Bacteroidia; order Flavobacteriales; family Flavobacteriaceae; genus Wocania_A; species Wocania_A arenilitoris. The sequence continues at coordinate 10,411 of NZ_JAKKDU010000004.1, read as the reverse complement.
TTAGGCTCAACAGCAATACCAATTACTGGATCTGGGAAGTCCATCGATTCTAAAACGATAGGATGTTTTTCATCAGACATCGTATCTCCAGTTTTAATATCTTTAAATCCTACGGCAGCACCTATATCTCCAGCTTCGATATAATCAATTGCATTTTGTTTATTAGAGTGCATTTGGTAAATACGAGAGATACGCTCTTTTTTGCCTGAACGATTGTTCAAAATATAAGAACCCGCATCTAAACGACCAGAGTATGCTCTAAAGAATGCTAAACGGCCAACAAAAGGATCGGTAGCAATTTTAAATGCTAATGCAGAAAAAGGTTCTGAAGCATCTGGTTTACGTACAGCTTCATTTCCAGTATTTGGATCGGTACCTACAATGTTATCTCTATCTAAAGGAGAAGGCAAATAACGACAAACAGCGTCTAATAAAAACTGAACCCCTTTATTTTTAAAAGCAGAACCACAAATCATTGGAATGATAGCCATATCCATTACAGCAGCTCTAAGCGCAGCATGCACTTCGTCTTCTGTTATAGAATCTTCATCTTCCATGAATTTCTCTAGAAGATTTTCATCGTAAGTTGCTACTTCTTCAATTAATAATGCTCTATATTTTCTAGCCTCTTCTTTAAGCTCTTCTGGAATTTCAATAACATCAAAAGTCGCCCCTTGAGTTTCATCATGCCATACAATAGCTCTATTTTTAACTAAATCGATAATACCTTTAAAATCTATTTCGTCACCAATGTTTAAAACGATTGGCACCGCATTAGACTTTAACATGTCTTTTACTTGTTGACAAACACCTAAAAAGTTAGATCCTTGACGGTCCATTTTATTAACGAAACCGATACGAGGCACTTTATAGTTATCTGCTAGTCTCCAGTTAGTTTCAGATTGTGGTTCAACACCGTCAACTGCACTAAATAAGAACACTAAACCATCTAACACACGTAACGAACGGTTTACCTCTACGGTAAAATCAACGTGACCTGGTGTGTCAATTATATTAAAATGGTATCCTTTAGTATCTGCTACTGGTTGTCCATTTTCAATTGGAAACTGCCAAGTACAAGTTGTTGCAGCAGAAGTAATTGTAATACCTCTTTCTTGCTCTTGCTCCATCCAGTCCATTGTTGCAGCACCATCATGTACTTCACCAATTTTATGAGAAACACCTGTATAATAAAGAACTCGTTCTGTAGTAGTAGTTTTTCCTGCATCAATATGTGCAGCAATACCAATATTTCTAGTATATTTTAAATCTCTTGCCATGTCGTATTAAAATCTAAAGTGAGAGAATGCTTTATTTGCTTCAGCCATTTTATGAGTATCAACTCTTTTCTTAACTGCTGCTCCTTCTTCTTTGGCCGCAGCTAATATTTCTGCTGCTAAACGATTTGCCATAGATTTTTCGTTTCTTTTACGTGAATAGCTAATTAACCATTTCATCGCTGTTGAAACTTTACGATCTGGACGTATTTGCATTGGAATTTGAAATGTTGCACCACCAACACGACGGCTACGTACTTCTACGTGAGGCATCACATTTGACAACGCATCTTTCCATATTTCTAAAGCGGTTTTTTCTTCGTCAGTTTTTTTCGAGTCTACAATATCAATTGCATCGTAGAATACTTTAAAAGCGACAGACTTCTTTCCATCCCACATCATCATATTAACGAAACGTGTTACTAACTGGTCGTTAAATTTTGGATCTGGTAAAAGCGGTCTCTTTTTTGCTGCTCTTTTTCTCATGTCTTCTTTTTAAGTTTTTTAGCTCTTAGCCTTTAGCTGTTGGTCAGTTGATTTAATCTTCTAACTTCGTGCTTCTAGCTTCAAACTTTAATTTTACTTTTTAGGGCGTTTAGCACCATACTTAGATCTACGTTGCGTTCTACCTGAAACACCTGCTGTGTCTAAAGCACCACGAACGATGTGATATCTAACTCCTGGCAAATCTTTTACCCTTCCACCTCTAACCAATACTATCGAGTGCTCTTGTAGATTATGTCCTTCACCGCCAATGTATGCATTAACCTCGTTACCGTTTGTTAAACGAACCCTTGCTACCTTACGCATTGCTGAGTTAGGCTTTTTAGGAGTTGTTGTGTAAACACGAGTACACACACCACGTCTTTGCGGACAAGAATCTAAAGCAGCCGATTTACTCTTCTTGGTTATTTTGGCTCTTCCTTTTCTTACTAATTGCGAAATTGTTGGCATATATAATATATATAAATTTTATTATCCTCTTTTAAGAGGGCTGCAAAGGTAGAAATTAAAATGAATAATTCAAACCCTAAATCATTAATTTTTAAGAGTTTTCAAAAATTATAGTATTCTCTATATTATAAGCGTAGAATTTCCGTTAGATTTACACCGAAAATGTTAGAAGTTAGAAGCATAAAACTACACATTAAATCATTTTTAGCAATCATTACTTGTGAAAAAAACCGCTTTTTTAGTCCTTATTATATGTATACTTTTTTCTTCTAAAGTATTTTCTCAAAATTTAAGATTAAAAATTATTGGAAATAATGAGGTTGAGACCAAACAAATAGATTCTTTAAATTATTTAGAGGTGCATAATGATTATAAATCTATTACCTCTGAAGTGGATTCAATTCAGACCCTACTTTACAAAACAGGCTACATAGAAAATAAAATGACAGGTATTATTAAAAAAGATGATTCAACTTTTGCTGCAAAATTTCATCTTAAAAAAAAATACAAAACCATACATATATATTATAATAGTTCAATTATTGATACCCCAGTTTTAAAACTGATTTCAGAGGACGTTTTTGATGATTATTTTTCGCTTCCATTTAGCCATGTAGAAAACAGTTTAAATTTTATAAACTTAAAGACTTCGGAAAAAGGTAATCCATTTTCAAAATTAAAACTATCAAATATTCATATTGTAGAAAATAATTTGAGGGCAGATTTGATAATTGATTCTAACAAACAAAAAAGAACTATTGACAATATAATAATTAAAGGTTATGAGAAATTCCCAAAATCATATCTAAAACATTATTTAAAAATTAAAGAAAATCAAGCTTTTAATTTAAATGTAATTAAAGAAAAAACGAATTTGCTTAACGATTTAAAATTTGCAAATCAAATTAAACCGCCCGAAGTTCTTTTTACTAAAGATTCTACCACATTATATATATATACTGAAAAAGCTAAAAGCAATTCGTTTGATGGTTTTTTAGGTTTTGGCACAAACGAAGAAACAAATAAATTAGAGTTTGATGGTTTTTTAAATTTAAACTTAACCAATAACTTGAATTTTGGTGAATCGTTTAGTCTGCTTTATAAAAGTGATGAAAACGACCAAAAAACATTTAGAACTAATTTAACGTTACCTTATTTATTTAAGTCGCCTATTGGGATAGATTTAGGTTTACAAATTTTTAAAAAGGATTCTACGTTTACTATTGTAAATCAATCTGCAAAACTGCATTATCAAATTAACTCTAAACATAAAATATATAGTGGCATAACTGCTACTACTTCTAACAATTTATTGTCTTCTAGTAATTTGCAAAACATTGCGGATTACAATTCCAATTTTTTTTCATTCGCATATCAATATTTAAAATTGCAGCCTAACAATTTATTGTTTCCTGTAAAATCAAGTGTGTTTTTAGAAACTAGTTTTGGTAATAGAGAAGTAACTACTACAAAGGAGAAACAGTCCCTACATTCTATTAATGCTTTTAAAATTATTAATCTTAATAATAAAAACAGTTTTTATTTTAGCGCTAATGGTTCTCATTTAATTTCAAACACCTATCTAGAAAACGAACTTTTCCGCTTTGGCGGTATAAATTCTATTCGAGGTTTTGAAGAAAATAGTTTATTCGCTTCGCTTTTTGGTGTTTTAAATACAGAGTATAGATATCAACTTAATAATAGCATATATATACATAGTATAACAGATTTAGCCTATTTTGAAAACAAAATAACGAATATAAAAGAAAAACTTTTTGGATATGGTTTTGGGTTTGGCATTTTAACTAAAGCTGGTCTTTTTAAATTTAATTATGCCAATGGTAAAATTAAGAACCAAGCTTTTAAATTTTCAGATTCTAAAATTCATCTTAGTCTAGTAGCTAATTTTTAAAATGAATTGCTTAAATTAAGAACTATAGTAATTATTATGCATGCATAAGTTTTTATCGGATTAGACAAAATTATTCTCAAAAAACACCGTCTTTTAATAAAGAATCACTTCTGTTTTTGCTTTTTTACTGAAAATTAAACAAATCAAAAAAATTCAAAAACTAAATTTTAACTATATTTTTTTTGTTTTATTAACTTTTTATTAAGACTTTTGGGTCGACTAATTCAAATAATTATTAAAATGAAAACAAAGTTTAGTGGAATGCTAACGTTATTATTAGCGTTTGTCGTGCAATTTTCATTTGCGCAAGAAAAGACAATTTCAGGAACGGTATCCGATGAAACGGGATTACCTTTACCTGGCACGACTGTCTTAGTAAAAGGTACATCCTCTGGTACCTCAACCGATTTCGATGGTAATTATTCAATTGACGCTAGTACAGGAGATATTCTTGTATTTAGTTTTGTTGGATACACAAGTCAAGAAATCACAGTTGGATCCTCCAATACAATTAATGTAACTATGCAGGAAGATGCAGCTGTTCTAGAGGAGGTTGTTGTTACTGCTCAAGGCATTAGAAGGGAGAAAAAGGCTTTAGGTTATGCTGTAACAACTTTAGATTCTGAACAAGTAGAAAGCCGCCCTGAAGCTGATATTGCAAGAGTTTTATCAGGTAAAGTTGCAGGTGTAAATGTTGTTGGCACCGGTGGTTTGGCTGGTAGTGGTACAAATATTATCATTAGAGGACCTGGTTCTATTACTCAAAACAACCAGCCTTTATTTGTTGTAAATGGTGTGCCCTTTAGTTCTTCTACTAACGCAGAAAGTAATGTGACTACTGGTAATGGATCAGTATCCGCTTCCAGTAGATTTTTAGATTTAGATCCTAACAACATAGAATCTATGAGTGTACTTAAAGGTTTAAGTGCAACAGCACTATATGGTGAACAAGGTAGAAATGGAGTTATCTTGATTACAACAAAAACAGGTAGTACTGCCAACATAGATAAGGGGTTCGAAATTACTGTAAACCAATCCACTTTTTTTAGTAAAATCTCAAATTTACCCGATTACCAAAACACGTATGGTCAAGGTGGAGATAATAGTACAAATGTTGGATTTGTTGGTACTTGGGGGGGACGCTTCGACAGTAACACTATGGTAAGACATCACTATAATGTAGGTCGCCTAGCAGCATCCTTTCCTGAATTTCAAGGCGTTAACGTATTATACCAACCATTTAAGGACAACGTAAAAGATTTTTTCAACACAGGTATAGGATATACAACTTCTTTAAATGCTTCTAAAAGCTCTGAAAATGTTTCCTATAATATCAATTTTGGTCGTACCCGTGAAGATGGTTTTGTACCAGGCAATAGTTTTGATCGCTTAAATTTTGGTTTGGGAGGAAATATTAAGTTAAGCAATAAATTTTCCGTTTCTGGCTCGTTTAATTACGTAAATAGTGGTTTTAAAACCCCTCCTGTAGCAGCCAATAGTGGTACTGGAAATTTTTCAATCTTTGAAAGAACTATGTTCATACCTAGAAGCTTTGATTTAAATGGTTTACCTTATCAAGACCCTATCACAGGTGCTAGTGTATATTATAGAACCGACCAAGAAAACCCTCTATGGTTAGTAGCAAATTCTCAAGAATCTATTGATGTTGATCGTTTTTATAATTCAGTAAGTACGACCTTCGATATAAGTGACATATACTCTTTAACCTATCGTTTAGGTTATGATACTTATACAGAAAAGCAGCAATTCTACATGAACAAAGGAGGTGTAGCAAGCATACAAGCCAATCAAGGTTTTTTAAAAACTACTTCTGGAACAAATAGAATATGGGATCACAGTATATTATTCAATATTAATGGTGAGCAAATAACAGACAATATTTCGTTAAACGGTACAATAGGCTTAAATTCCAATTCAGAATCTTTTGAAAAGTTTGGTATTTTTAGTCAAAACCAACTTGTATTTGGGTTAATAGACCATAATAATTTTGTATCTCAAAGTAATGTTGATCCCTTTGGTAGCGAATTAGATTTTATGCAAAAAGTTAATAGACTAGGTATTTTTGGTCAGTTAGAATTTGGCTATGAAGATTACCTATATCTAACCGTAGCTGGTCGTAATGATTGGATATCTACCGTTGAATCTGCAAATAGATCATTATTTTATCCAAGTGCTTCAATCTCTTTCATTCCAACAGCAGCCATAGATGGCCTTAAAAGTGATGGTTTAAATTATTTAAAGTTTCGCTTTGGTTTTGGTTCTTCAGCAGGTTTCCCTGGCCCATATAATACTAGAGGAGCCTTTAGCTTATCAACTGCAGCTCTAACTACTGGTGGCGGCGTTCCAATTAATACTATATCTCCGAGTACGGTTGCTCCAAACCCAGACCTTAAACCAGAGCTCCACGAAGAACTAGAGGCTGGTATCGAAGCCCGTTTCTGGAGAAACCGTATTTCATTAGAAGCCAGTGTTTACAAACGTAATTCCGAAGATCAAATTGTTGCAGTTAATCTTGCTTCTTCTTCTGGTTCTAGAACCTCTGTCCAAAACTTGGGTGAATTAGAAACAAAAGGTATAGAAATAGATTTGGGAATTTCTCCATTTAAAGGAAATGACGGTAAGTTTCAATGGGATTCAAACTATAGTTTTACTGCATTCGAAAATGAAGTTATTACTACTGATGGAAATGGAAACGAATTGTTTATTGCTGGTTTTTCTAACTTAGGAAACTATGCTATAGAAGGTCAACCTTTAGGAGTTATTAGAGGTAGTTATGCTGTAAGAGATGACAATGGGAATTACATGATAAACCCTACAACCGGTAACATTATAGATAGTGATGCTATTGGGTTAGATAATGCTGTTATTGGTGATCCAAATCCAGATTGGAAGCTTACAACTATAAACACCTTTAGGTATGGAAATTTAAGCTTATCTGCACAAGTAGAATATACCCATGGTGGTGATTTTTCTTCAAACACAATAGACAATTTGCTGCGTAGGGGTGTAACAAAAGATACAGATCAACGTGAAGGCACACTTGTAGTACCAGGGTTTTTAGCAAATCCTTCTACAGGAGAACCACTTGTAGACGGAAATGGCAACCAGATACCTAACAATATTCAATTAGGTGCAAATGAAATTTATTTCTTAAACTTTTTAGATCCAGCAGGACAAGCTATTTATGATGGTTCTGTAGTTAGGTTAAGAGAAATTTCATTAAGTTATGACTTACCAAACAAACTTTTAGAAAAAACACCATTCGGTTCTTTATCTTTTACAGTTTTAGGTAATAATCTATGGTATTGGGCACCTAACGTTCCTGAGCATACTAATTTTGACCCTGAAGTTATTAGTACGGGTGTTGGAAATGGACAAGGTTTAGAATTCCAAACAGCTCCAACCTCTAAAAAATTCAGTTTCAGTATCAAGGCAACTTTTTAAAAAAAAACTAATATGAAAACAATAAATTTTAAAATAAAATATTTCTTACTCTTAGTGTTTGCCATGACGTTGAGTTGTGAAACCACCGAGTTAGATTTAGTAACAGACCCTAGTAATCCTACTCCGGACAGTGCTGATGCCAACTTACTGTTTAATGCTGCTCAAATTAATTTCACATTGGCTATAGCATATAATGAAGACAATGAAGATGGTTTAAATGTAAGAGCCGCTGAAGCTGCAAGAATGCAACATTTATTTGGTGCTTATGCTGGGCCATTTTCCCTTACATCAAGTTCTTTAGATGAATCTTGGGAAAATTTATATTTGGGAGCATTAAAAGAAATTACAGAATTACTCCCTATTGCTGAAAACAATAATCAACAAGGTATAATTGGTGCAGCCAAAATTATTCGTGCTTATACTATGGTAACATTAGTTGACATCTTTGGAGATGTACCTTTTTCTGAAGCCACTCAAGGTTTAGCTAACCCTAATCCTAAAGTTGACTCGGCTCAGAGTATATATGATGCAATACTAGTAGAATTAGATGAAGCCATAGCTGCATTGAATACTCAAAATGTTATCATGCCAGCAAATGATTTGTTTTATGGAGGTGACCCATCCAAATGGATTACCTTAGCAAGAACTTTGAAGTTAAAAATGTATCTTCAAATGCGTTTAATTGGTAATTTTAGCTCACAAATTAATACGCTAATCAGCCAAGGCATTATAGATGAAGCTTCTGAAGACTTCCAATTTCAGTACTCTACGGTTGTATCTCCTAATGATAGTAGGCACCCATATTTTGCTTTATGTTATGATGCAGACGGTGCTGATGATTATTTGACAAGTTACTATGTCTATCTCCTTAAAGATGATAAAGGCTTTAACGATCCTAGATTACGTTATTATTTCTATAGACAAACTACTACTGTCCCAACAGAAGCAAATCAGTTTTTAGAATGTGCAGGATTACCTCTTGAAAACTTCTGTTATCTTGACGACTTATACTGGACAAGAGATCATGGAAATGACAATGGAGTTGCACCAGATCAATTATTAAGATCTACTTATGGTCTATACCCCATAGGAGGAGCTTTTGATAGTGACCAATTCTTATCTGTTACCGATACTAATTTAAGTACTGGTAATGGCGCTGGTATATTCCCTTTTATGTTATCATCGTATGTTAAGTTCTTGTTAGCTGAGTCAGCTTTAATGTCTGGAACAACTGGAAACCCTAAAACACTTTTAGAGGAAGGTATTCGTGCGTCTATGAGCAAAGTACTTAACTTCCCTGGTCCAGTAGATGCTGCATTTGCTGCTTCTCAAACCGATGTTGATGATTATGTTGCCTACGTTTTAGGCGAGTATGATGCCGCTAGTTCTGATGATGAAAGATTAGATATAATTATGAAAGAATACTATATCGCCTTATGGGGTAATGGTATAGAAGCCTACAATAATTATAGACGTACTGGTTTACCTAGTGATATGCCTCCTCATGTTTCTACACCTGGAGATTTCCCTAGATCTTTTATGTATCCAGCAATCGAAGTTAATTCGAATAGTAATGTTAGTCAAAAAACAATTCTTACTAAAGTATTTTGGGATACAAACCCTGATAACTTTATAGATTAAAAAAAAATAATATGAAAAATTTTAAATTAGTTTTAAAAGCTTTTATGGTTTTTGCATTATTGATTCCATTTCAATCTTGCGAGGATGAAGAAAAGAACAGATTAGATGAATTTCAACTAGGTGGTTTTGTAAGGTTTGAAACTCCCTTCCCAACAGTTGTGAACATAGCAAGTTTAGCTGAAGCTGCTAATATTACAATAACTAATGTACTTGAAGCTCCCGATGGTAATGTAGCTAGCTACAGTATTGAAGTTTCTGCTGTGGTTGCAGGCGAAGAATATGGTCCTGTTCCGTTTGGTGAAACAGTTACCTCATTCCCTGCCAATTTAACTATTACTATGTCTGATTTAGCAAGCGCGTTAGGATTTGATATTGCTGATGTGGGCTTTGCTGACACCTTTTCTTTTACTGGAACTGCAGTAAATAATAATGGTATTGTATATAGTTCAGATCCTCTAACCTACGATTCTGACACTAAAGTTGCTGCTGGAGGTAACAGTTCAGGTGATTTATTGTCTGAAGCGGGTTATAGAAATGCATTCGCATTTTCTTTTGCAATACCTTGCCCACCAAACAACAACCCTATCAATGGAGACTGGATTATTGCTATGACTGATCTATTTGGTGACGGTTGGGATGGTGCTTTTGTAACTGTTGAAATTGATGGGGCTATGACTGATTACACCGTAGCTGATGGAGACTTTGCTAATCATACAATTAACGTTCCTGCCGGAACAGGAGTTTTAAGAATTTCTTATACAAGTGGATCATGGGAAGAAGAACATGTTTACACCATTACCAACCCTGATGGAGTAGAGTTTGGACCTTTTGGGCCTGAGCCTGGAACATGCCCTGAGTACACAAGTCCATAAAAATTGGATATTAACACAATAAAGCAAAAGGATTACTTATAAAAGTAATCCTTTTTTGCTTTAGGCGCAAAGGCTCTATGCCAAAGAGCTACAGTCCCTATTAACAAAAGAACGTGCTTTCATATTAAAGGGAAGCTTTGGTAAGGAAAAGGAGCATTACTACCTCTAATACCATTTTAAATAGTAAAAGTCGTTATATTTTAGTATCTTTCACTATGGCAAAACCGAAAGAATTTACAATACAAGAATCTGTTTCTACGCTTGAAACACTTCGCAAACAACAAACTGTT
>NZ_JAKKDU010000037.1 GCF_021728535.1 Wocania arenilitoris | reverse complement strand
ATTAGTTTAGAAGTCGTCAATCCAAATGCTGCGGGTATTGATATTGGGAGTAGAAGTCACTGGGTAGCTGTTGGTCAAAATGCACAAGATGTAAAAGAATTTGGAGTTTATAGCCAAGATCATCTAGAATTATGTGAGTGGCTCAAAAAACATAAAGTCTCTACAATTGCTATGGAAAGCACAGGAACATATTGGCAAAACCTGTTTTCTTCATTAGTTGTTTATGGTTTTGATGTTATTTTGGTTAATGGAAGGCAAACCAAAAACATAAAAGGCAAGAAAACAGATATCAAAGATTGCCAATGGATACAAAAACTACACACCTTAGGGTTGCTTAGTAGTAGTTTCTTGCCCGATAGCACAACTGCGATTATCAGAACTTATTCCAGACATAGACAGAATATCTTAAAACAAGTTTCTAGCACTGTATTAAAGATCCAAAAATATCTTCGATTAATGAACATGAGGTTAGATGTTGTTGTTAAAGATATTGTTGGGCTTACTGGAACAAAAATAATCACTGCATTTATTGAAGGAGAAAAATCAGGGGAAATATTAGCAGAAAATAGACATTATAATTGCCGAAAATCGGCAACAGAAATTGGTAAAGCTTTACAATACAATGGGCGTGAAGATTACTTTTTTGCTCTAAAACAAGAATGGGAAACCTATCTACATCTTCAAAAACAAAAAGATGAAGTTGATGCACAAATCAAAAAATATATTGAACAAATCATTGATAGTAATGATGATAAAAAACAATATATAGCCTCTAAAAAACCATACAAAAGAAAAAACAAAAACACCATTAAAGGAACAGATATGAATCAATTATCATATCAATATTTTGAAGGTATTGATTTAATGGCTATTGAAGGTGTAAATGATGCTACTATATTAACAATCATAAGTGAAGTCGGGCTAGAGGGTATTAAAAAGTTTGAATCCGCTAAACAATTTACATCCTGGTTAAGACTTGCTCCAAACAACAAAATTAGTGGTGGAAAAATATTAAGTCACCACCTACCAAAAGGAAGTAGCAGATTAAAAAGAGCCTTTAGACTTGCAGCAAATACCATTGGTAATTTAAAAGAAGGACATCTGAATGATTTTTTTAAAAGAATCAATTATAAAAAAGGGAGAGCGACTGCTATAAGTGCAACAGCAAGAAAACTCGCTGTTATTATTTGGAATATGCTAGTAAAAGCACAAAATTACAATCCGCCGAAAGAATACCTCTATTTAGACCAAAAGAGAAAATTAAAATTAGTCAACAGAATCAAGAAAAATATTGCTAAATTTGAGATTAAACCTGAAGACGTCGGATTTAGTAAAACACTAAATATCAGTACTTAATATTTGACGTTAGTTG
>NZ_JAKKDU010000036.1 GCF_021728535.1 Wocania arenilitoris | reverse complement strand
AGAAAATTAAAATTAGTCAACAGAATCAAGAAAAATATTGCTAAATTTGAGATTAAACCTGAAGACGTCGGATTTAGTAAAACACTAAATATCAGTACTTAATATTTGACGTTAGTTGGAATTAAAAACAAACATTACGAATGAAAAAAATAAAACTATTTTGCGGAATTTTACTTGGACTTGTTTTTTTATCATCCTGTTCAAGTAGTGATGATTCAGACATTATTATCGGAAAATGGCGAGCTATAGAAAAATATGAATCAAATCAACAGATTGATTTACCAACTTGCTTACCTCACATTTACACAGAATATAAAGCCGACAATACAGTTTCTGGAGGTAAAATAATTTCAGACAACTTTCCAGAAGAGTGCAATTTATTGGATTTTGACGGAAGTGTTGTTTGGAAAAATCTGGGAAATAGCATGTATCGAATTGGACACATAAATGACCAAGGAACGACATATAAAATTTATAAAGAAGGAGTGAATTTAGTGGAAGAAAGCTCTAATGGAATAACCAAAATAGTTTATGAACCAAATTAATAACTGTTTACAACAATGGCTATAAGTAATTGCTTGTTCTCGCCTACTTCTGAAAATCCTAGCGGATTTTCAGCTTGGTGTATACTTGTAAATTTAAGTGCTAAACCACGCAACTACTCATAGCCGAGACCGTTGGCATTAATTTGAATGAAAGAAACCCTGAAATCAATAATCCGTCCAATTTTCTTTGGATTTTTATTTTATTTGTTCATCCTTTTAGGATACAATGCTGATTTCATTTCTAATGACTCAATTCGGACTTGGACTGCAATAATAGCTGGAGCTTTATTTATGTATTTAATTGTTTATGCTGCAATTAATAAAAAAGAAAGTTTTGGAATTAGTGCTATCGGATTTTATATCACGCATATTCTATTCAGTATTGGAATGCCTATATTCCTAATCATTAATCAAGTTTTTTTTACTGACCATAATAAAATCGAACCAAAATCCTTAATAGAAAAAGACAAAATCGAATTTATTTCTAGTCCAATAGATTGTAATAAAATAAAATATGGGACTTTCCTATATGGAATTGATACTATTATTCGATATTCAGAAAATAATAAAGATTATGAACTAGTTAAAACTGTTGGATTTGAGGACAAACTCAATCGGATTAAATGGCTTGACAGTTGTTCGTATGTTAGAATTATAAATAAAGGTTCAGTGACAAAATATATAAGATTAGGAAATATAAAAAACGGAGAACATCAAATGTATGAGAAACCTGCGATAACACATAAAATGTCGGAGGAAAACATAAAAACATTAACGGAATTAAAAAACTAATGCCAACATTGTATATAAAAAATTGCTATTTTGTGCTTAACCAATGTTAGTTGCTTTGTTTGCTAGCTTCTGATTTTCCTTCGGAAAATCCTCGCACACAAACACGCAACATTTCATATACGTAACCGTTGGCAACAATCTCCCTACTAAAAAATCAGTTGAGTTTTTTTGCTAACGAATCGTATCTTTATGGAGGCTCCTTGTCGAGGCCGGTTTTCGCATTGGTACATTTAAGTCCGACCGCAA
>NZ_JAKKDU010000035.1 GCF_021728535.1 Wocania arenilitoris | reverse complement strand
GGCTGGTCAGACAGCAGGCCTTGTATGCCATTGGTAATGTATTCTTTAGTCCAGCGCTCTTGTGTTCTGGTGCTGATGCTTAAATATTCACAGAGCTTTTTTCTAGTCTTGAATTTTTTACCCTGTAGTTCAATGAGCCAAATGATTCTTTTTTCAAATCTGAAATTTGGTTGCTTTTTGCGGAGTGAAACAAGTTCTGCTACACTTTCTTTGATTGCGAATTCTTGTGGTTTTGCCATCCTTAAAGATAAACAAATATAACGACATTAAATAATTAAATTGGTATTACCTTAATTTTTATACTTTAAATCACAGCCGTCCGAAAGTTTTTAAATACACTCAATAAACATTCTGTGCTGCTTGCAAACAGGCTATGTGTTAAGATTTATCCTGAAAATAAGTCTTCTTGAAATTGTATTTTGGTTTGTGGCTTTCCTCTAACTCTTTTAGCGCCTTCTCCTACGTGGTTGCAGGCATAGTCTAGTGTAAGATAAAAACTTAAACAGATTCTGATTTTCTCCACAAAATTAGAGAATGCGTATTTTTTCTTTGCTACGGTTCTTTCAATGAGCTGGAGTAGCAGATAGGATATTAGAGCGATGTAAATCTGTGATTTCACAGCGTTCTCGCTAGTACCTACAAAGGTTTTGATTTGTAGGTTCTGTTTAATGGCCTTAAAGAAAAGTTCTATATCCCAGCGTTAAACAGGCTATGTGTTAAGATTTATCCTGAAAATCTTGTATAGATCTGCGATAGTTCTAGCTGTCCAGTTTAGCTCATTGGTAATAATAACAATGATCTTGTTTTCATCTTCTTTATATACATGAACAAGGCGCAGTTGCACGTTATCTATTGCTACTTCTTTAGCCTTATTACTACTAAGGGTTATAATCTCATCTTTAACAATATCTTGGTCTATGGCATCAGGGAGTTCTAATTGCCTTACCGATTCATATACCGTATTTGTTTTTATGCGTGTTACAAAAACATTTTCTGCTTTTATTCTTTGTAGCATTAAATCAAAGTCAAAATAAGCTCTATCTTCAACCACTACGGTGCCTTTAGTGAATATTAACTGCTTTAACCCATACCTATCATGTAATTTGGCTTCGGTTATATTTATAATATCGGGAATCATTTTGGCGTCATCCCAACAGGTGTGTATTTTAATGCCTCCTTTAGCTGTCCGAAACTTTGCCCAATCAAACATAGATAGGCATAGACTTATAAGGGTACTATCGATAAGCTTGATGCTACGGTCTTTAATTTCTTTGATAATATGAGGTTGGTGCCGCTTGGATAAAATAAAATCATAGTGTGCTAATAGCCTATGGTAGAGCATCTCGAACACTTTATAATTGCGCTTCTTATTGCCATCGCTCATTATAGAACGCGCTGGACTTTGTGAGAGCCCCAAATCTGAGATGAAGGTCTGTGAAACCCCAATTGCTGTAGAAATAGCATTTAAAGTGTAGCACTTATTGAGCTGTCCGAAAGTTAAGGCTACAAATTGATCATAGGTCATATAGGTGCTACACCCTTTGTCTGCATCATAGGTTTCGGCACAACGGACAAGCATCCAACGAGGTACTAAATTAATTATAGTTAAATCAAAATAAAACGTCATAATTTTACATAAAAAAATAGTTCATCAGGATTATAATTGTATTTACGTCTAATTGCTTTTGCTTGTGCCCATTTTTTCTCTATTGGATTTAAATC
>NZ_JAKKDU010000034.1 GCF_021728535.1 Wocania arenilitoris | reverse complement strand
CCGGCTATAGTTCATTGCTTCTGACTTTCCTCTCGGAAAGTCCTCGCAAATTTGCTATCTTCGGTTTACGGCGGAAAATCCTCGCGGATTTTTACGCAACGAAACCATAGCCAAACACGTTGGCAATAATTATGAACCAATCACAACCAAAAAATCTGATATACGGAAAATTGTTTTTGATTTCAGTTGCTTTATTGTTACTCAACGACTTTTATTTAAAATATCATTTTCATAATTATCTGACGGGAAAACTATCTGATTTTGTCGGACTTTTTGCCTTCCCTTATTTTGTAAGCCTATTTTTCAAAGGTAAGGTTAAACCGATTTACATTCTGACTGGAATTTTATTTATTTTTTGGAAAAGCAGTTCTTCTCAATTTGTTATTGACAACCTGAATAGTGTCGGAATCGGAATAAATCGTGTTGTGGATTATTCAGATTTAATTGCGCTTTTTATTTTACCTCTTTCTTATCAATATAGAATCAAAATTTCAACAGAAATCAAACAAATTAATTTTCTTCCAAAGTCAATAATTATTGGAACTTGTTCATTTTCTTTTATCGCCACAACTTTACCTGGAGAAATTGGAGAATTGAATTTAAAATCTAATTATGAACGTGAATTTGAAATTAAAAAAGATAGCCTATTCATAGAGATGTTTAAAATTGAGACATTTCAATTTAAAAAAAGCAACAAATATATTACTAACCTTAAAATCCCTGACAGAAAAACGTCCATTCAAATTTCAATGTTGGTGACAGAAACTGGTAAAGACAAAATAAAAATAAAACTTGACAGTATAAAAACATATTTTATTTCGTCCTCAAGCCTAATATTTGGAATTGATAATAAAGATTTAAATTATATAAAAAATTTAAAATTAAAAGATTTTGAGGAATTATTTATTGAACAGAAAATAGAGAAATTTAACCAAAAATAACTATTGCCAACATTGTATAAAAATAATGCGTAGTTTAGTGCTTAATCTAGAGTTCGTGCGCTTTTGTTACATCTGATTTTCCTGCGGAAAATCCTCGCATACAAAACCGCACTATTCTTATACATAACCGTTGGCTGTAATATTGACCCAAAACAAACTATGAAATCATTATCGTGCTTTTTACTACTAATTTTGTTTTCAAATTGCAAGGAAAACAAGATTGGTTATGATGAAAAAGATAGAATTTCTACAATAATTGACAGTTTGCATACTGAAGAGCAAGTTGAAAATTATATTAGGAATTTAAGTTTTTCGATAGTAGAATATTTTCGATTACAGACTGACAATTTAAAACAAGATTTCATTAGAAATTTTGAGCTAAAAAAAATAAATGAATTTGATAGAGACTCAAGATTTGACATAGATAGCTTAACAAAAATCATAGCGGACTCATTAAACATTACCGAAAGTTTTTATAAGAATGACTTTGACAATAATGGTTTCACTGACCTTTTAGTCATCGGAGATAATAAAGGATGTGGCAGTTTTAGTTTACGAGATAAACAATCGCAACGTTCATGTGATTTCAGTGCATACTGCTTCATGAATTATGGTAATGACTCGATAAAACCTTTTGATTTAGTTATAAGAGCTTTGGACAATTCTATCGTACCAAAATTTTCAAAAAAATATGGTCAACCAATAATAGAGATTCACGAACCAGCAAATTATCATTGGATTAAGAAAGAGAAAGTTTCTGAGAATAAAGTAATTGATTTGATTTACAAATTCAACTCGTTCCTAGAATACAATAAAAACCCCAAAAATTATGGTATTGAAAAAATTGAGTTTGAGACTGAGGACTGTTTTGGAGAATGTCCATATTTTAAAATTATTATTAATAATGACAAATCAGTAACTTTTAATGCTATAAGTGGAAATTCCATTTATGAGAAAACATCAGAATATGGTGACGACAATTTGCCAGAGATAAAAGGAATTTTTAAAGCTAAATTAAATGACCAAGCATACAATCAACTGATAAGCAAATTAAATTATCTTGATTTTCCAAATCTGCAAGATAGATATTCGGATAATAGATTGCATACCTCCTATTGTAAAATTAAAATTACTTATGACAATAAAAATACTAAATCAATAGAAGATTATGGAATGTGCGGAACATATGGACTAAAGAATATTTATGACACCCTTTTTAATATGAGATTTAATCAGGAATGGAAATAAAATACTACAGCCAACAAAGAACTGAGTTAAAAAACAAGCATTATTAAGCTAATTTTGAAACAAAGTTTTCATCGTAAGGCAATCCACTTTTTGCAATGGCAAAAGCTTGTTTTAGTAACTTATTTGCTACT
>NZ_JAKKDU010000033.1 GCF_021728535.1 Wocania arenilitoris | reverse complement strand
AGAAAATTAAAATTAGTCAACAGAATCAAGAAAAATATTGCTAAATTTGAGATTAAACCTGAAGACGTCGGATTTAGTAAAACACTAAATATCAGTACTTAATATTTGACGTTAGTTGGAATATGGAGAAACCCGAAATCAAATGAAAATAGACTATTACAAAATTATATTTCTGATTCTTGTTTCAACATTTGCTTATTCCCAAAATACCGAAAAAAATATGAGTGATAAAGTGCCTAATAGTGTTGAAATTGTTGACAGTCATTTAGACCAATTTTTTGACGAAAATGCAGACATCGTTGTATTTGACGAAAAAAAATCTGAAATAATTCATCGAGACATTTTTTTTATAAAAGCAACAGAAGATAGACCATATCATATTCTATTAAGTTGTGGAATGAGTGCATTACCAATGACAATTCCTGAAGATGTTGAATCATCGGAATTTGTTGAAATAATGATTTTACTTCCAAAAGAGTGGAATTTGGAATACGAATCTTTCAGCGATGAAAAAAATTATTGGCCGATTAGAATTATGAAAGAAATAATGATGTTGCCTCACGAGAATGAAACTTGGTTTGGATATGGGCATACTTATGGACACGAAGAAGGCGAGGAATTTGCTGAAGGAGTTGGATTTATTTCTATGATGTTGGCTTATTCAATGGAATTGTCTGACGATTTTACTCAAATAGATTTAGAAAATGAAAAAGTAGTTGACATTTATACATTAATTCCAC
This sequence comes from Wocania arenilitoris, assembly GCF_021728535.1. Lineage (GTDB taxonomy): Bacteria > Bacteroidota > Bacteroidia > Flavobacteriales > Flavobacteriaceae > Wocania_A > Wocania_A arenilitoris. The sequence goes on along the minus strand of NZ_JAKKDU010000033.1, from coordinate 2,858 downwards.
TTTATAAAGAAGAACTAGAGTTTAAGAAAAAAAATGGAGCGAGCGCTCTACTTGAAAGATTTGACAAATTTGGAATTGAAGAAATAGTAAAAGTTGGAAGAAAAAATGTATGTAAATAAAATACTACTGGCAACACCGTGTATAATTAATTGCTTGGTTATAGCCTACTTACGAAAATCCTTGCGGATTTTCTATTCGGTTTTTATTTGCTAAATTACGTGCTTAACCACGCAACTAATCATACACAAGACCGTTGTAGGTAATTATGACCAACCAAAACGAATGAATGAGAATTTAATAGCTATACTAATAATACTAATTTACTTTTCACCTGTTTTTTATCAATTGGGAATAGTCATAAAAGAAAGTAAAAGAGGTAACAAAATTCCACTAAAGAAATTTAAAAAGTTCTTGAAATACAGTGTAATGATAATTGTTCCAATAATAATTGGATTTGGAATTTTAAGTCATACCAACTATCTGAATTATGAAAAACCCTTAACTTTTGATAAATACGACCAAATAACCTTTGAAAATTTCAGAGGACTTGAGTTTTTTAAAAAATCACTTTATGGGAATGAAAGGTTTGCATATGTAGTTACATCAATAGATAGCGACATTGATGATAATTCTGTAAAAGTTCAATCTCTATTCTATCCTTCTCGTTCATTTGTTTACAAAAAGAATACTAACAGTAAAGAACTGTTATCGCACGAGAAATATCATATCAAAATAACTGAATTATTCGCTCGAAAAGCAAAAGAAAAAATATCAAGACTAAACAGATTCGATGAAAACAAAATCGAGGGAATAATTAGACAAGCAGAAAAAGACGAACGAAAATTTCAAAAAGAATATGACTACAACACTTTCCATAGTTATGTTTTGAGCGAACAAAAAAGATATGAGAAAGAAGTTGACAGTTTACTAAATTTACTGACTGAATATAGAGAACCAAAAATTGAATTTAATGACAAAAATTAGAATTATCCTTTTTGCTTTAATAAGTATAACACTCACAAATTGCAACACAGAAAAACACGAATTCCCACTTGACAAAAGATATTGGGACTTGAATGACTATGATAAAGTAGTTTTGGAATTAAATTATGGTTACGAAGCGGACGAAAAACTTCCGACTTTTGACGACCCACAAACAAGAATTATCGTAGAAAAACTTACTGACCAACAAAATTTTAATATTGTTCTTGATGACAACGAATTGGGAATTAAGCACCGAAACGAAGTTGCGGAAAAGTTCTTTAGCGAGTGGAAAGATATGAATAACGTCTATGATGCACTTGACAGAAAAGACCAATATTTATACGATAAAGAAATGCTTGCCGTTTGGCATTTCGGTTTAGGACTTCAATTAAAATATTTCAAATTAGGAAATGACCAAATCAAGGAAAATGCAGACGACCCAAATTCTTCAAGAGTTAAAAATAACATTAACTCGAACGTTAGTACTTTAATAAAAAACTATCTGATTTACCTCGATGAGATAAATAACGAAAAAGCATTCACAGAAGAGGGAAAAACAAAACTTGCAAACGGAATTGACAAATATTTTCCCGCATTGATTGAACTCTATCCAAACGCTAATTACAGCGGAATGAAAAACAAAGCGGAATTAATGTTAAAAAAAGCTGAATCGGACAAAATTAAATTGTCGCTGAATAAATTAATTGAACTGATTGACTCGAAAAAAGAAAAAGAAACTGAATAAAATAACTACCTACAACAATGGCTATAAGTAATTGCTTTTTCTCGCCTACTTCTGAAAATCCTCGCGGATTTTCAGTTTGGCGTGTACTTGCAAAGTTAAGTACTAAACCACGCAACTACTCATAGCCGAGACCGTTGTATGCCATTTGGGAAAAACATTCTGCATTAAAGAAAAATGATATTTACCTCTGACAAAGATTATAAATCAACCAAGAAAATAAAACAAGGGATTTCAAAAATCAAGGATGAATTTGAGCCACTTGCGAAATGGATTGATAAAAAATATAGTGTAAAAACACTAAATTTAGTTTTTGATTTTATGGATAATAACAAGTCCAATCCACGACTACAAGTTTGTCTTGAATATGCAAAAGACAAAGGGAAGTTTATGGACAATCGGACTTATAATTTTGACAAAACCAAGCAAAACGAAATTGCGAAAAAATTTGGAGAAATAACTTCAAATTATGAATTGAAAAATAAGCCGAATTGGATTAAAAAACTACTTGGACTGACTTATAAATCAAACAATCTATTTGTTTACTTCTCTGACTTTGAAACAATAGCAAAAGATGAGGCAAATAAAAATATACCTGATAATGAAATTAAAAAACTGAAATCAGAAATAAATAACCCAGAAATATGGATGATTGACAGAAGATTTAATAGTGCGACAATTTTTTTATACACAGATGAGCAGATAAAGAAATATCAGGATTCTGAATTACATGAAAAATGGAATGAACAATATTTTGATATCCTTAAAAAGTATGATGAATTTGGGTATTTTAAGAAAGATTTTTATTCTATTTTTCTGGATAGCAAAGAGAATTTTGACACGAATTATGAAAGTAACTGGTATTATTACTATAAATAAAAACGGCATACAACACCGTATAAAATTAATTGCTGGTTTTAGCCTATTTACGAAAGTCCTCGCGGACTTTCTATCTGTGATTTATTTGCTAACTTTAGTGCTTGAAACACGCAACTAATCTTATACAACAACGTTAGCAAACATTAAAACCAAATAGATTATGAAAACAAATTACTTATCATTTTTTTTATTACTCGGAATCTTATTGAATGGCAACTCTCTTTTTGCTCAATCCACAGAAGACTTTGAGTCA
>NZ_JAKKDU010000032.1 GCF_021728535.1 Wocania arenilitoris | reverse complement strand
AGAGGATTATCAATGTTGCCGAAGTCGAAGCTTCACCGTGTATACTAAACTTATTTCTCTCTTTTGTTCTTTCTGATTATTAATTAAATTTAGTGAATTACAAACTTAAGACGTGTATAATTAATGGCTGGTTCACGCTTACTTACGAAAATCCTAGCGGATTTTCTATTCGGTTTTTATTTGCTAAATTAGGTGCATAAACACGCCATTAATCATACACAAAACCGTTGGCAAACATTAAAATGAACGACGAGAGAAAAAAGAAAATAGAGTTATTACAAAGAAAAAATAAAGTCAAAAATGATATTAAGATTTTGACTGAATTTTATGAGGATATCGAAATCGTAGAATTTCTGACTAATGATGAACTGAACAAAATATTTGAATTTGACAGAAAAAAAGATTTTAGAAATTATAATCTGGAATTCTCATATTCACCTTCCGAAAACGAAATTGTGAAATCTGATTTATCTGACTTGATTGAAGACAGTTTCTTTTTCAAACCTTATGATTTAAGCGAAGAAACATATTGCTTGTCAAACAAATCGGAATTCAATAAAATATTTGACAAAACATTTTTAGAAAATAATCTTCCGACTTTGATTTATACAAGCGATGGAAAAACATCAATTATAGTATCAAAAGAAGTAGTCGATTACGAATTAAAGGACGGGATAAAAACCCAAAAAGAATGGTGGAATATAAGTGTCGGAGGAATTAATGGAATAAAGCAAATTATAAATAAAAAATAACGATTTGCCAACAATGTATAAAAATAATTGCTTGGTCATTGCTTACTCGGAAAATCCTGCGGATTTTCCTCTGGCTAGTTTTTGTTTACTAAATTAGTGGCTTAACCACGCAACTATTCTTATACGTAACCGTTGGCATCAATTAACAAATTAATTACTAAAAATTGAAAAGCTTATTAATTGGATTGAGCATATTACTTTTTTCAGCATGTGAAATGAATGAAGACATTTCAAATATTTTAAATAAAGAACATAATGCTCCGGCATTTCATTATGTTCTTTTCGATTCAGACTCAGTTTTACAAGACATCTTTCAAGGGTATCAAAATGTAGAAGATCGCATAATGGTAAATGAGGAAACTTCATTTCATGCCTTTTCAGTGACCAAAACTTTTACTGCGGTAGCGATAATGCAACTATTAGATGAAGGAAAAATAAAACTAGATGACCCAATTCAAGAATATTTATCTCACTATTCCTTCTCGAAAACAGTAACAATAAGAAATCTGCTTTGCCATCAATCTGGTATTGTCAATCCTTTACCTCTCCAATGGACACACTTGGCTAATGAACACGATAATTTTGATTATAAGGGATTCTCAGATTCCATCATATTAAATAATCTAAAGCTTAAACGATCTCCTGGAACGAAATATGCCTATTCCAATATCAATTATCTGGTATTAGGTAGTCTAATAGAAGAAGTTAGCGGTAAACCATATCAAGATTACATTGACAATAATATATTAAACCACTTGCCTACTAAAGAATATATTGGGTTTAATATTCCTGAAGCGAATCATGCTCACGGCTATCATCGTAACTCTTGGTTTCAAAACCTGTTATTAGGTTTTCTTCTCAATAAAGATAGTTTAATGTATAAAGCAAGCAATGATTGGAATGGCTTTCATTCATTTTACAACAATGGAGCCCCATACGGGGGAATTATTTGTACACCGAATGCACTAAAAGTCTACTGTCAGGAACTGCTAAAGGATAATGGAAGCCTACTACCTAACACCTCTATTGATAAAATGCTAACCGAACAGCAAACAACAAAGGGGAAAAATACTGGAATGACCTTAGGATGGTTTAAAGGATCTTTAAATGAGTCCGATTATTACTGCCATGCAGGAGGTGGTGGTGCTTACTACTCTGAAATAAGAATTTATCCTTCCTTAGGACTTGGAAGTGTTATCATGACAAATAGCTCTGGAATGTCAGATGACAGAATTCTTGACCATTTAGACAAACAATTTCTTAAAAGTACAAAATGACAAACAAAAAAATATCTTCGGGATGGTTTCCAATATCAACCGCAGCTTTAATGCTAATTTTCTGGACACTTTTTGCCATCTTTTTACCGATGCAAGAGCCTTATGTAAATTGGGTATTGGACAGTGACTGGACTTGGGTTAATATTATTGGATTTGTTGGCTCATTAATGGGGATATTTGCTTTTAATACAATTTCAACTACCCTTAATTCAAATAACAATATCGATTTCATCGGATACCTTACTGCAATTTGCGGAGTGACTATTCTCACAGCCATATTATTTTTCGAAGCATTTATTTTAAAAGGAATAGCAATTCAAAGTCCTGAGATCATTAACCTTAAATCAGGCTTTTATCAAGAGAATGCATTCAAAATTGCCAACCTATCCGGAGGGCTCTTACTAACGATAGGTGTCTTGATATTGGGGGTTAGTATGTTTAAAAGAAAAAGCTTCAAAAGATGGAAGGTTGTAATGTTTATGCTCGCATGCCCCACGTTTGGAATTGTAATCATGCCAGGAAATGTTAGGATTTTGGGTGTGCTTCTATATTCAATCTCTTTAATTGCTATAGGAATAGAAATGAATAAAAAAACTGATGCCAACAAAACCTAAACTGCATTAAAACGCAGTTTAGCCAAAACGTTGGCAAACATTAAAACAAAGCATGAAACAATTTAGAACATTTTTTCTGTTATTAATCCTTTTAATTCACATCAATTGCGATACGGATAGATGTGATGACGGATATTCCGAAGTGAACAACTCCGATGGGTCTTCCTACTGCATTAAAGATTTTGAATCTGGAATTCAAAATAGAATAAATGAATTCGGTAACACTTTTTATCATGAGGAACATGGAGTCATTAAATTCAATGAAGGTAAATGGTATAATGATTTTAATGAACCTTTAAAATTAGAAGAATAAATAAAATGAAAATATTAAAACCACTAATCGCTACAGTCCTTTTATTTTCAATATTAGGTAATGCTCAAAAAAAAGACTATTTAGTACTTAAAAATAACGACACGATATATGGAGAAAAGCTAATTTTTAACCGAAAAGGCACAGGTGTAAAAGTTGGGAAAAACAAAACAATATTTCCAGATAGTTTAATAATAGGTTATTATGATTCTCATTATGATTCACCTCACGAATTGGTCATATCTCCTTTACCTTGGGATAAGGATAAACCAGGAAAGAAAGCTTTTATTAGAAGGTTAATAAATGGTAAAATAAAATTATATTATGAGTTGCTTAATCCTACTCCTGGTGCATATTACGGCTTTTACATTTCCAAGGACACCTCAAAATTAAAATATATAGCCGACTGTAAAAATTATAATATACGTCAACGTGTATTAATTAAAAATAAAGAAGAAATAATTGAAATATTAAGAAAATTTGTTTCGGACAGCCCAAAAGTGAATGTAATCTTAGACACAATTAGCACAAAAAAATTTGATTTAAAAGAAATTGTTGAAATTTATAATTCCTCATATAAAGAATAACGTTTGCCAACAAAGTGTAAATATAATTGCTTGGTTCGTGCCTACTCGGAAAATCCTGTGGATTTTCCTTTGGTTCGTGCCATTTTTGTTAAGTTAGTTGCTTAATCACGCAACTATCCTTACACGAACCGTTGT
>NZ_JAKKDU010000031.1 GCF_021728535.1 Wocania arenilitoris | reverse complement strand
CTACTCACATTTCAACAACTTAAAATCGAGATCTTGGTCTCACAGAACTGAACGAAGTCTAAGTAGTAAAAGAGAGAGGATTATCAATGTTGCCGAAGTCGAAGCTTCACCGTGTATACTAACCTTATTTCTCTCTTTTGTTCTTTCTGATTATTAATTAAATTTAGTGAATTACAAACTTAAGACGTGTATAATTCATTGCTTGTTATAGCCTACTTACGAAAGTCCTCGCGGACTTTCTATCTGTGATTTATTTGCTAACTTTAGTGCCTAAACACGCAACGAAATCATACACAAACACGTTACCACACATTTGAGAAACACGATGGAGAAAAAAATAGTCGGAATAATAAATAAACATACTGAATCCCAAAAGCGGATTTGTAAAAAGTATAATTCTGACTTTACTCAAACTGATGAAAAACTCTTCATCGGAATTGCGACTGACCTTGAACTTGAACCAATAAATGGATTACGTCATCCCGAACACGGAAAAATGAACGGATGGTATATTTGGAGTGGAGAATGGTCAAATGCTGACGACTTTTTCAAGCCCTTATGCGTAGAGCATTTGATTGAAAAAAAACCTGATATAATTAAATACCTCGGACTTGGTGTTGGATTTCGTTTTTTGACTGACAAAAAAGGATATGAAGACGTTTGGTTTGACCAAAATATTACTGAATTAAAATAAAAACGTGTGGTAACATTGTATATAAAAAATTGCTATTTTGTGCTTAACCAATGTGAGTTGCTTTGTTTGCTTGCATCTGATTTTCCTTCGGAAAATCCTCGCACACAAACACGCAACATTTCATATACGTAACCGTTGGCATTAATTAACCCAAAATCGCAAAAATGAACAAAAAATCAGTTAAGGAAATAAGACAAAATGGAATTGAAATTACTAATGAGCCTATTGTTTATTATTGGTGGTTCAAAACTGATATTTTTAATCAATTACTTAACAAATTGAATTCTGAAATTGATTTGAACAAAATCAAAAGAAACCAATTTGACGGAATTGAATACGGACTTTTATATATTGGACAAGCAAAAAAAGGTCACGATAGGCTTGTTAAGTACCATATGTTGGACTCAAGTAATTTTCATCTTAAAGGGGTTGAAAACGGATTTTTATCCTCGTTGAGAACTACTCTTTGCGGACTTTTAGAATTACCAATGTCTGTGAGCAAAAATGAAGTGAATCAGTTTATGGACGAAAACTGTGTCGTTGAATGGGAAAATTGCACACTTTTGGAATTAAATGAATTAGAAAAAAACCGAATACAAGGTAATTACTTACCATTAAATTACCAGCACACAAAAGGAGTTTTAACTAAAGAACATCGAAAAATATTAAGTGAGTCGAAAAAATTAATGAGAAAATAACTAATGCCAACATTGTATATAAAAAATTGCTAGCTTTACCCTAAACCAATGTTAGTTGCTTTGTTTGCTAGCTTCTGATTTTCCTTCGGAAAATCCTCGCACACAAACACGCAACTTTCCATATACGTAACCGTTAGGTTTAATTTTGAAAAGAGAATGAACGTAATAAGCAGAATAATAGTTCCAATAATTGCTATTGCAATTGCCATTTTCATTATAATGAATGGCGAACTTACTTATGATAATTTAGCGAATGAGCTTTTTGGAGCTATTCTATTTACATTTATGTTTTTTCTTGTTCAGAATGTCTTTTCACCACAATTAAAAATAAGTACTAAAATTGCAAAATATAAATTGAAAAAAAAGAAAAGTGACTATTTTTTTAAGTTCATAAACCTTTCATTTTCAAGTATAAAAGAAGTTAAGATTTCGGTTAAAGCAACCCAATTAATGGATGTTCCTAATGGAACTAATAAAATAATAAGAGAACTACCAATAGACACAGATTATATTGAATCAGTAAGTGGAATATTTAGTTCATTTCGGAAAGAAAATAGAAACAACACTTATTTGATAAAACTTCCGAGAGAAATCGGGAAAATTTTATCTGACCATTCACAATCTATTGAAATCAGAATGTCTTGTAGAGACTCGGTTGTCGGCAGAGAAAGAACATTCAGAAGGATTTTCTATCACGCTAACACAATTGAGGGAACATTTAAATATGGCCTTTCTATGAAAATTGAATAAAAAACTAAACCTAACATTGTATAAAAATAATGCTAAATTAAGTGCTTAATCAAAGGTTAGTCCTGTTTTGCTAGCTTCTGATTTTCCTTCGGAAAATCCTCGCACACAAAACCGCACTATTCTTATACGTAACCGTTGTGTGGTATTAACAAAGAACGAAAATATGCCTATATCAAAACCATCAGTACAATCATTATTTCTTCAAATGCAATTTAACGGAAACAATATTGCTTCTGGCACTGGATTTATTGCAGACACACCTTCTGGTCCAGCACTTATTACTAACAGACATAATGTTACTGGAAGAAATAATGTAACTAATGCCACTTTATCACCAAATGGACATACGCCAGACTCTGTTATGATTATGCATAATAGACAAGGACATCTAGGACAATGGTTAGGCAAAAATGAACCTTTATACGATGAAGACAATAATCCAAAATGGATAGAGCATCCGACTTTAGGGGCAAAAGTTGATTTCGTTGCTTTACCGCTAACTGAACTTGATGATGTCGAATTATATCCACACACTCTAGGTGTAGGTGACCCACAGATTCTAGTAGCACCTTCAGATACTGTTAGTGTAGTAGGCTTTCCTTTCGGACTTGCTGGCGGTGGAGCACTCGCAATATGGGCAACTGGTTTTATGGCAACTGAACCTGAAATAAATCATAATAATCTTCCAACATTTTTAATTGATTGTAGAGCGCGACCTGGTCAATCAGGTTCAGCTGTCATTGCTCACAGAAATGGTGGAATGGTAGCAATGGAAAATGGAGGAAGTGCGGCTTTTAGTGGGCCTGTTACAAGATTTCTTGGAATTTATAGCGGTAGAATTAATGCACAATCTGATTTAGGCATTGTATGGAAAGGTTCAGCAATAAAAGAATTAACAGATTCAATAAATTAAAAACACCACACAACACCAGCTATAGTTCATTGCGGCTGACCATTCCTGCGGAACGGTCATTGCGGCTGAACTATATTCTCGGCTTATTTTGTTATCTTAGGGCTTGCGCAACGAAACCATAGCTTTACCGTTGGCAAACATTTAAATGACACAAAGCAAACAAGAGACAAAAGGAGTAGTTTTTGATACTTTGAACGATATTGTAAACAGCAATAGACGGATTCACAGAATTTCGAGTATGCTTTTAGACCATTTTCTAATGTGTGTTTTGATAATTCCACCAGCAATTATTCTGACTATAATATCTGAAAACATCGGACTGAAATTGAATGACGGAATGGGATTCTTCGTTTTCTTCCTAATAGTTTTTATCTATCTAAATAAGGACTTTTTTAAGGGTAAAAGTCCTGCAAAACGGATATTAGGCTATCAAGTAATTAATCTAAAAACAGAAAGTCCAGCTACTGAATTACAATGTTTCGTTCGGAATTTGACAATTTGTATTGCTTGGCCTTTAGAAGTAGTTGTCGGATTTATAAATCCCAAAAGACGAATTGGAGATTTTATTGCAAATACAAAAGTAGTAAAATCTGAAAAAGAAAAACTAAAGTCAATATGGACTGATTTAAAAAACACAAGATTGAAAATAAATTTCATCGGAATTTTAATATTCGGTGGAATTTACTTTTATGCATTAAGTCTAATATTGCCAATATGAATAAAAAAACGATTTGCCAACAATGGCTATAATTCATTGTGGTTTTGTGCCACACCAAAATAAAAGTATAAATCAATGGCTGATTTCTCAGCGGAATAATCCTTCGGATGATTCCACAACGAAATCATAGCCGAGACCGTTATGTGCAATTAAAAGAAACTCAAAATGAAGTTACCTGTAGGTTACCACAAATTCCACAAGAATAAGTTTCTAAACTATCAGTTGAATAGGTGGTATTCACTTGGATACGCACGAAAAGAAAACATTCAAACCATTGGCTCAAAAATTAAGACGTTTGACGATTATATCAACGAATTCCAAAAAGCTTCAGAAGATGCAATACAAGAAAATCGTTTAAAAAATGCAGCTACCTATTTAAGAGCAAGCGAGTTTTTAATCGAACCAAATGATGTAACAAAAATTCCGATCTATAAAAAATTCATAGAGTTATTTGACAAAGTCTTTGAAGATCAGAATTTTGAAAGACATAAAGTACCATACAATGGAAGCTTTTTATCTGCCATAAAGTTACCTTCAAAAACAAAGGAAGTGAAAGGAACTATTATTGGAATTCCTGGCTTTGATGCCTTTATAGAAGAGTTTTATTGCATTTGGAACTATTTTACAGAAAATGGTTACGACTTTATAGCTTTTGAAGGGCCAGGTCAAGGTGGAAGCAGAAGGTTGTACGACCAGTATTTTGACCATGATTATGAAAAACCAACAAAAGCTATCTTAGACTATTTCGAATTAAATGAAGTTACCGCTTTGGGTGTGTCAATGGGTGGTTATTGGATAATGAGAGCAGCCGCCTTTGAAAAGCGAATTAAACGAGTAATTGCTATGCCTCCGCTATATGATTGGCTTGAAATGACCAATTCATTCAATCAAAAATTAGCAAAATGGTTTCTTACGAAGAGAAGACTAACGAACTTTTTCATACGTTTAAAAATGAATGTTGGAACAATTAAGCATACCATAAATAATGCACTATTTATTCAAAACAAATCCGACCCCTTTGATGCCGTTGAATGGATGATGGGAATGAACAAAGAACATATTCATAGTCATTTAATTGACCAAGACGTATTGCTCCTAACAGGTGAAAATGATGCATTCCAACCAGTCGGTTTATTGAAGAAGCAAAAAGAAGCATTAACAAAAGCTGCTTCAGTTTCTGAAAGGATATTTACAAAATCAGAACAAGCTGACCAACATTGTCAAATGGGAAACTTAGGAATTGCTTTGGAAGAGATGCTGAATTGGATAAATAAAAAAAGCACATAACATGGTGTATAGTGCATACCCTGCGGGACACGCACCATACACAGACCGTTGTGCAAAATAATGACTAAATAATTCTTCAATCATGAAAACGCTATTAATTCTCATTATTTTAATTTTACCTATTTGTTCTTTTTCACAACAAGTTGCGGACACCTTATATAATCCAAA
>NZ_JAKKDU010000030.1 GCF_021728535.1 Wocania arenilitoris | reverse complement strand
ATTAGTCAACAGAATCAAGAAAAATATTGCTAAATTTGAGATTAAACCTGAAGACGTCGGATTTAGTAAAACACTAAATATCAGTACTTAATATTTGACGTTAGTTGGAAGCTGAAAATCGAAACTATGAAAAAACATTTAGTTATAATTTTACTTCTGATTTCATTGAAAAGTTTTGCCTGTACTTGTGCGATTAAAAAACTTTCCGAATGGCAGAAATATGAATTGGAAAATTCCGAATGTATTTTTATTGGAGAAGTAATTGAAGTAAACGATTCAGATTTGACATTTAAAATAAAGGTAACGGAATCATTAGATGGTGGAGACTCAATCGGAAATATTTACATCGGAAAAAATTGGAAATATTGCAGTCCTTATGTTCAGGAAAATGGGAAATGGATTGTATATGGAAATATGGAAGACGGATTTTTACGTCTAAATATGTGCGGAATAAGTCGAAGTTTTGACTATCCAATTGTCAATCCTCTTCCACCTTCGCCTGAACTGTATGAAAAGAATACAACCGAAAAGGAAAGAAAAAAGATTTACGAAAAATTACGTGCTGAAAATATAAAAATAGCGTTATCTGACTTGGAATTAGAAATAATTGCTTTGAGGAAAAGAAGAGATGATGAATAAAAGCCAGCAGGTAACAATGTGTATAATTCATTGCTAGTTCTAGCCTACTTGGAAATTCCTTCGGAATTTCCTCTGGTTCGTTTTAGTTTACTAATTTAGTTGCTGAAACACGCAACGAAATCATACACAAACACGTTACCATTAATTTAAAGCAACATATGAAATTGGGATTAATATTTGGAATTATAATCGGACTAATAGGATTTGGGCTCTTTGCCAAAACGAAAAAAAACAATGCTCAACCTGTAAGTAAAGTTTCTGCAAAAGAATTTGTTGCTGAACTAGAAAAACTAGGTTATTATAAATATGCCGACAAGAAAAACATTGATAGTCTGAAAAATGACCTAATCGAAAACTATGACCCGACAAATGAATTAGTTTCAATTTGGGATGATGAAACAGGTGTTCCTTTAGATTATAGATACTATTGGTGTGATGGAGAAACTGTTTACGAACAAGGTGGATTTACCGAAATGCTGGAACAAGTTAAACCGACTTTTGACAAAATTGGATTAACAATAAAAGTAACTGACCATTTTGAGGAATGGGATGATCAAAATAAATGGCTGAATCACCGAATTACTATAAACGGAACAGAATATGTGATTTTCAAAAATTTTAAAGAAACTGGCTGGGGAGAAGCCGTTATGCGCTTTGCAGAAATAATTAATACAGAAGCTGAAAAGCAATCTGTTGACGAAAGAATATTTCTGGCTTCAGGCGGAAATGATGGACGGCTGATTTTCCTAACCGATGAATTATACAAATACATTTATAGTGTTTATAATAATAAAGAATGGAAACCATTAGAGGTTTCTGAATGGATGAAAGCGATGGGAATTAAACCAATGAAAACGGAATAAAAACTAATGGTAACAAAGTATATAATTTATTGCTAGTTCTAGCTTGCTTACGAAAATCCTGGCGGATTTTCTATTAGGTTTGTACTTGCTAAATTTGTTACCTTACCACGCAACAAACCATATACAAACCGTTAGCAAACATTAAAACCAAATAGATTATGAAAACAAATTACTTATCATTTTTTTTATTACTCGGAATCTTATTGAATGGCAACTCTCTTTTTGCTCAATCCACAGAAGACTTTGAGTCAGAAGCAACAAGTGGGACTACATTTACTGATAGCGGACAAAATTTCACGATAACAAATGGAGCTGGAGAATCCACCTATGACATTGAATTTTTTAGTAACGGAGGATGGAATGGGACTGCTGTAGATAATAAATTTATTGACAATTCAAGCGGAACACCAACTCAAAATGATGGAACATCATTTATAATTACCACCACTGATGGAACAGATATAACTATTAAAAGTCTATATATTTTTGTTTCAACAAGAGCTTTAGCAAATCCTAGCTCAACACTTACGATTGTGGGGAAGAAAGATGGAGAGGTAACACCTGTATTTACAATTACAAAAAATTCAGGCTTTTCAAATGTAGAAACATTTAGCCCGAATAATGGGTTCACATTAATTGATTTTTCTACAGAGGGTGGAATTGATAATTCTGATAAAAATGTAGATGAGTTAATTATTTCTGCAACAGCTAATGGAGATTATTTAGCACTAGATGCTCTTACTTGGGGAGCAGAAGTATTATCAACAAACAACTTTGAATTTGAACAAAATAAAGCTAAAATATTTCCAAACCCTTCCTCTGATAGAATTACGGTTTCAGGATTAAAAAAAGATGAAAATTATAAAATATATAATGTTTTAGGAACCGAAATAATTGATGGAATTATAGCAAATAATAAAAAAATTGACATTAAGAACCTAACTAGTGGAATGTATTTCTTGAAATTTGAAAATGGTAATTCAATTAAATTTCTAAAAGAGTAAAACAAAAAACGTTTGCTAACACCGGCTATAGTTCATTGCTTCTGACTTTCCTCTCGGAAAGTCCTCGCAAATTTGCTATCTTCGGTTTACGGCGGAAAATCCTCGCGGATTTTTACGCAACGAAACCATAGCCAAACACGTTGCCACCAATTTGAAAAATGAAAATCACGACAATAATATTTACATCATTTTTGATATTAAGTTGTAATCAAAACACGAAAAACAATAACCAAATGGGAATATTTGACAAACTTTTTGGAAAGAAAGAACCAGCCAAAAAAGAAGTATCAAAAACTTACAATCAAGAAATTGAGAAAACGAGTGAAATGTTAGACGAAACAATATTTTGGAATATAGTTGACTCTTCAGTAAAGAATACTAAAAATCAAGATGCTCAAGAAAGGTTTTTAGTCAAAGAAATTGAAAAATTGACACCAAAACAAATGATTGGTTTCCGATTGAGAACTGATAAACTTCTTTACGATACTTATAACTCTGAAATGTGGTGTGCTGGATATATAATGAATGGAGGTTGCTCGGACGATGGATTTGAATATTTTAGAAATTGGATTATATCACGAGGGAAAGACACATATTATAAAGCAAAGGAAAATCCAGACAGTTTAATTTCGGAATTCATAGAAGGCGAAGAATATTATGACTTTGAAAGTTTTTGGTATGTTGCATTAACAGCGTTTGAAAATAAAACAGGAAAAGAATTATACGACTATATATCTGACGATTTTAAAACAAATGAAGGGAATTATCCGAATTTTGAGTTTACTTGGAAAGAGGAAGAACCTGAAACTATGAAAGCGATTTGTCCGAAGTTATTTGAAAAAATGTGGAATTAAAAACTGGTGGCAACACCGTATATAATTTATTGCTGGCTTCTTGCCTACTTGCGAAAGTCCTCTCGGACTTTCTTTGTCCGTAATTATTCACTAAATTAGTTGCTTGAAACACGCAACAAACCATATACAACAACGTTACCACACATTTGAGAAACACGATGGAGAAAAAAATAGTCGGAATAATAAATAAACATACTGAATCCCAAAAGCGGATTTGTAAAAAGTATAATTCTGACTTTACTCAAACTGATGAAAAACTCTTCATCGGAATTGCGACTGACCTTGAACTTGAACCAATAAATGGATTACGTCATCCCGAACACGGAAAAATGAACGGATGGTATATTTGGAGTGGAGAATGGTCAAATGCTGACGACTTTTTCAAGCCCTTATGCGTAGAGCATTTGATTGAAAAAAAACCTGATATAATTAAATACCTCGGACTTGGTGTTGGATTTCGTTTTTTGACTGACAAAAAAGGATATGAAGACGTTTGGTTTGACCAAAATATTACTGAATTAAAATAAAAACGTGTGGTAACATTGTATATAAAAAATTGCTATTTTGTGCTTAACCAATGTGAGTTGCTTTGTTTGCTTGCATCTGATTTTCCTTCGGAAAATCCTCGCACACAAACACGCAACATTTCATATACGTAACCGTTAGGCAACATTAAAAAAAACATTGGAGATAATGGCAAAAAAAGATAATTCAAATGAAATTACTGTTATATCTAATGATTGGTTGAAAAACTATTCCAAAAATCAATCATACTATCAAGAATCTTTAAAAAGATTGACTGAATCATTAAAAAATGTAAAGATTGATTATAATAGTCTCTTAGGTAATCTGCCTAAATCGGCGAGCATAAGTAAAAGACAATCATTAAAAAACATTTCTAATGCCTACCAAAATGAAAAAATGGTTCTTGTGCTCGGTGCAGGCATTTCATTAGAATTTGGTGTGCCTTCTTGGAATTTATTACTTCAGAACCTGATGGTACACACAATTGAAAAAGAGAATAATGTTTCCAATGTTTTATCAAAATTATTTAACGATATATTTACACCAAACCCTTTAATTGCTGGTAGATATTTACAAGAATATTTTGAAAATAATAATTCTTCATTTGAATCAATGGTTCGAGAAGTCTTATATTCAAAAATTGATAAAGACAAGAACTCTGACTTACTAAATGAAATAGTCAAGATATGTGTGGCACCAGGAAAAAGCCCAAATTTGGATTCCATCATAACATATAATTTTGATGATATTTTAGAATACAAACTTGACCAAACTGGTTTAGAAGTTCCCTATAAATCAGTTTATGGACTTGGAATAGAAATCAAAAATGGGGAGTTACCTATTTATCACGTACACGGTTATTTGCCAGAGGACAAAAAATTAACTGATTCAAACAAAATCACCTTTGGAGAAAGTAATTATCATCAACAATATTCTGACTTATATAGTTGGAATAATATGGTTCAAATAAATAAATTCAGAGAGAACACTTGCGTTTTCATTGGTAGCTCATTGACTGACCCAAATATTAGAAGACTTTTAGATATAGCATTAAAGCAAAAAGGTAATAAACGTAAACATCATTATATATTCAAAAAGAAAATTGATGACAAACAATTAAGTGAAAAACTAAAAAAGATACTTGAATCGCCAGAAATTATAAATAATAAAAATAACGCTGGTCTTGACTTTGATGAAACAATTAAACTTCTGACCGATATATATGAAAGATTTGAAGAGAATGATTCAGCATCTTTTGGTGTTCAAACTATTTGGATTGATGATTGGAATGAAATACCAGAAATATTAACTAAAATAAGAGAAAACGTTGCCTAACAATGTATAACCGCAATTACGGCGGATTCGACTACGTCCGAATCCACTCGGAATTGCTAAAGTCAGTGTCAAACCGAAAATTAACGCATATTAACCCGTAACTGACGGTTATACGAGACCGTTGGCAAACATTAAAACAAAGCATGAAACAATTTAGAACATTTTTTCTGTTATTAATCCTTTTAATTCACATCAATTGCGATACGGATAGATGTGATGACGGATATTCCGAAGTGAACAA
>NZ_JAKKDU010000003.1 GCF_021728535.1 Wocania arenilitoris | reverse complement strand
CATTCAATTGATGGTGAGTTTGCAATTCGAAAAGGCGATTGGAAATTAATCATGTGTCCAAGCTCTGGAGGTTGGAGTTTTCCACGGCCAAGGAGAGATTCAGCTGTCATCGCAACTTTACCGCCCATTCAGCTTTATAACTTAAAAAACGATCCTTCTGAAGAAAACAACTTACAGGCGGAAAACACAGAAAAGGCACAAGAACTCAAAACACTTCTTGCCAAATATATTTTAGATGGAAGAAGTACTCCAGGTGTTCCACAACAAAACGATAGAGCCGATGATTGGAAACAAATACACTGGATAGATGAATAAGAATTCACCAATCTGTGGATAGGAGGTTATTTATAAGAATTGTGGGCGTGTGGACTTTTGCTTCTATTATTGATATTCAGTATAAATTTTAAGGATAATGTGAAATTCAACAATATCAAAACATTCAAAAACATTTACCCCCTCGAAATTCTTAATGCGTAATTTGGGTTTAATTGATTCACTATAGGATACATACCTCGAAGCTTGCTTTGTAAAAATTACTATTTATCTGAGTTCGATTAATCTTTAGAGGTATTTCATTATTAAAAAAGATAGATTTTTAGTAAATTAAAGTGTTGGATTTCATTTTTTTAATCTAAAAACCTATCTGTATTTTACCTTTAACGGATTGGAAATCTGTTCACGTGAGTTGCAGCTAATTTAAACCTATTAGTTTGTTGATAGAAGTCTGGGAGGTTGGTTATTTAAGAAATAGGGCAAAAAATATAAAAAGGAACGGAAAGTCGTTCCTAGGTGTTTAATGCCATAAAACAACAAAATAATATTTTTATTGTTTTTGCTAAATAACTTACTACAGGGTGTTTTTTAGCAAATATAGAGGAGCTAATGAGGAATTTACAGCAAGTTAACATATAAACGATAATGTAGATTTGCTATTACATAGAGAGCTAATATACAGTTGTTTTTAAAAGTTATTTTATTCTTAAATAAGTAAACCAAAATGATCAAACTAAATTATAACAGACCACTAAAAACGGTATTTATTCCTTTTTTATTTGGAATACTATTAATTACTGGTTGCAAGCAACAAGATTTGCCAGCGTATTATGTGCATGGGGTTGCAGAGCCAATAATTTCCCTAAACGGAAAATGGAAAATAAACACGACTCCCTCAAACAGTTTTTGGAAAGACACAGTGACAAATAAGGAGTGGAAAGAAATATTAGTGCCAGGTGAATGCATGATGCAAGGTATTCCCATTAAGCATGATGAATCTTTTGCATATAAAAAGCGAATTTATATTCCTTCGGATTACAAAGGGAAAACAATTATAATAAAATTTGATGGAGTATATAGTTACGCAAAAGTTTGGGTAAACGGTCATTACATTCGAGACCATTCTGGAGGATTTACAAGTTGGGAGTGTGACATTACACCCTATGTACAAGTAGGAGATACAGCTACTTTACACATGGAAGTAGTGGATAAACGGGATGAGATATCCTATGCATCAGGCTATGCAAAGCACGAAATAGGTGGTATATTAAGAGATGTTAAATTAATGGCCTTGCCGCATAACTACCCCGATCAAGTAGTTATTACCACAGATTTAGATCCACAATACAGAGACGCTACTCTTCGAATTAGAGGCATAACCCATGCTACAACAGATGAAAATATAATAATTAAGCTTGCCCTATTTAATAATCAAAATAAGGAAATTGAGCTTAAAATACCGTCTCAAATTATATCTAATGGTCAATTTGATATTGAAAATCACATTGTCAGTCCATTGAAATGGGATGCAGAACATCCAAATTTATACAAACTTAAGCTTAGTGTAGTAGAGAACGAAAGCGTAATATGGAGTAAATCTTATAACGTAGGCTTTAGAGAGATTGAAGTTCTTGGTAATAGGTTTTTAGTAAATGGGAAACAAATAAAACTAAGAGGAGCAAACCGTCATGATGTTCATCCCATGCTAGGTAGAGTATCTACACCAGAATATGATAAGAAGGATGTATTGCTTGCCAAAGAAGCCAATATGAACTTCATAAGAGCATCTCACTACCCGCCTACAGAATATTTTCTACAATTATGTGACGAATATGGTATTTATGTAGAAGATGAAACACCTGTTTGTTTTGTTGACTCGTGGCGTCGTGAAAACTATAAACCCCACGTAACGCAAGATGATCCAGCATATACAGAAAGGTACTTTTCCCAATTAAAAGAAATGGTGACGAACCACCGTAATTACCCCTCAATTATATTCTGGTCCATTGGAAATGAAAACAAATTTGGTAATAACTTTCAGGCATCCTATGATTGGGTGAAAAAAACAGACAATACACGTCCAATCATTTTTAGCTATCCAGAACACGTTCCAAAAGGTATAAGCTCTTATGACCTTATTAGTGAACACTACCCCGATACAAATGGAAATGAGAATTACGAACAATTTGTAATCAGAGGATTTGGTCAAGCAGATAAGCCCGTGATCTTTGATGAATGGGCACACGTACCATGCTATACAAAAGATGTGAAATCTGACCCTAATATCCGTGAGTTTTGGGGTATTTCTTTAGATACCATGTGGCAAAAAACCTATGATGCTGATGGTGGCCTTGGAGGGGCTATATGGGGGATGATAGACGAAACTTTTATGTTACCAAAAAATCTTCCTGGTTATGGAGACTGGTGGGGCACTGTAAAAGGTGATCCTGATATAGAACCATATTCAGGACCCACTGTTGGTTTTGGCGAATGGGGTATAGTTGATACTTGGCGTAGAAAAAAACCTGAATTTTGGAATACCAAAAAAGCATATTCACCAGTAAGAATACTAAAAAAAGAGTATAAAAACATAAAACAAGGTTCGTCTTTAGACGTACCTATTTATAATCGGTATGATCATACTAACTTAAATGAATTAAGTATACAATACACAATTAATGGCAAACTAAAAACATTAAAAAGTCCAAACATTCCTGCACATACCAAAGGGAAAATACAAATCCCAATAGATTTCCAAGGTCATAAATTTTCTATTATCATAAATTTTAAAGATAGTAAAAATCACTTAGTAGATACCTACTGCTTGAACATAGAAAATGAGAAAAAAATAGAAACTCCCATTTCAAAAGGAACACGTATAGATATTAAAGAAAGTAAAGACTATTATACTATTGTGTGTGAAAATAATGTAGAATTTAAACTCGATAAGAATACAGGATTATTTACAAAAGCATATGTTAAGGACAATAAAATGAATTTTTCAGGGCCATACCTTAATCTGTTAACTAGGGGGAAAGAAGTGAAGTTTTCCATTTATGAAGTTAATAACTATAGCAAAAATTGGAATTTAAAATCTATGTCAGTGACAAAAAAGGATACTCATATAGAAATTATAAATTCTGGAAGCTATGATAGTTTACAGAATGTGAAGCTAGTAACTAGGGTATTTCCAGATGCAAGTATTCTTACTGAATATCAAATACAAAAAATGCCAGAAGAGTTTATTCGCGAGTTGGGCATAAGTTATGCTATTGACAACGTGGTCGATTCACTTTCATGGAAAAGAGACGCTTATTGGGGGGTTTATCCAGCTAATCATATGTCTGCTATAGAAGGAAAAACAACTCTTTATTCGAATATACAAAATAAGTACAGGGAAGCACCCCAAAAAGATTGGCAATACGATACCAAAAGCTTTTATTACCATGGAGTTGATAAAGAACAAGTTGGTGCATTAACACACATAGCACGATCATCAAAAGAAAATATCCGAACCTTTAAATTATACTTAGGTCATCTAGGAAGCCTTGTTGTAGGCGGAAATGCTGATAAATCGTGTAGAATAGAAAAGATAAATGGGAATATTAATTTACACATCAATAATGAGCTTGATTATCCCGGTCTGTCATGGGGTAATTATCAAAAAAATATCCTATTAAAAGGCGCATATAAAAATAAAGTTGAATTAAGGCTCAGTTTTTAATACTATAGGGAATAGTTTGATTCGTAGTATAATTGCTGAATAACTTGCTATGTGATATTTTTAGCAAATATAGAGGATGTTATGGGGAATTTATAGCAAGTTAATATATAAGTGGCCGCATATATTTGATGTATCATTAAAAAAAACATGAATGAATCTTTCTACTTTAGATATAATTATTTTTGTAAGTTATTTTTTATTGGTTTTAGCAATAGGCTTAGGAGTTACGTTTTTTATTAAGAAAAAACAATCTTCGAAAGACTACTTTTTTGCTGGAAACACTTTGCCATGGTGGGTAATAGGATCTTCTGTAATTGCTGCAAATATTTCTGCAGAGCAGTTTATTGGAATGACAGGTTCTGGTTATGCCATTGGATTAGGAATAGCAACATATGAATGGTTGGGAGCTCTTGGTTTATTAATAGTTGCAAAATATTTTTTACCTATTTATTTGAAAAATGGCATTTATACAATGCCCGGATTTTTAGAAAGGAGATACGATTCGAGATTAAGAATTAGTTTAGCTGTTTTTTGGCTACTCGTTTATTGGTTTGTTAATTTATCTTCTGTATTTTATCTAGGAGCTTTGGTTTTACAAGGGTTTTTAGGCTTATCTCTTATGCAATGGATTTTGGTCTTAGCCGTTTTGTCAGGATTATATGCGGTAATTGGAGGTTTAAAAGCCGTAGCATACACAGATGTTATTCAAGTTATCTTTTTGGTTTTTGGTGGTTTAATGACAACCTTTTTTGCTATCAAAGCCATTAGCAATTCTTTCGACATTTTTTCAGGACTTCAAATCTTGTATGAAAATGCACCAGAGAAATTTGATTTAATTCTTAGTAAATCTGATCCGAATTATAAATATTTACCAGGAATTGGAGTGATATTGGGAGGGATTTGGGTAGCAAATATTGCTTATTTTGGTTGTAACCAATACATCATTCAGCGCTCGTTAGCAGCCAAAAGCATAGGTGAAGCTCAAAAAGGAATGGTGTTTGCTGCGTTTTTAAAATTATTTATTCCTTTAATTGTGGTGTTGCCTGGTATTGCTGCCTTTGTTTTAGATGCAGGTATCGATAAGCCAGACGAAGCTTATCCATGGTTACTTAATTCATTCATTCCATCAGGATTTAAAGGATTGGCATTTGCTGCATTAATAGCAGCTATCGTATCCTCATTAAGCTCCATGGTTACCAGTGCATCTACCATTTTTACTTTCGATATATATAAACCCATATTTAACAAAACAGCAACAGATACCAAGTTGGTTGTAGTAGGTAGAATAATGAGTGCGTTGTCTTTGCTTATAGCCGTACTTGTCGCACCATTACTATCATCTTTAGAACAAGCTTTTCAATTCATCCAAGACTTTACAGGTATGGTAACTCCAGGAATAGTTGTCGTTTTCCTATTTGGATTATTTTGGAAAAAGGCAAATTCAAGCGGAGCTTTATGGACAGTAATTTTAACCATTCCTGTTTCCGTATTATTAGATATAACAATAGAAAATTTGCCTTTTTTAGATAGAATGGGTATTTCATTTTTAATACTATCAGTTGTTTTGATATCAATTTCACTATTTAAAGGAGGGAAAAGTAACAACCTCATTAAAATAAATAAAGGAATATACAAAACTAAAACACTATTTAATGTGGTCTCTATTCTGATATGCGCATTTCTAGCATTGCTTTACTATACATTTTGGTAAACAACAAAGAGGGATTTTTATTATTATAAACACAAGAACTAAAAGAAAAATTAATGAATAAATTTTGGAAAAATGACGATGAATTATTTGCAGCAGCAAAAAAAGAATTATTTACGGCAGTTGTAGGTGATGCCATGGATAAAATGATGTTATTACATCAATTTTTGCCCCCTCAAATACAGCCTTTAAAAGACGATATGTTTTTAATAGGACGTGCTATGCCAGTTCTAGAAGCAGACACATTTGAAGAATTAAGCATAGGAAGTCAAAATCCATTAATGTCAAAACCATTTGGTCTTATGCTAGAAGCTTTAGACGATTTAAAAAAAAATGAAGTATATATCTGTTCTGGGGCTTCTCCAAATTATGCACTACTTGGAGAACTTATGATGACTAGAGCAAAAACATTAGGAGCTGCCGGGGCAATAGCCAATGGTTATTCTAGAGATACCTTTGGGATGCTAGAATTGGATTTGCCCATTTTCTCTTATGGAAATTATGCACAAGACCAAGGACCTAGAGGAAAAGTGATAGATTTTAGAGTGCCAATTGAAATGAATGGAATTAGAATAAATCCAGGAGATATTATTGTGGGAGATATTGATGGAGTATGCGTAGTTCCAAAAGAACATGAGAAAGACGTGTTCTTAAGAGCATTTGAAAAAGCTAGGGGTGAAAAAACAGTTTTAAAAGCCATTCAAAATGGTATGAGCGCCTTAGATGCTTGGGATAAGTATCAAATCATGTAATGAATCCATAAAGAGTAAGTCTTAACCATTATAAAAAAAATCATGAATGTAAAAGAAAAATATAAATTGCTCGACGCTATTAAGAAGCTATGATTTAGAACTCTTTGTTGGTAAATCCATAGAAGTGTGGAAAATCATTACTAAATATACCGGTCTAAAGGAAACTTTGAAGCTAACAATAGATAAAATTTTTTAAATAAAAAAGATGAAGATAACAGACGTGAAAGTATGGCTTGTAGAAGGAGTCAAGTACAACTGGACACTATTAAAAATATATACAGATGAGGGTGTAACAGGAGTTGGGGAGGCGACTAACTGGCCAGGCAGTCAAATAATTGAAAGTGCAGTCAAAGAATTAGGACAAAGAATTATTGGGTTAGACCCTATGAGGACAGATTTTATCTGGACAAAATTGTACAGAGACTTAAACTGGATAGGGCCTTATGGAGCAAGTATGTGTGCTATTTCTGGGATTGACATGGCATTGTTGGACCTTAAAGGGAAGGCACTAGGAATACCTGTATATGATTTATTAGGAGGGTCTTTTAGAACTAAAATTCAATTATATGCTAATTATTGGTTCACAGGAGGAGGGCATAACGAAGCTGATTACGTTAAGCAAGCCAAAGAAGTAAAAGCAGCAGGTTTTACAGGGTTAAAATTCGACCCTTTCGCCCATACCAACTATTTTTATGGAGAGGATTTGGATACTAATTTATCACTTTCAAAATTGCAACAAAATAGAGCCTTTAATGTAAGTAAGGCTGTAAGAGAAGCTGTTGGAGAAGACATGGATATCATGATTGAAACCCATGCCATGCTTAATTTTAAAGTAGCGGTAACAATGGCAAAGCGTCTAAAAGAATTAGACATTACCTGGTACGAAGAGCCGGCAGGTCCTGAAAGTGCAGATACATTGAGAGCTTTTAGAGAGCGCATAGATCCAAGTGTTTCTATATGTGTAGGAGAAAGGCACTATACAAGACATGCTATTCGTCCTATTTTAGAAAAACATATTTGTGATGTAATTATGCCTGATATTACGCGTTGCGGTGGCCCTTCGGAAATGAAGCGTATGGCAACCATGGCAGAAGCATACAATGTTATGATAGCCCCGCACAATCCAAATGGCCCTCTATCCACTTTAGCATCAGCACACGTCTGTGCTTCGATTCCGAACTTCTTTAGACAAGAATTTATTTTTAAAGATGTACTTTGGAGAGATACCGTAATCGATTATCCTTTAGACATCCAAAACGGACAATTGATACTAAGTGAAAGACCTGGTTTAGGAGTAGATTTGATTGAAGAAGAAATGGAAAAACATCCAGGGATTAGAGAACACAGAGATGGGTTTTATATCTAACAATTAAAAACAAATACCATGTTGACCATTGATTTAAAAGGAAAAACAGCTCTAGTAACAGGAGTTAGTAATGGCCTAGGGCAAGGGGTTGCAAAAGTGTTGGCAAAAGCAGGTTGTAATGTATCGGGTTGTGGGCTTTCTGCTAAAAATTCAGAAGGGGCAATAGCTTTTATTAATATCGCAGAAAAAGAAGGGACTCAGGCAATATATACTTCTCTTAACATCACATCATTTGAAGATCAAGAAGCATTAATTAAAAAAACGATTGAAACCTTTGGGAATATTGATATTTTGGTATCCAATGCTGGAGTCAATGTATTTGAAGGGGCAGAAAATTGTACGGATGAACAATGGGAATTCAATATGGATTTGAATTTAAAATCACATTGGAAAATAAGCAAACTTTGCAGACCTCATCTTGAAAAAAGTGGAAAGGGTGTTATCTTAATAATGACCTCAAACCATTCTGATTATACAATACCCGGATGTTTCCCATACAATATAGCCAAAACCGCTATAAAAGGTATGGTTCAATCATTGGCTATAGAATGGGGGCCTAAGATTAGAACAGTTGGCATAGCTCCTGGGTTTATAGACACTAAAGGCAATCAAAAATGGTTTGATAGTTTTCCAGATGCTGAAGAAGAACGTCAACGTACTATAGACACACATCCGGTTAAAAGGATAGGGACTGCAGAAGAAGTAGGTGCCTTATGTGCTTTTTTAGCATCCGATGCAGCAGCCTTTATCTCAGGAACCACTTATCTTATCGATGGTGGACGATCAGCCTTGATGCAGGATTGAAGTAGAAATTTAAAAATATAGTAATATGAATTTAAGATTAAAAAAAACTATTATTTGTTGTGTTTTGCATAGGTCTATCCTGTAAAAACCAAGCAAAAGAGACCAATATTGATTACATAGATCAATACAATGTTGCCAGGTGTACCCTTTTAAAAATACCGTTATTGGACGCTATTTAAATAATGAGTTTACAGGTTGAATGTTAGAGAGTGATATACCAAATACAAATCATGAAATAGCAATTCAATTATATGTAGTCTTTAGATGCTAAAATCATGTCTTATATAAATACATTTGAAAATGTAGTTTATGCTTTTGATTTCAATAAAAAAAGTGAGATTTCAAACTAAAGGATAGCCATAGAAGTTCCAAAAGAATTTGGAACGCCAGATGGAATGACTATTGATAATAGAGCTTACTAATGGATCGCTATGTGGGGAGGATATTCTTTTATTTGTTGAGATCCTAAATCTGGACAATTGCTAGATAAAATTGAGGTAGATGCCCCTAATGTAACTTCATGTGCTTTTGGAGGAGAAAATATAGATACCCTTTTTATCACTACAGCTAGGGAAGGTTTATCTGCTTTAGAATTGAAAAAATATCCAAATAGCGGAAATATATTTACAATACAAATAGAAGTAAAGGGGTTTAAACCTGATAATTACCATCAACCTTGTGAACTAATTAGCTTTGAATTTCTTTAATGTTGTTTAAGAAATCTGATGGAGACATATTTTTAATACGATGAAACTGTTTATTGAAATGAGATGGACTATTATAGCCACTTAAATATGCTGCTTCTTTTAGGCTGTATTTTTCCTCTTGGATTAATTTGCAGGCATAGCCTATTCTAATTTCATTCAAAAAACCTGTAAAAGTTTTATTGGTCCTATTTTTAAAATACCTGCAAAAAGCAGTTTTATTCATCAGGCCTACTTTGGCTACTTCATCTAAAGTTATAGGGTTAGAAAAATTATCCATCACAAATTCAAAAACCTTATTAATTTTTAAATCACTTTTAAATATGGTTTCTTTAAATAATGGGGATGCCAATAATCTGTATTCTTTAGAAATTGAAGCTATATGTAAAATTTCTAGAAATAATACAATTCGCGCCATACCCTTTAAAAGAATTAACTTTTTCACTTTCTTAATTAATATTTTGGAAGTATTATTAATAAAAGAAATACCCATTTCCGCATTTTTAAAAAGTTCGTTGAGTTTTTTTGACTCAGACAAATTTAAAAATGAGGATCCAATAAAGTTTGGAGGGAACTGTATTATGATTGAGACACATTTCGATTTAACATCATTTAAATTCTTTGGAGGATTACTTCTCCAAACATGAGGGAGCTTTGAGCCTAATAAAATAACATCTCCTTTTGAGAATGATTCAATGGAATCACCAATAGAACGTTGCCCTTTTCCTTTTAATATTACTACCAGTTCAAGCATTTCATGAAAATGCCAATCGTCATAAAAATGTATTCGTTCGTCTTTTCTAATAAGAAAAGCTTGCTCAGGGGAGGTTTTTATTTTTCTAAAATTTGCTTTCATTATTAATAAGTATATTAATTATGCTAATATAGAGAATGTAATTGGTAACTCAGAGCATTAAATTGGTATTACAACCTTTACTTAAATATCTGATTGGGTGTTAATTAATCTATTATAAATTTCATAAGCATCTTTATTCTTTAATAAACTTAAATACTTTTTGGTTGTCTAATTGTAAAAAATACAATCCAATAGGCAAATAATTTATATCACTTTTTTGATTATTAGAAATGATACCCTTTTTAACTTCTTTTCCTAGATTATTATAAATAGTGTATTTTTTTTCAGAAGTTAACCCGCTTACCTGTATATAATCACTTGATGGATTTGGGTGAATTTTTATGGATTGTAATGATGTATTATTTTCTAGTGATAAAGTATTAAGAGGTACTGTTACTATATTATCAAAAGCTATTCTAGGATTAGACCCCGTATTAGTAGTTTCTGTAACTGTAAAACTTGTTACCCCACTCCAGTTTAACACAACCGGAACACTAGAAGGAACCCCTCCTATTAAATTAACAAAAACATCTGAATAAGAACCAGAACCACCTGTATGAGAAATTCCATATGTTTGATTATGAGAAAGAGACCCACCAAGTATAAGAGATACAAAGTCTATTTCTGTGCCAAAAGTAAATGTAACTACTGCAGTAGTATCCCAACCGTATATAAAAACCCCGGAGGAACCAAAATGTGTAGGGTTATTATTACTGTTTAAGTCAGCACCACTTACTGTTAAAGTAACAGAATTTACAGTTTGTAAAAAAGAAGTTTGAGCAAATTGAGAACTTGCAATGTTTTCAAAATCAAAGGTTGCTTGAGCAAAACTGTTAGCAAAAATTAGACTTACTAAAATTAAATAATTAATATTATTTTTCATAATATATGCACTACTGACAAAAATACGGTTTTCTGAAACGGAAACCAAAAACCCAATAAATTGGTTGATTTTTTGATTTAGTTATATCTTCCATGTATTGAAAAAAAGGCAAAAATAGATTGAACTTGCAACAAAAAACTAGACAAAAAGATGAGAGTTGTATGCGGCTAATTTTATTGTTTGATAAAGAGCCTCCTAAAAGAACGTTACTATCTATTGACATCGTTAATTCAGAAAATTTCAGGCAATACTTAGTAGAATAAACTGGAAAAACTCTCAATTACATTAACTTGTTCCCAAAATTTCCCCATTTTGTTTTCTAAGAACTAATCTTATCCTATCCAATTGATTTCACCAAATATCTTATCAAAACATCTTTATTTTTGCACAAAAGTATAAATCAAACTAACTATTTTTATGATAGTTTATAGCATAAAGTATGTATACAAATGACAAATAACTTAAGTGAACTGCCAGTCTAATACTAATTTAGCAGGGAGTTTTATTTTAGTTTCTTAATTTCTAATGGGTTGTTATTTTTTTTGAAAAACTTTTTAGATAACTATTCCATGACTCTTTTGAGGTAAACTCTCCTGCTTTTTCCCAACCAAATCCAGCATAATAGGTTGCAATACCATTATTAACTTTTACTTCAGCAAAAAGGTTACTTCGGTCTTTTAAAGGGGTATCATATAAAGTTGAAGATATGAAGCTTCCCTTTGGAACTACAATGGCTGTACCCAATTGAGAATCTTCATGTGGTTGCCAATACGATACCCAACCCGAGTCTTGATTTTGCGTATCTACTCCATCTTTTTCGTGAAGTGTTAAACCTACATGAACGCTTTCAGTTCCAGAAAGTGCTACTTCAAACTTTGACAAATTATTACCATAATCTAAAGATATATGTTTGGTTTCTGAAATCGTTTTGCCATTAGCATTCCAATTGGCATATTCTAAAACAAAACTAGTTCGAATAGGTCCCGTAGTAATGGTTTTCCAAGTTGTGAAGTTTTTTGAAAAATGATAAACTGAATCTGATTTTACAGCAACTCCTCCAACACCACGAGATACGCCAACATGAAAATTATCTAAACCCTCTCCTTTATCTTTATGATATGCGCCCTTTTCTTTTTGATCTTCGGCATACCATTTATTAATTATTGGATATTCTACACGCTTTAACCAAGCATCAATGCCACTAGAAAGCGTTCCACCTTTAATTGAATCTTCAACCATTTTTTGGGCTGTTGGCCCAAAAGTTCTAAATCCTACTTTATTATTTTCCCAAGCATAATCATCCGTTCTTTCAGGAACAAATCTTGAGTAACAATAGTCTACTGTTTCTGGTTTTTGCGATTCATCAACGACAAGAAGCTTATATTGCTTCGAGCTATTGGCTTCAATTTCTAGTTGAAACAATAACATATCTACCTTTCCATCTTCATCGGTATCTACAAATTGAGACACTACAATAGTATTGGTTTTTAAATCTTTTACCGACAAGTTTTCAAAAGCTTCACCTTCATTTAATGGTAAATCAGAAGCGTTGATTTCTATTGTTTCAAAAGAACGTGCTATATCTAAAGAATTCTCAATAGTTATTACATGCTCCTTTGCTTGACCGCATCCAAAAAAACACAGTAGTACGCTCAGGGCTGAAAACAGGGTTACTTTTTTCATAATTAATCTTCGTTTGAAGGTTTCCCAATAGTTGCCAAAATACCACCATCAACATAAACTACTTGGCCATTTACAAAGTCACTAGCTTTTGATGATAAAAATATTGCTGCACCGGCTAAATCGTCTGGATCTCCCCATTTGGCAGCGGGTGTTCTGTTTATAATAAAATCATTAAATGGATGACCATCCACACGAATTGGAGCTGTTTGTGAAGTTGCAAAGTATCCTGGACCAATACCATTTACTTGGATATTATGTTTTGCCCATTCGGTAGCCATATTTTGAGTCAACATTTTTAAACCACCTTTAGCAGCGGCATAAGCACCAACACTGTTACGACCTAACTCACTCATCATAGAACAAATATTAATTACTTTACCAGACTTACGTTTAATCATACCTGGCACCACGTGTTTTGATACTATAAACGGACTTACCAAATCGATATCAATAACTTGCTTGAAGTCTTCAACCTCCATTTCAATAAGTGGCGTACGCTTAATAATACCGGCATTATTTATTAAAATATCTATTTGTCCGACCTCTTCCTGAATTTTTGAAATGGCAGCAATAACCTCATCTTCATTGGCGACATTAAACTTGTAGCCCACAGCATTAATACCTTCTCTCTTATATTGGGCAACAGCCTTATCGATTTTATCTTGAGATGAATTACCATTTACAATAATTGTAGCACCTGCTAAACCCAAACCTCTGGCCATGGCCATACCTAAACCATGTGTACTTCCTGTTACTAAGGCATTTTTCCCTTTAATATCAAATAATGATAGACTCATAATTTATCGTAATTCTGTTATTTTCGCAACATCCATATCACTGTAATCTAAATTTTCACCAGCCATACCCCAAATAAAAGTATAATTTGAAGTTCCAGATCCAGAGTGTATAGACCATGGTGGAGATATTACCGCTTGGTGGTTTTGCATCCAAATATGTCTTGTTTCCTGTGGCTGCCCCATAAAATGACATACCGCTTGGTCTTCTGGAATTTCAAAATAAAAATAAACTTCCATTCGTCTGTCATGCACATGGGCAAGCATAGTATTCCAAGAACTTCCTAATTTTAAAGTAGTCATTCCCATTTGCAATTGGCAAACATCAACAACACTGTTTACAATATACTTTCTTAAAGTACGCGCATTTGCTGTTTCAGGAGCACCTAGCTCTATAACTTCAACATCATTAATTCCAATTTTCTTATTAGGGTACAGGGCAAACGCATTAAGAAATGTTCACATTTTATAGCCATCAGGCTTTGATAATTATCTAAAAACCAATGATTTAATTGTTGCTTTTTATATAAGATATTTGTATATTATATTGATAATCAATATTTTATGTAATTTGAAAACAACAAACAAACTAAGGACTATATTTGGTCAAATACCCGACTTTAGACGCTCCCACAAGCAACTTTACGATTTAGAAAGCATCCTTCTCATTGGCATTATTTCGGTGATTTGTGGTGCAGAATTGTGGAATGAAATGGAAGACTATGCCTGTGCAAAAGAAGAATTTTTGCGAACCTTTCTGGAATTACCTAATGGAATTCCATCACATGATACTTTTAATCGTGTATTTTCTAATATAAACAGCAATGAGTTTGAAACTTGCTTTATTGAATGGGTCAGTATCCTAGCACAACTTAATCCTAAAGAAATTATAGCCATAGATGGTAAAACCATTAGAGGAGCGAAGTCTAACGGTAAAAAATCTCCAGTTCACATGGTTAGTGCTTGGGCCAATGATAACAATGTTGTTTTGGAACAAGTGAAAGTCTCTGAAAAGTCTAATGAAATTACAGCTATCCCAAAGTTATTAGAA
This sequence comes from Wocania arenilitoris, assembly GCF_021728535.1. Classification (GTDB taxonomy): domain Bacteria; phylum Bacteroidota; class Bacteroidia; order Flavobacteriales; family Flavobacteriaceae; genus Wocania_A; species Wocania_A arenilitoris. The sequence goes on along the minus strand of NZ_JAKKDU010000003.1, from coordinate 270,446 downwards.
GTTTTATCAATAGAAGATACCATTGTAACGATCGATGCTATGGGATGTCAAAGAGAGATAGCAACAAAAATAATTGACAAAAAAGCAGATTACATACTAGCAGTAAAAGAAAACCAAGCCCAGTTATATCAAGATCTCGAAGATGAATTTAGATTTGGAAAACACATACTAACTCATTTATCTAATGAATTAGACCATGGTAGGATTGAAACCAGAATATGTAGTATTATTACAGATTTTAAATTTACTGAGGACAATAATAAATGGAAAAACTTAACAACCCTTATAAAAATTGAAAGTACTCGTGAGTTTAAAAACTCCGACAAATCCATAGAAAAAGCTACACGATATTACATATCTAGTTTGTATGCTAATCCAGAAGATTTTCAAAAAGCCATTCGTTCGCATTGGGGAATTGAAAACAAACTTCATTGGACATTAGATGTGGCTTTCTCTGAAGATGCCTCTAGAAAAAGAGTCGGAAATGCATCGCAAAACTTCTCTATTTTAAACAAAATAGCATTGAATCTATTGAAAAATGAAAAATCAAGCAAAGTGGGAGTCAAAAGCAGAAGACTAAAGGCTGGATGGGACAATCATTACCTCATTAAAGTATTAAATCTAATGAAAGTTTAATGCGTTTGCCCTGAGGATTTTATGCCTTGTGGACTTGATGCATAACGTGTTTCGTATTTTGTTTTCTTTTGTTTATATTTATTGTTATTCAACGGTCACATGTAACATCCTAAATAATCATTTGGTTGTGTGATTAAATATTAATCATGGATGTTTCTATTTTATTTATAATTTTTCATTTGCAAGAGCAAATATAATAAAACATGTGTCCGGACACATAAAAAAATTTTATACTTAAGAAACACTAAGGTTATTAAGGATTGTTTTAGGTATGTTTTAGGAGAATAAAAAAAGCCTTTATAAGAAATAATCTTGTAAAGGCTTTGTACTGAAGACGGGACTTGAACCCGTACGTCCTAATGGACATTGGATTTTAAGTCCAACGTGTCTACCAATTCCACCACTTCAGCATTGGTATATTTTAAGAAAGTTTCAGAGCGAAAGACGGGATTTGAACCCGCGACCCTCACCTTGGCAAGGTGATGCTCTACCCCTGAGCTACTTTCGCAGTTTTATAATGAACGTACAACCTCTTGATTGCGGATGCAAATTTAAAATATTTCTAGGAATTGCAAAGCCTTTTACAAAAATAAATAAAAATATTATTTAGGCTTGTTTTTTCTTAACCAACATGCGCTTAATTTCATTAAGTTTCATAAGTGCTTCTACTGGTGTAAGGGTGTCAATATCTGTATGAAGAATTTCATCTCTAATGTTTTCTAAAAGTGGGTCATCAAGATTAAAAAAACTTAATTGCAAATCATCATTTAAGGTTTTTACCTTGTCTGTAAGTTCTTCACTAGAATGCGATTTTTCTAATTTTTCTAAAATTTTATTTGCTCGTCGTAAAACTTGTTGTGGCATACCAGCCATTTTAGCAACATGAATACCAAAACTATGAGCGCTACCACCTGCAACAAGTTTTCTTAAAAATAACACGTTGTCTTTTAATTCTTTTACAGATACATTGAAGTTTTTAATGCGGGTAAAAGTTTCACTCATTTCATTAAGCTCATGGTAATGTGTAGCAAATAAGGTTTTTGGTTTTGCAGGATGTTCATGAAGGTATTCACTAATTGCCCAAGCAATGGAAATTCCATCATAGGTACTTGTACCTCTTCCAATCTCATCTAACAACACTAAACTTCTATCTGAAATATTATTTAAAATAGAAGCTGTTTCATTCATCTCAACCATAAAGGTAGATTCTCCCATTGAAATATTATCACTAGCACCAACTCTTGTAAACATTTTATCTACCAAACCAATCCTAGCGTCTTTAGCAGGCACAAAACTTCCTATTTGAGCCAACAAAACAATTAAAGCAGTTTGACGTAAAATAGCCGATTTACCAGACATATTTGGCCCTGTAATCATGATAATTTGTTGCGTTGTTCTATCTAAAAAAACATCATTAGCAATATAGGCTTCACCAATTGGTAATTGTTTTTCAATAACAGGATGCCGACCATCTTTAATATCTAAATCAAAGGAATCATCTATTGTAGGATAGATGTAATTATTATCTTTTGCCAATTGAGAAAACCCACATAAACAATCTAGTTGACCGATTAAATAGGCATTTTGTTGTACCGCCTTAATGTATTGATTCATCCAAACCACCAATTCAGAAAACAACTGCTGTTCTATTGATAGGATACGTTCTTCAGCACCTAAAATTTTTGCTTCATATTCTTTGAGTTCTTCAGTTATATAACGCTCTGCGCTTACTAAAGTTTGTTTACGTATCCATTCTTCAGGAACTTTGTCTTTATGTGTGTTACGAACTTCAATATAATACCCAAAAACATTATTTGAAGCAATTTTTAGCGAAGTGATACCTGTACGCTCACTTTCGCGTTCTAACATATTATCCAAGTAATCTTTTCCAGATTTTGACAAACCTCTTAACTCATCCAATTCCGAAGAATAACCAGTAGCAATAGTGTTCCCTTTTAAAACATTAACTGGAGCATCTTCATTAAGAGTTTGTTTGATTTTCTCTCGAAGTACATCGCAGCTTTGAAGATTATCTCCAATAATTCTTAATGATTCATTTTCAGAGTTTGAAGCAATGCTTTTAATTGGCACAATTGCTTCTAAAGATTTTTTAAGTTGAATAACCTCGTGAGGTTTCACTTTTCCTGTAGCAGTTTTTGAAATTAAACGTTCTAAATCTCCAATATGTTTAATGTGGTTTTGAACCTTTTGAAGTACCACATCTTTTTTTGTAAGAAAATCGACTACCTCATGACGTTGCTTTATTTTTTTAACATTTTTAAGGGGTAAAGCCAACCAACGTTTTAACAACCGCCCACCCATTGGCGAGATGGTTTTATCAATAACATTTAAAAGTGTTACCGCATTGTTATTAGTAGAATTGTAAAGTTCTAAATTTCTGATAGTAAATTTATCCATCCAAACATAATCATCTTCAGCAATTCTAGAAATAGATGCAATGTGTTGCAATTTATGATGTTGCGTTTCACCTAAATAATGCAGAATGGAACCTGACGCAATGATACCTTCATATAAATCTTCAACACCAAAGCCTTTTAATGTTTTTGTATCGAAATGTTTGGTTAAAATTTCGTAAGCATAATCGTTTTGATACACCCAATCTTCCAAATAAAAGGAATGAAAATCACTCCCAAAAGTTTCATTAAAAAGCGTTCGCTTTTGTTTAGACACTAGCACTTCGCTTGGACTAAAATTTTGAAGCAACTTATCAATGTATTCCGCATTTCCTTGCGACGTTAAAAACTCTCCAGTAGAAATATCTAAAAACGAAATACCTATGTGATTTTTATCAAAATATACAGAACACAAAAAGTTATTCGATTTTGAAACTAAAACCTCATCATTTAAAGCCACACCAGGTGTTACTAATTCGGTTACCCCACGTTTTACAATGGTTTTGGTTTGTTTAGGGTCTTCTAATTGGTCGCAAATTGCAACGCGCTCACCTGCTTTTACTAATTTTGGCAAATAGGTGTTTAGAGAATGGTGCGGAAATCCTGCCAACGCTGTTTCGCTTTCACTTCCCGCTCCTCGTTTGGTTAAAATAATGCCTAAAATTCCTGCAGCTTTTACAGCATCACTTCCAAAGGTTTCGTAAAAATCACCTACCCGAAACAACAACAAAGCATCAGGATACTTAGCTTTAATAGCATTGTATTGTTTCATTAAAGGTGTTATTTTTTTTGCTTTTTTCTCCATGTTTTTGTCATTCCTATAAAGATAGAAATCTCAATGACGATATCATTTTTTAGTATTATTTTTACCAAAATTGTAGCATGCAATGTACTATTAATTTCATGTTTTTTTAACCTGATTTTTTAGAAGTTATCTACAATTAGAACGAGATTTCAACAATAACAAGATGCGAAAACTTAAAAATAGTGAATTAGACAGATTAAGCGTTGATGGATTTAAAACAGCTAAAAAAACACCAATAATTGTTATATTGGATAATATTAGGAGTTTAAACAATATTGGTTCGGTGTTTAGAACAAGTGATGCTTTTTTAATTGAAAAAATCTATCTCTGTGGTATAACGGCAACGCCACCTCATAAAGACATTCATAAAACGGCATTGGGAAGCACAGATACTGTAGATTGGGAATATGTTGAAAACACACTAGATTTGGTTAAACGCATGCAAACTAATAACGTTAAAGTGTGTTCTATTGAACAAGCTAAAAATGCTACCATGCTTAACAATTTTAACATTGAATCAAACACTAAATACGCTCTAATTTTTGGTAACGAAGTAAAAGGTGTATCTCAAGATGTGGTTTCTGCAAGCGACGTTGTTATTGAAATACCACAATTTGGCACCAAACATTCTTTGAATATTTCTGTGAGTTGTGGCATCGTGGTTTGGGATGTGTTTTCGAAGTTAGAAGTTAGAAGTTAGAATAATACTTTGCTGTCATTTCGAGCGCAGTCGAGAAATCTCATAGAATATGGCAAAAAAAGTCAAAAAACCCTGGCAAACAAAAGATGTGATGACTCAGATTTATGAGATGAACCTTTGGGGAGGGAAAGACTTTGATTTTTATTCTGGCGAAGGTTCACATCATCCAAAAATTGTAAAGCCATATTTAAAAGCTATAAAAACGTTTTTAAAATCTTTTGAAGAACTTCCAATAATTTGCGACTTAGGCTGTGGTGATTTTAATATTGGAAAACATCTGGTTGAATACACAAAAAAATATATTGGCGTTGATATTGTTGAAGCATTAATTGAAAGAAACAAAAAAAAATTTAACGCGATAAAATTAGACTTTCGTTGTTTAGATCTTGCAAAAGATGAATTACCTAAAGCAGACTGCATCATTCTACGCCAAGTATTACAACATTTATCTAATGCAGAAATAAAGAATATAGTTAACAAATTGAAAAACTATAAATATGTAATTTTAACCGAGCATATACCTTTAGGTAATTTTACTCCAAACAAAGACCTTATTTCTGGACAAGGTATTCGGTTAAAACAAAATAGTGGTGTTAATATTTTAAAGCCTCCTTTTAATTTTAAGGTTAAAGATAAAAAGCAACTAGATGAGTGTGTTTTAGAGAATAATAAAGGACGAATTGCAACTATATTATTTGAAGTGTTTTAAAAAGTTTAGTTTTACAGTTTAACATGATTCTAAACCTAATAAAACCGATCTTCCCTTATTGTTGAAAATGAAACACCTTTATTGAGCCGCAGTCGAAGTATTGAAACTGATTTACATCTAAAATCAAATAAGCTTAACTCCAAAATTACTTCCTGAAAATCTCACCCAAAAGCCATAAATAATCATCTCGATTTTTAATAAAGTCTCTATTAGAAATATCTATAATCTTTACATTAAAATCGTTTTGAGTTTTTAAAAACTCTAAATATCCAGCATTGATTTTTTCTAGATAATCATCTTTAATATTTTGCTCGTAATCACGTCCGCGTTTTTTAATGTTTTGCTGTAATTGTTCAGTGTTTTGATATAAATAGATATATAATTCAGGCTTTTTTAAATCTTTATACATCAAATAAAATAACTTTCTATACAAATTAAACTCATCTTCATTTAATGTGATTTTTGAAAAAATCAATGACTTAAACACATCGTAATCGCTTACAATAAAATCTTTAAACAAATCAAGTTGTGATAAATCGTCAGATATTTGCTGGTATCGATCTGCTAAAAACGACATTTCTAAAGTAAAAGCATAGCGGTTTACATCCTCATAAAACTTTGGCAAAAACGGATTATCAGCAAAACGCTCCAAAATTAATTTTGCATTAAAATCGTATGCCATTTTAGTCGCCAAACTTGTTTTTCCTGCACCTATATTTCCTTCAATAGCAATGTAATTGAATTTTGAAAAATGATATTGTTTACTTGGGTTTTTTAGCCAAATTTTAATCGGTTCTAAAACTGATTTATCTTCACATTCTTCAAGTAAAGCTGAAACTTTTTTATCTAGTTTTGTGTGTTTAATTTTGGAGGCAATATCATTTAAAGGTTGTAAAACAAATAGGCGTTTTTCCATTTCAGGATGTGGTACTTGCAGCGTTTTTGTATCGATAATTTTATCTTCAGCAAAAACAATATCTAAATCAATAATCCTCGCTTCGTAACCTTTGCCTTTTTTTCGTTTACGTCCTAACGCAGTCTCAATTGCCAGCAATTCTTTTAATACTTGTTTTGGTTTTAATTGAGATTCTAAAACCAAACAACAATTTAAAAAATCATCACTCTCAAAACCAAAAGCAGGCGATTTATAAACTTTAGAAATAAGTTTAATATGCCCTATTTTTACATATATGGCATCAATGGCTGTTTGTAAATTCTTGAATTTATCGCCTTTATTACTGCCTAATGCAATATAAAATGTAGTTGGTTTTAACATTATGGAGGTAAAATAAGAAAAAGTAAACGGTTTACTTGATATTTATTGTTTAGAATATCAATCTGCTTAATTCAACTTAAACTTAACATCTTGCGCTTCTAATTCGTTTAAAAGCTCTTGACTCACTTTTACTTTTTGCTTTCTACTTGGCATTATTAATTTAATTTTTTCTTTGGTATCGTACACTAAAAAGTTAAGAACTTGATTTCCTGGATGCATGTTTAATAATTCTTTTAAGGCTATAATTTTTTGTTCATTTAAATCGTTAATATCAACTTGTATAGACAGTTTTTTTGTGTAATTTTCCATAACATCATGTAATAACTGAAAACTATTAAACTGCAATCTTGGATCGCTCTTTTTACTTGTATCTTTATTTACCCAACCTTCACGCACAAAGGTTTTTACAAACACAAAATTGTTTTTCATTAAAAAATGACGAAACTTTAAATACTCTTCTCCAAAAATTCTAAACTCAAAGCTATCAGTGTAATCTTCTACCGTAAATAATGCCCAGCCTTTACCTTGTTTACTTACTCTGTGTTGCACATCGGTTACTACGCCTCCAAAAACAAGTTCTCTATTTACATAAGGTTCTAAATTATTAAACATCGCAACAGTAGCATTACAAAAGGTTTTCATTTCTGTTTTAAAATCGTCGAGCGGATGCCCAGATATATAAATACCAACTACCTCCCTTTCTTGAGCTAGTTTTTCCATGGTTCCCCACTCTTCGCATGGAGGCACTTGAGGTTCGGCAATCTGCACATCGCTAGCAGCTCCAAACAAACTTACTTGTGCAGAGTTTTCATTTTCTTGAAATTTGTTTCCAAACTTTATAGCTTTTTCTAAAAAGGCAATACCATCGCCTTCATCATAAAAATATTGTGCACGATGCGTACCACTAAAGCAATCAAAACCTCCTGCTAGTGCTAAATTTTGGAATGCTTTTTTATTAGCTGCGCGCAAATCGATTCGTTTCGCTAAGTCAAAAATAGACTTATAATGTCCATCTTTTTTTCTATTCTCAACGATTGTCATAACTGCACCATGACCAACACCTTTTATAGCACCCATTCCAAAACGCACCGCATTATCTTGATTTACCGAAAACTTATAGTAACTTTCATTTACATCGGGTCCAAGAACGTTTAATTTCATTCGTTTGCACTCTTCCATAAAGAAAGTTACTTGTTTAATATCGTTCATGTTGTTTGATAAAACGGCTGCCATATATTCTGCTGGATAATGCGCTTTTAAATAAGCTGTTTGATAAGCAATCCACGCATAACATGTAGAGTGGGATTTATTAAATGCGTAACTTGCAAAAGCTTCCCAGTCTTTCCAAACCTTTTCTAAAACTTTCGCATCATGTCCATTTGCACTTGCCTGTTCAATAAATTTAGGTTTCATTTTATCGAGTACAGCAATCTGCTTTTTACCCATTGCCTTACGCAATACATCAGCTTCACCTTTGGTAAATCCTGCTAATTTTTGCGACAGCAACATTACCTGCTCCTGATAGACTGTAATACCGTAAGTTTCCTTTAAATACTCTTCCATGGCGGGCAAATCGTACTCTATTTCTTCATCGCCATGTTTTCTGCGAACGAAACTCGGAATATATTCCATAGGACCTGGACGATACAAAGCATTCATCGCAATTAAATCTTCAAACACCGTTGGTTTTAAATCTCGAAGATGTTTTTGCATGCCAGGAGATTCGTATTGAAATACTCCAACGGTTTCGCCACGTTGAAATAACGCATAGGTTTCTTCATCGTCTAGCGGAAAGTTTTCTGGATCGAGCTGAATATCGTGTTTTGCTTTTACAATTTTCACGGTATCCTTTATTAAGGTTAAGGTTTTTAACCCTAAAAAATCCATCTTTAATAATCCCGCATCTTCAACTACAGAGTTATCAAATTGCGTAACATATAAATCTGAATCTTTGGCTGTGGCAACAGGAACAAACTTAGTAATGTCATCTGGCGTTATAATAACACCGCAGGCATGAATGCCCGTATTACGAACAGAGCCTTCTAATGCTCTTGCAGTATTTACAGTTTCTGCTTCTAAGTCTTCGCCTTCAGATATATTTAAAAGCTGATTGACTTTTTCTAAATCTTCGGCTCTAAATTTTTTGGCTAATTCCTTTTCATCTAAACCAAAAATCTTTCCTAGTTTAGACATGGTTGGGATTAATTTGGCAATCCTATCGGCATCAAATAAAGGCAAATCTAAAACTCGAGCTGTATCTCGAATTGAAGATTTTGCTGCCATAGTACCATAAGTAATAATTTGCGCCACTTGATTACTCCCGTATTTTTTTATCACGTAATCCATTACTCGACTTCGTCCTTCATCATCAAAATCAATATCAATATCGGGCATACTAATACGGTCTGGATTTAAGAAACGCTCAAAAAGCAAATCGTACTTTAGCGGATCAATATTGGTAATCCAAAGACAATAAGCCGCCACAGAACCTGCTGCTGAACCACGACCTGGACCAACAGAAACATCCATATTTCGAGCTTCGCGAATAAAATCTTCAACTATTAAAAAATATCCAGGATAGCCTGTATTTTCAATAACACTTAACTCAAAATCGATACGTTCTTTAATATCTTCTGAAAAGTTTTCACCATAACGTTTTTTTGCGCCTTCATATACCAAATGCTTTAAATAGGCATTTTCTCCACGCTTGCCACCATCAACTAAATCGTCTTCGCATTTAAATTCGTCTGGAATATCAAAGGCTGGCAATAACACATCGCGGGCTAATTGAAACGCCTCAACTTTATCTACAATATCTTGTACATTTAAAATAGCTTCAGGCGTATCCTGAAACAATTGTTTCATCTCTTCTGATGATTTAAAATAGTATTCTTGGTTGGGCAACCCGTACCTGTAGCCTCGTCCACGACCTATTGGTGTAGCTTGCTTTTCGCCATCTTTCACACAAAGTAAAATATCATGTGCATTAGCATCATCTTGATTTTGGTAATAGGTATTATTAGTAGCTATTAATTTAACATTATGCTTTTTAGCAAGTTGAATTAAAGTAGGGTTTACTCGATTTTCATCTTCTTGATTATGGCGCATTAACTCGACATACAAATCATCTTCAAATTCATTTTTCCACCAAAGCAATGCTTCTTCAGCTTGATTTTTACCAATGTTTAAAACTTTACTTGGAACTTCGCCATATAAATTTCCTGTTAAACAAATTAAATCTTGTTTATATTTTTGAATGAGGTTTTTATCAATTCGTGGTAAATAATAAAACCCATCAACAAATGCATGCGACGATAATTTTGCCAGATTATGATAGCCATTTTTGTTTTTTGCTAAAAGCACGATTTGATAACCATTGTCTTTTCTAGTTTTATCTAAATGGTTTTCACACACAAAAAACTCGCAACCAATAATAGGCTTTATTTCTTTAACTGCAACATTTTCTCCAGTTTCTAGTGCTGCCTTAATTTTAGCTTTAACACCACTATTGTGCTTATTTACAGCATTTACAAAATGAAATGCCCCCATCATATTAGCATGATCTGTTAATGCTACAGCTGGCATATTGTATCCGGCTGCTGCCGATACAATATCAGACACACTCATAGTAGATTGTAAAACTGAAAACTGCGAATGGTTATGTAAATGAACAAAATCGAAATCTTCTAAAATCGAAACATTTTGTTTAATTTCTGATGATGAAATATTAGTAGTTTGAGTCTGCTTTAAACGCTCGTTAATTCTAGCACTTTCTTTTTTTAAATTGATATGCTTTAATCCTATAAGCTGAATAGTTTTGGGGTTGACCTCTTTAAATTTTTGAAAATAATCAGGCTCAACATCAAGCTGTTCTTTGGTATATTTTCCCAATCTAATCAATTCGAAAAAACAACGTGTTGTTGCTTCAACATCGGCAGTGGCATTATGTGCTTCGGCAAAAGGGATATCAAATAAAAACTCATGAAGCTCGGTTAATGTTGGCAACTTAAACTTACCATAGCGCCCACCAGGAATTTGGCATAAACTTGCGGTATGCTCTGTACAAGTGTCTAAAACGGGTAATTCTTGTAGTGGGTTTACAACATCGCCACGTACAAATTCGGCACCCATTATATTTAAATCGAACTTTACGTTCTGCCCAACCACAAATTTGGTTTTACTTAATGCCTCATTAAATTTTTCTAAAACCTCTATTAGCGGAACACCTTGCTCTTGTGCTAATTCGGTTGAAATGCCGTGAATTTTTTCAGCATCATAAGGTATGTTAAAACCGTCTGGTTGCACCAAATAATCTTGACTTTCAATACAATTACCCATAGCATCGTGTAATTGCCATGCAATCTGTATACACCTTGGCCAATTATCGGTATCGGTAATGGGTGCGTCCCAGCGCTTTGGTAATCCCGTGGTTTCTGTATCAAAAATTAAGTACATGCTTTATGTTTATTTGTTGCTGCATTTATTTGTTCAATCGCAAATAACGAGCTTATAAAAATACGTAGAATTTATACTTTTTTAACGCGAAGTTTTTAAGAGTTGTGAACAAATTTTTAATACCTATTCAATAAAATTATCCTATTTTAGAGCATTAAAAAAATTTTCATGAAGTTTAAAATTTACTTAATATTAATTTCAATGTCTTTATTTAGTTGTACTACTCAAAATTCTATTTTATATGTTGGAACATATACAAATGGAGATAGTGAAGGAATTTATAGTTTTCAGTTTAATACAGAAACTGGCGAGTTAAGCAATAAACAGTTAGCAGCCTCTACAGATAACCCGTCTTTTATTACTTTTTCAGAAGACCGAAAATACCTTTATGCAGTTGGTGAAGGGAAAACTGGTGCTGTTTCTGCGTTTAAAGTTGGAAATGAGAATAATTTAGAATTAATAAATACTGCTGATAGTAATGGAGGTGCACCTTGTCATATTTCAATTAATAAAAATCGTGCGGTAGTTTCAAATTATAGTGGTGGTACAGTTTCAATTTACTCGATTAATAGTGACGGTTCTTTAAATGAAGCTTCTCAGGTTTTTAACCACAACTCAGATAGTATAGCATCGCATGCGCATTCTGCCCAATTTTACAAGGATCAATTATATGTTTCTGATTTAGGAAGAAATGGAGTTTACAACTATAAACTTGAAAATGACGCATATAAATTGGTTGATTCTTCTATTCTTAACATGACAGAAAAAGCAGGTCCTAGACATTTTTCATTAACAAAAGGCGGCCAGTTTATATATATTATCAATGAATACGCTAACACAATAACATCGGGAAAAAAGGCCGCTGGAGGTTTTGAACTTTTACAAAACATCTCAACTTTAGCAGATGATTTTAAAGCGAAAAGTTACTGTGCAGATATTCATTTATCTGATGACGAGCGTTTTTTATATGGATCAAATCGTGGCGAAAATTCTATTGCTGTTTTTAAACGAAACACTAATTCTGGAAAACTTGAAAAGATTCAAAATATAAGTGTGCATGGCGATTGGCCGCGTAATTTTACTATCGACCCATCGGGTAAATTCTTATTAGTAGCTAACCAAAAAAGTAGTAATATATCTGTTTTTAAAATTAAAAAAGAAACCGGAAAGCTAAGTTTTCTTCATGATATAAAAACAGATACTCCTGTATGTTTATTATTTTAAATAAAGTACTGGTAATTAAGAAATAATAAAGTATATTTGCGCCCTTATTAATAACCGAGGTCGAGAACCTCAAATAATTAATTATTATGCCAGTAAAAATTAGATTACAAAGACACGGTAAAAAAGGGAAACCTTACTATTGGATTGTTGCAGCCGATGCACGATCAAAAAGAGATGGTAAATACTTAGAAAAACTAGGCGCTTACAATCCAAACACAAATCCAGCAACAGTTGAATTAAACGTTGATGGCGCTGTAAAATGGCTACAGAATGGTGCACAACCAACTGATACAGCTAAAAACTTATTATCTTATAAAGGTGCTTTATTAAAAAATCATCTTGTAGGAGGTGTTAGAAAAGGTGCTTTAACTGAAGAGCAAGCAGAAGCTAAATTTACTGCTTGGTTAGAAGAAAAAGCTGCTAAGATTCAAGCTAAATCTGACGGATTATCTAAGGAAGAAGCTAAAGCTAAAGCGGATGCTCTAGCTGCAGAAAAAGCTGTTAACGAAGCACGAATTGCTGCTGCAGCTCCTGTAGTTGAAGAGGAAGCTCCAGCTGAAGAAGCAGAAGCTTCAAACGAAGAAGAATAAAAACATTTATTTTTATACTTTTAAACTCCGATAGACCCTATCGGAGTTTTTTATTTTTAATATTATGCAAAAAAAAGACTGTTTTTACTTAGGTAAAATTGTAAAAAAGTATAGCTTTAAAGGCGAGGTTTTAGCAAAATTAGATACCGATCAGCCAGAAATATACGAACACTTAGATGCTATTTTTTTAGAATTGAGAAACAATCTTGTCCCTTTTTTTGTTGAAAGTTCCCAACTACATAAATCTGAATTGTTACGTATTAAATTTGAAGATGTAGACACCGAAGCGGATGCAGATGCTATTATGAAAAGCCACTTGTACTTACCTTTAGATTTACTACCTAAACTTGAAGGCAATAAGTTTTATTTTCATGAGATTATTGGGTTTAATATAACAGATGTAAATTTTGGAAATGTGGGTATAATAAAGGACATCAACGATTCAACAGCACAATCACTTTTTGAAATAGACCGAAATGGTGTTGAAATTTTAATACCAATGAATGATGAGTTTATTGTAAAAGTCGATCGAGATAATAAGACTATTATTGTTGAAACACCTGAGGGTTTAATTGATTTATATTTAGAAGAATAATTGTCATTCCTGCGAAGGCAGGAATCTAAAACATTATATGTAATTTTAAAATGGATTCCTGCCTTCGCAGGAATGACAGACATGGTGAAACCCTTCAAATTTAAAAAATTTACAGTTAATCAAGATCTATGTGCCATGAAAATCGGTACAGATAGTGTATTACTTGGTGCTTGGACTTCAGTAAAAAACAATCCATTTTCTATTTTAGATATTGGATCTGGAACTGGAATTATTGCACTTATGTTAGCACAACGCAGTAATGCGGAGTTAATTGATGCCATTGAAATTGATGCCAATGCTTACGAACAATGTGTTGGCAATTTTGAACAATCGCCTTGGAGTGATCGATTGTTCTGCTACCACGCCTCTCTTAAAGAATTTAATGAAGAAATAGAAGACAAATACGATCTTATTATTTCAAATCCACCTTTTTACTCTGAAGACTATAAAACTAAAAATGAGCAACGCGATTTAGCACGTTTTACAGATGCGATGTCTTTTGAACATTTAATTGAATGTGTTTCTAATTTACTTTCAGAAAATGGTACTTTTTCTGTTATTATTCCTTTTAAAGAAGAGTTTAATCTTATCGATTTGGCTTCAAAAGTAAATTTAATTCCAAACAGAATACTTCATGTGAAAGGCAACCCCAACTCAGAAATAAAACGAAGTTTAATAGAATTCTCCTTTCATAAAATCAATATTGAAAAATCTAAGCTTACTATTGAAACTGAACGCCATCAATATACCCATGACTACGTTAACCTTACTAAAGATTTTTATTTAAAAATGTAACAATGGAGGTTTTAGCGAAAACACTTTTAAAAACTACTCGCCTGAAACTATAGTTAATTCTGGCAAAGTATCTTTTATTCTTTTAACGCCTTCCTCAGAAATATTAGTTTTCCAAATGTAAAGTTTTTTTAGACTTTTTAACTTTTGAAGATTTTTAATACTTGCATCAGTTATTGGGTTTCCGTAAATATTTAAGTATTCTAAATTCTTTAATTCAGCCAAATGCTCTAAACCATTATCAGATAAATTTGCATTATTGATTCTTAATTCTGTTAGGTTTTTAAACTGGCTTATTTTAGATGTCAATTCATCCTTAACATCAATATTAGCAAGGGTTAGCCATGTAACATTATCTTTTACTGATAAAAGCACATCAAGCTTCTTTTCACTTAATGGGTGTTTGTTATATGAAGAATACCTAGTCTCTAACAAAGCACTTTCGTTAATAATTGGTTTTATTTTAAACCCTTGTTGTTTAATAGAATCAATAATTTGAGGGCTAACTTTTGTAAGATTCAAGCTTTCTAAAAATGTTTTCTTTAAGCCAATTCCAACTTCTTGTAAATAGCTTTTAATTCTATCGGTTAAATTTAATTCAATAATCTTTTTATCGAAATGAGCGCCTTCATTAATCCACCATTCTATAAGCACAGTCTCTTCGTTTGTTAAAGGTGTTCTACCCTCGGTCGGCATAAACTCTTTGTGATTTGGATCTAGAGTTATGCGTCTATAAAGCTCACTTTTTGGAGCATCACCAGAGGCTATAACCTCTCCATTTTCACCGCCTTTTAATATACTTTCGGGGCTAATCAATAACAACTCCCCTTTTGCTTTATCGTTATTATGGCACACGTTACATTTCGATTCGAAAATAGGATGTATAACATCTTCATAAACCAGTGCAGAATCTAAATCAGTAACACGTTCTCTAGCAGGTTTCATTCCTGCCATACTTCGTATAGAACTTGGAGCATATTCTAATAAATAATTAGACCCATGTGTTAAATTACCACCATTATGCCCTGCAACAAAAAGTAAAATCATTACAACTGTTACTATTACAGGATAGCTTTTTTTCATCCAAACTGCTTTACTTTGTTTTCTTTTAATTAAAAAAAGCACAAAAGTTAAGATAATCATTATAATACCAGTCCATTTATGGGTGCTTAAAGTATCTTCATTATAACCGCCATCAGAAGCTAGCATTAAACCCAAAATAATTGAAAGCGAGCCAAATATAGCACCGAGTAAAAAAGAATAGCGAATAGCTAAGTTTAAGTCAACCTTTTTCTTTAATGCTATAAGCTCGAAAAAGACAGCTATTACAATAAAACCAATAGGCAAATGCACAAGCATTGCATGAAATCGACCAAAAAATTGAAATATATCTGTTTCTAAAAAAAGTGTCATAAACTATCTACTATCACAAACTATTTATTATAAATATCTTTTTCTCCATTCCTGCATCATATGCACATTAATAGCCCATTGATCTGCTAATGGTTGTTTGGTGTACGGCATGGTCCACATATAATTTTCTGGTCCAAATTCTGTAGTCATTGTTAATGGTTTACCTGCTTCTTTTTTTGAATTCACAATTTTATCCCACCAACTAAAATGAGCATTAACAGCGCTTTGCCACTCTGGAGCTCTTGGCTCTGGCACTTGCGGCCCTTCTTCGTGACCTATTCTAGAATGTATATGGGCGGTGCGGTTTAACGCTTTAGCAACAGCCTCCTTTTGATTGTCTAACAAACTTTCAGCTACCACACACCAATGTGAAATATCTAAAGTTAATTTTAACTCTGAAAGTTCATCTATAAAGTGCTCACAAATATGTGGCGCAAATAACATACGGCCGCGATGGGTTTCTTGATATACTGGAATACCAGACGCTTTAGATTCTTTAATAGCAAATTCTATAAGTTGTTTACTTTCTTTAAATGAAAAAAAATCTTTTCCAGCATGACAATTTATAAAATCTGGCTTTTTCGCAATCACTTTAAGCAAGTTTTTAGCGTAACTTTCTTGATGCGCTTTAAAAGTATTTCCTCCACTTCCAGTTAACGCTCCGAATCTTAAATCATATTTATCGAGAGCCTCGTATAAGACTTCTTCATCGGCTTTATTATTTGGAAACCAATCTTCTATGCCATCATAGCCTTCCTTTTTTGCTTGCTTACAGAACGCGTCCATTGATCCATTAAACCCCCATTTTGTAGCATATATTTTAAGATTAAAACCAGCTTTTGGGACTACCTGTATTGGCGAATCCATACTTGTTAAAAGTAATCCCGCACTTGCTGCCGTTGCTGTATTAATAAATTGTCTTCTCGTTTGTTTCATCTTCTAAATCTTAGGCTTAAAATTAAACGAGCAAATCTTTAATGACACGACCATGAACATCGGTGAGTCTAAAATCTCTTCCTTGAAAATTATAGGTAAATTTTTCATGATTAATCCCCAACTGATTTAATATTGTGGCTTGTAAATCGTGAATATGCACTCTATCTTTAATACCGTAATACCCTATTTCATCTGTTTCTCCATATGAAAAACCGCCTTTAATGCCGCCACCAGCCATCCAAATGGTATAAGCTTCTGTATGATGATCGCGACCATAATAAGGCATAATTCTTCCTTCTCGATTTTCTCGCATTGGTGTACGCCCAAATTCTCCTCCCCAAACTATTAAAGTATCATCTAAAAGTCCGCGCTGTTTTAAATCTTTTACTAAAGCAGTCATAGGTTTATCTATTTCTTTGCTTTTGGCTCGTAACCCTTCATTTAAAGAACCTGCTTTACTATCACCGTGCATATCCCAACCCCAATCATATAATTGCACAAACCTAACGCCTTGTTCTACCAACCTTCTTGCTAGTAAGCAATTGTTAGCAAAAGAAGTCTCACCCTGCTTTGCACCATACATTTCTCGAATATAATCTGGCTCTTTAGAAACATCCATAACATCTGGCACCGAAATTTGCATTTTAAATGCCATTTCGTACTGTGAAATACGCGATAACGTTTCATCGTCATTAAACTCTTTATGCTGCTTTTTATTAATATCGTTAATGGCTTTTAATGATTTTTTTCGAATATCTCTACTCATACCATTAGGATTAGAAACATAAAGAATTGGATCTCCAGAATTACGACATTGCACGCCTTGATATTCTGAAGGTAAAAACCCGCTTCCCCAAGCATTTTTTCCAGCACTAGGATTTTTTCCACCAGAAACCAACACCATATATCCTGGTAGATTATCGTTTTCTGAACCTAAGCCATAGGTAACCCAAGCTCCCATACTTGGCCTGCCAGATCGAGCACTTCCTGTTTGCAATAGTAACTGCGCTGGTGCATGATTAAACTCATCGGTATGCATCGATTTAACAATGGAAACATCATCAACAATAGTACTAAAGTAAGGTAAAGCATCTGAAATATATGTTCCTGATTCTCCATATTTTTTAAAATTAAATTGAGGTCCTAACATTTTAGGTATACCTTGAATAAAAGCAAAACGCTTCCCTTCTAACAAGGATTTCGGACAGTCTAAATCGTGTAATTTTTGTAATTCAGGCTTATAATCAAAAAGCTCTAATTGCGATGGTGCTCCTGCCATGTGCAAATAAATAACACGTTTTGCTTTTGGTAAAAAATGCGGTAAGTTTTTTGCATTAAACACCGTATTATTATTACTCGCAAATAGTTGTTGCGGACCAATTAATGATGATAATGCTATACCGCCTAGACCTGTTGTACATTGTTTTAAAAAATGTCTTCTTGTTGTAAACTCTAATTTTCGTTTCTGTGCTTCGTTGTACAAATCCATTTTTAAAATGTTTAATTTTTTACAAGAAATTCATCCATATTCATTAAAGCATTTACCACTACAGTAAGTGATGCCAATTCTAAATTTTCAGAATTTACAAGCTCAAAAGCTTCTTCTTTATTATTTGTGTAGTAAGCTTCAGTTTCTACCAGTAAATTAGACAAAATTTTAGACTTTTCTTTAGTTATTTTTTTACCCATTACTTTTTTATAAGCTAAATCTACCTTTGCCTTTTTATTCCCTTCAATACTTTTTACTTGTTGCGCTAAATTAATTGCCGCATCAAAATACACAGGGTCATTTAGAGTTATTAAAGCTTGAAGCGGGGTATTAGTATTTATTCTTCTAGACAGACACGTTTCTCTTTCTGAAGCATCAAAACTTATAAATGATGGATAAGGGCTAGAGCGCCTTAAATAAGTGTAAAGACCTCTACGGTAAGCATCCTCTCCTTTACTAGTTTTCCATTGGTCATCATTATAAACTACTGTCCAAACACCATCTGGTTGAGGTGGCATTACACTTGGGCCATACATTTTATTGCTTAGCAAACCAGAAACTGTTAAAGCTTGATCGCGTATTTGTTCTGCAGATAAACGTACTCGTGGACTTCTGGCTAACCATTGGTTGTAAGGGTCTTTTGCTTTAGCATCTTCAGAAATCACAGAACTTTGCTTATAGGTATCGGATAAAACAATAGTTCTCAATAACTTTTTTATACTCCAGTTCCATTCTTTTGAAAATCTATTTGCTAACCAATCTAGTAATTTAGGATGTGTTGGTTTATCGCCTAATGTTCCAAAATCTTCAGAGGTAACAACAATCCCTTTTCCAAATATTTTAGACCAAAATCTATTAGCAATAACTCTTCCTGTTAAGCTATTTTCTTCATTAACCAACCATTTTGCAAGGTCTAATCTATTTTTAAATTCATCATTATTAGGATTAAATAACTTAGGGATAGTCGCTGAAACTGTATCGGTTTTTACAAGCCAATTTCCTCTATCAAACATTTGTGTTACACGACTAAAACCCTTTTGTTTTTCAACCATTACTGGTGTTGTATACCTATAAGATGCATTTAATAGTTGGTCTATTTTTGTATAGACATTTGCGTATTCTTCATTTTTATTGGTTGGCAATTTTTCGCCTAATAAAAAGCCATCAATTGAACATTGATAATCTTTATCAGTACTTTTAAAATGAAAGAATAAATCGGCTCGTTTAGAAGTTGTGCTTATTTTAATAGGTACATTTTCAAATCCCCTAGTTGCATTTAATTTTAACTCACCAATAACCGAACCGTTGAGGCTGTCAGCCTTAACCAATAAGTTTCCTTTAATTTTTTCACCTTGATTATAGTTTATATATATTCTATCAATATTGTCTAACCCAACATCTTTAAGTTTAACATATGATTCATTATAAACCAACATGTAATCTTGACCAGATCTATTATGATGAATGGTGTTTTTTGTTTCATTAAAATCTTCTGGTCTTATTTTTGGCTCTTGAATATGAATGAAATTTGTCCACTTATTAGCTTCTGTTTCAGACGATATATTAGAAATCCATTTATTAATACCATCAAGTTCTATTTGGGTGATGCTATCAAACTCCCTATATACTGGATGCTCTGTTGGTACATCCCAATCTGAAGTATTATTAAAAAATGCAAATGACTTATAAAACTCATCTTGTGTAATGGGGTCGTAAGGGTGACTATGGCATTGTACGCAACCCATAGTTGTAGATTGCCATATCTCCCAAGTGGTATTTACACGGTCTATTACCGCTGATATTCTATATTCTTCGTTATCTGTTCCGCCTTCACCATTATTTAATGTATTTCTATGAAATGCTGTGGCGATTAACTGATCTTTTGTAGGATTCGGTAATAAATCGCCAGCTAATTGTTCAATAGTAAATTGATCGAATGGCATGTCTTCATTTAAAGCCTTAATGACCCAATCTCTATACCGCCATATTTGTCTGCCTCTATCTGCTTCATAACCTTTAGAATCTGCATATCTAGCCAAGTCTAACCACATACTAGCCCAATGTTCTCCATATTTTGGTGAATCTAAAAGAGCATCAACTAATGTTTCATAACGCGTATCAGAAGTGTTATTTATAAAGGCTTCAATCTGTTCTGTAGTTGGTGGCAAACCAATTAAATCAAGATACACGCGCCTTACCAAATCGTATGGATTAGCTTCTTCATTTGGAGAAAGATTATTCGATTTCATCTTTTGATAAACAAAAGCATCAATTTGGTTATTGCCCCAATCTAATTCTATTTCTGGCACTTCGGGCTCGTTAGGCTTTAAATAAGCCCAGTGTTCTTGCCACTCTGCTCCTTGTTCAATCCACTTAGTAAGTGTTTTAATGTCTTCTTTACTAAGTGGCTCTCTTTCTAGTGGCATTATCATTTCTGGGTCTTTATGGGCAATTCTAGAAATCATTTCACTTTTTTCAGGATATCCTGGCACAACACCTATCTTACCATTAATGGTCTCTGCTAAGGCATTCTCTCTAAACACCAAACCAAACCCTCCAGACTGCTTAACCCCACCATGGCAACTAATACAATTCTTATTAAGTATGGGACGCACCTGAGCATTAAAATTAATTTTATCCTCCTTACAAGAGGTTAGCAATACAATTAATATCACTATAAAAACATTTGTCAATTTAAAAGAAGTTAATTCCAATGCTATTAAATTTATATGGGTAAATATATATATTTATAAATTACAATTTTAAGAAATAGCATCAAAAAAAACCTCACATGACCTTATAAACTTATCTATATAACTTTACTTAACCTTATCTAACAATAATTAAATAATATTTTATTCCTTATATTCAACATCCATTGGTTAAATTTGAATTTAAATAGAGATTTACTTAAAACAAAAATAAATGAAACCAGATTTATTTGAAGCTCCAGATTATTATAATTTAGATGAACTTTTAACAGAGGAGCATAAATTAGTACGCGATGCTGCTCGCGAATGGGTAAAGAGAGATGTTTCTCCTATAATTGAAGAATATGCCCAAAAAGCAGAATTTCCTAATCAAATAGTTAACGGACTTGCAGAGATTGGTGCTTTTGGCCCATATATACCTGTTGAATATGGTGGTGCTGGGTTAGATCAAATCTCTTATGGTTTAATTATGCAAGAAATAGAACGAGGTGATTCTGGTGTGCGTTCTACAGCTTCAGTGCAATCATCTTTAGTTATGTATCCTATCTGGAAATATGGCAATGAAGAGCAACGCCAAAAATACTTGCCAAAACTTGCAAGTGGAGAATGGATTGGATGTTTCGGGTTAACAGAACCAGACCATGGTAGTAACCCAGGAGGTATGACAACCAACTTTAAAGACATGGGAGACCATTACCTTTTAAACGGTGCCAAAATGTGGATTAGTAATGCGCCTTTTGCTCAAGTAGCAGTAGTTTGGGCTAAAAATGAAGAAGGCAGAATTTATGGGCTTATTGTTGAGCGCGGTATGGAAGGGTTTACCACACCAGAAACACATAATAAATGGTCGCTTAGAGCAAGTGCTACAGGCGAACTCATTTTTGATAATGTTAAAGTGCCAAAAGAAAATTTATTACCTAACAAATCTGGTTTAGGTGCTCCGCTTGGTTGTTTAGATTCTGCGCGTTATGGTATTGCTTGGGGCGCTATTGGTGCTGCTATGGATTGTTATGACACAGCATTAAGATATTGCAAAGAACGTATTCAATTTGGCAAACCTATTGGCCAGTTTCAATTGCAACAAAAAAAGTTGGCTGAAATGATTACAGAAATTACTAAAGCACAACTTTTAGCATGGAGACTTGGTGTAATGCGAGAAGCAGGTACAGCTACCTCTGCACAAATATCTATGGCTAAACGAAACAATGTGAATATGGCAATAAATATTGCTAGAGAAGCAAGACAAATGTTAGGAGGCATGGGTATTACTGGCGAATACTCCATAATGCGACATTCTATGAATTTAGAAAGTGTGATTACTTACGAAGGCACACACGATATCCATTTATTAATTACTGGATTGGATGTGACTGGGTTGAATGCTTTTAAATAGTCCATATTTACATTACAAAAAAATGCTTATTTTTATTGTAAGTCTAGTATACAGATAAGATAAAAATTAGAGAGTTGAATTGGATATTCATAATGATAAGAATAGTCGAGTAGGTATGCTGTTGATAAACTTAAAAATTAGCTAAACACAAAGCATTGCTATTTAAAGCACTTTTTTGTTTACATTTACTCTTATGTTTTCAGCTAAAAAAAGATTAGATAAAGCTTACAAAAATGCTAAAATCATTGATTTTGATGATGAAAGCAAGTTTATTCTTTTTAGCGATTGCCATAGAGGAGATAATAGCTTTGCAGACGATTTTGCTAATAACCGTAACATCTATTTTCATGCTTTAAAACATTATTACGCTGAAGGTTTTCAGTATTGCGAACTGGGAGATGGTGATGAGCTATGGGAAAATCTTTCTTTTGACTCTATTTTGAATGCACATAAAAATGTATTTATGCTCATGAAATTGTTTCATAAAGATAATCGCTTGCATATGATTTGGGGGAATCATGATATGGTATATCGCGACCCTAATTATGTAAAAAAGCACTTATCTACATACTTCGACCCCAAAGTAGGAGAAGATGTTGAGCTTTTTGGAGATATTACCTATCATGAAGGTATTGTTTTAAAACACTGCTCAACAGAGCAAGAGTTGTTTTTAACCCACGGACATCAAGCCGATTGGTGGAATTATCTCTTCTGGAAATGGAGCCGTTTTATGGTGCGAATCCTATGGAAACCATTAAATGTAATGGGAATTGCAGACCCAACAAGTCCAGCAAAAAATTATAAAGAGCTTATAAAAGTAGAGCGCAGAACCAAAAAATGGATTGCAGAAAATAATAATTTATTAACTATTGCTGGGCATACCCATAGGCCTCGTTTTCCCGAACCTAGAGATATTGCCTTTTTTAACGATGGAAGTTGTGTGCATCCGCGAAGCATTACTGGAATTGAGATTGAAAATGGTAAAATATCATTAATAAAATGGCAAATTGCTACAAAGGATAATGGCACACTTCAAATCGTCAAGGTACTGTTAGAAGGCCCTAGGAAATTGGAAGATTACCGTACATCCTAAATTAACACACTCTAAAAAAGATACAAAGGCTATCTAAACACACCTTGTTTATGGCAAAAAGATGAAGTATTCAACTTGTTACAATTTGAAGTCTCATCGCAACCCTTAAAAATTAATATTGCTGTTTATAATACCAATTACACATTAAAATGATCTAAAAGGGTTTACATAATTTTTGATTATAAGTAATCCATTTTATGATTTCATTGTTTAAGTTATTTATTGACAAAATCATATAGCCATTGTTTTACGTTATCAAGGGTTTCGAACACATTGTTTTTGTAGTGTTGTTTGATGTAAAGCCATATTTTTTCACTTGGATTCAATTAGGGAGAATATGGTGGTATTCTAATGAGCTTAATATTGCCTGGTAATGTGTATTTTGATAAGCTGTGGAATGCAGCATTATCTATAATTATGATTACTAATTCTTCGATTTTTGTTGCAAGTCCAAGATGAGGTAGACACACTAAGCTCTGGGCGCAATCAAAACAGTAACAAGAAGTTAAGCGTTTTTTTTACTAAAATAACAGAAGACTTTAACCCATATCAAAACTAACAAAATATTGAATTGATGTTTAAAAAATTAATTTCAAAAAGCAATTTTAAACTAAAACGAAATTTATTTAATGCTGAAGTTCTTCTTCTCCATCTTTTAACGGAACATTTTGTGGCACAAAGTCGTCATCATGTCCAGGTTTGCTATAGTCGTAAGCCCAACGATGTACATGAGGAATTTCTCCTTCCCAGTTTCCGTGGATGTGTTTAATAGGTGCCGTCCATTCTAAAGTTGTAGAACGCCATGGATTTTGAATAGTTTTCTTTCCAAAAAACATACTTCCAAAGAAGTTATATAAATATACAATTTGAACGATACCTCCTATTAAAGCAAAAATGGTAATAATTACATTTACATTTGCTAAATCATCAAATAAAGGGAAGTTACTATTTGTATAATAACGACGTGGTAATCCTGCCATACCAATAAAATGCATTGGGAAGAATACACCATAAGCACAAATTGCTGTTATCCAAAAATGGATATAACCTAAGTTTTTGTTTAACATGCGTCCAAACATTTTTGGATACCAATGATATATTCCTGCAAACATTCCGTACAGCGCTGATATACCCATTACTAAATGAAAGTGCGCTACTACAAAGTAAGTATCATGCACATTAATATCTAAAGCAGAATCTCCTAAAATAATTCCTGTTAAACCACCAGTGATGAATGTAGACACAAAACCAATGGAGAATAACATGGCTGGATTCATTTGTAAATTACCCTTCCAAAGGGTCGTAATCCAGTTAAAAGCTTTTACCGCAGAAGGTATGGCAATTAAAAGCGTTGTAAATGTAAATACCGATCCCAAAAATGGATTCATCCCTGAGACAAACATATGGTGACCCCAAACTATAGTTGAAAGGAAAGCAATAGCTAAAATAGAAGCAATCATTGCGCGGTAACCAAATATGGGTTTACGTGAATTTGATGCCATAATTTCGGACACAAGTCCCATGGCAGGTAATATTACAATATATACTTCTGGATGCCCTAAGAACCAAAACAGGTGTTCAAACAGTACTGGCGAACCTCCTTGATAATGTAACACTTCTCCTTGAATAAATATATCTGATAAGAAGAATGAGGTACCAAAGCTTCTATCCATTATTAATAACAAAGCAGCAGATAATAATACAGGGAATGATACTACACCAATTATAGCAGTTATAAAAAACGCCCAAATTGTTAAAGGTAATCTTGTCATCGACATGCCTTTAGTACGTAGATTAATAACAGTAACTATATAATTAAGTGATCCTAGTAATGATGAAGCAATGAATATAGCCATAGACACTAACCAAAGTGTCATACCCATCCCTGAACCAGCTTGAGCCATTGGTAAAGCACTTAATGGTGGATAGATAGTCCATCCAGCAGATGCTGGACCAGCCTCAACGAATAAGGATATTACCATGATTACACTTGATAAAAAGAATAACCAATACGACACCATATTTAAAAATCCTGATGCCATATCTCGTGCTCCAATTTGCAGAGGAATTAACAGGTTACTAAACGTACCACTCAACCCCGCAGTTAATACAAAGAACACCATTATAGTACCATGTATAGTTACAAGTGCCAAATAAATATCGGCGTCCATAACACCATCTGGAGCCCATTTACCAAGTAAAGCTTCAAACAATACGTTTGGTTCTTCTGGCCATGCGATTTGCATACGAAACATCATAGACATTAAGACCCCTATAACCCCCATAATAGTACCTGTAATTAGATACTGCTTTGCAATCATTTTATGATCTTGACTAAATATATACTTAGTTACAAAAGTTTCTTTATGATGATGCCCGTGGTTGTCGTCGTGTGCGTGGTTATCTGCGTGTGCTGACATAATCTTATATCGTATTTATCTTTATAATTAGTTAACTAGAGAGTTTTTAAATTCTTTTTGCTCGCTTAACCAAGCATCAAATTCATCCTGTGTTTCTACTACAATTTTCATTTGCATGTTATAGTGCGATTTTCCACAAATCTTATTACACAATAGTAAGTAATCAAACTCATAAGGTTCTAAAGGTTCTTCTCCTTTTGCTAAAAGAGGTTTACTATTTTCAACTCTAATGTCATTTATATTTTTTACTTTCTCAATCATTTGTGGTGTTTGCCTCATATCAGCTGTGGTTACTGTTGGTGTAAAGCCAAACTGAGTAATCATACCTGGAACACAGTTCATTTGTGCTCTAAAGTGTGGCATATAAGCCGAGTGTAAAACATCTTGAGAGCGCATTTTAAATAATACAGGCTTACCAACAGGTAAATGTAATTCTGTTGTAATAATATCGTCTTGCGCATTAGGATCAGCTTCATCCAAACCTAAAATGTTAGCACGGTCAATATCAATTAAACGCACATTAGCTTTGCCTAAAGTATTATCGTTTCCAGCATATCGCGCTTTCCAGTTAAACTGTTGTGCATATAGTTCTACAACTAAGGTGTCTTCATCTTCTTCAACCCCCGTTATGTTAATCCAAGTGGTTAACCCGTAAATAATTAACCCTGCTAGAACAATTACAGGAATAATAGTCCAAATAAATTCTAACTTATTATTATCTGCAAAGAACAGGGCTTTTTTGCCTTTTTCCCCTTTATATTTAAAAGCGAAATAGTGTAATAAAAACTGAGTGATTGTTTGAACAATAAATATGATTACCATGGAGATAATCATTAAATTATCTATAGTTGGTCCGTGCTCTGAAGCTGAGTTTGACATTAATGGTAAATCGCCCCATTTTACAAAACATACAATGGTAATAACATAAATGAAAGCTAAAAAGCCCATCATTAAATAACCATTAATGGTATTGTCTTTATCTGTGGCAACTCCAGATATACTATCGTTTTTAGCTTGTGCTAAATCGAAAATCTTTACCATTTGCCAAATGGCAACTAAAATAAATACTAAAACTATAATTGTTAATAAAGCAGTCATTGGTATCGTTCGTCTTTATTTATATTTTAATTAATAATGAAATTCTTCACTTTCTTTTCTGAAAGGGTATCTTTTTACTAGTAATGGTGCTTTTGTTAAAGCGGTAAATACTACAAATATAAACAAGCCTGCAAATAGTAATATTGAGCTTATTTCTGGAATACCTATAAACCATCTGTCACCAACTGTTGCTGGCATAATCATATTAAAAATATCGATGTAATGTCCAAATAATATAACTAAACCTGTCATTACAACAAACCAAGGAATACGTTTATAATCGGCATTCATTAACATTAAAATTGGGAAAACAAAGTTTAATACAACCATACCTAAGAATGGCAATTTGTAATCATTAAAACGAGACACAAAATAGGTTACCTCTTCTGGAATATTTGAATACCAAATTAACATGAATTGTGAGAACCATAAATACGTCCAGAAAATACTAAAGGCAAACATGTACTTAGCGACATCATGCAAGTGGTTTTCGTTTACAAACTCTAATTGTCCTTTAGATTTTAAGTATATGGTAATTAATGCAATTACGGTAATACCACTAACAAACATTGATGCAAATACATACCAACCGAATAATGTTGAAAACCAGTGTGGGTCTACACTCATAATCCAATCCCAAGACATCATAGACTCTGTGTAAATAAAAAACACTAAGAATCCTGCAGCAATACGAAAAGATTTTTTAAAGTTTCTGTTATCATCTGCTGTATCTTGAGCTATCGAGAATTTACGTGAAAAATGACGGTATATACTCCAGCCTGCAATAAATATTAAGCCACGAATTACAAACCAAGGCAAATTTAAAAACCCTGACTTCCCTTTAATGAGTTTATCATGCTCTACAACTTCTGGATCCATCCAAATAAATAGATTATAATGTCCAATAGTACCAGAAGCCACAGCAATACCTAAAACAATTAGTGCCCCAGGCAATAAATAAGCTGTAATTCCTTCCATAACTCTAAAAAGTACGGGAGACCAACCTGCTTGCGATGCAATTTGAATGGCATAAAAAGCTAAAACACCTAACGCAATCATCATAAAGAAAAATGCGGCTACATATAACGCAGACCATGGTCTGTTTGCTATTTGATGCATAACATGCTCTACATGCTCTTTATGTTTATCAACATGATGTTCCCCTGCTTCAGCGTGGGCAGTTTCTCCATGAGAATTATTAGTAGCTTGTTCACCATGACTTGGAGCAGCATGTTCAGCTTCTTCTCCATGACCACCACCATGATGTGCTTCTTCTGCAAGCAACTGCTCAACTTGTTTAAAAGATTTATGAGATGTCATAAAGCTAATTCCTACACCAACAGTTCCAATTACCATTAGAATGATAGAAAATATTTTTAATCTATTTGAAAATGTGTACATATCTATATAATCTTATCTTCTTACTTTTCTAAATCTGCTTTTAACTTCAATACGTATGAAACGACTTGCCAACGCTCTTCTTCATTTAATTGGTTTGCATAAGAACCCATAGCGTTTTTACCATAATAAATAGTATGATAAGTGCTACCTGCAGTTATCGCTCTTCCTGCATCATCATAACTTGGAATACCAAGTATTTTTTCGCGCTTAACTAGTTTACCTTGTCCGTCTCCTTTGTTTCCGTGGCAAATTCCGCAGTATATATCGTAAAGTTTTTTTCCTCTTTCTAAATTTACTTGTGTTGAATCTAAAGGACTCATTAGGGTTGCTTTTGCTAACTCGTAGCCTTCGGTTGTGTTTTCAATATCGAAAGGAATATAACCTCTTGCAACAGATCCTTGGGCAGGTAATTGTGCCTCAATTCCATTAGGAAATGCCGCTTCACCATAAGTTTCATAACCTTCAGATTGGTACATGTTTGGCATGAATTGATAGTTTGGAGCGGTATCCTTTTTACATGATACAGCTATAAGTACAACTGCTAGTACTAATATTTTAATTAAGCCTTTCATCTGTGTTTTTATATTTTCCATTTTTGTCAGATGTAATTCACAAAACTTTTAATTTTTAAATTAAAAATTCTGTTCATTTCATATTAATGTGCATCTTCTTTATCAATAATATTAATCTCAACTGCTCCCGTATCAGCTAATAAACTTTGTAGTTCATTTTCGTTACCATGAACTGCAATTTCCATTAAAAAATGATCATCAGTTGTTCTTGGATCAGGGTTTTCGGCATTTTTAAATGGCCACATTCTACTACGTAAATAAAACGTGATAACCATTAAATGCGCTGCAAAAAACACTGTTAGCTCAAACATAATTGGAACAAATGCTGGCATGTTTTCTAAATAACTAAAGCTTGGTTTTCCTCCAATATTTTGAGGCCAATCTTCAATCATTATAAAATTCATCATAACGATTGCCACAGTTAAACCAACTAAACCGTACATAAATGCTGTAATGGCAATACGTGTTGGTGCTAATCCCATAGCTTTATCTAATCCGTGAACCGGAAACGGTGTATATATTTCTTCAATATGATGTCTTTCTGCCTTAACTTTTTTAACAGCCGACATTAATACATCATCATCAGTATAAATAGCGTGAATAACTTTTGAAGCTTCCATTGACTATATTTAATTTATTAATTTTTTAGCTTGTCCTGCCCAATCATCACGTTCTGCTCTTCCTGGGAAAGATTCAGTAATTGAGTCTAACAAGTCGTATTCTTTTTTTGTCATTTTACTAACTTGGAGGAATGTATAAATACCAATGCTATTTAATACGTCTTCCATTTTAGGTCCAACACCACTTATTTTCTTTAAATCATCAGCTGTTTGAGTTGCTGCATCAAAAGTCCCGATGCTACCTAGTAAACTACTTACTTTTTCTGAATTATCTTCTGTAGAAGTTTCAACTGGTTTAGAAACTGTTCCTCTTGAAGTTCTAGCATCAATACCAGCACCAACTAAACTTTCTCCAGACTCTCTTAATCTTTTATAACGTTCTCCAGATGATTTTAAAATCGTTTTCACTTCAGCCTGAGCTATTACAGGGAATGTTCTTGAGTATAATAAGAATAGTACAAAGAAAAATCCAATAGTTCCTATAAAAATTCCAATATCTACAAAAGTAGGCGAAAACATCGTCCATGATGATGGTAAGTAATCACGGTGTAATGACGTTACAATAATTACAAAACGCTCAAACCACATTCCAATATTTACTACTATTGAAATTAAGAATGAGAACATAATACTTGTTCTTAATTTCTTGAACCACATAAATTGCGGAGAGAATACGTTACAAGTCATCATCGCCCAATATGCCCACCAGTAAGGACCTGTTGCTCTATTTAAGAACGCGTATTGTTCGTATTCTACACCAGAATACCAAGCTATAAATAATTCTGTAATATAGGCTACACCAACTATAGAACCTGTAATCATGATTACAATGTTCATTAATTCGATGTGCTGTACTGTAATATAGTCTTCAAGGTTACACACCTTTCTCATGATAATAAGAAGTGTGTTTACCATGGCAAATCCTGAGAATACCGCTCCAGCAACAAAGTATGGCGGGAATATGGTAGTATGCCAACCAGGAATAACAGATGTTGCGAAGTCAAACGATACAATAGTATGTACAGAAAGCACAAGTGGTGTTGCTAAACCTGCAAGCACTAAAGATACTTCCTCAAAACGTTGCCAATCTTTTGCTCGACCAGACCATCCGAAACTTAATAAAGCATATATTTTCTTTTGGAAAGGTTTTACTGCTCTATCACGAATCATCGCAAAATCTGGTAATAAACCTGTCCACCAGAATACTAATGATACCGATAGATATGTAGAAATTGCAAATACATCCCAAAGTAATGGCGAATTAAAGTTTACCCAAAGCGACCCAAATTGATTTGGAATAGGTAATACCCAATAACCTAACCATGGTCTTCCCATATGAATAATTGGGAATAAACCTGCTTGAACAACCGAGAAAATGGTCATTGCCTCTGCAGAACGGTTAATAGCCATTCTCCATTTTTGACGGAATAATAAAAGTACCGCAGAAATAAGTGTTCC
Organism: Wocania arenilitoris; assembly: GCF_021728535.1. GTDB lineage: Bacteria > Bacteroidota > Bacteroidia > Flavobacteriales > Flavobacteriaceae > Wocania_A > Wocania_A arenilitoris. Next base: position 239,646 of record NZ_JAKKDU010000003.1, on the reverse strand, counting down.
TGCATGACCAATACCAACCCACCAAACGAAGTTTGTAATATCCCAAGCCCAACCTACGGTTTTATTTAAACCCCAAGTTCCGATACCTGTTGATATGGTATAAATGATACATCCAATTCCCCAAAGAAAAGCAGCAAGTGCAATACTAAAAACTATCCACCAGTGCTTATTTGCTTTTCCTTCTACAGGTTTTGCTACATCCACAGTAACATCGTGGTATGATTTTTCGCCTGTAACTAAAGGTCTTCTAATAGGTGCTTCGTAATGAGACGCCATAATTATATAATTGATTCTTTAATTAGATTTATGCTTCTGTTGTATTTCTCACTTTAGTTTGATACTGCACATTAGGCTTAGTACCAACACTTTCTAATAAGTGATACATACGGTTATCTTCTTTAAGTTTTGCAACTTTACTTTCTTTATCATTAATGTCTCCAAATACCATAGCGCCACTGCTACAAGCTGCAGAACAAGCTGTTTGGAATTCACCATCTTTAATTTCGCGTCCATCGCGTTTTGCATCAAGAATAGTTTTCTGTGTCATTTGAATACACATAGAACATTTTTCCATAACACCACGAGAACGTACAACCACATCTGGATTTAACACCATACGCCCTAAATCATCATTCATATGATAGTCGAACTCATCGTTACCAGTATATAAGAACCAGTTAAAACGACGTACTTTATAAGGGCAGTTGTTTGCACAATATCTTGTACCTACACAACGGTTATAAGCCATATGGTTTTGACCTTGACGGCCATGTGATGTTGCCGCTACAGGACAAACCGTTTCACAAGGTGCGTGATTACAATGCTGACACATTACTGGTTGGAATGCTACTTGAGGATTCTCAGAGGCACTTTCCATTTCACCAAATTCACTTAAGGAACTACTTAATCCAGAAATATTATCTTTTTTATCGTTGTCTCCTTCAAATGATTCTTCAGATGAATAATATCTATCTATACGTAACCAATGCATATCACGGCTACGACGAACTTCTTCTTTACCAACAACAGGCACATTATTTTCTGCATGACATGCGATAACACAAGCGCCACATCCAGTACATGCATTCAAGTCAATAGACAAATTGAAATGATGCCCTATTGAACGATCAAACTCATCCCATAAATCAACTTCTGAAGATGTAACCGGTGTTTCAACATGGTTTAAAGATACTACAGGAACAGCATTCCAATGTTTCTTATCTTTTGTATTGAAAATTTCTAAAGTGGTTTCTTTAATAATATCGCCACGACCCATTAAGGTATTATGTAACTGTACTGAAGCAAATTCATGCTCGCCAGCAGCAACTTCAACTGTAACTGACTGTACATTATTAAAGTTTTGATATAATGGGTAGGCATTTACGCCTGTTTGCATTTCCTCTTTTAAACCTAACGTTTTTCCGTAACCAAATGCTAATCCAACAGAACCTTTTGCTTGTCCTGGTTGAATCATTACTGGCACTTTAATTGGTTCTTGTCCGTTTACAGAAACATTTGCATAACTTCCGTTCAATGCGCCTGTTGCTACATGCGTATTAACTAAACCTAATACATCTGCATCAGCTTTAGATACCGTTAAATAGTTATCCCAAGATGTTCTAGTTAATGGATCTGGAAATTCTTGTAACCATGGGTTGTTGGCTTGTTGCCCATCACCCATACCAACTTTGGTATATAATGTTAACTCTAAACCTGAGTTTGACTTAACAGATGCTGCTAAAGTTCTGGCTGCATTTCCTGGAGGTGTAACTTCTTCCTCAGATTCTACAGATTCAGACTCAGTTGTATCTTGAGTTTCAGTAGCAATGGTTCCAACATAAACACCATCGTGTAGTGCTTTGTTAAAAGAACTACCTCCTAAAATAGTAGTACCCCAAGCTTCTTTTATATAATCGTGATAAGAACTATCGTTTCCTGTCCACTTTAATAAAGCTTCTTGAAATTGTCTAGTATCAAACAAAGGACGAATTGTTGGTTGTGTTAACGCATAATGTCCTTTTTTAATTTCTACATCGCCCCAAGACTCTAAATAGTGAGGCGCTGCTGCAATATAATCTGTTAGTGTTGATGTTTCATCTGCCTTCAAAGAAAAGGTTACAGATAAATCAACTTTTTCTAATCCTTCAGCAAAATCTGAAGCATTAGGAAGCGTGTACATCGGGTTAACACCACTCATAATTATTGCTCCAACAGTGCCTGCTTTCATGTCAGTAACTAATTTAGCTACTGCTTTATCATTACCTTGTCTTGTTTTAATTGGAGCAGCTTTGTCAAAAGCTTTACTGTTTAAAGCTTCATTTATTTCTAAAGCTACGGTTTGTGCATTTACATCTTGAATTCCTGTAACTACAACACCGTTGCTTCCTGCTTTTTTAAGTTGTGAAGCTGCTTTTTGAAGCGCTTCATTTATATGCTCTGGTAAATCTGTGGATACAGAACCACCAACAACTAAACTATGTAGTTTTGCTAAAGCTTGTTTTTGCTGGCTTGGTGTTAAAGGCACACGTTTATCGGCATTAGCTCCAGTTAATGACATATTTGATTCAAACTGAATATGACGCGACATTTTACCGTGATCTGGAACTCTGTTTTTTGAATATCCAGAATCAAATCCTCCACCTTGCCAGTCGCCTAAGAAATCGGCGCCTACTGACACAATAGTCATCGCTTTCGAGAAATCGTAATTTGCTAATCCACGCTCACCATACTTAGCTTGAAAAGCATCTAAAGCAGCTGATTCTGAAACCGCATCGTAAACGACATGACGTACATTACCAAACTTTTCTCCAAATTCAGCAATCAACTTACTTGTAGAAGGACTTGCAAATGTTTGTGTTAATAAAACAATATCTTTATTTGCAGCCGCAATATTTGTTAAAGCTTCCCCTGTTTCTTCATCAAAAGTACTCCAAGTGATAGAATCACCTGCTTTACTTGGACCTTGAACTCTTAAGCTGTCGTACAATCCTAAAACCGATGCGTTTACTCTAGCGTTAGCATTACCATTTGTAGCTGCTAAAGCATTGTTTTCGATTTTAATTGGTCGACCTTCGCGGGTTTTTACCAAAACACTTGCAAAATCAAAACCATCAGCAATTGTTGTTGCATAGTAATTAGCAACACCAGGAATAATTTCTGTAGGCTGTACTACGTAAGGAATAGATTTAACTACAGGACCTTCGCAAGCTGCTAAAGATGCAGCAGCAGTACTAAAACCAACGTACTTTAAGAAATCGCGACGTGTTGTTGATGTTTCCTCTAAGGTTTCTTTATTACCTAAAAATTCATCAGTAGGAATCTCATTAACAAACTCGTTTTGTTTTAGCGTCTCAACAATAGAGCTATTTTCGTTTAGCTCCTCAACACTTTTCCAGTATTTCTTGTTTGATGACATATTGTTTACTAGTTATTAGTTGTTAGTTATTAGTTATTAGCGTTATACTAAAACTAAAACTTTTACTTTTTATTAATTAATAATGACACTTACCACATTCTAATCCGCCCATTTGAGCAGGTGTTAATTTATCTACACCATACTTTTTAGATAACTCTTCATGTATTTTAGTGTAATAAGCATTATCTTTTACATTAACGTTTGTTGTTCTGTGGCAATCTATACACCAACCCATAGTTAATGGCGCATGTTGGTACATAACTTCCATTTCTTCAACTGGTCCATGACATGTTTGGCATTCAACACCTGCAACAGTAACGTGTTGTGAGTGATTGAAGTAAACAAAGTCCGGTAAATTATGAATACGAATCCATTTAACTGGTTGAGCATCTCCTGTATACTCCTGGTTTTCATCATCCCAACCTGCTGCTGCGTATAACTTTTTAATTTCTGCATTATAATCAACTCCTATTTTCTTTCCTTCTGCTAAAGTTTCAGGTGCTACTTCGTATATTGATTTGTGGCAATTCATACACACATTTAAAGAGGGTATTCCAGAAGTTTTACTTGTTCTAGCGGATGAGTGACAGTACTTACAATCAATACCATTATCGCCAGCATGAATTTTATGCGAATAATGAATTGGTTGCACAGGCTCGTAACCTTGATCGACACCAATTTGCATAAAGTAACCAAAAGCAAAATATGCACTTGCTAATAAAAAGAATATAGCAACAACAATCATTAAAAATTGATTTTGTACAAAAGCTTTCCATAACGGTTTTCTTTTTGTTTCTTCAGCAATATCAATATTTTGAGCCGAAGCAAAACGACGTAATGTTTTATTTACTAAATATAAACCAGAAGCTAATAGAATAAATAAAATAGCTAAGGCGCCTAAAATGATTTCATTAGAAATACCACTAGAATCTGCATCAGTGTCTCCACTAGCAACTGCTGTTTCTACAACAACTGGAGCTTTCTTTTCTTCTGCGGTATATGCTAAAATATTATCAATATCTTCGTTAGATAGTTGTGGAAAAGCAGTCATTGCAGCGCCACCGTACTCGTTATAAATCTTATTGGCATAAGCATCGCCTGCTTTAATCATGCCAGCACTGTTTTTTATCCAAGCATAAAGCCATTCTCTATCTAGACCTTCATCATCGGCTAAACGTTTTTCAACATTACGTAGCGCAGGCCCAGTCATTTTCTTATCTAAAGTATGACACGCTGCACAATTTGCATTGAATAACGATTTTCCTTTTGCTGAATCTCCATCTTGAGCCGAAAGAGATGTTGTAAATGCTAGTAAAATAACGAACCCAAAACGAAGACTATTTGTGGTTAGTTTACGGTAAATTACCTGTATCATATTGTTGGTTAAATTAACTTCTAAACTTTGGTATGATTTTTTCATTTAATAATGGAAAAAAATACAGTTAAAAAAATCTCTCGCAAAAGTAATATTAAAAGTCCATTTTAGAAATGTTACAGAAGTGTTAATTGATAATTTAGAGGGATTCTAAATAATAAAAAGAGCTATAATTTAGTTTATAACGTATACATTTGTATAAATATAATTAAAAGAATGAGCACATTAAAATTTAAAGCCATCTTGTTTTCAGTTGCATGCCTAGTAATAATCTCATCTAATTGCTTTGCACAACAAGGCCATGTTACTATAAATCAAGACAAAAATATTCCAAATTTATTAGCTCTTAAAAAAGAGCTTAATAAAGACGAAAACGCTTCTGATAGATACAAAATACAAATCTATAACGGTAATCGTACAGGTGCTGAATCTGCTCAAAAAGAATACTATACTTTATACAACCAGTGGCGCTCTTCTTTAGAGTTTGAATTGCCAAGAAATTACAAAATATGGGTAGGTAGTTTTAGAACACGATTAGAAGCCGATAGAGCTTTAAAGCGAATTAAAAGAAATTTCCCAAACGCATTTGTTTTTAAGCCAAAAAAGAAAAAGAGTTAACCATTAATTTCTTGATGGGAAAATTCCATGTAAAGCAATTATATAATTAATTCTGAGGTAAGGATCTCTGGTATCTAACTTATCACTACTGCTTTTAACTGTATAAGTATCGTAGGTTTTACCAGTAGGTTTTTCAGAAACAGTCATTATTCTTAATACTTTTGATTCTGACCCTCCTTTATCTCCAACTCTTGTATATAAATCACTTTTATTCCCTAGATGAATAGGTGTTCTATCTCGTAAATCTGGCAATGCAAATGTTGTTCTACCATCACCACCATAATTAGTTCCCAATAAAGAAAACAAAGCTGGATTTTGACTTATTGGCAATAATTGCCCATCACAAAACGCCCATCCTCTTGGTGCAAAATTACCAGCAAACATTTTAATTTCCCCCATCATTGGCTCTTGAGCAAAAGAAAATGAACTTGACAACATAAAAAAAGATACAAAAAATAAATATTTGAATTTCATCATTAAAATAGTTTTAAATTCTTGCCACAAGTTAACATTTATTTTAGATATACATTCACATCTTTTTTAATAATATTTGGGGTTTAATTCTTTATTTTTTACATACATTTAAATAAAATCCATATTGGATTTCTTTCTTATAATGCTTACTTTTAAGAAAATTATCATTCTATGATTAAAATTGGCATTATTGGAATGGGTAGAATGGGCAAAATTCATCTAAAAAACCTTTCTGAAAACATAGATAATGTAGAAGTCGTTGCTGTGGTTAATCCTAGTGAAGAAGGACAAAAATTTGCTCTACAATACGGTGCTAAAAATGTTTCAAACAATATCAATTCCATTATTGAAAACCAAGAAATTGATGCTGTTGTAATTTGCTCTCCAAACAACACACATTCTGAATATACTATAAAATGTGCCAATGCTGGAAAGGCTATTTTTTGTGAAAAACCAATAGATATGTCTCTTGAAAAATCTATTGAAACTATCTCTATTATATCTGAATTAAAAACACCTTTAATGATTGGCTTCAATCAAAGATTTGATAAAAACTTTTCTAAAGTTAAAGACGAAATAAATAAAGGTAAAATTGGATTCATAAGAAATTTACATATTATTAGTAGAGATCCTCAACCGCCACCAATTTCTTATATTAAAAAGTCTGGAGGTTTATTTAAAGACATGACTATTCATGATTTTGATATGGCTCGATTTATAATGGGTTGTGAAGTAGAAGAAGTTTTTGCCTATGGAAATTGTTTAATTGATCCTGAAATTGGTAAAGCACAAGATATTGATAGCGCAACCGTTTTATTAAAATTTGAAAATGGTGCTTTGGCAACTATAGAAAATAGTCGCGAAGCTAAATACGGATACGATCAGCGGTTAGAAGTATTGGGTTCTAATGGCATGATAAAGGTTGATAATCCGTTAAAAACTGGAGTGAAAATTTCTACCGAAAAAGGAACAGTTTCTGATAGAAATTTAAACTTTTTTATGGATAGATATGAAGCTTCGTATTTAGTAGAAATGAGCAGTTTTATTAATGCCCTAATTAACAATAAACCAATGCCAGTTACTGGTGAAGATGGTCTTAAAGCTATGCTAATTGCCGAAGCTGCAAATAGCTCTTTAGCTCAAAATCATCCTATAAAATTGATAACTTAAAAACTAATTAAAACTATATGAGCTCAATAAACAAGGTTTTAAAACTCCTTTTAGTATTAATACTTTTTTCATCTTGTGGAAAACAGCAAAAAGCAAACCAAAAAACATATCAAACCGTTGGTAAAATTGAACGCTTAGATAAACAATTGGATGACATAATCTCACCTAATGCAGTTATTGAAGTGCTCTCAACAGGTCATAAATGGTCTGAAGGCCCAATATGGATTAAAGAAAGTCAAAAATTAGTTTATACTGATGTTGGTCATCAAAAATTATATCAATGGACAGAAAAAGATAGTGTTACTTTATATTTAGACATGAAAGACAAAGACCCTAACAGACCTGGACCTAGTGCGCTTTTAGTTGACAAAAACAATACATTAGTAATATTGCAATATGGGCATGGACAAGCTGTAAAAATGAATAGCCCATTAGATAAACCTAAAAATGATTTTAGGCTTTTTGTTGATAATTATAATGGTGTTAGATTTAATAATACTAATGATGCTGCTTTTCATTCAAAGGGGAATATGATAATGTCTGACCCTCCTCCTGTTAATGAAGACGGTTTAAAAGCTGCCGTTTATAGCATCTCTCCAAAAGGTAATGTTAAAATTGTGACCGATACACTGTCCAGTCCAAATGGAATTGCTTTTTCTCCAGACGAAAAAATAGTTTATATTGCCAATGCCGATTGGAAACATGCTATTTGGATTGCTGCCGATGTAGATAAAGATGGCAATATTACAAACGGCAGACATTTTTTTGATGCCACGGGGAATGCTCCAAAAGAAAAGGGACATCCAGATGGTTTAAAAGTTAATAAAAAAGGGATTATATTCGCCACTGGTCCTGGCGGAGTGTACATATTAAATCCTGATGGAAAACATTTGGGCACCATTTTAAACAATGAGTTTAATACTAATTGTGTTTTAGATGATACCGAAGAAACACTTTATATTACTTCTGGTCCTAAATTAATGCGAGTAAAACTAAAACCTTAATCTTTTTTAGTCAAAAATAATATTCAGTTTTTCATTTCCTTTTTTAAGTTGATTTACAATACTATCAGTTGCTTTAGAATCAGAAAGATAGATTCGTTTTAACTTTTTAAGTTTAGGAATTACTGTAAGCAAGCTATCTGATACATCTGTTTCATACAAATTAAGTGCTTCTAAATTTTGCAAACTTGAAAGATGTATTAAACCTTTATCAGAAATATTATTTCTGCTTAGGTTTAGCTTTATTAAATTTTCCAGTTGTCCAATTTTTTCCGTATGCTCATCTGTAATATTAGAATGACTAAGGTTTAACCATATTAATTGATCCTTTATTTGTAATAATGATTCAATTGCGTTTTTGGTTATATTTTTTTCGCTTAAACTGGAATTTGCTTCTAAATAATAGTTGTCCTTCATAAGCATATTTAATATAAAACCTTGATTGCTTAAAGTATCTATAGCTTCTTTTTTTGGAGGATTAACTTTTTTACTAAAAAGACTGTTTTTATCTAACCCTAGATACTCTTTTGTTACTTTTATAATATTTTTATCCGGATTTAATTGTGTAAAATAACCATTAGGTGGCGCATTATTATTTATCCACCAACCAATAAGTGTTACCTCATTTTTAGTTAATGGTTGCTTTCCTTCTGATGGCATAAAATCTTTATGAGATTCAGGTAATGTAATTCGCCTATAAAAATCGCTAGCTTCAGCATCACCTTTAACAATAACATCACCACTTTCTCCTCCTTTCATAAGGTTTATAAAACTTGACACATCTAAGTCGCCTGTCTTTTTATCTTGATTATGGCAACTAATACACCTTCTATTCATCATTGGTGAAATTATATCCAAATAAACATCAGCAGAATCTAAAACAGTAACTTTTTCTCTAGGAATTGTTTTTTCTGGCATTCCAGCAAGTAATCGAATAGAATTAGGAGCGTATTCTAATAAATATGTTGATCCGTGTGTTAGATTTCCTCCTAAATGACCCGTGTAAAAAACTGTAATTACAGTAACAAAAGCTACTATTTGTTTACCATAAAACGGAAGTTTTATATTCTTTTTAGAAATATAATAATAGATAGTAGAAACGAAAAATAAAAATATGCCACTCCATTTATGCCAAAAAATTGTGTTTTCGTTATAATCGCCTGAAAGGGAAAGAAAGTAACCAAAAACTATTGCAAATAATGCACTTACACAACCTAACCCCCATATATAATGTGTGTGATTTTTTAAAGGTTGAAATTTTGGTCGCTTACTAATTAATTCTGCTAAAGCTGCTAGTAATAAAAAAGCTATTGGAAAATGAACCACCAAAGGATGAATTCTGCCAAAAAAGATTAAAATATCCGATGGATTATCTGTAATGCCACTATCTATTAAAATGCTTAGTACCATTAATTTTATTTAAGTGGAGTGCCTTTAATAGGCTTGCCATTTGTTGTTAATATTTGGAAATGATGTGCTCTAAAATTAGTATATGTCCAAACTATATTTTTGTTTCTATCAACTTCAAAAATTTTAATACCCTTTTGTGCACCATAACTTGTAATTACCGTATTCCCATTAGGTAATCTTTGGGCTCCACAAGGATCAACCAAAGGGTTTTCTTCGTATAATTCATTACTTATTTGCCAAACTATATCGCCTTTTGAGTTTAATTCTACAACCCTATTTCCATGCGTGAGTGTAACCAAAGTATTTCCGTTTTTTAATCGAATTGCAGTAAATGGCCATGTCTCAGCTTTTCTTCCTCCAAATTCTTTATAATCAGTATTAAAAGTTTGTACTACCTCCCCGTTAGATTGATATTCCTTTACCGCAAAAGCAAGTAAATGTGGCACCAAATAATTGCCGTTTTTCAACTTTCTTGCCATTCGAGTTTGCATATGAATGTTATCAGTTTCTGGTTTAAGCGGAATACTTTTAACAACCTGTCCCTTTTTATTAACCTCAACTATTCTAGGGTTTAGTCCAGATTCAGTAATCAAAGTTTTTCCATTTGATAAACGAACCGCTGTACCTAACTCCATAGATTCTTCAGTTTTTTTATATCTCAGAATAATTTCTTTTTTCTTGTTATACTCTCGCACTTCGTCTCCCCAACATATTAAAATATGACCATTTTTTAAAACATATCCGTCACGTGCGCCAGCCTTTTTTGAGTCCCAAACAACATCTCCATTTTCACCAATAATTCCTGTAAATTGTGGTCCAGCAATAAAAAAAGAATGCGTTATTTCTTGGTTTGCTTTTTGAGCCCATAGCGAGTTTGGAGCTATAAAACATAAAGCAATTACTAATTTTAAAATTGAATTCATTCTCATTACATTACTGTTTAAGTTAGTATGTCTTTAATAACATGACCGTGTACATCAGTTAATCGTATATCTCGTCCTCCAAATCTAAACGTGAGATGCTCGTGATTAATCCCCATTAAATGAAGCATCGTAGCATGAATATCATGAACTGAAACTTCATTTTCTATAACTCGATAGCCATAATCATCTGTTCTTCCAAATATGGTTCCTCCTTTAATTCCAGCACCAGCCATCCACATACTTCCCGCCGATGGGTTATGGTCTCGCCCGTTTGTTCCTTGGGCAAATGGAGTTCTTCCAAATTCTCCAGTCCACACTACTAAAGTTTCTTCTAAAAGTCCTCTTGATTTTAAATCTTTTAGTAATCCTGCAATGGGTTGATCTACGGCATGTGCATTCTTTTCATGTCCATCTTTTAAGTTTCCATGCTGATCCCATCTATCAGCGCTTACTTTAGGGCATGTTAACTCAATAAAGCGAACACCTCTTTCTACCAGTCTACGAGCTAATAAACATTGAGCAGCGTAACCACGAGTATGAGGGTCATCTGAGTCGAATCCATATAATTTTTTTGTTGCTTTAGATTCCTCTTTAAACTGAGTTAATTCTGGAATTGAAGATTGCATTTTATATGCCAATTCATAATTAGAAATTGCAGACTCAATCGCATCAACTTCTCCAATTACTTCAAGCTGCTTTTTATCTAAAGCTTTAATAAAACTTAGTTTTTGTTCTTGTAAATTTGGAGTGCTTTCTTTAGGCTTAATATTAGCAATAGGTTGAGGACCTGCTCTTAAAATAGATGCTTGATATGATGCAGGTAGAAATCCGTTTTTAAAATTATCTAGTCCACCAGGTGGAATAAGTCCACCATCTAAAACCACATAACCTGGAATGTTTTTATTTTCGCTTCCTAAACCATAATTTATCCAAGAGCCCATACTTGGTCGACCTTGAAGTCCACTCCCTGTATGTAAAAAATAATTTGCGTTTGTGTGCTCAGGGAATTGAGAGGTCATAGATCTAATTAATGCAATGTCATCAACACATGTTGCTATATGAGGAAAAAGCTCGCTTACTGGCATGCCGCATTCTCCATATTGTTTAAAGCTCCACGGGCTTTTTAATATTTTGCCGACGTTATCAAATTGAGTGGCATCAACTTTAAATTTTTTCTTCGGGTCTTCTCCATTTTCTTTGGTAAGTCTTGGTTTAGGATCAAAAGAATCGACTTGAGATACACCACCATCCATATAAAGAAAAATAATGCTTTTCGCTTTTGGCAAATAATGAGGCCCTAAATTAATGTTTGAGCCTGCACCAATAATTGATTGTTCTGATTTACTACAAGAGAATGGCAATGTACCAAACATACTCATAAAGGCAAGAGAGCCAAACCCTCCTTTACAGATGCTTAGCATTTTGCGTCTCGAAAGCGGTTTTTGCATAAAATTATGGTACTTACTCATTATATTAGGTATAAAAATTCTTTTAAGTTAAATACACTATGGCAATATTCTTTCCATATTTCTAATTCTATTTTAGCATCAATATTTTCTGATTTTTTCATATTCTCAATCTCTTTAATAAACTTAGACGCATTAACAATTTCTTCCTCACTTGGGTTTCTAGAAAATGTGCGCATATAAATCCATTTAATTCTTTCATTAAAAGCTAAGTCCTTTTCTTCCAATAGCTTTCTAGCCATAACTTCAGCTTGTTCAATTACAAAAGGGTCATTCATTAAAATTAAAGATTGAGATGGCACATTGGTAACATCGCGTTTTCCAAAAGTAGTAAATGGTACGGGGCGATCAAAAGTTGTCATCATGGGTTCTAAAAAATTACGTCGAACTGCTTGATAAATACTTCGTCTACCATTTCCATTTAAGGGACCCGATTTTTCTGGTCTTCCTCGACCTTGCATAAACTTAGTTAAATATGTTGGTACTGGTGGCCCGTACATAGTAGAATTTAAACTTCCAGAAGCTAATAAAATACCATCTCTAAGTGCTTCAGACTCTAAGCGCCTTACAGGAAAAGCCACTAAAAATATATTACTAGGGTCTTTTTTTGAAACGTCTTCGTCTCTAACAGTACTCCGTTTAAAAGCTTCTGAGGCCACTATATATCTTATCATTTTTTTGATAGACCAACCCTCATTTTGAAACTTAATTGCTAAATGATCTAAAAGTTCTGGATGTGATGGTAACTTCCCTTGAAGTCCAAAATTATCAACCGTTTCAACAATTCCTCTTCCAAAAAGATAATGCCAAATACGATTTACCATAACTCGCGAGGTTAAGGGGTTTTCTTTATTAAGCATAGCATCTGCTAATTCTAACCTACCACTGCCTTTAGATTTAAAAGGAACATCTCCTAGAGGTAAGGCTGACAAAAACCTCCTTGGTATATTTTCGTCTGAAGGTTCTTGATATCTCCCTCTATTAAATACAGGACTATTAATGGCAAAACCATCAGAAACGCCATAAATAAATGAATCACTTTTTAATTTTTTTGCTAATACTTTACTGCTATCAATTGAAGGTATTAACTCAGGAAAATATGCATTTACACAGCCTTTTTTTATTTTGTTGTTTACCTCTTTAATATGCTTAAGAGGAAGCAGATTATTTTCAATTTTTACTTTTAAAGGCCATTTATCGTTATAAGAAATAGCATATTGAGACTCAATAAAAGCATTTTCTGAAAGCTGAAAATCATGTCGATTATACACTCCTGTAATGATTTCAATATAGGCTTTATGTCCTTTCCAAGCTGCTACATTAAATGTGTAGTTTGTCCATTCTGATGTATTTACACCTTTAGCTAAGTCACCATATATTGGATACTGTATTAATTGAAAATTATCTATAATTACACGAATGGAACTCTGGTTTCCTCTTGCTCGAACTCCTATAAAATTAGAATCTAAAACAAAATCGGGTGATCTTAAAGCGCCAAAAACACCAACATCAAAAATTCTACTCGAAGCCTTACCATCGTCTAAAGCAATCAATTTCCCAGAGGACTCATTTAATATTGGGCTCCCTAAAGTTGTGTTTTCTCCAAATGCTACACCGCTAGTTTTCCATTGTCCAAAATCCGAACTTCTAAAATCTCCAAGTAGTCTATAATCATTTTTTAAATCAGAAATCTTATCATCGATTCGTATTTTTTCATTTGAAATTTGAGGGCTAACTTTTTCCGTAACTAACGTTTTTAAATAATCTTGAATTTGCAATAACTCTTTGGCTGTATTTTCTTTTTTAATAGAAAAATCTGCATCTAATGGCGAAAAGCGTGTACTTTCCATTATGCCGTAAAAAGCATAATAATCTGCTGCTGTGATGGGGTCAAACTTATGGTCGTGGCATTTGGCGCAAGATACCGTAAGCCCTTGAAAGGTTTTTGATGTAACATCAATAATATTATCTATTCTATTGGCTTCATCTTGACGCACATCAACAGGACTATGAGTGCCCTCTCCCATTGCAAAAAATGCTGTTGCTAAATGCGATTCTAATTCACCTGTTTTAGCGTTATAGCGTTTTTTATTTAGTAAATCTCCTGCCAAATGTTCTTTTAACAATTGATTATATGGTACATCATTATTAAATGCTTTTATTAAATAATCCCTATACTTCCAAGCGCCTGTAATGGCATAGTCAAATTCATGCCCTTTGGTTTCGGCATACCTAACTAAATCCATCCAGTGTCTAGCCCAACGTTCACCATAAGCTTTAGAATTTAAATATTTATCTACCATCTTCTCATAGGCATCCTCGGAAGAATCTTCAACAAAACTTTTTACATCTTCAGCAAGTGGCGGTAAACCTGTTAACAAATACGATACGCGTCTTATTAAAGTGTTTTTATTTGCTATTGGAGATTTGTTTAATTTTTTTTGATTCAAATAATTATCAACATAAAAATCAATATCGTTAGGTTCAGCATCTATATTAGGCTTAATAAACGACCAATGAGGTTTCCATACAGCACCTTGTTTAATCCACTTTTCTAAAAGATTAACTTCTCTTTCACTAAGCTTACTATTCATTTCTGGAGGAGGCATAATCTTATCCTCATGCTCGTGAGTAATTCGATAAATTAATTCACTTTTATTTGGTTTTCCTGGTACAACAGCATATCCTCCATCTTTAAGTGCTGCTGTTGCTCCTTCATAAGTGTCTAATCTCAGATTTGCTTTTCTGCTACTAGGATCTGGTCCATGGCATAAATAACAGTTTTGAACAAGTATTGGACGAATATCAAAATTAAAGTCGATTTTTTTAGGAAGGGGCTCGTATGATTGATTGGAATTATTGCATGAGAATATCATTAGATATAAAACACCTAATAACCATACTCTTTTTATTTTTCTACTAATACTCATAAATTCAAACACAACAAGTTAAGTTAAAAAAAATCTTTTAATTAAGCGTCCATTTATTTTAAATCTCAAATCTCTATTTATAGTTATTAAATACATCATAAAAATGCTCACGTTTGCTTTTTGGTTTAAAAAAACTACACTGACCCTCTGTATATGATACTCGGTTCAATTATCTTTTTTTCAAAACTTAGTGTATTACTGTTTATCTGCCTTATTAATAAATCAAATGAGCTAGAAACCATAGAAGGAATAGATTGAGCCACAGTTGTTAATTCTGGTTCGCAGGCTACTCCCATAGGATCGTTATCAAACCCAATAACTGCAACATCTTCAGGAATTCGGAATCCTATTTTTTTAAGATATTTTATAACTCCTATTCCAATTTCATCTCTTACGGCTAATATCCCATCTGGTTTTTCTTTTAAATCCATTAATTTTTTAGCTTGATCAAATCCATCATTCATAAAAAACCCACCTTTAATAACCAACTCTTTTATATAAGGCAAGTTATTATCTTTCAGTGCTTGTTTATAACCATCTAAACGATCGCGAAATATTTTATGCTGATAATGTGTTGAGATATATGCAATCTTTCTTTTACCTGATTTAATCATAGCGACTACAGCTTCATAGGCTCCTTGAAAATTATTAACCAAAACTTGGGTGGCTTCAGCTTGTTCTGGAGCACGATCAAAAAATACATACGGAATATTTTCATCTCTCAATATATTGAAATGACTTTCATATACTGTGTCTTTAGTTACTGATGCTACTACTCCTGTAACGCGATATCCTATTAATGCGTCTATAATCTCTTTTTCTACACCTGTTTTTTCACTAGACTGAAATATCATAACTGAATAACCAGCTTCTTGAGCGATATTCATAAAATCGGAAACAAACTTTGAGAAAAAATAAGGTCGTAAATCTGGAACCACAACTGCTAATACATTACTTCGTTTATTTCTGAAGTTTTGAGCTAAACGATTTGGTTTATACCCTAACTCACTAGCTTTCTTTTTTATCTGATCTCTAGTTTCTTTTTTGACTGAACCAGTATTTCTTAATGCCCGAGATACAGTTACATGATGAATCCCTAATTCTCGTGCAACATCTTTAATTGTAACTGTATTTCTCTTTTCAATCATATTTATTGGGTAAATATAAAAAGCTCACGTGAGCTTTACAAAAAATATGGTTTTTATTTAGACAAATAATAGCTTTTTAACTTTTTTTATTGATTGTATTTAAACATTTTACAATTAAAAAAACCTCACAATGTTAACATTATGAGGTTTTAAGTATTCGGTATTTTAAGTTTTATATAACTTACTTAAGCTTCTTTTTAACTTCTACTTCGTGGAAAGCTTCAATGATATCACCTTCTTTAATATCGTTATAGTTTTTAATTTGCATACCACAATCGTATCCTTTTGATACTTCTTTAGCATCATCTTTAAATCGTTTTAAGGAAGCTAATTCGCCTGTAAAAACAACTACCCCATCTCTAATTAATCTAATGCTAGAACTTCTAAGAATTTTACCATTAGTAACCATACAACCTGCAATACTTCCAACTTTAGAAACTTTAAAGATTTCTCTAATTTCTGCAGTACCTGTAATCTCTTCTTTAAGCTCTGGAGATAACATACCTTCCATAGCATCTTTAAGATCGTTTATAGCATCGTAAATAATAGAGTATGTTCTAATATCTATTTCTTCTTTATCGGCAATCATTCTTGCATTCCCAACAGGGCGCACGTTAAATCCAATAATAATAGCATCGGAAGCAGTTGCTAATAACACATCACTTTCTGTAATAGCGCCTACACCTTTATGTATAATATTAACATGAATTTCTTCAGTTGATAATTTTTGGAATGAATCTGTAAGTGCTTCTACGGAACCATCAACATCTCCTTTAAGAATGATATTCAATTCTTGGAAATCGCCAAGTGCTATACGACGTCCAATCTCATCAAGCGTAATATGACGTTGTGTTCTAACAGATTGCTCGCGTTGTAATTGAGCCCTTTTTGTAGCTATTTGTTTCGCTTCACGTTCATCTTCAAATACATTAAATTTATCTCCTGCTTGAGGTGCGCCATCTAAACCTAAAATAGATACAGGTGTTGATGGGCCAGCCTCAGTAACATCATTTCCGCGTTCATCATGCATAGCTTTTACTTTACCACTATGTTGACCCGCTAGTACATAATCTCCAACTCGAAGTGTTCCTGCTTGCACTAAAATAGTAGACACGTAACCACGACCTTTATCTAAAAACGCTTCAACAACTGTTCCTTGTGCTAGTTTATTAGGGTTAGCTTTTAGCTCTAATAATTCGGCTTCTAGCAATACTTTTTCTAATAACTCATTTACACCAGTACCAACTTTTGCTGAAATATCATGAGATTGGACTTTTCCTCCCCAATCTTCAACTAATAAATTCATATTAGCAAGACCTTCTTTAATTTTTTCTGGATTAGCCGCTGGTAAATCAATTTTATTAATAGCAAAAACAATAGGAACTCCAGCAGCCTGAGCATGCGAAATCGCCTCCTTTGTTTGTGGCATAATATCATCATCTGCAGCAGCTACAATAATAGCTATATCTGTTACTTGTGCACCACGAGCACGCATTGCCGTAAAGGCTTCGTGACCTGGTGTATCTAAAAACGCTATTTTTTGACCATTTTCAAGTTGTACACCGTAAGCACCAATATGTTGTGTGATACCACCAGACTCTCCTGCAATTACATTTTCTTCACGAATATAATCTAGAAGAGATGTTTTCCCATGATCTACATGCCCCATTACAGTTACAATTGGTGCACGAGGTTTTAAATCTTCTGGTTTGTCTTCAATTTCTTCAATAGCTTCTTCTATATCTGCTGTAATAAACTCAACTTTATATCCGAATTCTTCGGCAACAATAGATAGCGTTTCAGCGTCTAAACGTTGATTCATTGTAACCATCATTCCTAAAGACATACATGCAGAAATAATTTCTGTAACACCAACATCCATCATGGTTGCAACTTCACTTGCTGTAACAAACTCTGTGACTTTAAGTATTTTGCTTTCTGCCTCTTCAATTTGTTGATCAATTTCAGATTGCTCTCTATGTTGATCTCTTTTATCTCTACGGTATTTTGCTCCTTTACCTTTGCTAGATTTACCTTGAAGCTTTTCAAGTGTTTCGCGCACTTGTTTTTTTACATCTTCTTCACTAGGTTCTTCTTTTACAATATTACGCCTTCCTTTTCCTCCAGGTTTGCCTTTAAATCGGTCATTTCCTCCTCTTGATGCATTACCACCTCCAGAATTTGCCGCACCAGCTTTACTTATTCGACGACGTTTTTTCTTATTAGCAGTACCTTCGGATTTTTTAGCTTCGGGCTTCTTTTCTTCTTTCTTTTTCTTAGGTTTATTAAATTGAGCTAAATCAATTTTATCTCCAGCAATTTTAGGACCAGTAAGTTTTTTATATTGAGTTGCAACTTTTTCTTCAACAATTTCGTCTAAAACAACCTCTTTTTTAGGTTCAGTCTTTTTAACTGCTTTAGGTTTATCTTCTGCTTTAGGTTTTTTATCAACTTTAGTTACTTCTTTTTTAGGCGTTTCTTCCTTTTTTTGAACTTGATCAGCAGCTTTTTTAGGTGCTTCAGCTGGTTTCTTTTTGGGCTCTAAATCAATTTTACCAACTGTTTTTGGACCAGAAAGTGTTTTAGCTGCTTTTACAACTTCTTCTTTTTGGGCTGCTATCTTTTGCTTTACTTCAAGTTCACGCTCGCGTTGTTCGCGCAACAAATCTTTTTCTTTTTGTTTTGCTTCACTAACTTCTTGAGAAGCCACCTTTTTACTTGCGTCTGTTTCAAATTCATCTGAAAGAATTTTATAAGTTTCCTCAGAAATTTTTGTAGTAGGGCGCTTCTCTATTTCTACACCTTTGGAATCTAAAAATTCTACAGCACGATCTAGAGAGATATTAAGCTCGCGTAATACTTTATTTAGTCTAATTGTTTCAGCCATAAATTGCCTTTAAAATACTTGTAATATATAGTATACCTATTAAATTATAAAATTAAATTGGTATTTATTCTTCGAATTCTTCTCTTAAAATTCTTAGAACATCATTAATTGTTTCTTCTTCTAAGTCTGTTCTTTTAACTAAATCTGGTAATTCTTGTTCTAAAATACTTTTAGCAGTATCTAATCCAGCTTTACTAAATTCTTCAATAATCCAGCCTTCTATTTCATCAGAGAACTCTCTTAACTCAACATCTTCTTCGGCTCCTTCTCTAAACACATCAATCTCATAGCCTGTTAATTGACCTGCCAAACGAATATTATGTCCGCCACGTCCAATAGCTTTGCTTACCTCTTCTGGTTTGAGTATAACCTCAGCGCGTTTAGCCTCTTCATCAATTTTTATTGATGTTACTCTTGCTGGACTTAATGCTCTAGTAATATAGAGTTGTAGGTTATTCGTGTAATTAATTACGTCTATATTTTCGTTACCTAACTCGCGTACTATCCCATGAATACGAGACCCTTTCATACCTACACATGCACCTACTGGGTCTATTCTATCATCATAAGAATCTACAGCTACTTTTGCTTTTTCTCCTGGGATTCTTACTACGTTTTTTATGGTAATTAAACCATCAAAAACTTCTGGAATTTCTTGTTCAAATAATTTTTCTAAAAATACAGGCGAACTTCTAGACATGATGATGGTTGGTTTAGCTCCCTTAAGCTCAACCGTATCGATTACCCCTCTAACATTATCTCCTTTTCTGAAGAAATCAGATGGAATTTGTCGGTCTTTAGGCAGTACAATTTCGTTACCTTCATCGTCTAATAAAATAACTGCTCTATGACGTATATGGTGTACTTCGGCTGTATAAATCTCGCCAACTAAATCTTTAAATTGTTTATAGATAATGGTATTATCGTGCTCATGAATTTTAGAAATTAAGTTTTGGCGCAACGCTAAAATGGCACGTCTTCCTAAATCTACAAGTTTAACTTCTTCAGAAACGTCTTCTCCAACCTCAAAATCTGGTTCTATTTTTCGAGCTTCAGATAACGAAATTTCTTGGTTTGGTTCTTCTACTTCACCATCAGCAACTACTACTCTATTTCTCCAAATCTCTAAATCGCCTTTATCTGGGTTTACAATAATATCAAAATTATCGTCGTCGCCATATTTCTTTTTTAAGGCACTTCTAAAAACATCTTCTAAAATAGCCATTAACGTTACTCTGTCAATTAACTTATCGTCTTTGAATTCTGAAAAAGATTCAATTAACGCTACATTTTCCATAACTCTGAATTAAAATTTTATCATAACTTTTGCTTCTACAATATCTTTATAAGCAATACTTGCTTCTTTTTTAACTGTTGTTTTGCCTTTACCAACTGGTTTAGGTTCTCTAACTTTCCAAGTTAGTGTAATATCATCGTCGGTTGCTTTAATAAGTTTGCCTTCAATTTCGTTTAAAGGTGTTTTTACGTTAAGCGTTCTATCTATATTTTTTTTATACTGCCTGTTATGAACTAAAGGTGATGTTGCTCCTGCCGACATCACTTCTAAAGAAAAATCTTGTTCTTCTCTATCTAAATTATGCTCAATGGCTCTGCTAATAAACATACAGTCTTCTACTAAAACACCATTATCGCCATCAATAATAACTTTGATGTGATTGTTACTATCGATAGAAAAGTCGATAAGAAATAAATCTTCTCTTTCTTTTAGTGCTGTTTCAAGTAAATCTGTAACCGTATTTTTAAACATTTTTAGTATAAAAAGAGGGGACTTTCCGTCCCCTCATTATCTTATTTTGCCTTTCAACGCTGCAAATATATAATATTTTATTGATTTTTAAAGTATAAATTTTCAAGTATCTCAAATAATGAGAATGCAGAAAAATATTTTATCTATTAATAGTTCTATTTCAAGATAAAACTAACTAACAGCTAACAAAGCCAAATTATTTAAAAACCCTAACTATTTTCATAATTAGGGTTAACCTTTGTTGGCCTACTAGGGCTCGAACCTAGACTCTTCTGGACCAAAACCAGACGTGTTGCCAGTTACACCATAGGCCAATGTGTAATTAAGGGTGCAAATTTAGTACAAAGTTTTATTTGAACAAGTATTTTTTTAAAAATATTTGTGAGTAAACAACGTTTATTTAAAATCAATTGGTCGTATATATGCTTAATTAATATTCTTTTATGTTAAGACAAACTAAATAGTTATGCCACATTTCATATTTATTACTAAATTCGCCCAAGCAAATACAGATAGACTTTATGGCACATTTAAACTTTAAAAAATGGAATACCATTTTAGGATGGTTCTCTTTTTTAATTGCATTTATCACTTACAGCTTAACTGTTGAGCCTACCGTAAGTTATTGGGATGCAGGAGAATATATTTTAACTTCGGCAAAATTACAGGTTGGGCATCCTCCAGGAGCACCTTTGTTTCAAATGATGGGAGCTTTCTTTTCAATGTTTGCTTTAGAACCTTCTCAAATAGGTTGGATGATGAATATGATGAGTGCCATTGCCAGTGCATTCACCATTTTATTTATGTTCTGGACTATTACTTTACTGTTAAAAAAGCTAGTTACTAACGGAAAAGATTTAAACCCGCAACAAACTATGGCTATTTTAGGTAGCGGTTTAGTAGGCAGTTTAGCATTTACGTTTACCGATTCGTTTTGGTTTAATGCTGTTGAAACAGAGGTTTACGCCATGGCAACTTTAATTATGTCTGTGCTATTTTGGTTAGGTTTACGTTGGGAACAAGACATGGATAAACCACGTGGAAACCGTTGGCTTATTTTAATGGCATTTGTAATTGGGCTTTCTTTTGGAGTTCATTTTATGGGTTTATTAACCATTCCTGCTATTGGCCTCATTTATTATTTTAAAAATTACAAAGCTTTTACTGTTAAAAATTTCATCATCGCTAACGTGGTGTCGGTTGGTATTTTATTGTTTGTTTTTAAATTATTAGCCCCTAATATCCTTAAAGTTTTTAGTGTTTTTGAAATCTTTTTTGTAAATAGTATCGGGCTTCCGTTTAACTCAGGGTCTATTATTGCAGGCCTATTATTAGTAGGTATTATTTTTTATGCGTTAAAATACACGCGACAAAAGCAATACACACATTTAAATACAGGCATCCTTTGTTTAACCTTTATTATTATAGGGTTTTCTACATGGTTAATGTTACCAATTCGTGCTAATGCGAATGTTACGGTAAATGAAAACAACCCCTCAAGTGCCAGAGAACTTTTAGCCTATTACAATTTGGAACAATACCCAGAAACACACTTGTTTTATGGACCATTATTTACAGACCAGTTTGCTTATCTTGACAAAAACGATCCGTATAAAGATGACAAACCTAAATATGAAAAAGATAAAGAAAAAGGGAAATACGTTATTGTAAACGATTATAAAAATGCCAAACAAAACTACAATTCTAAGCACGCCTCTATTTTACCTAGAATGTGGAGCGCTGAACATGCCGAAAATTATATGATGTTTTCTGGGTTTTTAGATTTTAAACTAAAACCAGATTACCAAATGCAAAACGAACTCCGTAAAGCGATATCTGATTTTAAAAATGATGTGGCTATTGGAAACGTTGATTATGAAGATTACTACAGCTTTTTAAAACGATTTAAAAGTTACATCGATATTGAAAAACCATCATTAGGCTCTAATATTCTTTATATGCTTGAATACCAACTTGGGTATATGTATTGGCGTTATTTTATGTGGAATTTTACAGGGCGACAAGATGATATTCAAGGGCGTTATGATAACCACGGCAACTGGATAAGTGGTATAAAACCTATTGATGAGTGGCATTTAGGCTATTCGCAAGACAATTTGCCGAGTGATGTAAAAAACAACAAAGCGCGAAACACCTACTATTTTTTACCTTTAATTTTAGGGCTTATTGGTATGTTTTTCTTGTTTAATACCGATAAAAAAACGTTTTGGGTAATGCTCGTGTTTTTCTTGTTTACAGGATTAGCTATTCAGTTTTACACAAATGTGCGTCCGTTTGAACCTCGGGAGCGAGATTACTCAGTGGTAGGATCATTTTATGTATTTGCTATTTGGATTGGTTTTGGGGTTTATGGCTTATTTAATCGACTTCAAGAAAATATAAAAAACAACTACAAACATTTTAGTTATGAGTTGGTTTTTGCAGTCGCATCTTTATTATTATTCTTTTTGTTTAAGTATATAACTCCTGAAAATCAAAATACTTTTTTAGCTGATGTGATTTTAGCTTTTAAGAGTATTTGTTTTTTATTATTTTCTATTATTTCTGTTGTTGTAATAATTGACATAATAACTTTCATTATTCAAAAAATATTCAAATCTTCATCAATAAGAGTTATTTCAATTATTGTTATATCATTAATTACTCCTGTTGTTTTAGCCGCAAACAATTGGGACGACCATGATAGATCTGATAAATACACAGCAAGATCAATGGCTAGAAAATATTTAGATTCTTGCGATGAAAATGCCATACTATTTACCATTGGCGATAACGATACTTTCGCCCTTTGGTACGCCCAAGAAATTGAAGGCTACCGAACCGATGTACGCGTTGTAAATACCAGTTTATTCCAAACGGATTGGTATATCGATCAAATGAAACGTAAAGCCTACCAAAGCGACCCAATTCCTTCTCAATTAACGCATGATGATTATAAATTTGGTACTAACGATTACGTGATTGTTGAAAACGTAGTTAAAGACACTTTAGAAATAAAAGAAGTTTTAAATTTTATAACTAGCGATAATCCAAGGTCTAAATATAAATATATATTACAACAAGAAGGCGTAGATATATCGCAAGTAAGAAATCAAGACTTAAACATGAATTATTTGCCAACAGAGTTTTTAAGACTTCCTGTTAACAAAGAAAATACCTTAAAATATGGCATTGTAAAACCAAAAGACGCAGACCTTATTGTACCACATATTGATATTAATATTACTGGTGGTGCTTTATACAAAAACCGTCTTTTAATGCTCGATATTGTTGCCAATAATGATTGGAAACGCCCTATTTATTTTACTGGTGGTGCTTTCGCGGAAGACGACTATATTTGGATGAAAGACTATCTTCAACTTGATGGTATGTGCTATAAATTAGTCCCAATAAAAACACCTGTTGATAGAGCAAATCCGTTTGATATGGGTAGAGTTGATAGCGACTTTATGTATGAAAAAGTTAAAAATTGGGATTGGGGTAATAGCGGAAGTCCAGACATTTATCACGATGTTGAAACCCGTAAAAACTCTATTACTTATCGTGGTAATTTAGCACGTTTAATGGAACAACTTATTAATGAAGATAAGCTTGATAAAGCTGAAGAAATAGCCGATATAGCTATGACTAATATGCCTGTTGAATATTTTGGTTTTTATACCCTTTTAGAGCCATACATTAGTGGTTATTACGAGGTAGAAAATAAAGAAAAAGCACAACAATTATTTAAAGAAGTAGCTAATAAATATCAAGAAAATTTAACTTATTACAGTGGTTTAAAAGTTGAAAACCAAGAGCGTTTATTTGAAGACATTTATACCGACATACAACGCTACAAAGGTCTTGTAGATGTTTTAGTGGAATATGACATTGAATTTGCTGAAACCGAAGGTGATATTTTTAACAATTACTTAAAGTTGTTTAAGCATTTTTATGGTGACGATGAACTTGAAGAACAACGTACAGATTTAGATATTTCAGATAGCACTAGCTTGCAAATAGATACCGCTAATTCAGATTAAGGTAATGGTCTTAACACCAGTAAAAACACCCTTGTTAGTAAAGCGGATGTTTCCGAATTATATTTGGGACATCCCTACTACTAACAAAACGATCTACCTTACTTTTGATGATGGACCAACTCCGGAAATTACTAATTGGACTTTAAATGTTTTAAAGCAATATGATGCTAAAGCCTCTTTTTTTTGCATTGGCAATAATATTGAAGAGCACCCTCGTATTTTTCAAGATATATTAAATGGTGGTCATGTTATTGGTAATCACACACATAATCATATAAAAGGTTGGAAAACTAAAACCAAAGATTATTTAAATAACATTTCTGAAGCTCAAAATGTTATAAACTCTCAAATCACAAATTCAAAAAACTCAGAACTCAGAACTCAGAACTCAGAACTTTTTAGACCTCCTTACGGACAAATAAAACCTAAACAAGGTAAAAAACTCATCGAGTTAGGTTATAAAATAATCATGTGGAATGTGTTGTCTTTTGATTGGGATGCAAAAGTTTCGCCTAAAAACTGTTTAAACAATGTTATTTCTAAAACTACAAACGGCAGTATTATTGTGTTTCACGATAGTATTAAAGCATCAAAAAACATGAAATATGCTTTACCAAAGGTTTTAGAATATTTTAGTGGGAAAGGATATCGTTTCGAGTCTTTAAGTTAAACTATTTGTGGATTACTGCCTACGCAGGAATGACAAAAACGTGTTAAACGTATTGCTGAATAATACCAATAAGTGTGTTGGCATCTTGCTCTCCACTTTGTCTCCACTTCATTTCGCCATTTTTGTAAACAATTAGTGTTGGCAAGCCTTTAACACGCAAAGCTTCAGCTAATTCTTGATTTTTATCAACATCAATTTTAATCACTTTTGCTTTATCTCCTAAAGCTGCAGCAACATCTCGAAGTACTGCATGCATTGCTGTAGATTGCTCGTTCCATTCAGTAAAAAAGTCTAACAGAACTGGAATGTCTACATCAATAAGTTCTCCAAATTTTGACATATTGTAATGTTTTAAATCAATTTATAGTACACACAAACCTACAATTTTTTATTTAGTTTGATTATCAACTAATTAAACCCGTTAATCTGTACTTAATTATAAATATAAAAAAAAATGTATTAATCACAACACTTATTAGTGTTTATGCTTGTTTTACGCCTTTTTTAAGCTCTATAACGGTTATTTCTGGCCAAATACCAACACGACCAGGGAAAGCCAAATAACCAAAACCTCTGTTTACATTTATATATTGCCCCATTTCTTTGTAAATACCTGCCCAATATTTATAACGCCATTTTACAGGACTCCATTTAAACCACCCAGGAATTTCAATACCAAATTGCATACCATGAGTATGTCCGCTAAGTGTTAAATGATAATGATAATCGTCTTTAATAACTTCCTTTTCCCAATGTGATGGATCGTGACTCATTAATATTTTAAAATCATCTTTTTTAATCCCCGAAGACGCTTTCTTTAAATCACCAGCTTTTTTAAATCCGCCAGCGCCCCAATTTTCAACCCCAACTATGGCAATTTTTTCGCCACCCTTTTCAATGTATCTGCTTTCATTTAATAACACATCAAACCCAATCTCATTTTGTAACGCCTTTAAATCTTCAAGATTTTGAGATTTAGCCTCCTCAGAATCCCATCTTAAATAATCGCCATAGTCATGATTACCCAAAACCGAATACATACCATCTTTAGCTTTCAACTTGTTAAAAACATCTTTGTAGGGCACTAACTCTTCTGCTTTATTGTTTACAATATCTCCAGTAAACAATATCACATCACTTTCTTGTTGGTTTATTAAATCGACTGCATAACGCACCTTATCCATATTATCAAAACTACCAGAATGTATATCGCTTATTTGGGTAAGCTTATAACCATCAAAAGCTTGTGGTAAATCTTCAAAATACAAGGCATATTTTAATACTTTGTAATTGTACTTGCCTCTATAAATTCCGTATAAAATAGATGCAAAGGGTATGGCTGCTATACCCAATGCTATTTGGCTTAAAAATTGACGTCTGGATGCAAAATAATTTCCTTTGGCTGAATTTCCTTCAGTAAAATAACGATAAATAGCTAGTGGAACTCTAAAAATGTCTTCTCCAATCATTGAAATAGCTAAAATCATTTTTGGGATTAGAATGGTTATAAAAAACCCAAAAGCATAGGCATGAGCATGAGAAAAACCATCACTTCTATTAAAACCAAAATAGTAAAACACAAAATTACCAATTACCAGTATGGAAACTGCCCAATATAATATTTGAAGCCAATTATTTCTTGCAACCGTTTTAAATGCCTGAAATGCGTATAAGTCTAATATTCCGAAAATGACAATAAAAACAATCCAGCGCAGCATAAAACATATTTATAATTCGAGCAAAGATAGTCGTAAAAAAAGCGAAGAACTTTTAATAACATGTTAAATTTATACTACAGAATTACCTTTAAGATGTTTGAAATTTTTTTGGTGTCGGAATAGGCTTCAAAACGCTCATCAAAAAAAGAAGTGCTATTCATAGATATTTTTGGTGTTTCAATAACTTGTCTTAGTGTAGAAGCAGAACAATGTATTTCGCTAAAACCAGCATCTTTAAACAATAAAGCATTATTAACATTTATACCACTTCCTGGAAGTATTATAATACGGTTTTTAGCTTTTTGTTTTAGTTGTTTTAGTCGTTCGATGCCTTTTTCAGCACTAGTTTCTTGTCCAGATGTTAATATTCTATCTACTTCTAAATCGGCAAGTTGATCAATGGCTTCTAGTGGCTTTTTAACCCAATCAAACGCTCTATGAAATGTAAAAGGCAAAGGTTTTGCAAGCTCAACTAATTCTTTTGTTCGCTCTATATCGATAGTATTATCTTCATTCAAAATACCTGAAACAATACCACTACAACCCAATGCTTTACATTGCATAATATTATATTTCATAATGTCAAATTCATCATCAGAATAAGTAAAATTTCCGCTTCTTGGTCGTACTAAAACAAACGCAGGTATTTTAAGCGTTTCTGTAACTTTTTTAACTAAACCAAAGCTAGGTGTTATGCCACCTATTGCTAGCTCTGAACATAGCTCGATACGGTTTGCTCCTGCATTATCAGCATGAATAGCTGAACGATAAGAATTGGCACAAATTTCTAGTAGCATTTTTAGTATATTAGATGACTAAATTAATTAAAAAATCTAAGTTATCTTATATTAATCAATTACTAAAAATTAAACGCGTGAAAAGAAGAAACTTTATTAAAAATGCATCATTAAGTAGTGTTGGAGTAGCCGTTGGAAGTTCAATTTTAAACTGTGCAGAAAACAAAAAAGAAGACTCAACAACAACGACCTCAAAAACAAAAGCATCGTTGCCGTTAGTAATTGCCACTTGGAATGTACCAAACGCTACGGCAAAAGCTTGGGGTGTTTTACAAAATAATGGTTCTGTTTTAGATGCTTTAGAACAAGGTGTTATGATTGAAGAAGCCGATGAAAAAAATCAATCTGTTGGTAAAGGCGGGAGACCCGATCGAGATGGCAATGTAACACTTGATGCTTGCATTATGAATAAAGATGGTGATTGCGGCGCCGTTGTTTACATGCAAAATATTACCCATGCTATTTCCGTAGCTAGAAAAGTAATGGAAGACACGCCTCATGTTATGCTTGCAGGTAAAGGCGCAGAACAATTTGCTGTTAAAAGTGGTATGAAACAAGAAAACTTACTTACCGAGAAATCTAAAAAAGAATGGGAAGAGTGGCTTGTTGAAAAAGAATATAAACCTATTATAAACATTGAAAACCATGATACCATTGGCATGCTTGCTATTGATAAAAATGGTGATATTTCTGGCGCGTGTACCACTAGCGGACTTGCTTATAAAATAGCTGGTCGTGTTGGTGATTCGCCAATAATTGGCTCTGGTTTATTTATTGATAACGAAGTTGGCGGAGCAGTTGCTACAGGTTTAGGCGAAGAAGTTGTTAAAACCGTGGGTAGCTTTTTAGTGGTGGAGTTAATGCGCCAAGGTAAATCGCCACAAGAGGCTTGCGAAGAAGCTATTGGTAGAATTGTAAACAAACCTAATAGTAATTACAAAAACTTTCAGGTGGGGTACATTGCCGTTAATAAACAAGGTGAAACGGGATCGTATTCTATTCACGAGTGGTTTAGTATGACAAAATATCAAGATGGTAAAAATGAGAATTATCAATCGGATTATTATTTGAAGGATAAAGCGTAATCTATAAATATTTTACTTATTTAAAATTTTGAACTCCAACTTTTCGTAGCTTTGATTTTCTATCTAAACAAATAAAATGTCTGAACAAAAACGACTATTTCTGGTTGATGCTTATGCATTAATTTTCCGTGGCTATTACGCCTTTATTAAAAATCCTAGAATCAATTCAAAAGGTGAAGACACCTCAGCGATTATGGGTTTTATGAACTCATTGTTAGATGTTATAAAACGTGAACGACCAGACCATTTAGCCGTTTGTTTTGATAAAGGTGGTAGTACAGACCGTGTTGAAATGTTTGAAGCCTACAAAGCCAATAGAGATGAAACCCCTGAAGGTATAAAAACGGCTATTCCATATATTATGGAAATTCTTAAAGCCATGCACATTCCTATTATGGTAAAAGAAGGCTATGAAGCCGATGATGTAATCGGAACACTATCCCGTCAAGCAGAAAAAGAAGGCTACAAAACTTATATGGTAACGCCTGACAAGGATTTTGCGCAATTAGTAACCGAGAATATTTTTATGTATCGACCAGTGTTTGGTGGAGGTTATGAAACTTGGGGCATACCAGAAGTGCAGAAAAAGTTTGAGGTTACCGACCCCATGCAGGTAATTGATTTTCTAGGAATGATGGGAGATTCCAGCGATAACATTCCTGGATTACCGGGAGTTGGCGAAAAAACTGCCAAAAAATTTATTGCACAATTTGGCAGTATGGAAGGCTTATTAGCAAACACCGATCAGCTAAAAGGTAAAATGAAAGAGAAAGTTGAAGCTAATGGCGAATTGGGATTACTCTCAAAAAAATTAGCTACTATTATGCTGGATGTTCCAGTAACTTTTAATGCAAAAGATTTTGAATTGGATCATCCTGATGTTGAAAAGGTTAAAGAAATATTTCAGGAATTAGAGTTTAGAAGATTAACTGATAATTTTTTAAAAACGTTTTCATCTGAAACTGAAACTGCGCAAACTGCAATCGAAAAAACTTCAGAAAAAACGGAAACAAAAGCAACGCCAAAAGAAGTTAAATCTGCTGGTTCGGGGCAATTTTCATTATTTGGAGGCGATAACAATTCCGCGGAAGCGACAACAGAAAACACTTTTACACGCAAAACCACAGAAACGACATCGCATTTTTACCAAAGTGTAGCTCCTGGAATGGCAACCAAACTTTTTATTAAAAACTTGATGAGCCAAAATTCAGTGTGTTTTGATACCGAAACTACTGGTATTAATCCTATTACTGCTGAATTGGTTGGTATTGCTTTTTCGTGGGAAATTGGCAAAGGGTTTTATTTACCTATTCCTGAAAACAGAGACGAAGCTCAAGAACTTATTGAACAATTACGTCCGTTTTTTGAAAGCGAATCGATTGAAAAAATTGGTCAGAATTTAAAATATGATATTAAAGTTTTAGCAAAATATAATGTTGAAGTAAAAGGCAAATTGTTTGATACCATGTTAGCGCACTATTTGATTAACCCCGATATGCGTCACAATATGGATGTATTGGCAGAAACCTATTTAAATTACACCCCAATATCAATAACTGAATTGATTGGTAAAAAAGGTAAAAATCAACTTTCGATGCGTGAGGTTTCGTTAGACAAACAAACCGAATATGCCGTTGAAGATGCTGATATTACTTTGCAATTAAAAGAGCATTTTCAAAACGAATTAGGCGAAGCCAATACCCAAAAATTATTTGATGAGATTGAAATCCCTCTACTTCGTGTTTTAGCAGCCATGGAATTAGAAGGTATTAATTTAGATAAAGCTTTTTTAAATGGTCTATCTGAGCAACTGGATAAGGACATTAAAGCCTTAGAAAGCAAAATATATGCTGAGGCAGGCGAAGAGTTTAACATTGCATCACCAAAACAATTAGGCATTATTTTATTTGAAAAACTTAAACTGGTTGATAAGCCAAAAAAGACTAAAACAGGACAATACTCAACCGCAGAAGAAGTATTGAGTTACTTAGCTAAAGAGCACGAAATTATTCAAAATATTTTAGATTTTCGTGGGTTATCAAAATTAAAAAGCACCTATGTTGACGCCTTACCAACACAAGTTGAAGAAACCACAGGGCGTGTGCATACCGATTATATGCAAACTGTTGCAGCTACAGGTCGTTTGAGTAGTAATAATCCAAATCTTCAAAATATTCCTATCCGCACAGAACGAGGAAGACAAGTTAGAAAAGCCTTTATCCCTAGGAATGAAGATTATATTTTATTAGCAGCCGATTACTCGCAAATAGAACTCCGTATTATTGCTGCCTTAAGTAAAGAAGAAACCATGATTGAAGCCTTTAAAAACGGAGAAGATATTCATGCCTCTACAGCCTCAAAAGTATTTAATGTACCTTTAAATGAAGTCACCCGTGAGCAACGTAGCAATGCTAAAACGGTGAACTTCGGGATTATTTATGGGGTTTCTGCCTTCGGATTAAGCAATCAAACCGATTTATCCAGAAGTGAATCTAAAGAACTTATTGACACGTATTACGCAACTTATCCAAAATTACGTGCCTACATGAGTGAGCAAGTCGATTTTGCGCGTGACAATGGCTATGTGCAAACCGTTTTAGGGCGGCGTCGTTATTTAAAAGATATTAATTCCCGTAACGCGGTAGTTCGTGGTGCTGCAGAACGTAATGCGGTAAACGCACCCATTCAAGGTAGTGCTGCAGATATTATTAAAATTGCCATGATTAGTATTTACAATAAACTACAAGAAGGCAATTTTAAAACCAAAATGCTTTTACAAGTGCATGATGAATTGGTGTTTGATGTTTACAAACCAGAATTGGATAACATCAAAGTTTTGGTAAAAACTGAAATGGAAAATGCTTTTAAAATGGATGTGCCATTGGATGTGGAGTTGGATACTGGTTTGAATTGGTTGGAGGCGCATTAGAATGAAAGTTTTAAAATCTAAATACAATTATTTGATCCTAGCTACTACATTAGGTATTTATGGAGTAATAATGATTTTACAGGGAGGGTGGTCTGGAGATTTTTGGGAACACTGTGCTGTTGTAAAGGAACTGACAAACAATTTAGCAAACCCAACAAATCCAATGATAAGGGCAGATATACCCCATGCATTTTTCTCCCCTTATTCTGTTGTTGTTTCATTATTTTCTAAAATTTCGGGGTTTAGTCCCATAGAATCACTTGAGTTTTTTGCCTTTTTTAATCTAATCTTTTTCCTTTTTAGTTTCTACTTATTTTGTAAATCTTTATTTAAAGAAGATTACAACATTATCGCTTCAATAAGCTTGATACTTACTTTATTTTTTTGGGGTAATAATCCCTACAAATGGAGCGGTTTTTTCCATTTTACAACTTTACATTACGTACTGCCATACCCATCAACGTTTGCTATGGCTTTGGTCTTTCTAATTTTAGCGGTTGTGCTAAGGGACATAAAGCAAGATAATTATTATTTTTTATCAGGAATCATTGCTTTAAATTCTGTTGTTGCTATTACACATCCTACTACTGTAATCCCGCTTAACGTTTCAATTGTTGCTATTTATTTTGTTTATAATGGCTATTCTGTAAAGAAATGCTTTTTAAAGTCATCAAAAATAATAATACCTAGTTTGATATTATGTTTATTATGGCCCTACTACAATTTATTTGATTTGTTAAGCGGAAATACCGCAGATTTCCATAGTGATTCAATAGAGCTTTACAAAGGCTTTTATAAAAGAATTTGGCCGCTATTAACCATCATTCCTTATCTTTTTTTCTACAAAAAAGATCATATCATTGATTTTTTATTAATTACGACAACTCTACTTTTCTTGATTTATATAGGAGGATATATTCTTGGGGTATATGGATTTTCAAGAGTCATTTCTAATATTATGATGCTTGGTCATTTTCTTATAGCTTACATTATTTATAATTTAATCAAAGAATCTCGTTTTAAGAACAAAATCTATTTGACAATACTATCTGTAGCTTTTTTTGCATCAGTTATTATAAATAAGGGAGACAACTATCATACCTTTATACAAGTTTTTAAAGAAAAAGATATTCGCTACTATGAAAAATTTTCATTTCTCAAAACCATGGTTAAGTCAGATGACTTAATACTGTCTCATGGCCTTACAAATTCGATGATTCCTGCTTTTAACGGTAAAGTATTATCATCAGGGCATCCGCTTTATTGGGTAGATGATATAGTTGAAAGAAGACAAAATTTAAACATTTTTTTTTCAAAATCAACGACTGACTCAATAAGAGAAGGTATAATAAATAAATATGTCGCTGATTATGTTTTGCTTGATCATAATATAATAGATCTTGATAAATCAACATACAAATGGCTCAAGTCTAAGGGCAATTCCATCTATAAAAAAGATGAATTAGAACTTGTTAAATTATCTAAAACCAGATAAATTAAAATGATTGACAATAAAAAGATTATAATTGTTTTACCTGCTTATAATGCTGCAAAAACTTTAAAAAAAACATATCAAGAAATCCCTTTTGATATTGTTGATGAAATTATATTAGTTGATGATTATAGTACCGACGACACATTTATAGTTGCTCAAGAATTAAATATTAAACACATCATCAAGCACGAAATTAATTCTGGGTACGGAGCCAACCAAAAGTCATGCTACAATAAGTCTTTAGAGTTAAATGGAGATATTATTGTTATGTTACATCCAGATTACCAATACACCCCAAAGCTAATTCATTCAATGTGCTACTTAATTGCTAACGATTTATATCATGTTGTTCTAGGTTCAAGAATATTAGGAATGGGAGCTTTAAAAGGTGGTATGCCTTATTACAAATATTTTGCAAACCGTTGTTTAACATTATTTCAAAATATCCTTATGAAACAAAAACTTTCAGAGTATCATTCGGGGTACAGAGCATTTTCATCTGAAGTTTTAAATACAATAAATTTCAATATAAATTCTGATGATTTTGTTTTTGATAATCAAATGCTAGCACAAATATGTTACAATAATTATGAAATTGCAGAAATTACATGTCCTACAAAATATTTTGAAGACGCCTCTTCAATAAATTTTAAAAGAAGTTGTAAATATGGACTTGGGGTGTTAAAAACTTCCATCGAATATTTTCTTGATAAAAATTTGAATATTAAATCCTCTATTTTTAGAAAATAAACTTAGTCTTTTTTTGCATTTATTAAAAAACAAAAGTATAATTACCTCCGCTTCTTCTTCCCCCTATACTTCACCTTATTCTTCCGTTTATTAAAAGGTACCGCATCGTCAAAGGTATGTTTGGCTTCACCGCTAGGTTTATTTTTACGCCATTTTTCAGTTTTAGCAGGCAGTAATACATCTAATAAATCTTGACGTCCTAATTTATTCAAGGTGTTTTTAATCCACGTCTTATTTTCATCTTTATACCAAAAGAAAAACCGATGTTGTTCATCCTTTTCTTTTCTAGTCTTTGGGGTTTTAACTTTTTTAAGTGTGTAAGGATGATACCCACTATAATATATTACCGTAGCCACTGTCATAGGTGTTGGCGTAAAACCCTGCACCTGTTCTAATTGAAAGCCCATATCTTTAGTTTCGGCAGCCAAATTAGCCATATCTTCGGCTTCGCAAGCTGGATGATTTGAAATAAAATACGGTATCAGTTGTAACTTCAACCCTTTTTTAATATTGATCTTATCGAAACGCTCCTTAAACTTATGGAAATAACTAAACGAGGGTTTACGCATCAATTTCAACACAGGATCGCTGGTATGTTCTGGCGCTACTTTTAAACGTCCAGACACATGCTTCGTCATCACTTCTTCAGTATAATCATCCAACTCTTTAGGGTCGGCATTTTTATTAAATTCTGGCACTAACATATCATGACGAATACCGCTACCAATAAACGATTTCTTTACTTTCGGATGACTATCTACTGCCTGATACAACTTAGTTAAAGGCTTATGAGACGTATCCAGGTTGCTACAAATGACAGGCGAAATACAAGAAGGCGCTACACATCGATCACATATTTCCTGCACTTTACCTTTCATCTTGTACATGTTTGCACTTGGGCCACCAATATCAGATAAGTACCCTTT
This sequence comes from Wocania arenilitoris, assembly GCF_021728535.1. GTDB lineage: Bacteria > Bacteroidota > Bacteroidia > Flavobacteriales > Flavobacteriaceae > Wocania_A > Wocania_A arenilitoris. The sequence goes on along the minus strand of NZ_JAKKDU010000003.1, from coordinate 204,648 downwards.
AAAATCTGGCATATTTGCTACCTTATCTACCTCTCGCAGTACCGATCCCTGACTACGAGAAGCAATAAACTTTCCTTGATGTGCCGATATGGTACAAAAACTACAGCCTCCAAAACAACCTCTATGGATATTAATAGAGAATTTAATCATTTCAAACGCAGGAATAGGCCCTCGTTTGTTGTATTTAGGATGTGGTAATCTAGTATAAGGCAAATCGAAAGACGCATCAATGTCGTCCTCCGTCATTGTCGGGTAAGGTGGATTAATCATCAACGTTTTACCTCCTACCTTTTGAAAAATGCGTCGCGCCGCCAATTTATTACTCTCTTGCTCTATGATTTTAAAATTAGAAGCAAATTTCTTTTTATCCTTCAAACAAACCTCATGCGATGCAATCTCAACATCTTCCCAATTAATATTCTTAGGGATTTTTGCCTCCGCATCCAATAAAACAGCCGTTTGCTTAATAGTTGTAATGCTAGAAAACGGCACCCCCTTTTGCATTAAACGCACCACTTCTCTCAATGGTTGCTCTCCCATTCCATACACCAACATATCCGCTTTAGAGCTTTCCAAAATAGTAGGCATTAGCGTATCACTCCAATAATCGTAATGCGTCACACGACGCAACGATGCTTCAATCCCACCAAGTAAAATAGGTACGTGAGGCCATTTTTCCTTTAAAATTTTGGAGTAAACCGTTGTGGCATAATCAGGTCGAAACCCAATATCACCATTAGGGGTGTATGCATCTTTATCGCGTCGCTTTTTATTAGCGTTATAATTACTCACCATCGGATCCATACAACCACCAGTAACACCAAAAAACAATTTGGGTGCTCCTAGTTTAACAAAATCTTGGAGATTATCATTTACATTAGGCTGAGGCACTATGGCAACACGCAAACCATAGCTTTCTAAAATACGTCCTATTACTGCAGGTCCGAATGACGGATGATCCACATAAGCATCACCACTAAATAGGATAACATCTAGTTCATCCCATCCCCGTATTTTCACCTCTTTATTCGTGGTAGGTAACCAACTGGAAAGTTTTAACTCCTGCATAGCATTGCAAAAATAGACAAAAAACTACGCATCGCATGACATTTGAAAGAATGACCTCTCCACAAATTAGTAATTTCAAGAAATCCATGTATTTTTGCAGCGCTTTAAATAATTTTAATGAGCATTATTTCGAAGGACATACAAAAAGCTATTGCACTTTTAAGTGCAGATAAACTGGTAGCCATACCTACTGAAACGGTATACGGTCTCGCAGGAAACATATACAGTGAAAAAGCTATAAAAAGTATTTTTGAAACTAAAAAACGTCCATTCTTCAATCCACTTATTGTTCATATTCCATCAACTGATACTTTAGATGATATTGTAAGTTACGTGCCAGAAAAAGCAAGATTATTAGCCGAAGCCTTTTGGCCAGGATCAATGACCTTGGTTTTAGAAAAACACGCCACAATACCAGATATAATCACTGCAGGAAAAGACACCGTAGCAGTGCGTGTACCCAAACACCCACTAACTTTGGAGTTACTAAAACAACTTCCATTTCCTTTAGCAGCGCCAAGCGCCAACCCTTTCGGGAGTATTAGCCCTACAAAACCAGAACACGTCGAACGTTATTTTAAAGATGCTATCGGTCAGGTTTTAGATGGAGGCCCATGCTCCAATGGCATAGAATCAACCATCATAGGTTTTGAAAATGATGAACCTATCATTTATCGTTTAGGCGCTTTGGCTATAGAAGATATTGAGGCCGTAATAGGTAAAGTAGCCATAAAAAACAAAAAAGAAATCAGTCCTGATGCTCCAGGTATGCTAGAACGCCATTATGCGCCATCGACCAAAACATTTCTAACCAATAATATTTCACAAGAATTAAAAAAGCATTTAGGAAAACGCATTGGGGTCTTAGTTTTTAAATCAGCCATAAAAGATAGCAATATTATATCTCAAATTATTTTATCTAAAAAAGGAGATCTGCAAGAAGCAGCATCACACCTATATAATGCTATGCACGATTTAGATCACCAAAATCTAGATGTTATAATCGCAGAAAAGTGCCCTGATTTTGGTCTAGGAAAATCTATAAACGACAGATTGCAACGCGCCACTTTTAGCAGTTAATTTTGCACACGTTTAGGCATCTGATTTTCAACTACAAAAAAACCTTAAACTAGGTTTGTTAATCAAATATATAATCGTAAATTTGCAAACTCTTTTTGAGAGAGGAATGTTTAATTAGAAAAAATTTAAAGTGTGGACACATTAAGCTACAAAACGATTTCAGCAAACAAAGCTACTGCAAATAAAGAGTGGGTTTTAGTTGATGCTGAAGGTCAGGCGCTTGGTCGTTTATCATCTAAAGTTGCAAAGCTTTTAAGAGGTAAACACAAGCCAAACTTCACACCTCATGTAGATTGCGGCGATAATGTTATTATTATCAATGCAGAAAAAATCACGTTATCTGGAAACAAATGGAATGACAAGTCATACATTCGTCATACAGGTTACCCAGGAGGACAAAGAAGTTTAACTGCTACAGAATTGTACGGGAAAGACCCTGCAAGAGTAGTAGAAAAATCAGTTAAAGGAATGCTCCCTAAAAACAAATTAGGTGCAGATTTATTCCGTAACCTAACAGTTGTTGTTGGTTCAGAGCATAAACACGAAGCTCAAAAACCAAAAACAATTAACTTAAACGAATTCAAATAATGGATGTAATTCACAAAATTGGCCGTAGAAAAACGGCTGTTGCGCGCGCTTATGTTTCTAAAGGAAAAGGAAACATTACAATTAATAAAAAAGACTTAGCTAATTATTTTACTACTGCTACTTTACAGTACAAAGTAAAACAACCTTTAGTTATGACTAACAATGACGCCAACTTTGATATTACAGTAAATGTATATGGAGGTGGTATTACTGGGCAAGCAGAAGCTGTTCGATTAGCAATTTCTCGTGCTATGTGCGAATTAGATGCTGAAAACAGATTAATCTTAAAACCAGAAGGCTTATTAACAAGAGACCCAAGAATGGTAGAGCGTAAAAAATTCGGTCAGAAGAAAGCGCGTAAAAAATTCCAGTTCTCGAAACGTTAATATTCTGGACTTGGTACAGGATTTGTATTGCAGATTTCTTTATCATTTTCAAAACAAAAAAATAAATTTAAACACAGTTATTGTTGTCCTAGTGTAAAAGCAGGATTTAGTTTAGCATCTAAATGGTTGAGGCGAATTTAAAAAAATGACCACTTAACCATTGCTAATTCAACAGAACGTAAACTATTACAGAATGGCAGTAGAAGTAAAAGAATTACTTGAAGCAGGTGTACACTTCGGACACCTTACACGTAAGTGGGATCCTAACATGGCACCTTACGTATATATGGAGCGTAACGGTATCCATATTATAAACCTTTACAAAACAGCAGCTAAAATTGACGAAGCTGGAGCAGCTCTTGCTAAAATTGCAGCTTCTGGACGTAAAATTTTATTCGTTGCAACAAAAAAACAAGCAAAAGATATAGTTGCAGAAAAAGCTGGAGACATTAACATGCCTTACATTACTGAAAGATGGCCAGGTGGTATGTTAACAAACTTTGTTACTATTAGAAAAGCGGTAAAAAAAATGGCTTCTATTGATAGAATGAAGAAAGACGGCACTTTCATGACCCTATCTAAAAAAGAGCGTTTACAAGTTGATCGTTTAAGAGCTAAGTTAGAAAAAAACTTAGGCTCTATTAGCGACATGACGCGTTTACCAGGAGCTCTGTTTGTTGTAGATATTAAACGTGAGCATATCGCGATTAAAGAAGCTCAAAAATTAAACATTCCAATTTTTGCAATGGTTGACACCAACTCTGATCCACGTCAAGTTGATTACGTTATTCCTGCAAACGATGACGCTTCTAAATCAATTGATAAAATATTATCTCATGTTGCTTCTGCAATAGCTGGAGGTTTAGCTGAGCGTAAAGCCGAAAAAGATGCTGCAGCTGTACCAAAAGAAGAGGCTCCAAAAGCAAAAGCTGCACCAGCTAAAAAAGCTGAAGTAGTTGCTGAAGAAGAAGAATAAAAACATTAATACAAAACAAATAAGTCGTTTGGTTCTTTTTTGAAAAAATATTCCTTGACGTTTCGGCGTCAAGGTTTCCTTTTTAAATGTCATTCCCGCAAAGGCGGGAACCTCATCCAAAATATGAACGACTTTTTTAAATTATAATTACTATGAGTACTACAGTAAAAGTAACAGCCCAAGAAGTAAACAAATTAAGACAAGCAACAGGTGCGGGTATGATGGATTGCAAGAAAGCTTTAGTTGAAGCTGAAGGCGATTTTGATAAAGCTATAGAAGTGCTTCGCAAAAAAGGACAAAAAGTAGCTGAAAAAAGAGCTGATAGAGATTCTTCTGAAGGTGCTGCTGTTGCAAAAATAAATGCAGACCAAACAGAAGGTGTTGCTATTGTTTTAGGATGCGAAACAGATTTTGTTGGTAAAAACGAGAACTTTTTAGCATTAGCAAACCAATTAGCAGAAATCGCTTTAAACACTAATTCTAAAGATGAGTTTTTAGCCGCTAATTTTGATGGCATGAGTGTAGCTGATAAGTTAGTTGAACAAACTGGTGTTATTGGTGAGAAACTTGATATTACAGCTTTTGAAAAATTAGAAGCTGCCTACGTTGGGTCTTATGTTCATATTAATAAAATTGCAGCCTTAGTTGGTTTAACTGCAAAAGTTGATAACGCCGATATTTTAGTAAAAGACGTTGCTATGCAAGTAGCTTCTATGGGAGCAACTTCATTATCTTACAAAGATTTCGATCCTGGGTTTATAGCATCAGAAACTGAAGCAAGAATTGCAGTTATTGAAAAAGAAAATATTGAATTAGGACGTTTAGGTAAAACACTTAAAAATGTACCTCAATACATTTCTATGGCACAATTAACTCCTGAAGTATTAGCTCAAGCTGAAGAAGCTGCAAAAGCAGAATTAAAAGCAGAAGGTAAACCAGAGCAAATTTGGGATAGAATTTTGCCCGGTAAAATGGAACGTTACATCTCTGACAACACAACTCTAGATCAAGAACAATGTTTACTTGACCAAAAGTTTATTAAAGATGAAAAGAAAACAGTTGCAGAATATGTTTCTTCGTTTGGAGTCGTTGAAATATCTGGTTTTAAACGTGCTACAGTAGGATAATATCTTTCTCGAACCTCCAAAAGCTATTGGGGTAGGAGGTGATTAAATAAAATTCAAAACCGCTACTTTAATTAAAGTAGTGGTTTTTTTATTCAAAAAAATCACGTTTCATATAAATTCAAAAAATAAAAAAATTATGTAGCTTTGCTAAACTCTAATTTCCACGAAAGTGGAAATCTCACAAATCAAAATCAAAACGTGAAATACAAAAGAATACTCCTAAAACTATCAGGTGAAGCTTTAATGGGCAATCGCCAATATGGTATTGATCCAGAACGCTTAGCAGAATACGCTCAAGATATTAAAGCAGTTACAGAAAAAGGCATTGAAGTTGCTATTGTAATTGGTGGTGGTAATATTTTTAGAGGTGTAGCTGGTGCCGTAAATGGTATGGATAGAGTACAAGGTGACCATATGGGGATGTTAGCAACCGTTATAAACGGGTTGGCATTACAAAACGCTTTAGAAGATGCAGGTGTTAAAACACGTTTACAAACCGCTATTAAAATTAACGAAGTAGCTGAGCCTTTTATAAGAAGAAAGGCTATGAGTCATCTTAAAAAAGGGCGTGTTGTTATATTTGGTGGAGGCACAGGAAACCCTTATTTTACTACTGATTCGGCTGCTGTTTTAAGAGCCATTGAAGTAGAAGCTGATGTTATTTTAAAAGGTACACGTGTTGATGGTATTTATAACACAGACCCTGAAAAAGATACATCGGCAATAAAATTTGACCATATAACTTTTGAAGACGTATTAAGAAAAGGACTTAAAGTTATGGATACAACTGCTTTTACACTAAGTCAGGAAAACAAATTACCAATAATTGTTTTTGATATGAATACCAGAGGTAATTTAATGAAAGTTGTTACAGGTGAAAAAATAGGAACAGAAGTTAATATTTAATTTTGGCGCAATTTTTGAAATTATTGATATAAAATTTAAAATCATGAACGAAGACATACAATTTATATTAGATACTGCTCAAGAAGCTATGGATAATGCAATTTCGCATCTTAAAAAACAATTTTTAAATATTAGAGCAGGAAAAGCAAGTCCAGCAATGTTAGGGAGTGTTATGGTTGATTATTATGGCACTCAAACACCTCTAAATCAAGTTGCAAATGTTAATACACCAGATGGCAGAACCATTACAGTACAGCCTTGGGAAAAAAGCATGCTTCAAGAAATTGAGCGCGGTATAGCTTATGCAAATCTTGGATTTAACCCAATGAATAATGGAGAAACTATTATTATTAATGTACCGCCATTAACAGAAGAACGCCGTAAAGATTTAGCTAAACAAGCTAAAGCTGAAGCTGAAGATGCTAAAGTAAGTATTAGAACAGCGCGTAAAGATGCTATGAACGATATTAAGAAAAATGATGATATATCTGAAGATTTAAAGAAAAATGCAGAAATAGATGTACAACAAATAACAGATAATCACGTTAAAAAAGTGGATGAACTTTTCGATAATAAAGAAAAGGAAATTATGACCGTGTAAATTATAAAGCGACTCTAAAATGTCGCTTTTTTTATAAATTCATTTTTTTATTACACATATGCCAAAACATTGTATAACTTTATTCTTCTTATTTTTTACAATGTTAGTGCACTCGCAATCTTTTGTTGATAATGATATAGAGCCCAAACAAGATTCTATAAAAAAAAGTGCTTTTGTTAAGCAACTCGGAAACGGTTTTTTACCAACCAAATATTTTAATTTCGACTTGCGTTATTTAATAAAGTTTAATCAATACGAAGGTCTCAGAACTGGTATTGGAGGTATAACTAATGAGACATTTTCAGAAAAATTTCGAATTAATGGATATACCGTTTACGGTTTTAAAGATCATCGTTTTAAATACAGTATTGGTGCTGGATTTAGGTTAGCAGAAAAAACAAATACGTGGATAAATGCCTCATATACTAATGATTTACAAGAAACAGGAAGTACAAAATTTTTAACCGATACACGTTTTTTTCAGTTTTTTGAACCCCGTTTATTAAATATTGATTTGTTTCATAAACACATAACCAAATCCATTTCTTTACAACATCAGTTAACATCTAAACTATTAACCGAAACACAATTTGCTGTAAGCAATATAAACCCCACTTACAACTATAAATATGTGTTTAATAACGATACGTTAAGCGAGTTTCATTTAAGCACGGCAACCTTAGCATTGCAATGGAGCCCTTTTAGTTGTTTTGAATATAAAAAAAACAAATTAATAGAAATTAAGGAAAGCTATCCAAAATTCACTATTCAGTTTACAAACAGTTTTAAAAATTTGTTTAATAGCAATATCGACTTTTCAAAACTAGACTTTAGAACCATACATAAAATACTGTATAAAAACGAAACGTTTTCTGAGATTATTTTAGTCTCTGGTATAACTTCTCAAAATGCTCCCTTAACACATTTATATCATGCTTACCCAAATAATATTGGCAAAGAGACCATTTTACAACGGTTTTCGGTTGCAGGTTTAAATAGTTTTGAAACCATGTTTTTTAATGAGTTTTTTTCAGATAAGTTTACCACTATACAATTTAAACATCATCTATCACCATTTAACATTTCTAAGCGCTTTAATCCAGAGTTAGTTATAATTATGCGTTATGCAATTGGCAGTATTAAAAACCCTGAAAGACACCAAAATATAAGTTTTAATTCGCTAAAAGATGGTTACACAGAATCTGGTTTCGAGCTTAATAAATTACTATTTGGTTTTGGTTTAAGCTTTTCTTACAGGTATGGTGCTTACCATTTACCAAAATTGGGAGATAATATTGCTTTAAAATTCACCTTTAACGTAACATTATAGGCTAATTAAAGTTAGTTGTACATTGTTTTTTCTACCTTTGCGCATCGTAAAAAATAAGCATGTTTAAACTATTTACAACAAATTTTTGGGATGTAACAGCGCGACTCATTTTACGCAATAAAATTGCTATTCTTGTAGGTATAATTGTTGCTACCATATTTTTTAGTTTTCAGTGGAAAAATATGCGTTTTACATACACCGAAGCTAATTTACTGCCAGACGATCATGAAGTCAATATAGTTTATAATGATTTTTTAAAAACCTTTGGAGAAGAAGGGAATTTAATTATTCTAGGGGTTAAAGACTCTACACTTTTTACTGTTGAAAAATTAAATGCTTGGAATAAACTCTCAGAAACATTTAAACAATTTGAAGATGTAGAAACCGTTGTTTCAATTAAAGATTTACAAAAACTTGTTAAAGATAATGTAAACGAAAAGTTTGAGCTTAAACCTTTTATTAAAGACTCCATTTCATCTGCTAAGCAAATAGGAATACTTCTAAATGAGCTTTTTAACAAGTATCCTTTTTACGATAATTTCTTATTTAATAAAGAGACTAAAACCATTAGAACAGCTATCTATTTAAAAAAAGATATTGTTAATACATCGGCAAGAAAAGACTTTATTATTAACGCTTTAAATCCAACAATTGAGGCCTTTAAAAAATCGAACAATTTAAACGTTAGAGTATCTGGAATGCCTTATATTAGGACACTTAACTCGCAACTTATTATTGATGAAATTGGTAAGTTTATAACGGCAGCTTTATTAGTAACGTCATTAATTTTCTTTTTCTTTTTTAGGTCGTTCAGAGCCACTTTTATTTCACTTATTGTGGTTTGTATTGGTGTAATGTGGACTTTGGGTTTTCTTGGTTTATTAAATTACGAGATTACCGTTTTAACTGCATTAATTCCGCCTTTAATTATTGTTATTGGTATACCAAACTGTATATTTTTAATTAATAAATACCAGCACGAAGTAAAACTACATGGTAATAAAGTAAAATCGTTACAGCGTGTTATTACCAAAATAGGTAATGCAACTTTAATGACAAATGTTACTACAGCATCAGGCTTTGCTACGTTTATTTTAACTGAAAGTAAACTATTAAAAGAGTTTGGTATAGTAGCATCACTAAGTATTTTGGCAATTTTTATTTTGTGCTTGCTTATAATTCCTATTATTTACACATTTCTGCCATATCCAAAAGACCGCCATTTAGAACACCTAAATAAACGTTGGATTGGTGGTTTTGTAAATTGGATGGAATACATGGTAAAACAAAAACATATTACTATTTATGCTACATCAGTCATTTTACTTATTGTTAGTATTATTGGAATTTATCAAATTAAAATTTCTGGCAGTTTAATTGAAGATATGCCACAAGAATCAGGATTTGTAAACGATATTAGGTTTTTTGAAGATGAGTTTAATGGCATTATGCCTTTAGAAATTATGATTGACACCAAACGTAAAAAAGGTGTTATGAAACTTGCCACATTAAAACGCATGAACGAACTGGAAGCTTTAATTATTGAAACACCAGAACTCTCAAAACCTATTTCGATTGTTGGTTTAGTAAAATATTCTAAACAAGCCTATTACAATGGCAACCCTAAACATTATCAATTACCAACAGTGCAAGAAAACAGTTTTATTTTATCGTACGCAAAAAACTCAACATCTAATGTCGATTTACTTAAAAATTTTGTAGATAGTACCGGACAATATGCACGTATTACTACCTTTATAAAGGATATTGGCACCGACAAAATGGAACGTATAGAAGAAAATCTTCAAACTAAAATAGATAAAGTTTTTCCAGAAGACAGATACAACGTTAGCATGACTGGTATGGCATTAGTGTTTCAAAAAGGAACAAAATACTTGGTGAAAAACTTAGCCATTTCGCTGTCGTTAGCCATTTTACTTATTTCATTATTTATGGCTTATATGTTTAGGTCTGTTAGAATGATTATTGTGTCGCTCATCCCTAACTTATTACCTTTATTGGTTACCGCGGGTTTAATGGGTTATTTGGGTGTGCCTATAAAGCCTTCAACCATATTAGTGTTTAGTATTGCATTTGGTATTTCTGTAGATGATACTATTCATTTTTTAGCAAAATACAGACAAGAGTTGCAAGCCAACCATTGGAAAATTAAAAAATCGGTTTACGCCGCATTACGCGAAACAGGTGTAAGTATGTTTTATACTTCTATTGTTTTATTCTTCGGGTTCTCAGTATTCACTATTTCAAGCTTTGGTGGCACTGTGGCACTAGGTGCTTTAGTTTCGGCTACCTTACTTTTTGCAATGCTTTCTAACCTCTTATTACTACCATCGCTTTTACTTTCTTTAGAGCGTAGTATTGCTAATAAAGAAGTATTAAAAGAGCCTTCAATAAATATTATTCCGGAGGAAGACGAAGCGGAATAAAAATCTAATAATTAAAAAACAAATTCCAAAAAAGGCATTTCTCATTTCGGGATTTGTTTTTTAATTCTTTGAAAATTGAAAGCCAAAAGCCTAAAGTATTCAAATTTACTGCATACTGCTACTGCATACTGTTTACTAAATATTATATTTGTACTTTAAATTAAATGCACATGCAATTACGTACCGTTTCAGAATTATTATTGCAAAATATTAATTTGCCAGAAGTTGAAGTTAAAGGCTGGGTTAGAACCTTTAGAGCGAATCGTTTTATTGCTTTAAATGATGGTTCTACCTTAAATAATATTCAATGTGTGGTAGACTTTGAAAATACAGACGAAGCTATTTTAAAACGCATTACAACAGGTGCTGCACTGCATATAAAAGGCGAATTAGTTGAAAGCCGAGGTAAGGGACAAAACGTTGAGGTTAATGTAACTTCTATTGACATTTTAGGCGATTCTGATGCTGAAACATTTCCTATTCAACCCAAAAAACATTCGTTTGAATTTTTAAGGGAGAACGCCCATTTACGTACACGAACCAATACATTTGGCGCAGTTATGCGCTTGCGTTCTGCGCTATCATTTGCCATTCATAAATATTTTAACGAAAATGGCTTTTACTATATGCACGCGCCAATTATAACAGGCAGTGATGCTGAAGGTGCCGGCGAAATGTTTCGCGTTACCAATTTAGATGCTAAGAATCCACCATTAAATGATGAAGGTGAAGTAGATTATAAACAAGATTTCTTCGGAAAAGAAACAAACTTAACGGTTTCTGGTCAATTAGAAGCAGAAACTTATGCGATGTCTTTAGGTAAAGTTTATACTTTCGGGCCAACTTTTAGAGCAGAAAACTCTAACACCTCGCGTCATTTGGCAGAATTTTGGATGATTGAACCCGAAGTTGCTTTTATGGATTTAAATGGTAATATGGATTTAGCTGAAGATTTTATGAAATCTATTTTAAGCTATGTTTTAGAAAATAATATTGAAGATTTAAACTTTTTAGACAAACGTTTACAAGACGAAGAAAAAACAAAACCACAAGCGCAACGTAACGAAATGACTTTAATTGAAAAGCTAAATTTTGTTACCGAAAATAATTTTAAACGTATTAGTTATACCGAAGCTATAGATATTTTACGCAATTGTAAACCCAACAAGAAAAAGAAATTCAAATATATAATAAACGAATGGGGCGCAGATTTACAAAGTGAGCATGAGCGCTTTTTAGTTGAAAAACACTTTAAGTGTCCTGTAATTTTATTTGATTACCCAGCTAATATCAAAGCCTTTTACATGCGTTTAAATGAAGATGGAAAAACGGTTCGCGCTATGGATATTCTATTTCCTGGTATTGGCGAAATGGTAGGTGGCTCTCAACGTGAAGAACGCTTAGAGGTGTTAAAAGAGAAAATAAAAGCTTTAGATATTGATGAAGAAGAATTATGGTGGTATTTAGACTTACGTAAATACGGTACTGCAGTACATTCTGGTTTTGGTTTAGGTTTCGAGCGCTTAGTTATGTTTGCCACAGGAATGAGCAATATTAGAGATGTTATTCCTTTTCCAAGAACACCACAAAACGCAGAGTTTTAGAAAAAGTTTTAAAAGAATTATTATTGGTAACTAAAGAACTAAAAGTTTTTTTTACTTTTATCTTAAACCAAATCGAAATATGCTTAAACAACACTTACAATTTAAGTTATCGCAAAAACTGTCGCCGCAACAAATTCAATTAATGAAATTGATACAGTTGCCTACGCAAGCATTCGAGCAACGCTTAAAACAAGAGCTGGAAGAAAACCCTGCACTCGAAGGTGGTAAAGAAGAGCAAGACAACGATTACGATTTAGATAATACAACTGACGATTACAGCGATAATGAAACCATTAACGCCGAAGATATAAATGTTGATGAGTATTTAAGTGATGATGAAGTTCCCGATTATCGCACACAAGTTAATAATTACAGTAGCGATGATGAAGAAAAAACAATGCCTTACGCTGCAGGAACATCGTTTACTCAGCATTTAATAAATCAACTAAATACTTATAGATTATCTGATGAAGAGCGTGATATTGCTGAATTTTTAGTAGGAAGTGTTGACGAAAGCGGTTATATACGGCGCTCGCTGGCTGATATTACAGACGATTTAGCTTTTACCCAAAACGTTTATACCGAAGAAGAAAAAGTGGAATCAGTTTTACGAATCGTTCATCAATTAGACCCTGCTGGAGTTGGCGCACGACATTTACAAGAATGTTTAAGTATTCAATTGCACAGAAAAGAAAAAACTCCAGATACCGAATTGGCAATACATATTATTGATAATGCTTTTGATCAGTTTACTAAAAAGCATTACAAAAAACTGCTTCAAAAATTTGATATTACAGAAATTCAATTAAAAGATGCTATTACTGAAATTGAACATTTAAACCCAAAACCTGGTGGTTCTTATGCAGGAAATAACAGAATTGTTGAGCATGTGGTACCAGATTTTGCAATTAAAATTGTTGATGGTGAATTAGAGCTTACACTTAACGGCAGAAACGCACCAGAATTACATGTATCTAGAGAGTATAATAATATGCTTAAAGGTTATAAAGAGTCCAAAGACAAATCGAAATCTCAAAAAGATGCAGTTATATTTATTAAGCAAAAATTAGATGCCGCTAAGTGGTTTATTGAGGCTATTAAACAACGCCAACAAACACTTTTTTTAACTATGAGTGCCATTATGCATTACCAAAAAGAGTATTTCTTAACTGGCGATGAGCGTACCTTAAAACCAATGATTCTTAAAGATATTGCAGATGAAATACAAATGGATGTATCAACAGTATCAAGGGTAGCTAATAGCAAATATGTTGATACGCCTTATGGGACCAAATTAATAAAAGAGTTCTTTTCAGAATCTATGAAAAACGATCAAGGAGAAGATGTTTCAACCAGAGAAATAAAAAAAATCTTAGAAACAGTTATTGAAGAAGAGAACAAACGCAAGCCATTAACTGATGAAACTTTAGCTGGCATTTTAAAAGAAAAGGGGTACCCTATTGCACGACGCACTGTTGCAAAATATAGAGAACAATTAGATATTCCTGTTGCTCGTTTACGCAAAAAAATATGATAGATCGTATTTTAAAAAGTATATCGCTTATTTTTCACCCTTTGTTAATGCCTATATTAGGTGTTTCATTTTACTTTGCAAAATCTCCAAGATTTATACCAAATGAAATTATTAGCGCCAAATTAATTTCACTCTTTATTTTAACCATTGTTTTACCCATATTGCTTTATTTTTTATTAAAGACTTTAGGTAAAGTAAAATCCATTTATTTAGAAAGTACTAAAGAACGTATTGTTCCGCTTATTCTAAATTGTATCGTTATTTTTTTGGTACTACAACGCATTATAACTCCTAGTCAGGTTATTGAGCTTTACTTCTTTTTTGTAGGTATATTAATATCAACATTAGCTTGTTTGTTTTTGGCTATTTTTAAACTTAAGGCTAGCATCCATATGATTGCAGTATCTGGATTATTTATGTTTTTTATAGCATTAAGTATTCATTTTAACATAAATATTAATGGCACGCTCGCTTTAATGTCTATCATTTCAGGTGCAGTAGCGACTTCTAGATTACACTTAAATGCCCACACTTATAAAGAATTAATTATAGGCTGTTTTGTTGGTTTGTTTCCACAATTAATTTTAGTTAATTACTGGTTATAATATATAAAACATTAATCCAATTTTTATAGCATTCATATCAATACTATCGTTATTTATAACAGCATTATTTGAAAAAATAGCGTTTAACGCATAATACAAATGAAGATTCCAAGTACCATACCCTATGCTCAAGGTTAATCCATATTGATAGTCATTAAAATCATCAATATCATTATGTTTTAAAGCACCCAAATCGCCAACATATTTAGTTGTATGGGTTAACACATATCCTAGTTTAAAACCCATATATATACGCCAAAAATCATAATTCGTTGGTGTTGATGTTCGCCACCTAAACTCAATAGGCAACTCAATTAAATGTATTGAAAATTTATTTTTGGTATAGGTATTTTCATCAGTTAATATACTATAGTCAAAATCGCCAGATGCAAGTTTATTTACAAATAAATTTTGATTAAACGAATTTGCAGAGTACCCAATACCAATACCAATAGCCACATTTCTGTTTTTGTTAATAGGGATGTCTTTAATATACCCAAAATGAAAACCTGTTGAAAAACCACTTTGTTTAAAATCATTTGGTGTTTTTCCTAATAAATTATAGGTTATTCCTGCGTAAAAATGATCTTCTTTATAAAGTGAATCTATGGCTTTCTCTTGAGTATCTTGAGAAAAAACCCATTGAAAACCTATTAATAAAAATATAATTAAAATAAGGTTTTTCATGTGTTTATATTTATTGTTATTCAACGGTCACACTTCGACAAAGCTCAGTGCAGGCATGTAACATCCTAAATAATCATTTTGTTGTGTGATTAAATATTAATCATGGATGTTTCATTTATATCTAAGCTTATTTAGCATAACTATACAAGTATAATTAAAATTGTATTATGTGTAAAAAATAAAAGCGTTTTGAATTATCAAAACGCTTTTTAAAATATAAAATTAAGATTGTTTATTTTATATTATTTAATGCATCACCACTACCTGTCATATAATTAATTTTTAATGCATTTACTTTACGTAATTCCTGCTTTACATCTCCAACAATACCCATATTAGCTTCTTTGTCAACTTTTAAAGACACTGTTAAGTAAGGGACTAATTCTTCTCTTTCTGCTAATCTCTCAGCTCCAATAAAATTACCAACTTCAGAAACATCAGCAAATTTATCATTTAGCTGTATTCTAGCTACGCTTCCATATTTTTCATAACCAACACTAGGTTTACCTATGTGAATATAGCTAATAGGATACTTCTTCTCAAGCTTTTCTATTTGGTCTGCTACTGGTAATTTATTTTGAACCATTAGTGTGTCTGGCCTCATCTCAGTCGCTACCATAAAAAAGAATAATAACATAAATACAATATCTGGTAATGATGCTGTATTGATAGGAGCTAAACCTCCATCTTTTTTCTTTTTAAATTTAGACATAATCTTTTATTTTATTTAATTCTAAATTATTCTACAACCTCTGAAAGTTTCTGAGG
The DNA here is from genome assembly GCF_021728535.1 of Wocania arenilitoris. GTDB lineage: Bacteria > Bacteroidota > Bacteroidia > Flavobacteriales > Flavobacteriaceae > Wocania_A > Wocania_A arenilitoris. Next base: position 188,941 of record NZ_JAKKDU010000003.1, on the reverse strand, counting down.
TATTTCTAATTTTATTTGATCAATAACCTCTTTTAGCTTTTCTTTATTCCCAATCCATCTTACATCTTTATGATTATTTTGCATTTCAATAAAATTCATATCTCTAAACCCTTTTTGCGGACCAATTTCAAGTGCTCTTCTGTTTCTTAATATATTATAGGCAGCAACTAGTTCATTTTGCACTGCTATGTATGCTGCGTAAGATGTTTCACGCGAGTTTTTTAAAGATATAATAGCTTTATCTGGATTATCAGACGAAGCAGGATCTTTTGCGCCTTTACAATAAGTACATGACCCATCACCTCCGTTATCTAAAAACTCAACAGCTGCTTGTCGTAGGTCTTTAATCTTCATATTCTCATCTTCAACCAATAACTGATCGTTTTTGTTCAATAAAACAGTAAAAATATTTTTCTGTTTTATAATTGGTGGCTCTACTTCGCTGTCGTCAATAGGTGGAAGTTTTCTGTTAATACCAGAATCCTTTGGTATAGTAGTAGTTACTAAGAAAAAGATTAATAGTAAGAAAGCAATGTCGGCCATTGAGCCTGCATTAACTTCTGGTGCTGCTCGTTTTGCCATATTACTTTATCATTTTTTTAATTCCGAAAAACAACATTGATCCGCCTGCAATGGCTAGCAAGAAATAGAACAGGTATAATCCTGCACCTAATAATTGTGAGCCTCCTGCAGATAACATATCTCCATCTTTTAAAGGTGTTTCTACACCTTTAGCAAACCCAAAGTAACAAATAGCAGCTAATACTGCGAATGTGCCTACACCTTTTAGTGTACTTTTTAAAGTTTCAGAGTTGCTAAATATATTTTTTAAACTAAAAATAACAACAAAAGCAAGTGTTAAAAACAAAACTAAATAGGCAACATACATAAATGTATTCACTGTTCCACTAGATTCGCCTGCCTTAATAGCTTCGTCTCCTGTTGAGATTATCATTGCTAGAAATACAATAGACAATATGCCTACTATTGCTAACAATATGGTTAATATTTTTTTCATCTGTTTAATTTTTATTATGTTAAATAAGTCAGATGTAATTCGCCAACAATAATTTTAAGATTAATAAAAACTTAAAGTGTTGTGGCTCATTTCATAATACTTACAATTTTAAATTATTACTTTTTATTTTTAACTAGCATATCCATTAACGTAATAGAAGCGTCTTCCATATCGTTAACAATGCTATCAATTTTTGCAATAATATAATTGTAAAAAATTTGAAGTATAATGGCAACAATTAAACCAAATACAGTTGTTAAAAGTGCTACTTTAATACCACCTGCTACTAATGATGGGTTCATATCACCAGCTGCTTCAATTTTATCAAAGGCCTGAATCATACCAATTACAGTACCCATGAAACCAAGCATTGGTGCTAGTGCAATAAATAAAGAAATCCAAGACACGTTTTTCTCTAACTGTCCCATTTGTACACCACCATAAGCTACAACAGCTTTTTCGGCAGCTTCAATACCTTCATCTGTTCTATCTAATCCTTGATAGAATATAGAAGCGATAGGCCCTTTTGTATTTCTACAAACTTCTTTAGCCGCTTCAACACCGCCAGAAGCTAGTGCGTCTTCAACATTTTGAGTTAATTTTTTTGTGTTAGTTGTAGAAAGGTTTAAAAAGATAATTCTCTCGATAGCAATCGCTAAACCTAAAATTAAACATAATAATACAATACCCATAAATCCTGGACCACCTTCAACGAACCTCTTTTTTAGTTCTTGATGAAATCCAAGTTCTTCAGCAGGTGCTGCGCTTTCGTCTTGAGTCATTGTTGCAACCGTTGTTACTGCTGTAGTTGCGTTTGCATTTGTAGTTGCATTAACAGTTCCGAATGCCATAATTCCTGTAATGGCTAGGATAGAAAATAATCTTTTCATGTTCTCGATCTTAATTTTATTAGTTAAAGTGTTAAAGATATAAAAAAAAAGCAATTAAAAAATAAAAATAACAGCAGAGAGGAAGGGATTCGAACCCTCGATACGCTATAAACGCATACACGCTTTCCAAGCGTGCGCCTTAAGCCACTCGGCCACCTCTCTGTATTTTACAATACATTTAATTACGAGGGCTCAAATAACAAAAAAAAAATTAAACACTGAAATTTTATCGACTAATTTTAAGACATTTCGCCTCTTAATGCTATTTCGTAACTAGTTTTAAAGGTTTTGTCAGGAATATTTTGTCCTATTAAGTACATTAATTTAGATAAAGCGGCCTCTGTTGTGATATCTTTCCCTGATATAACTCCGATTTTTTTTAGCTGGTTACTAGTTTCATAATGCCCCATAATTACACTTCCTCCAGAGCATTGTGTTACATTTATAATATGTATCCCTTTGTTAATTGCTTTTTTTAGGGCATTAATAAACCATTGTTCTGTTGCACAATTACCTGTCCCATATGTTTCTATAATAACACCATTTAAATTTGGTGTATTAAAAATACTTTGTAAAACTTGTTCTGTTATTCCTGGAAACAACTTTATAAGTGCTATGTTTTTATCTAACTTTTTATGTACAACTAATTTTTTCTTTAAATTTGGTTTAAATAAATACTCCTTGTTTACTTTTAAATGCACTCCAGACTCAGCTAATTCTGGATAGTTTAAAGAAGCAAAAGCCTCAAAATGTTCTGCATTAATTTTTGTGGTTCGGTTAGCTCGATACAATTTGTACTCAAAATATAAACACACTTCTTTAATAACTGGTTTTTTTCGATGTTGCAACGATGCTACTTGAACAGCTGTGATTAAGTTTTCTTTGGCATCGGTTCGTAAATCTCCAATGGGTAATTGAGAACCTGTAAACACCACTGGTTTTGCTAAGTTTTCTAACATAAAACTTAATGCCGACGCTGTGTAACTCATAGTATCACTTCCGTGTAGCACAACAAACCCATCATTATTACCGTAATTTTTTTCAATAATTTCAGCGATTTTCACCCAATATTCTGGATTCATATTACTAGAATCTATTGGTTTTTTTAACGATACCGTATCAATATTACAATCTAATAAGTTTAATTCTGGAATGCGTTTTAAAAGGTTCTTAAAATCGAAAGCTCGAAGTGCTCCTGTTTTAAAATCTTTAATCATACCTATAGTTCCACCAGTATAAATAAGCAATATGTTTGGTTTAGTATTTGCCATAATTTATATTTTAAAAACAGCTTTTGAGTTTTCTGTCGTAATTTCTGCAATATCTTCTTCAGTCCTATTATATATATAGGATAGTTTTTCTAATACCTTTAGTATATATATACTTTCGTTTCGCTTACCTCTATAAGGTACTGGTGCTAAATATGGCGAATCGGTTTCTAATACTATATGACTTAAATCTATTTGATTTAAAAACTGGTCAATCTTTCCATTTTTAAAGGTTGCAACACCACCAATGCCTAGTTTCATATTATAAGAAATAGCTTGATGTGCTTGTTTTAAAGTGCCTGTAAAACAATGAAATATTCCAAATAAATCGTCACTCTTTTCGCTTTCTAAAACTTCAAATATCTCATCAAAAGCATCACGACAATGAATAACAATTGGTAACCGGTATTTTTTTGCTAATTGAATTTGATGCTTAAAAGCTTTTCTCTGAATTTCTAAAGTTGTTTTATCCCAATACAAATCAATGCCTATTTCTCCAATAGCATAAAATCTTCGCTTTGCGAGCAGCTCTTCAACATGTTTTAGTTCGTCTTTATAATTGTTTTTTACATACGTAGGATGTAACCCTGACATTAAAAATACATTATTAGGATAGTCTTTTTCTAGTTGAAACATTAATTGTGTAGAGGTTGAATCGATGGCTGGAATAAAAAACCGTGTAATACCTTGTTTTATGGCACGGTTAATCATCTCGTTTCTATCATCATTAAAGGCTTCGCTATATAAATGGGTATGTGTATCTGTAATTATCAATTTTTGATTTTTTAAATGGAATCATTAACACGATTTTGTAAAAATAATTGTTTTATAGGATTATCTTTGTTTAAAACTAAATTAGATGCAAACTCATCAACAATTTCTACTACAAAAAGGATACACAAAAGTAAAATTGAAACTTACTAAAACCAATCATTTTGAAGTTAAAGCTACAATAAACGGTGTAAAAGGACTTTTTATTTTAGATACTGGAGCATCAAGCTCTTGTTTAGGTTTTGAAGCTGTTGAAAATTTTAATTTATTAGTCGAAGACTCTTCAATTAAAGCTGCTGGTGCTGGCGCCATAGAGATGGATACCAAAATGGCTAAAAAAAACAAAGTAAAAATAGGAAAATGGAAACATAATAAAATTGTTTTGATTTTATTTAATCTTACACATGTTAATACCGCACTTATTAACCATAACGCAAAACCTGTTGATGGCATTATTGGCGCAGACATTTTAAAAAAAGCAAAAGCCATAATTGATTACAAAAAAAAATATTTATACCTAAAATTATAATAATATAGCTAAATTGATATAAAAGGGTTTAAAGAAAAAGATCAAAGTTTTAGGCGAAAATTTTAGCCATAGCTATGATGATAATTTTAATAAAGAAATTTAAATTCTTTGCTCAAAGCATTAATGTTCTTTTAGCTATAATTTAATAGCTTTAGACAAAGAAAAAGTTTAAGACAAAGCTATTGAAGTTCCTGTAAACGCATATATTTTAAAAGCGTTTGTTATTGAAGAAATTGAAATCTGTATAAAACGCGTTGTAAACGGCAAGTCTTATTTTAGAGAGAAAATTGTCGAATAGTTAAATATTTTTATAAGAACTGTAGAAAAGCACAGAAGTAATATTGTTACAAAACTAGAATTGGATAAAAACCCTCTTCACTTTCTATCTGAACAGGTTTAAATAAAGACTTTTTAGTAGGTCGTCTAAAAATTATTTTTTAGACGACCTCTTTTTATTTGCAAAATTTGTTATTAAAGCTCTAATGCTTTTTTAACATCACTATCCATTAATAATTCAATTGGATTTTCTAAAGCTTCTTTTACAGCAACTAAAAACCCAACAGATTCTTTACCGTCTATAATTCTATGATCGTAGGATAGTGCTACATACATAATTGGTCTAATTACAACCTTACCATCAATAGCAACTGGTCGTTCAACAATATTATGCATTCCTAAAATTCCACTCTGTGGTGGATTAATAATTGGAGTAGATAGCATACTACCAAACACGCCGCCGTTTGAAATAGTGAAGGTTCCTCCTGTCATTTCATCAACAGTAATTTGTCCATCACGTGCACGAATAGCTAATCGTTTTACTTCAGATTCTACACCTCTAAAGCTTAAATTTTCTACATTTCGCATAACAGGAACCATTAATCCTTTTGGTCCTGAAACAGCAATACTAATGTCGCAAAAATCATATGAAATCATTTCTTTTCCGTCAATCATTGAGTTTACTGCTGGATACATTTTTAAGGCTCTAACTACTGCTAATGTAAAGAAGCTCATAAACCCTAAACCAACACCGTGCTTTATTTTAAAGGTTTCTTTGTACTCACTACGCAAGGCAAAAATTGGCGACATATCAACCTCGTTAAATGTGGTTAACATTGCGGTTGTATTTTTGGCTTCAACCAAACGTTCTGCAACTTTACGACGTAACATAGACATTTTACTGCGTGAAACTCCTCGGCTTCCACCAGTTGGTGTACCCATGCTAGGAATAGCTTTTATAGCATCTTCTTTAGTAACACGACCGTCTTTTCCTGTTCCAGAAATTGAAGCGGCATCAATACCTTTTTCAGCTAAAATCTTTTTAGCAGCTGGACTTGCGGTTCCTGTAGCATATGTTTTTTCTTCAATCGCTTTTGTTTTTGGTGCTTCATCTTTAGGTGTGCCTTCCTTTTTTTCTTCTTTAACATCAGCTCCACCTTCTGGTTTTTCTGCACCAGTGTCAATTAAACATACTACTGCTCCAACTGCAACGGCATCACCTTCTTCAGCTTTCAAGGTAATAGTTCCACTCGCTTCAGCTGGCAGTTCAAGGGTTGCTTTATCACTGTCTACCTCAGCAATAGCTTGATCTTTTTCTACATAATCTCCATCTTCAACTAACCATGTTGCTATTTCTACTTCGGTTATAGATTCACCTGGTGAAGGCACTTTCATTTCTAAAATCATGTTCTATAATTTTAATTTTGGTATGACTTTTAACTATCGTTTTTTATTTTTTATTATTGAAAACTGCGTCTATAACGCGTTGTTGTCTTCTCTTATCTCTTGTGCTAGACCCTGGTGCTGGAACAGAACTATACGGCCTTGAGCAAACATCGAGTTTAACCAAATCCATACGTTGCATAACATGGCTCCAAGCACCCATGTTTTTTGGTTCTTCTTGCGCCCAAACATAATTTTCAACGTTTGGATAACGGTTTATTACTTCCTGAATTTTATCTAAATGTAACGGAAATAACTGTTCTATTCTAACCAAAGCAACATCTTCATTATTCAGTTTTTCTCTTTCAGCTAATAAATCGTAATAGAATTTTCCTGTACAGAAAACTAATTTTTTTATGTTTTTTGGATTTACCGAATCATCAATAACTTCGTCAAAATTACTAGTTGCTAAATCTTTTAAAGATGAAACCGCTTTTGGATGACGCAATAAACTTTTAGGTGTAAATACAATTAAAGGTTTTCTGAAATCGCGTTTCATTTGACGGCGTAATAAATGGAAAAAATTTGCTGGTGTTGTACAATTTGCAACTACCATATTATCTTCTCCACATAATTGAAGATAACGCTCTATTCTTGCCGATGAATGCTCAGAACCTTGACCTTCGTATCCATGTGGCAATAGTACAACAATACCATTTTGTGCTTTCCATTTATCTTCGGATGCTGATAAATACTGATCGAAAATAATTTGAGCACCATTACTAAAATCTCCAAATTGTGCTTCCCAAATAGTTAATGTATTAGGATTAGCCATGGCATATCCGTAATCGAAACCTAACACGCCATATTCTGATAAAAGGGAATTATAAATATCCATTTTACCCTTATTTTCTGGATTAGTATTTAGTAAGTTTATGCGTTCTTCAGAAATTTCGTCTCTTAAAATAGCGTGGCGATGACTAAATGTTCCGCGTTCTACATCTTGCCCAGAAATACGCACGTTAAAACCTTCTTCCATTAAACTTCCGTAGGCTAAAGTTTCTGCCATACCCCAATCTAACGTATCGGTTTCAAAAACCATTTTTGCTCTACCATCTAAAATACGCTCTGCTTTGCGTAAAAATTTAGCACCTTCTGGAACTGTTGAAACAATTTTAGAAATGTGTTTTAATTTTTCAATTGGATAATTGGTATCGGCAGTTTTAAGCATTCCATCAATACCTTGACGATTAAACCCTTTCCAACGTTCTTGCATAAATTCTCTAACCTTAGACGAATCGGCTTCTTTAGATTTAGAATACTCACTTTCTAAAGTGTCTTTAAAGTTGGATATAATCTTATCTAAATATGATTTATCAATAGTTTTTTCTTCTATAAGCTTATCAGAATAGATTTTAAAAGGATTTTTATGTTTTGATATGTTTTTATAAAGTTTTGGCTGCGTAAAACGTGGCTCGTCACCTTCGTTATGTCCATACTTTCTGTACCCAAGCAAATCGATATAAACATCTTTTTTATAACGCATTCTGTACTCTAAAGCCATTTCTACAGCATGTACAACAGCTTCTGCATCATCAGCATTTACATGTAAAACAGGAGATAGTGTAACTTTTGCAACATCGGTACAATAAGTGCTAGATCGAGCATCTAAATAATTAGTTGTAAATCCAATTTGGTTGTTTACAACAATGTGAACAGTTCCTCCAGTTCTATAGCCATTTAGTTGGCTCATTTGTGCTACTTCGTAAACAATGCCTTGTCCTGCAATTGCGGCATCTCCATGAACGATTATAGGGATTATTTTAGAATCATCACCTTCATAATCTGTATCTATTTTTGCTCTAGTTATTCCTTCGGCAACAGATGCAACAGTTTCTAAATGTGATGGATTTGGGACTAAATTCATTTTGATATTCTTACCGTTTTGGTAAGTCTTATCAAGTGTTAATCCTAAATGATATTTTACATCACCATCAATATTTTCGTCTTCAAAGTCTTTTCCATCAAACTCGCTAAAGAGTTCTCGTAAAGGTTTTCTAAAAATATTAACCAGAGTGCTTAAACGCCCACGATGAGCCATTCCTAAAACACATTCCTTTATTCCATACTTTTCTACCGCGTAAAAAAGTGCGTTACTAATTGCTGGAATTAAGGATTCACCTCCTTCTAACGAAAAGCGTTTTTGTCCTACATATTTTGTTTGTAAAAAATTCTCGAAAGTTACAGCTTGATTAAGTTTAGAAAGGATGTACTTCTTTTTTTCTTCAGAAAAATTAGGCTGATTATCATTTTCGTTAAGCTTATTTTGCCACCATTTAATAACTTCTGGATTTCGTAAATACATGTATTCTACACCAATAGAACTGCAATAAATACTTTCTAAATGTGCAATAATTTCGCGTAAAGTTATTGCGCCAATTCCTAAAATTTCGCCAGCATTAAAAACGGTGTCTAAATCACTTTCAGACAATTCAAAATTCTTTAACTCTAAGGTTGGCGAATAGGTTCTACGTTCTCTAACTGGGTTGGTTTTTGTAAACAAATGCCCACGCATTCTATAGCCATCTATGAGCCTTACAACTTGAAACTCTTTCTGAACATGTTCTGGGATTTGAGTAGAAACTCCTTCAATGATCTCACCATCTAACCCATAATTTTCTGAACCAAAATCGTAACCTTGAAAAAAGGCTCTCCAACTTGGTTCTACTGCATCTGGGTTTTGTAAATATTGGTCGTATAAATCAGCAAAATATGCTGTGTGTGCTGCGTTTAAAAATGAAAATTTATCCATTATTATTTTTAATACCGTATAGGTTTGTCAAAATATTTTTCAAAAATACAACTTTTACTAAAATAAGAGGTTGCTTTTATTATAATTATAGGTAATTATTAACGCTTTAAACATTGAGTTAATGTTTCTTTTTAAAATTTTTATTATTCCTGATTTTTTAAAAATACTACTCCTTTGATTTACGACCTTGTTTTAGTAAAAGTTATATTGATTTTTAATACAAACTCTTACAAGTGTCTGTTTAAAAAAGACATTTTTGTCCTAAATATGATAAATATCATATTTTAACTCTCTGTTTGATTGTAGTTTTGCTTTCTAAATCACTTATAATATGAAAACAACACTAAAACTAATCACAATTTTATTTGCAACACTACTTATAAGTTGTGGAGGTAAAGAAGAAAAAAAGAAAGAAGGATTCTCATACCAAAAAAAGGCTCCAACTGAGAAAAAAACAACAGAAAAAGCTGAAAAAGTTCCAGCATCAAAACAAATAGACTTATCTAATAAAGGTGTTGGCCCAATAAAATCTCTCAAATTAAGTTCAGAAATAGATGAGAAAATGGTAGCTCAAGGTGCTGATGTGTTTAAAAAAATGTGTACAGCGTGCCATAGAGCAGACAAGAAATTTATTGGTCCTGCCCCTAAAGATATTTTAGAACGTAGAACTCCAGAATGGGTTATGAATATGATTTTAGATCCAGAAGGAATGGTGAAAAATGATCCATTAGCAAAAGCGCTACTTATTGAGTTTAATGGCTCGCCAATGGCAAACCAGAATTTAACTGAAGAGGAAGCTAGAGCTGTATTAGAATATTTCAGAACATTAAAATAAATAAATATGAAATCATTTAAACAAATGCTTTTTACCGCTTTGTGCCTTATTATAATGGTCGCGTGTAAAAACGAAAACAAAGAAGCCTCAACGAACTCTACAGCTACTCCAGCTGAAAATACTGAAGAAAGAACTGGTCAAGCATTTATGAAAGATGATGAAGGAACTCCAAACTGCTTACAAATAGCTCTTGGGTCTCCAGATCATAAAACATTGGTTGCTGCCGTACAAGCTGCACAAGTGGAAAATGCTTTAGTTAATGTTGGACCACTTACAGTTTTTGCACCAACTGATGATGCATTTGCTGCACTACCAGAAGGAACAGTTGAAAATTTAGTTAAACCTGAAAACAAAGCCACCTTAGCTGATATTTTAAAGTATCATGTAACACCAGGTAACTTAAACGAAAATATTTTAACAAAACTTAAAAAGTTAGGGCAAGCCAATAATCAATATGTAAAAGTGGAAGTAATTGACGGTAAACCAGTAATTGGTGGTGCCAATATTATAGCTTCTGTTAAAGCAGGCAATGGTATTGTACATGTTATAGACAAGGTATTATTACCTCCAAGCAAAGAATAAAACACTAATTAAAACTAATTAAAACAATGAAAAATATATTAAAATCAACTATTGCAATACTAAGTGTTCTAGTAGCATTTACAAGTTGTAACAATTCAGGAAAATCGGATGGTAAATCTGGTGCTCTGGCAAGTAATGTTGCCGAAAAAGTATATGTAGCTCCTGGTGAACATGACGAATTTTACGCCTTTATCTCTGGTGGATTTAGTGGTCAATTAGCAGTATATGGACTTCCTTCAGGTCGTTTATTTAAAGTGATTCCCGTATTCTCTCAAGATGCAGAAAAAGCATACGGATATAATGAAGAAACAAAACCTATGCTTAACACGTCTCATGGTTTTGTGCCTTGGGATGATGCACATCACCCAGATATTTCTCAAACAAACGGACAACTTGATGGTCGTTATGTATTCATTAATGGGAATAATACGCCTAGAATAGCAAAAGTAGATTTAACAACATTTGAAACTACTGAGATTATTGAAATTCCAAATACAGCCGGAAACCATAGTTCCTCTTACGTAACCGATAACACAGAGTACGTAGTTGCAGGAACTCGTTTTGCTATTCCTGTGCCTCAAAGAGATATGCCAATTAAAGATTATAAAGGAAATTTTAAAGGCACTTTATCTTTTATAAAAGTTAATCCAGCGGATGGAGGAATGGATATAAAATTCCAAGTACTTATGCCAGGTTTTGACTTTGATAAAGCGCATCCAGGTAGAGGGAAATCTCATGGTTGGTTCTTCTTTACAACTTATAACACAGAAGAAGCTAGCACGCTAATGGAGGTAAATGCATCTCAAAATGACAAAGATTTTATTGCTGCCGTAAATTGGAAGAAAATTGAAGAATACGTAAATAATGGTGGTGGTAAAAAAATGCCTGCTAATTATGCTCATAATGTTTATGATGAGCATACGCATATGGCAACCTCTACTATGAAGAAAGAGGTATTAATGGTTGATCCTTCAGAAGTTCCCGGAGCATTATACTTTTTACCAACTCCAAAATCGCCACATGGTTGTGATGTAGATCCAACCGGTGAATACATTGTGGGTAGTGGTAAACTTTCAGCAAATGTTACTGTGCACTCTTTTACTAAAATGTTAGACGCTATTGAAAACAAAAAGTTCGCTGGAGATGCGTATGGCATCCCAATCTTAAACTTTGAAGATGTTTTAGCAGGTGCTGTTGAACAACCGGGATTAGGCCCTTTACACACAGAATTTGACAACGAAGGAAACGCATATACATCATTCTTTATTTCTTCTGAAATAGTAAAATGGAAGCTTGGTACATGGGAAGTTCTAGATAGACAGCCTAGTTATTACTCTATTGGACACCTAATGATTCCAGGAGGAAACTCTCAAAAACCATTTGGAAAATACGTTGTTGGAATGAATAAAATTACTAAAGACCGTTACTTACCTACAGGTCCAGAGGTAACTCAATCTGCTCAACTATATGATATATCTGGTGACAAAATGGAGCTTCTGCTAGATTTCCCAACAGTGGGAGAGCCACATTACGCTGCTGGATGTCCTGCGGATTTAATTAAACCTAACTCTAAAAAAATATTCAAGTTAGAAGAAAATCAACATCCATATGTTGCTAAAAGTGAAGCAGATACTAAAGTAGTTCGTGATGGAAAAACGGTTCATATTTACATGACAACAATACGAAGTCACTTTGCACCAGATAATATTGAAGGTGTAAAAGTTGGTGACAAAGTATACTTCCATGTTACAAATTTAGAGCAGGATTATGATGTACCTCATGGTATAAGTATGATTGGGGCTAACACATCCGAATTATTAATTATGCCTGGACAAACAGAGTCTTTCCTTTGGGAACCTAAACAAGTTGGTGTTTGGCCTTTCTATTGCACAGATTTTTGTTCAGCATTACATCAAGAAATGCAGGGTTATGTAAGAGTATCTCCTGCAAATGCAAACACACCATTAAAATGGTCATTAGGTGAAGATATAGAATAAAATAAGTTAGGGAAATTTTGTTTTAGTGTTTATTTTCCTATCAAAGGCGAGAGTTGTCTTTTCGCTCTCGCCTTTCTTTATAAAACACTAATAGTTAAAATCACTAAATCTTAAACGATGAAGAAGTCAAACATTATTATGCTTATTGCTGCGCTTTTACCATTAGGATTATTTGTATTTCCTTTATGGAAAATCACTCTTGAAGCTCCGCAATACCCTACTCCATTGGGAATGTATATTCACATTAATGACTTTTCTGATGTACATCCTCACGATATTAAAAACATCAACCTCATGAATCATTATGTAGGGATGAAGTATATTCCTGAAGCTATACCTGAGTTTAAAATATTTCCAGCAGGAATTATTATTACAACTATAATTGGCTTAGTTATCGCGTATTTTGGAAATTATAAATGGTTTTTGTCTTGGTTTATTTTAATGATAGTTTTGAGTTGTGCTGGTTTATACGATTTTTATCTTTGGGAACATGATTATGGGCATGACCTTGACCCAAAAGCTATCATGAAATTTACAAATCCTGATGGAACCGTTATGGGTTTTCAGCCACCACTATTTGGCAGTAAGGATATTTTAAATTTTAGAGCACATTCTTATCCGCAACTTGGTGCTTTATTTTTAGGGCTAGGTATTGCTGCAAGCCTTTTTGCTTATTTAGTTGGAAAGAAAAACCAAAATAAAACTTGATAAACAATTAGAAAAGACAAAATAAAACACTAAAAAATGAAAAACGCTAAACGTTTTCACGAACACCTAATCAATAAAAGTGACGTGAGTAAAACGCTAAAACACTATACCCTTATGGCATTGTTGCTAATATTTATTAGTTGCAATGTATCACCTCAAGCTATTGATTATGGTAATGACGGTTGCCATTTTTGTAAAATGACTATTGTTGATAAAGTTCATGCAGCAGAGGTAGTTACTAAAAAAGGCAAGGTCTATAAATTTGACGCCTCAGAATGTATGATTAATTTCATGAAAGAATTTGAAATAAATGAAATTAAGCTATACTTATCAAATAATTATACCGAACCAGAAGCGTTAATCGATGCAACAAAAGCAACTTTTTTAATAAGTGAAAATATACCAAGCCCAATGGGAGCTTATTTATCTGCCTTTAAAAATGTAAACGATGCTAAAAAATTTCAATCTGAAAAAGGAGGCGATCTTTATTCTTGGACAGAGTTACTAGACCATTTTAAAGACTAGTTTCATGAAAAATTTAATCGTTTTTTTTTCAACCATTCTTATGGCCAGTACAACCATGGCAAAAACCATTGAGGTTTGTAATTCGTGCAATATTTCATCGCTTAAAACTGCCATTTCTCAAGCCAAAGATTTTGACACTATAATTGTAAAAAAGGGCACTTACAAAGAATATGAAATCTCAGTAAACAAACCACTTGTAATTATTGGTAAAAATTATCCAGTTATTGATGGTGAACTTAAAGGCGAAATTTTTACGATAATATCTGATAACGTAACTATAGATGGTCTGTTTATTATTAATGTAGGAACAAGTTATACCGAAGACTTTGCAGCAATTCGTGTACGTAAAAGCAAAAACTTTATCATTCAAAATGTTGTTTTAGAAAAGCTGTTTTTTGGCATTTACATTGAAAAATCTAACCACGGAAAAGTTTATCACAACAAAATTATAGGAGATGCAGTTAACGAGTACAACTCTGGAAATGGCATCCAGCTTTGGTATAGTAATCATATTGAAATTGAGCACAACTATGTTGAGCACGTTCGAGATGGTATTTATTTAGAATTTTCGGATGACTGCTTAATTAAAAACAACGTTAGTGCAGAAAATTTGAGATACGGACTTCATTTTATGTTCTCAAACGACGATGTGTATCAAGACAATACATTTGAAAATAACGGAGCAGGAGTAGCAGTAATGTTTTCCAAAAAAATAAAAATGCTCAATAATACTTTTAAAGAAAATTGGGGTACTGCTTCTTATGGCATGCTTTTAAAAGAAATAAATGATGCCGAAATTATTGGAAACACTTTTGAAGAAAACACAATTGGTATAAATATAGAGGGCTCTAATCGAATTGTTTACAAAAACAATGATTTTTTAAATAACGGTTGGGCAATTAAAGTGCGTGGTGCCTGTTATGCCAACAGTTTTGTTGAAAACAATTTTTTGTATAATTCTTTTGATATTTCCTATAATAGCAAAGTAAATGATAATGTTTTTGATAGAAATTATTGGAGCAATTATACTGGTTACGACCTTGATAAAGATGGCGTAGGCGATGTGCCTTACAGACCAGTAAAATTGTTTTCCTATATTGTAAATAGAACACCAGAAACCATTATTTTACTCAGGAGTTTGTTTATAGATATTATCGATTTTTCTGAAAAAGTATCACCAGTATTTACACCAGATAATTTGTTGGACAATAATCCTTTAATAAAAAATAACACATGGTAAGCATACAGAACTTACATAAAAAATTCGGCAAAAACCAAGTGCTAAAAGGGGTAGATTTAAACATCAATGAAGGTGGTATTTTCGCAGTTCTGGGACCAAATGGTTCAGGTAAAACTACGTTGATAAAATCAATTTTAGGCATGGTTATTCCTAATAAAGGTGAAATATCTGTGTTAGGTGAGAATATAAAGAAAAGTTCTGATTACAGACATAAAATTGATTACTTACCACAAATAGCCAATTTTCCAAGTAATTTAAAAGTAAGAGAACTTATAAAAATGATTAAAGATTTAAGAGGCAACACTTCTGATGATGAGAGGTTGATAGAGCTTTTCAAACTTAAACCATTTTTAAATAAAAAATTAGGTAATCTTTCGGGAGGAACTAAACAAAAGGTAAACATTGTACTAACGTTTATGTTTGATTGTCCGTTAATAATTCTTGATGAACCAACAACTGGTTTAGACCCTATATCTTTAATACGGCTAAAAGACTTAATTCAAAAAGAAAAAGCAAATGGCAAAACCATTTTAATTACCTCACATATTATGAGTTTTGTTGAAGAGGTTTCTGATGAAATAGTATTTATTTTAGAAGGACAAATATACTTTAAGGGTTCTATTCAAGATTTAAAAACCAAGACAAGTCAACCAGATTTCGAACATGCCATTGCATCCATTTTAACTGAAAATCATGCTTAAAATATTAAAATATAGTTTTTTTGATTTAATCCGCAGTCGCTGGAGTTATGTATACTTTGCATTTTATTTATTGCTGGGAATTGTGCTGTTGTTTTTAAATAACGACTTATCAAAAGCAGTCATCACTTTAATGAATGTTATTATAGTTTTAGTACCATTAATAGGTACTATTTTTGGTGTCATGTATTACTATAATTCAAAAGAATTTACTGAATTATTATTGGCACAACCCTTAAAACGATCATCCATATTTTTAGGTCAATATTTGGGTGTTGCATTATCACTTTCAATGAGTTTAATATTAGGCTTAGGTATTCCTTTTATATTTTATGGATTGTTTGAAAGTAGTGCGATATGGGATTTTTCACTATTACTTGTTACAGGTGTGTTCCTTACATTAATATTTACGGCACTAGCTTTTAATATTGCCTTATCAAATGAAAATAAAATAAAAGGTTTTGGCTACGCCATATTGTTGTGGCTCTTTCTTGCTATAATTTATGATGGGATATTTTTAATGACCTTGGTTATGTTTGAAGATTATCCATTAGATAAATTATCGTTAGTTGGCACGATGCTTAATCCAATCGATTTATCAAGAACACTTATTCTTTTAAAGCTAGATATATCAGCTTTATTAGGTTATACAGGTGCTATTTTTAAGCAGTTTTTTGGCACTAATTTTGGCTTAATAGTTTCCTTTGCAATGTTAACCATTTGGGTCGTTTTACCGGTTTTAAGAATTGTATTTAAGTCTAGAAAGAAAGATTTTTAAACCTTTAAAAAGGATGCGCCAGATTTAATGTTAAGTGCTAATTCTTCTAGACTAGTATTTTCTAACATTTGTTTTAATCCTTCCCGAATAGCTTTAAATTTATCGTGTACAGGACATGGATGTAATTCGTCACATTTGCGTAATCCTAAACCGCATCCATTATAAATTGAATCACCATCTATAGCAGTTACTATATGACTTAGTTTAATACCTCCAATTTTATTTCTATCAATCTCAAAACCACCGTAAGCACCTTTTATAGAATTTACAATATCATGTCTAACTAAGGCTTGCAAAATTTTAGCAGTAAAAGCTTGAGGAGAATCAATTTTTTCTGCAATCTCTTTTGGGCTTACACGCCTACCTTCATAAGAATTTATTGCAATAAAAATTGATGCTTTTATTCCGTATTCGCAAGCTTTTGAAAACATACCGATTGTATTTTAGTACAAAGTTATAATAATATTTTAATAAGGATAAATCTATCCTTATTTAAGATTAGTAGTTGTTTTTAAACCAAACTTTTTGCCATTCGCGCTTTAAAATTAATAAGGACACCTCTTCAGATAATTTTAAAGTATCATTCCCGTCTAAAGCTTTAACCTGCTTTTCAGGAACATCAATTATATAAAGTAAATTTAAATAGTTTGTGAATTTTTCTTGAATAAGCTTATATACCGTTTCATGCAACAAAAATTTTAAACTTGTTGGTAAAATGTCTTCATGAAAATCTAAATCAATATTAGCTAATAAAAAGTCTTTATTGAGCTGAAGAATTAATTTTTTATATAAGTTTAACTGGTTTGCTTCATCAATTAAATCCTCAAAAGTAGATGGTAAATTCATTATACATTTCTATTCATAAGGCTATTTCCAAAATCATTCAACAAGTTCTTTTTGTCCTCAGAAATATTTAAAAGCTCTAAAACAGAAAACGCTTTAGCCGTATAATTATGAATAGCTTCTTTGGTGGCATTAGCCGAACCTGATGATATAAAAATCTGTTTTACAGTTTCTATTTTATCCTTAGACTCGTTAGTATTTATACTAAATAAATGCTGCAATTTTTGTTTATCCTCTTCAGCAGAAAACTCCAAAGCCTTTATATACAAGTAGGTTTTTTTATTTTCAATAATATCACCCCCAACTTGTTTGCCAAAAGTTTCAGGGTTTCCAAAAGCATCTAAATAATCGTCTTGCAATTGAAAAGCGATTCCTAAATTTTTACCAAACTCATAAATGTTGTTCTGGTCTTCCTTGGAAGCGTTTGCAACAATAGCTCCCATTCTCATTGCAGCTCCAACTAAAACGGCTGTTTTATATTCAATCATTTTTAAATACTCAACTATAGTTACATTGTCTCTAGTTTCAAAATCCACATCATATTGTTGACCTTCGCATACCTCTAAAGCCGTTTTACTAAAGAGTTTTGCTAAAGATTGAAAGGTGTTGGCATCATAATTTTCAAATAACTGATACGCCATAATTAACATAGCATCGCCAGAGAGAATACCGGTGTTTACATCCCACTTTTCGTGCACAGTTTTTTGTCCACGACGCAATGGTGCACCATCCATAATATCATCGTGTACTAACGAAAAATTATGAAAAACTTCTATACTTAATGCTGCGTTTAATGCGTTTTTATAATCTGCATTAAAAATATCGGTAGTCATTAAGGTTAAAACTGGTCGTAACCTTTTTCCGCCTAAATTTAAAATATAGCTAATCGGATTGTATAAGGTTTGAGGTTCTTTTACAGTTGAATAATTGTTTAAAAACGCAACAAATTTTTCTTGGTATTCTTTTATTGAAAGCATTAAACAAAAATAGTTTAATTCATCATAATTAAAAACTTGAATTTAAAGGATATGTTAAAAAACATTAAAACTTTGGAAACTTTTTAGGTTTTTAAAGTTTCCTATTGTAGTTTTACTGCCAATTATGAGAGATAAAATATTATTAGGGGCAACAGATTTGTTTTTAAACTACGGTTTTAAAAGCGTAACTATGGACGATATTGCTAATGCTTTGGGCGTTTCTAAAAAAACTATTTATCAGCATTTTGATAACAAAACTAAGCTTGTAGAAGCTACTACACTTAATTTATTTGAGTCTATTTCTTGTGGTATAGACCACATTTGCGCATTAGAAAAAAACCCTATTGAAGAAATTTACAGCATAAAGCAATTTATAATGGAGCATTTAAAAGATGAAAAATCTTCTCCTCAATATCAGCTTCAAAAATATTACCCCAATATATTTAACACATTAAAAAATAAACAGTTTGAAGTAATGCAAACCTGTGTTACTAATAATTTAAATAGAGGCATAAAACTAGGTTTATATCGAGATTCTATTAGCGTAGAATTTATTTCAAGAATTTATTTTAACTCAATGCTTGCAATAAAAGATAAAGACCTGTTCCCACTTAAAAAATTCTCAATAAATATGCTTATGAGCAACTTTTTAGAATATCATTTAAGAGGTATTTGTACAGTAAAAGGGCTTGAGATATTAAATCAATTTATAACATCAAATCAATCATAAAATGAAGAACAAACTAATTTTAGTTTTTAGTTTATTTAGTTCAATTGCAATTTTTTCGCAAAACGATACGAGTAGTTTTTCCTTACAAGAAGCCATAGACTATGCTTTAGAAAATAACAGAAATATAAAGAACGCCGATTTAAATATTCTTGCTGCTAAACAACAAGTTTGGGAGACAACTGCAAGAGGGTTGCCTCAAATTAGTGCTAATGTCGATTATACTTTTAATGTCGTAAGACCTTTTGAACCAGCTCCTGGTGATCCTTTTTCATTCTTTTTTCCAAAACATCAACTAACTCCCAGTGTTAGGTTAAATCAATTACTTTTTGATGGCGGCTACATTGTTGGTCTACAATCAAATAAAGTGTTTTTGGAAATTTCTGATAACGCCAAAGACAAAACAGTGAACGCTATTGAAACCAATGTGGTTAGTGCCTATAATAACGCTTTATTAACTAAAGAAAGTATAGAAATTACCAAAAATAATATTAAGGTATTAACTGATAACTTGGAGGAAACCAAAAAGATATTCGAAAACGGATTGACTGAAGAAGAAGACGTTGAACAATTACAATTAACACTTTCTAGTTTACAAAACAATCTAAGAAGTCTAGAAACACTTTCTGATATTTCAAAAGGTTATTTAAAGATTTTATTAGGTATAGACCAAAATAAAACTATTGAGCTAACCGACTCTTTAGAATCGCTTATTGTTAAAAATATTTCTTTGAATTTAATTAACGACACCCATCAAATAAGTAACAATATTGATTATAAAATAGCAGCTAATGATGCCGAAAGTAAACGATTAGAATATAAATTAGAGAAGTCGGAACAACTTCCAAAAATAAATGCTTTTGTTAGTTCAAGCTACCTTGGTATTTCTGAATCTTTTTCCACATTTTCAAAACCCGAACAACCTTGGTTTTTCTCAACCGCTACTGGCCTTACTATAACTTTACCCATTTTCACTTCTTTTGGTGGGAAAGCCAAAAGACAAAGAGCTATGATTGAATGGGATAAAGCAAAAAACAATTTAATAGACACCGAAAACCAATTGGCAATTGAATTTAAGAATGCTAAAAACGAATATCAATTGGCAATAGATACTTATGCTAATAAACAGCAAAACTTAGCACTTGCCCAAAAAATAGAAAAGAAAAACACCATTAAATATAAAGAAGGTATTGCCAGCAGTTTTGATTTAAGACAAGCTCAAACACAATTATACTCCAGTCAACAAGAATATTTACAAGCTATAATTGATGTTATCAATAAAAAAGCTGAATTAGAAAACTTATTAAACATTAAAATCAACCAATAAATATCAATCATAAAATGCAAAAAATATATTCCTTATTAATCGTAACAATTGTATTAACTTCATGTGGAGGCGATAAAAAAGCTTCTATTGAAGATATTATAGCAACTGATAATTTAGAACAAATTAGACAGTATAAAACTCAATTAGACAGCGAACAACAAACTATTACTTCGCAACTTAAAAGGCTTGAGGCAAAAATTAAAGAACTAGACCCTCAAGAAAAAATTCCTTTAATAACTACTATAGAGGCTAAAGAAGCTGTTTTTATGCATTTTTTAGAATTACAAGGAAATGTTAGTACAAAAGAGAATATTCTTATTTATCCAGAGTTTTCAGGTGTTTTATCTACTGTTTATGTAAAAGAAGGACAGCGTGTAAGCAAAGGGCAAGTATTAGCCAGAATTGATGATGGCGGCTTAAACCAGCAACTAGCACAATTAAAAATTCAAACAGCTTTAGCTAAAACAACTTTTGAGAGACAAGAACGCTTATGGAATCAAAATATTGGAAGCGAAATTCAATATTTACAATCTAAAGCGACCTACGAAGCTCAAGAACAAGCAGTAAACCAATTACAAAATCAAGTTTTAAAAACAGTAGTTCGTGCTCCTTTCACAGGCACTATTGATGATGTAATAACAGAACAAGGATCTGTTGTAGCTCCTGGTTCAACACCTTTATTTAGAATTGTAAATCTCCAAAATATGTATATCGAAACAGATGTTCCCGAACGTTACATTTCTGATGTAGTTGCTGGTAAAGATGTATTGGTAAACTTTACAGTTTTAAATATACAAGTAGATGCCAAAGTTCGTCAAGCTGGAAATTTTATCAATCCTGCAAACAGAACATTTAAAATACAAGTTGGTTTAGACAATAAAGACAAATCTATTAAACCAAACTTAACTGCTAAACTTAAGATTAACGATTATACCAACGATAAAGCTATTTTAATTCCACAAAGTATTATTTCTGAAAATGCAAAAGGCGAACAGTACGTTTATACTATTTCAGACAAATCTGAAAACAAAGGAGTTGTAAATCGTGTAATTATTGAAACTGGCAAAACTCAAGGTGATAATATAGAAGTGCTTTCTGGTATAAAAGATGGGACTGAAATTGTAAACGAAGGAGCTAGAAGTGTTAAAGACGGGCAAGAAGTAAAAATTATTGAATTTGAGGCTTCAAAATAATCGCTTAAAGATTTAAAGAAATGACAAAAAATAATAAAAAGAAAAAAGTAGATAAAGAGTTCGGGTTATCATCGTGGGCTATTAATAATAAAACCACTATGTACGTGCTAATAATGCTTATTCTTTTCTTAGGTGCCGGCGCTTATTTTAGTATGCCTCGCGAAAATTTTCCAGAAATAAAAGAAACCAAAATCTATATAAGCTCTGTTTATCCTGGCAACACAGCAGAGGATATCGAGAAACTAATTACAGACCCTATTGAAGACAAACTAAAAACGGTTAGTAACGTGGTTGAAATTACCTCAACATCACAAGAAGATTACTCTATTATTATAGTAGAATTTGATGAAGATATTAGTGTTGATGCTGCAAAACAAAAAGTAAAGGACGAGGTAGATTCGGAAACTTCAGGCGAAGATTGGCCAACATTTAATGGTGCTAAAGTAGAGCCTAATATTTTCGACTTAAGCATGTCTGAAGAAATTCCTATTCTAAATATTAACATCTCTGGAAACTATCCAGTAGATAAATTAAAAGAATATGGCGAATATTTAGAAGACGAAATAGAAAGCTTGCAAGAAATAAAGCAGGTAGACATTCGTGGTGCTCAAGAAAAAGAAGTAGAAGTTGCTGTTGATATATATAAAATGATGGCAGCCCAAGTAAGTTTTGATGACATAATAAATACTATAAGCAGAGAAAATATGACCATGTCTGCAGGTAATTTAATTGCCAGCGGACAACGAAGAACTATTAGAATTTTAGGCGAAATTGAAAACCCCAATGAGCTTGAAAGCTTTGTAGTAAAATCAGAAAATGGAAACGCGATTTATTTAAGAGATGTTGCTAAAGTATCGTTTAAAGATGAAGACAAAACTACCTATGCACGCGAATTTGGGAGTCCTGTGGTTATGCTTGATGTTAAAAAACGAGCAGGTAAAAACATGGTTGCTGCTGCAGAACAAATTGATGTTATAGTAAAAGATGCTATTGCAAATGTATTTCCACAAGATTTAGTTGTTAATATAGCTAACGACCAGTCATCAAAAACCATTGGACAAGTTGATGATTTAGTAAACAACATTATATTCGGTATTATCCTGGTAGTAACCGTTTTAATGTTCTTTTTAGGTTTCAAAAACGCCTTATTTGTTGGGTTTGCAATACCTATGTCTATGTTTATGTCTTTAATGATTTTAAACTTATTTGGCTATACCATGAATACCATGATTCTTTTTGGACTCATTATGGGACTCGGAATGTTAGTTGATAACGGTATTGTGGTAGTTGAAAACGTATATCGCCTGATGAGTGAAGAAGGCATGACCCGAATTCAAGCAGCCAAAAAAGGTATTGGAGAAATTGCATTTCCTATTATAATATCAACACTAACCACAGTAGCTGCTTTCGTCCCTTTGGGTTTATGGCCTGGTGTAATGGGGCAATTCATGATTTATTTCCCAATAACACTATCTGTTGTTTTAGGGTCTTCATTATTTGTAGCTATATTTTTTAACTCTGTTTTAGTATCTCAATTCATGACTACAGAAGACAAAGACATGCCACTAAAACAAATTATTAAAATTTCAATTATAGTAGGTAGTATTGGTTTACTTATTACCATTTTTGGAGGTGCCTACAGAGGTTTGGGCTCTTTAATGATTGTTACTGTTGGTTTACTTTGGATTTACAGGTTATTCTTAAGAGGTTGGGCAAATGGGTTTCAAAACAAAATATTACCTAAATGGGAACGATTTTATGAGAAAACACTTCGTGCTGCTTTAAGTGGAAGAAAACCTATTTTTATTACTATAGGCACTTTCGTTTTACTTATTGTTGCATTTATGGGCTTTGGTGCTTCAGTAGGAAGTCAACGTACTAAAGTAGAATTCTTTCCAGATAATACGCCAAATCAAATTATTGTTTATATAGAATACCCTGAAGGTACAGATATTAAAAAAACTAATGCCATTACTGAAGATATTGAGCAACGTGTTTATAAAATTATAAATGACGAAGCCTACATGAATGGTGATTTTAATTTCTTGACAGAAAGCGCTGTATCACAAGTTGGAGAAGGTGCTGGAAACCCTCAAACGGATGGAGGTTCTGCTGCAGAAATGCCACATCGAAGTAAAATTACTGCCACTATGCGAGAGTATAAATATAGAGACGGTGCAGACAGTAACATTCTTCTTAAAAAAGTACAAGAAGCTTTAAAAGATATTTATCCTGGTGTAGCTATTTCTGTGGAAAAAGATGCTGTTGGCCCTCCTGCCGGTTATCCCATAAATATTGAATTAGAGGGTGAAGACTATACTGAACTTATAGCTAATGCAGAAGCTCTTAGAAACTTTATTAATTCGAAAAACATTCAAGGTATTGATGAATTAAAAATTGACGTCAACAAATCGAAACCTTCAATGCAAGTTTTAGTTGACCGAAAAAAGGCAGGTGAATTAGGTGTTACTTCTGGACAAGTAGGACAACAATTGCGTAATGCTATTTTTGGTGCTAAAGCTGGTATTTATAAAGAAGATGGTGAAGATTATGATATCTATGTTCGCTTTAATGAAGAAAACAGGTACAATACCAGTGCTATTTTTAATCAGAAAATGACGTTTAGAGACATGGCTTCTGGACAGATAAAAGAAATACCTGTATCTTCTGTTGCTAAACAAAGTAACAATTCTGGTTTTAGTGCCATAAAACATATACAAACCGAGCGTGTAGTAACTGTATATTCTGCACTAGCTCCAGGCTTTACTGATGCCGCAGCTGTAGTTTCTGAAATTGAAAAAGAAGCTGCAGATTTTATTGAAAACAAAGTTCCTGATGATATAAAAATTGACTTTACTGGACAAATTGAAGAACAAGAAAAACAAATGGCCTTTTTAATGGGAGCCTTTTTTACAGGTTTGGGTTTAATCTTCTTCATTTTAATATTTCAATTTAACTCGGTTTCAAAACCTGGAATTATTATGCTGGCTATTTTCTTGAGTTTAATAGGTGTGTTTGGAGGTATTGTAGCTACCGGAAGTGCTTTTGTTATTATGATGACTATGATGGGTATAATTTCACTTGCTGGCATTGTAGTAAATAATGGTGTGGTTTTACTAGATTATACACAGTTATTAGTTGATAGGAAAAAAGTAGAACACGATTTAGATGACGAGCATTATTTAGAAACTTCTGATTTATTAGAAGCTATTATAAAAGGCGGAAAGGCTCGTTTACGCCCTGTTTTATTAACGGCAATTACTACCATTTTAGGATTGATTCCATTAGCAACAGGTTTAAATATTAATTTCTTCACTTTGTTTAGTGAATTCAACCCAAATATTTACGTCGGTGGAGATAATGTAATTTTCTGGGGTCCTTTAGCGTGGACTGTTATTTACGGCTTATTTATTGCCACCTTCCTTACATTAATTGTGGTACCTATTTTATTCTTTTTAGTTACTAAATTTAAAATGTGGCTTTATAAAGATAGAGTAGCTCATTACAAAGAAGAGCTAGTACCTCAAGAAGTATTTAATATGGATAAACCCTTAGAAGAATAATTAACTGTAATTTGATTAATAGCAAAGCTCCAAGTTTTCTTAATTGAAGACTTGGAGCTTCTTATTTTTTAGATTACCGCCATACAAAATCTCCAGTATCAACTGACCAATTGTTTCCAAAAAAACCAGCGCATTTAACTGCTGGCATACCATTTTGTAATACCTCATCATCAAAAAGTAAAACATCAGGAAATGTAGTTCCATTTACCAAATAATGATTCATATATGCAGCTTTCATGCCTTTGCTTCCTGTCGCTGTAACTACGCCAACACTAGCCTTATCGCTATCTTTCCTTGGCACAACAAAGTACATGCCCCATTGGTTTCCAAACAATGTTTTCCCATTAAAATTCACACCATAATCCTTAACTTGTATCGGGCAGTCTTTTAAAAGCATGTTCCAAGCTTTATTATTATCTGCATTACCATAAATAACAACATTCCTATCGGCATACTTTTTTAACGAAAAATCAACATCTTTAACAATATCAATATATCCATTGGCTCTATACCAAAATGTTTCAGCATCAAAACGTGCTCTGTTGTAATACCATACATTTTCTGTTGGAGTGCCATTAGTAGCATAAACAAAAACAACATTGTTATTAAAAGCATCTTTAAAACCACCGCTTCTATGTGGTCCTTTTTCTTTTAAACTAGGTGATGACGTAACTTGCCAGATATCATTAACTTTCTTAAAGAATACTTTTTTATCATTTTGAATATTTAATGATGTATCATCAATTTTAATACTTGTATTTGCATCTTTCAAAGCGGAAAAATCAACTTCAATTAAAGCCACATTATCTGTTGTTAATTGATATCCATCTTCTTTTGAAAACTTAAAAGAACTCGTAAAAAAAGGTTTTTCTTGCTGGTGAATAGTTATAAAATGAGAGCTCGCAGAAACTCCTGGTGAACCCGTAAAAAATTCAAAGGTTTTTATATCGTCATCATCTTTAATCGTACGCTGCTTGAAAAAATTAAAAATAGGATCCCAATCTACGCTATGGTTGCCGTACCAATGCGTCCCTTCTGGATATTCGTAATACGTAAAATCTGGGTGGAATTTCCCTAAACGTTCCCGCATATCACGGGCAATGTAAGTTGGTACTACATTATCTATTTCGCCATGTAAAACATAAACACCATGATGCAAATAATTACGAATAAGCTGTAAAGTTCTGCTAGGAGTTCCCGCTCTATGAATAATGTTTTCTATGGCAGTTGGCTCCCGTTTTTCAGTCATTCGCTCTAATATTTTTGGTGTAATCCCAAAGCGCTTTAGTTGATCTTCAGACATGTTTAACATCCTTTTTGTAAAGCCATCTCTATACAATAGCAAATCGGGATAACCCGCACAAGGTGCAATGGCTGCAAATTTATCAGGGTATGTTGCCCCTAAATACCAAGTGCCATGACCACCCATAGAATGCCCTGTTAAATATATTTTTTTGCTATTTGGTTTGTAAATACTTTTAGCATCTGCCAAAACTTCAAGCGCATCAAGTCTTCCCCAATCTTCCCATGCAAATCCAAATGGGCGACGATTAGTTGGTGCTATTAAATTACCCCAATCTTTTTTCTTATAAGCATTGGCCTGATTTACAGCTTCAACCGAAGCACCGTGAACTGACAAAAACAAGGCACTATCTTCTAAGTTTTTATTACTTGATGGCGCCACACTGTAATATTGAATACTGCCATCAATATTACTTTTAAGTGTTCGCTTGTGATGTTTATGTTTCGATTTTATTTGAATTGGAATGGTTTTAGAATTAATAATTGCGCCATTATTACTATTTAAACTTAATTTTAAATCTGCCTTTCCAATTTGGTTTTCATCTAAAATAGAGGCTATTTTAAACGGTACTTTTTGCACACTTAAAGGTGGAATATTTGGGATATTGTGAATTGATGTTTTTCCACTTATTTCTGATGAAATTGTGAAGTTTTCAACCCAATCCTCAGAAGTATTAATTACTCGTATAGCTCCTAAATAGGTATTATCTTCTTCAACCAAAATATCTGGTAAGGTTACATCCCTAGTAGTAAATTGAATATTTGCTTGTGGCTCAATTAATCGGGCTCTTATTCTTGGAAAGCGCCCCACTTTTAAAACAAATTTATTCAGTCCTTTTTTTAGTTTTAACGGAATTAAATTCCAGCCAAAATCGTAATGATCACCTTCATGTGGCAATCCATTAATTAAAACTAAAGAATGACCCGAAGCCTCAAAAAGTACTGTTTGTTCACTTTTAGAATTGTAACTTAAATACACGTAACTAGACCGTAAATTTCTATCATTAAAACTATTAGTTGTATCTGTTTTAATAGTTTTCCATTTTAATTCGTTACCCAAAAAATCTATATCAAACACATCATCATTTTCAGGCTCATAATTAGCCTGCATTAAAAACCTTCTAAAAACTTGGTCTTTTGGAAATGCCGAAGAGTTAAACCTAAAATTCTGAATTTTTAAAGCTAATCCTGTTTTAAAAACATGCAAAAGCTTTCCTTCTTTAATATCGTTTACTTTTTCTTTTCCAAAGTATTCAACAATATTTCCTGTACGTTGCTGTGCTATTGCGGTCAATGATCCAATCATTAAAAACAGCAAAATGATTCTAATTTTAATTTTAGCTAAATGCATTACAAATGGTTTATATATTAAGTAAGCTACCTCAGAGCAAGCTCATTTGGCATTCATAAGAGAAAGAGATTTTAAATCTCGATTATAGAGTAAAATTAGGTAATTCATTTTATATAAAAATATTTTTCGACCAACAACTAAAAGTCTCCAATAAAGAACTTTTCAAACCTTAAAAAAGACGGATAAAATAGGTGATGTACATGGTTATTTCTTTAAATTTGCACTTCAATTTATTAGCATGTACAGAACTCATACTTGTGGCGAATTAAACGCCTCTAATATAAACACAGAAGTAACCCTTGCTGGTTGGGTGCAAAAATCGCGCGACAAAGGTTTTATTGTTTGGATAGATTTGCGCGACCGATACGGTATTACCCAATTAGTTTTTGATGAAGAACGTACATCAAAAAATATGCTAGAGCAAGCTCAAAAACTAGGTCGTGAGTTTGTTATTCAGGTAAAAGGAAGTGTGATTGAGCGCGCTTCAAAAAACCCCAATATACCAACTGGTGATATTGAAATTTTAGTAACAGAATTACGGGTTCTGAACAAAGCAAAATTACCCCCATTTACTATTGAAGATAAAACCGATGGTGGTGAAGATTTACGGATGAAATACAGGTATTTAGATATTCGTCGTAACCCTGTAAAAAACAGTTTGATTTTTAGAGCCAAAGTAACCCAGGAGGTTCGTAATTATTTATCTAACGAAGGCTTTATTGAGGTTGAAACGCCTTATTTAATTAAATCAACACCAGAAGGCGCTCGAGATTTTGTGGTACCTTCTAGAATGAATGAAGGTCAGTTTTATGCCTTACCGCAATCCCCACAAACCTTTAAGCAATTGCTTATGGTTGGCGGGATGGACAAATATTTTCAAATTGTAAAATGCTTTAGAGATGAAGATTTACGTGCCGATAGGCAACCAGAATTCACTCAAATAGATTGTGAAATGGCGTTTATTGAGCAAGAAGATATTTTAAATGCTTTTGAAGGTTTAACGCGCCATTTGCTTAAAGAAGTTAATGGTGTTGAAGTTGATAAATTCCCGCGACTACTTTACGATGATGCGATGCGTTTGTACGGAAACGACAAACCAGATATTCGATTTGGGATGCAATTTGGTGAGTTAAACCAAGTAACTCAACACAAAGATTTTGGGGTTTTTAACTCTGCTGAATTGGTTGTAGGTATAGCTGTTCCAGGCGGTAACAGCTATAGCAGAAAAGACATTGATAAATTAATAGACTGGGTTAAGCGACCACAAATTGGTGCTTTAGGAATGGTATATTGCCGTTGTAATGATGACGGCACTTATAAATCATCTGTCGATAAATTTTATAATCCAGACGACTTAGCAAAATGGGCAAAAATAACCAGAGCTAAAGCTGGCGATTTAATTTGTGTGCTTTCTGGCGAAACCAATAAAGTAAGAGCGCAACTAAGCGCCCTACGCATGGAGTTAGCAGAACGATTAGGGTTAAGAGACCCAAAAGTATTTGCACCACTTTGGGTTATCGATTTCCCGTTATTAGAACTTGATGAGGAAACCGGACATTATCACGCCATGCATCACCCATTTACTTCTCCAAAACCAGGACAAATAGAATTGTTAGATTCTAAACCTGGCGAAGTAAAAGCCAATGCTTACGATTTAGTTTTAAATGGTAATGAAATTGGTGGCGGATCAATTCGTATTCATGATAAAAAAACCCAAGCCATCATGCTAAAACATTTAGGGTTTACTGAAGAAGAAGCTAAAGCACAATTCGGATTTTTAATGGATGCTTTTGAATATGGAGCACCACCACACGGTGGATTAGCTTTTGGTTTAGATAGACTAGTTGCCATTTTGGGCGGACAAGAAACCATTAGAGATTTTATTGCTTTCCCAAAAAACAATTCAGGTCGCGATGTCATGATTGATGCCCCGGCACCAATTGATGATGAACAACTTGAAGAATTAAGTTTGAAGCTTAATTTAAAAGACGCATAGTGTCATTAAGTGATATGATTAATAATATAATTTTAAATCCTGCAAATTGCAGGATTTTTTAGTAGCTTTATAAAATGTCTGTTAGTACCAAAAGTCTGTTACGCAAGTTTTTAATCTGGAAATACAAACATATTTCCGAACGTCAATTTGTGTACATTTTAAGTATTTTGGTTGGGTTTTTAGCAGGAATAGGAACTGTTACTTTAAAAAACCTTGTGCATTATATCAGACTTCTTTTTGAATTAGATTTTTTTAAAAACTACCAAAACTCTTTATACTTTATTTTTCCAATTATTGGCTTATTACTTGTTTATATCATCAAACAATCTTGGTTAAAAAAGCATATAGGTCATGGTATATCTTCAACCTTATATGCCATTTCAAAATTAAACGGAATCATTCCTAGGTACAATATTTTTGCTGCTTTAATTACAGCACCTTTAACCGTTGGTTTTGGTGGGTCGGTTGGTTTACAAGGACCTGCAGTAAGTGTTGGTTCTGCATTGGGCTCAAATGCTGCGCGATTATTTCATATGAATACTAAAACCCGAATGCTATTAATTGGTTGTGCTGCAGCTGGTGCTATGGCATCTATGTTTAAAGCACCAATTGCAGCAATCATTTTTGCCATTGAGATTTTTAGTTTAGATATCGCTTTTGTATCGTTAGTACCCTTATTACTAGCATCAGTTTCAGCAGTAATAACATCCTATATGTTTTTAGGTACTGATGTTTTATTACGGTTTGAATTAACGGATGCTTTTGAAATTAACGACATAGGGTTTTATGCTGTTTTAGGATTGGTAACAGCTCTGGTATCAGTATATTTTTCAAAAGTATTTTTTGCCATAACAAACTTTTTTAATCAATTTAAAAGTCGCGCTTTAAGATTATTAATTGGTGCGTTAGCTATTGGCACCATGCTTTATTTTATCCCACCGCTTTATGGTGAAGGATATGGCATAATGAACAATCTTTTAAGAGGTGATCATATAGCGGCTATAGGTACAACACCATTTAATTTAGATTTATCTAACATCTGGATTGTTATTGCATTATTAATAGGTATTAGCGCATTTAAAGCTATAGCTATGACAACTACATTTGGAGCTGGAGGAGTTGGCGGGGTGTTTATTCCTACACTGGTTATGGGAAGCGCTTTAGGCAATGCTTTTGCTAAAATTATTAATAATATAGGACTTGATTTTCATGTCTCAGAATCTAATTTTACCCTTATAGGTATGACGGGATTAATGGCAGGAGTTTTACATGCACCATTAACTGCTATTTTCCTTATTGCCGAAATTACTGGTGGCTACGAGTTATTTGTTCCTTTAATGATTGTATCGGCTACATCGTTTGCCATTACAAAATATTATGTATCCCACTCTATTTACACACTAAAACTTGCTGAGCGTGGAGAACTAATGACACATGATAAAGACCAAAATGTTCTCATGGTTTTAGATATTGATAAAGTAATAGAAACCAATTTTATTATTTTAAAACCCGATATGAAATTAGGAAATATACTAAAAAAAGCTGTTGCAAAATCTTCACGCAATCATTTCCCAGTAGTTAATAATAATGGCGAGTTTTTAGGTGTTATTCGATTAGATGACATGAGGCACATGATGTTTGATACTGATTTATATGATAAAGTAGATGCTTCTAGTTTGATGCATGCCGATGCAGGTATAATTGACTATAACGTTGATTCAATGAACGATATTATGACCAAATTTAAAACCAGTGGCGCTTGGAATTTACCCGTAATTAAAGGTGGTAAATATTATGGTTACATCTCAAAATCAAAACTATTGACAGCCTACAGGCAGCAATTAATCAATTTTACTAAATAAGCCATAAGAGTTATTTTTTTATCGTTTTAAAATTAATATGTTCCATATGAAACATCTTATTCTAATCTTATTTTTAGCAGCTATTGGAAGCATAGTAGCTGGTTACACTATAGAATCTGCATACTCTCAAAAACTTATTGGCTTTGGTGTAATGGGTTTGTTTTTAATTGTGTTTCCGTTATTTTCTTATTACCGTTGGAAAGACAAAAAAATACAAGACTATATGCTTACCAAAGAAAATTTGGATAAAATGCGCGAAAATCAACACGATAAAAAGTATTAATTCAAATTTCGTTTTTCAATAAAAAAGCGTTTCAATAAATCTGAAGCTTCATCTGCTAAAACACCACCTTTAATATTTGTTTTAGGGTGAAGTTTTGTTTCTAAATTAATACATCCACGTTCGGTATCTCTAGCACCATAAACAATATTAGAAATCTGACTCCAATACAAAGCGCCAGCACACATTTGGCAAGGCTCTAACGTTACATACAATGTGCAATTTTGAAGATATTTACCTCCTAAAAAATTAGCTGCAGCCGTTATAGCTTGCATTTCAGCATGCGCTGTAACATCTGTTAAAGTTTCAGTTAAATTATGACCTCTTGCTATAATTCTGTTATCAATAACAATAACAGCACCAATAGGAATTTCACCTTTTTCAAAAGCAGCTTCAGCTTCTTGCAGTGCACGTTTCATAAAATATGTATCGTCAAAAGGGCTTTGCATAATTGTAAAAATTTTTATCGAAATTGTAATTACATTTATTTTTTAATAATCTTTTTCATTTGCACTAATAAGTTCTCCTTAAATAAAAGCTAAAACTAGTATTAAGGGAAGAATTGAAAGCAGCTAGAAATAATCAATATATGTTAAATACAACCAACTTAATAATAAATATAACAACAAATAGCTTAATTAAAAAAGAATTCGATAACATGAGAAAATAAAACCTCATAGTTCGTATAAATTACTACTTCATTTTAAATGATGAAGATTAATTAAATCTTGTACTTTTGCCCTGTGAAAAACAACTTTTTAGAACATATAAAATCTCCAAAAGAACTCCGTCTTTTAAAACAAAATGAGCTCCCTAAACTCGCCAAAGAGTTACGTAATTTTATCATCGATATTGTTGCCACTAAAGAAGGGCATTTAGGAGCAAGCTTAGGTGTTGTAGAACTTACTATTGCCCTGCATTATATATTTAATACACCCAAAGACCAGCTTATTTGGGATGTTGGGCATCAAGCATACGGACACAAAATACTTACAGGCAGAAAAGATATATTTGATTCTAATCGCCAATTTGGCGGTATTAGTGGTTTCCCAAAACGCGACGAGAGTATTTATGATACGTTTGGTGTTGGGCATGCCTCAACGTCTATTTCGGCAGCTTTAGGAATGGCAATCGGATCTCAACTAAAAGGAGAAGACAAACACCATATTGCTGTTATAGGAGATGCCAGTATTGCTAGCGGAATGGCTTTTGAAGGCTTAAACCATGCTGGTGTTACTGATGTTAATTTGTTAGTTGTTTTAAACGATAATACTATTGGTATTGATCCTAGTGTTGGTGCTTTAAAACAATATTTAACTAATGTAAAAAAAGGGACCCAAAGGCAAGATAATATTTTTGAAGCTTTAAACTTTAATTATTCAGGGCCAATTGATGGACATGATATAGATACTCTAATTTTAGAATTAAAACGATTAAAAACCGTAAAAGGACCAAAGTTTTTGCATGTTATTACCACCAAAGGCAAAGGCTTAAAACAAGCCGAAGAAAATCAAGTTAAATATCATGCTCCTGGTAAATTTGATGCTAAAACTGGTAATATTATTGTAAAAGCAGAAACTATTAAAGCACCAAAATATCAAGATGTTTTTGGACATACTATTGTAGAACTTGCAAAAGAAAACAAAAATATTGTTGGTATAACACCAGCAATGCCAACTGGAAGTTCACTAAAATACATGATGGATGAAATTCCAAAACGCGCTTTCGATGTTGGTATTGCAGAACAACACGCAGTAACACTTGCCGCTGGTATGGCGACTCAAGGATTAATCCCGTTTTGTAATATTTACTCCACGTTTTTACAACGCGCTTATGACCAAATAATACACGATGTGGCATTACAAAAATTGCCTGTAATTTTTTGTTTAGATCGGGCAGGTTTAGTTGGTGAAGATGGTGCAACGCACCACGGCGTTTTCGATTTAAGTTATTTAAGATGCATACCAAACCTCATAATTTTTGCGCCAAGAAACGAAATTGAATTGCGTGATATAATGTACACCGCGCAATTTGGTTTAGCAAAACCCATTGCCATTCGTTATCCGCGAGGAAAGGGTGTAACAATAGATTGGAAACAGCCCTTCAAAAAAATAAAAATAGGTAAAGGCGAACAACTCAAATCTGGAAATAAATTAGCTATTTTAAGTATTGGCACCATAGCACAAAATGTGGCTGAAGCTATTGATTTATGTAATAATAAAGAAGATATTGCTCATTACGACATGCGATTTGTTAAACCTTTAGACGAAACTTTATTGCATACCATATTAAAAAAACATGATAGTATTGTAACTGTTGAAGACAACACCATTAAAGGTGGTTTTGGCTCTGCTATATTAGAGTTTGTAGCTTTTCATCAATATAAAAACACCATTAAAACTTTAGGAATCCCCGATACTTTTATAGAACACGGGACTGTAAATGAACTGCAACAAACGGTTGGTTTAGGTGCCATTGGTTTAAAAAATTACTTTGAGGTATTGTAATAAAATAAGTTAATGTTTGGATTCTCTTACAAAAAAAATCTCTGTTTTAAAAATGGTATATTGGATAATTTTACCTTTTAAAGGTACTCATCAAACCAATTAAAACGAGTCTTCATAATCTCATCTTTATTTGTATTAATAGCATCAATAAAACTTTTAGCTATTGATGATAGGTTTTTTGATTTCAACCAGATTAAATTCCAATTAGTCGTCATTGGTAAATTCTTAACAGGAATAATTTGCAAATCACCATTTTTAAGTTCGTTTTTAATTCCAATTAAGGGCATTATAGAGTAGCCTAAATCTGCTAAAATTGCTTGTTTTAAGGCTTCATTAGATTTTAATTCCATTTTCTTATAAATTGAAATTTTATTCGATGCTATAAAATATTCCATTTTATTTCGTGTAGCAGAACCTTGTTCTCTAAATATCAAGGGGAGTTTTTCAAATTCTTTTTTAGTAAGGCCCTTTCCCGTTAATTTATGCTGTTTCCCACCAACAAGGTAAAGCTTGTTGTCCATCAGTTGAATGCGGTTTATTTTTAAATGCTTCGGTATAGTGGATACCATTGCAAAATCGACCTCATTATTCTCTAAAGAACGCACAACTTCAGCCTTATTAGTAACATCCATAGAAAGTTCTACACCTTTATGTTGGTTAATAAAATCGGTTAAAAAATAAGGCATAACATATTTTGCAGTAGATACAATAGCAATTTTAAGTTTCCCAGCTAATTCGCCCTGAAAAGTTAAGTCTTTGTAATTTATGGCATTAACTTCATTTAATATTTTTTCAGCAGCTTGTGCGATTTCTTTACCAAATTCAGTGATGTAAATTTTTCTTCCTACAACTTCAAATAAAGGTACTTGAAACTGATCTTGAAAATTTTTTAGTTGTATTGACACTGCCGGTTGGGTTAAAAATAGTGCTTCTGATGCTTTCGTAACACTCTGAAGCTCACTAACCTTATAGAATATTTCTAGTTGGTGTAATGTGTATTTCATAAATATATTTTATAAATTATATAATAAAAATAAATAAAAATTTATGAATAATACATATGATATTTGCACAAATAATTAAAACCACAAAAAAATGAATGATTTTGTAATTAAAAAAAAGGAGGGTAGAACATCTAAAGTTAAGTCGTTCTCATTTAATCAATCAACTAAAAAGGAGTTTATTCTTATATTAAAAACAGTTGCGTTTTTTGGTGCATTTTTAGGGTTAATCTACTTATCAATTAGCAGGAACAATTTAATGCTTTCTGAATTATTAACAGTTGGAGGAATTTTATCGATAGTGTTTTTAATTCACATTTTATCGAATAGATAATTTTAACTTCAAAACCAACAGTTAAATTAAATGGATTTACATTTATTAATTGATAATTTAACCAATCCTGCTTTACTTTTTTTCTTTTTAGGAATAATTGCAGTTCAGTTAAAAAGCGATCTTTGTATCCCTGAGAATTCTTCAAAATTTATTTCTCTTTATCTACTATTAGCAATTGGCTTTAAAGGCGGGCAAGAGCTTGCTCATAGCGATTTATCCTTAGAGATATTTTGGTCCTTATTATTCGGGTTTGGTCTGGCCATAGTAGTGCCCTTATACACTTATTTTATTCTTAGACAGAAATTTAATGTAGAAAACGCCGGTGCTATTGC
Organism: Wocania arenilitoris; assembly: GCF_021728535.1. Lineage (GTDB taxonomy): Bacteria > Bacteroidota > Bacteroidia > Flavobacteriales > Flavobacteriaceae > Wocania_A > Wocania_A arenilitoris. Next base: position 153,036 of record NZ_JAKKDU010000003.1, on the reverse strand, counting down.
AGCAGCTTATGGCTCAGTAAGTGCGGTAACATTTGTAACTACTATTTCGTTTTTAGAATTAGAGCAAATACCGTTTAGCGGTCATATGGTTGCCGTTATGGCGCTTATGGAGGCCCCCTCTATTATGGTTGGATTGCTACTTATGACATATTTTAAGAAGAGCAAAAAAAGGGAAGACAATGTTCCTATGAAAAAAGTTATTCATCATGCATTAACTAACGGAAGCGTACTTATAATAATTGGCAGTTTAATAATTGGCTTTATGGCTAGCGAAGCACAAGCTGAAGGCATTAAACCATTTACAACAGATATTTTTAAAGGATTTCTTGCTGTGTTTTTATTAGATATGGGAATAACTAGCGGAAGAAAATTATCCGATTTCGTTAAAAAAGGATGGTTTGCCTTAATTTTTGCTATTGTAATCCCTATAATTAATGGTAGTTTAACAGCTGTTATTAGTAGTATTTTAACCGAAAGCACAGGCAACAGATTACTTTTTGCTATTCTGGCAGCGAGTGCTTCTTATATAGCTGTTCCGGCTGCAATGAAAATTGCGGCGCCAAAAGCAAGTCCGAGTTTATACATCCCAATGGCTTTAGCAATTACATTTCCTTTTAACATTACCCTAGGCATGCCATTGTATTTATGCATAATAAATATAACATAAACTTAATGAATAATATATTAACTATAAATAAAAACTAATTTAAGCAATTTTGCGATTTTGCAAACAAACACAATAAAACAATTTTAATATTATGGAAACATTAGTAAAACCAAAAACAACACAAAAAATAGATTTAATAAATGGGGTTTTTACTGCATCTGAAGCCTCAGATATTATTAATTCAGTATTAAAAGTGAAAATTAATTTTCATAAAATAAGTCGTCTATCTATAACTGAAGGCAACGATAAAGAGGAATGTATTTATGATAATAAAAGAATTAATGAATTAATTAATGAACAACATATAGCTAAAGAATTTTTTTCTCAGGCACGCTTAAATGGTAAAAAACTAAAAATGCGTAGTGTTATTCAAATTGAAATGGAAGACTAATACTCTTTTATTTACAGATTCTAAAATTCAATCCTAATTACCTTTATTTGTGTTTACATTGTTGTAATTGGGATTGAATTTTAAATACTTACCCCTTTTATCTTTTTATATTCTAGAATAGCTTTACTATCTGAAAGCAATGATACGTGGTAACACACACTCATTAAACGCTGATACAAACTTGATTTATTAATTTTTATAGTTTTTGGTAAGCCTTTTAAAATAAGCTTATCGTAGTTTGAAGCCGTATTTTTGTAGGTGTTATTTATGGCGGTTGTGTAAGTATTTAAAAGTGTGTTAATTACGCCATAGCCTGCTATTTCTTTATCAATAACTTCAGTAGATTGGTAAATATTTTCTATACTAATTTTAATAACATCATTTATTTGAGCTTCAAATTTACTTTTATCTAGCAACGCACTATCAAAGGTGCCATTTAAAATGGCTTCTTCATTTTTCATAAAAATGTCTACGACGTCGTTAATTAGCGAACCAATGGCCAGCGCACGCAAATAACCTACTCTATCTTCTTTGGTTGAAAGCGCATAATAATTCTCTGGTTTTATATTATCTCGAATAATTTTTGATAGGTATTCTAGCGCATATTCTTCTTGAATTAAACCTAAATTTATACCATCTTCAAAATCGATAATGGTGTAGCAAATATCGTCGGCAGCTTCAACTAAAAACGCTAACGGATGTCGCGAAAAGCTTACATGAGTTTTGCTTCTTTTTATTAACCCTAGCTCATTTGCGACATCTACAAACGCTTCTTTTTCACTTTGAAAAAACCCATATTTTTTATCAGCTATATGATTTGTTGGTTTTTTAGGCAACGATTCTTTAGGATATTTTGTAAACGCCCCTAGGGTGGCATAGCTTAGGCGTAAACCACCAACTCTTCCTGCTCTACTTTCGGTTAAAATTTTAAAGCCGTTGGCATTACCTTCAAAATCACATAAATCTTGGTATTCTTTATCGGTTAATTGGTTTTTATATTTTTTTCCTTCTCCTGTTTTAAAAAACTCGCCAATAGCCTTTTCACCTGAGTGACCAAAAGGCGGATTTCCAATATCATGAGCCAAAGCAGCTGCTGCAACAATAGCACCAAAATCGTTTGCTTGATAGCCATAAACGCTTTGTAAATGTGGGTGCTTTTCTAACAGCTTTTGCCCCACGCGTCGCCCTAACGAGCGCCCAACAACACTAACCTCTAAACTATGTGTTAAACGTGTGTGTACAAAATCAGTGTCCGACAAAGGAATAACTTGTGTTTTATCTTGAAGACTTCTAAATTCTGAAGAGAATATAATACGATCGTAATCTACTTCAAACCCTAAACGTGTTTCGTCTTGTTCTTTTCTAATTCGTTTATTAGTATCGCCAAAGCGTTTTAAAGATAGTAGTTGTTCCCAGTTCATTTTAGTTTTTTATACGCAAGCAAGATAAGTAAATTCAATAAAAATAAATGTAATATTTGATAACATTACCGTAACATTTTAATGACTCTTGTTTAATGTTTACATAACATTACAATTACAATAAATATTTTTCTTTGCAACATTATAGATTTTAATAATGAGAAAAATTTTACTTATAGCCATCTTTTTTGTAACCGCATTTTCTTTTGCACAACAAACGGGTTCTGTTCAAGGGTACTTATTAGATTTAGAATCTAACAACGAGCCACTAATTTATGCTAAAGTTGTTATTAAAGAAACGGGTTCTGAAGCTTTATCTGATGAAAAAGGGCTATTTAAATTTGACAACTTAAAAGCTGGTAAATATACCTTAGTTAGTAGTTTTGTGGGGTATGAAACTAAAGAATCTACAATAAAAGTAATTAACGGAAAATCCATAAATATCAAATTGCATTTAAAAGCAGACTCTATATCTATAGACGATTTGATGCTAACGCTGGCGAGTACAGATAAAAAAGATACGGCTATTAATAAATAATCTGTTTTAATAGACTTTAAAAAAGCAGTTTTCATTACAATGATACAATGAAAGCTGCTTTTTTTATGTATTCAACCCATCGCAATTCAATGTTAACTTAATGTAAAACAATCTTAAAATCAACCTCTTTAAAGTAACATTAAGCTAACACTTTTATCATGGTTCTTTAATCTTTAGGTAACACATGGTTTACAACATGGTAGTTTCTTTGCGGCATCAAACAAAACGAAAAAATACTTAAAAAATTAAAACTTATGAAAAAATTATTATTTACTCTTTTAATGGTATCGACTTTGGTTTTTACTGGATGCCTTAAAGATGATGACACACCTATAATAATTGAGGAAATTACAATTATTCAAAATGAAGGAGGTAATAGTGGTACACCTACAGTGGCTGTTACAGGAGCTATTTCAGAAGATACAACTTGGACAAACGATAACATATACGAATTAAACCAAAAAGTTGTTATTGAAGATGGTGTAACACTAACCATTCAAGCAGGTACAATAATAAAAGGTAAACCAGGAACTGGATCATTAGCTTCAGCTTTAATTATAGCTAGAGGTGCAAAAATCAATGCTGAAGGAACTGCTGCTAATCCAATTATTTTTACATCTTCTAATGACAATATTGATGCTGGACAAACTGCGGGCACTAATCTTAATGAAGAAAACAGAGGCCTTTGGGGTGGTTTAATCATTTTAGGGAACGCACCTTGTTCTTTTAAAGGTGATTTAACCGAGGTGCAAATAGAAGGTATTCCTGCTGATGATGCATTTGGTCTTTACGGAGGCACTGATCCTGAAGATGATTCTGGTATTCTTAGATATGTATCTATTCGCCATGGCGGTGCCTTAATTGGTGAAGGGAACGAAATTAATGGTCTTACTTTAGGTGGCGTAGGAAACAAAACCATTATTGATAACATAGAAGTTGTTGCCAATGTAGATGATGGAATAGAGTTTTTTGGAGGCACTGTTAATGCAACCAACTTAATGGTTTGGGCTCAAGGCGATGATGGTTTAGATATAGACCAAGCGTATTCAGGAACTATTGATAATGCCGTTGTTGTATTAGGTGATGCATCCGATCATGCTTTAGAAATTGATGGACGAGAAGGAACTGCAACTGGAGCTTTTACTTTACAAAATGTAACTTTAATAGGTAACTTAAACACCTCAAACGGAGAGTATGCCGATTTTAGAAGTAAAGCTACTGGTATTGTAAAAAATGTTTATGCAAAAGGCTTTAAAGATAGCGCTGATGTAGAATTAGATAACAATGGCGTTTCTCAAAACTTTTTAGACGGATTAATAACTTTTGAAAAATGGGAAATTGTTGGATTTGATAATAGCATTTTCTTAGAGAAAGTAGGATGCGCACAAAACTGCGATGATGCAGATGAAACAAACGATATTCCTGAAGATAAAATTATTTTAGATCCAACATTTACTGAAAGAGCTTCAAATTGGACCTCTCAAGTTACAGAAGGTTCTCAAACCGTTGGAGCAACAACATCAAATCTTAGCTGGACTTATGCAAATATGGCTGGTGGTTTAGGTTTCTAAAACAGTAAATTTTATAAAAAATGTACTACTGCTTGTCTTGGTTAAGGGCAAGCAGTAGTTTACAAATTACATCCATGAAAAATATTTATATAGTTCTTACACTATTTTTTATCACATGCATTAATGTTAATGCACAAACAGGGACCGTAGCTGGAAATATACTTGATGGCGAATATAACAATGAGCCTATGGCATTTGCCAATATTTTAGTGAAAGGAACTACAACGGGCGCTACTTCAGATTTTGAGGGAAAATATCAGTTAAATCTAGATCAAGGCACCTATACTCTTATTTTTTCTTTTGTAGGTTATCAATCCAAAGAAATAAGTGATGTTATTATTAAATCTGGGCAAGTCATAAATTTAGATGTTATTTTAAAATCTAACGCCTTAGACGAAATAATTATCACTACAAGTGCTAAGAGAAATACAGAAAATGCTGTTTTAAACATGCAAAAAAAATCTGTCACCCTTTTAGATGGTTTATCAGCACAAAGTATAAAATCTAGCGGAGCAGGTAACTTAGCTAGCGCTGTAAAAAGTGTGCCTGGAGTTTCGGTTGAAGGTGGTAAATATGTATATGTTAGAGGACTTGGAGACCGGTATACCAAATCTACTTTAAACGGTGTAGATATTCCTGGTTTAGATCCAGACAGAAATACTATTCAAATGGATATTTTTCCAACAAACATCTTAGATAATATAATAGTAATTAAATCTGCTGCTGCCGAATATCCTGCAGACTTTACGGGAGGTGTTGTTGATATAGTTACAAAGGATTTTCCAACAAAATTTGAAGCTTCTATAGCACTTGGCGCAGGTTTTAACCCGAGTATGCATGGTAAAGACAACTACTTAAATGGAACAGCTAGCAGTACTGATTTTTGGGGATATGATGATAACTCAAGAAACAGACCTATACATAGGTACCAAAACATTCCTGGGACTTTTGATAACCGAGGCTTATTAACTACACTTACTGGACGTTTTGATAGTGAGTTAAGAGCTAAAGAGACCACTAGTAATCCAAATTTTGATTTTGGTTTTACATTAGGCGATCAGTTTGAAGTTGGAGAAAATAATAAGTTAGGGTATTTAGCATCGTTTTCGTATAAGAACAGTACTACGTTTTACGAAAATCGTCTAGACGGTGCATTCTCTATTGATGCTAATGATAGATCAAACAATCAATTAGTTACTGATAGAATTTCAACTGGTAGCGAAGGTATAAACAATGTCCTTGTAAATGGTCTTGTTGGTCTTACATTTAAAACCCAAAATTCAAAATATAAAGTTAATGTATTGCATATTCAAAATGGCGAATCCGCAGGTGGTTTCTTTAACCAGCTTGTAGCACAAGGTGGGCCTGGATCTGGATCTGGCTTCGAGCCATTAACAAAAGATGCTATTACTTACACAGAGCGCTCAGTAACCAATGTCCTTTTAAATGGAGAACATTCATTTGGAACAGATAACGATTGGAGTTTAGACTGGAAATTATCTCCTACAATTTCAAAAGTACACGATTTAGATCATAGAGTAACGCCATTACAGCAATCGCAAACAGGCGAATATTTTATTAGTGCATCTGCTGCTACATTCCCTATTCGTATTTGGCGTTTTTTACAAGAAGAAAATTGGGCTGGTAAGCTAGATTTTAGTAAAAAATATGAATTATTTGGAAAACCTGCTAAAGTAAAATTTGGAGGTGGTCACACTTATAAGTTTAGAGATTTTAGTGTTGATGACTGGACTTTTGATAATAATGGTACACCAGTTGCTAATGGCAACCCTAATAATTTACTATTACCAGAAAACATTTGGAATAGAGATAATACTAAAGGCACCTACCTTATTTCTGGAGACATCTTTAATCCTAACGATGCCTATGAAGGAGAACAGCATATTTCTTCAACCTATATTTCTAACGAATTTAATATTACTGAAAACTTAAAGTCTATTTTAGGACTAAGGGCTGAGGCTTTTACATCGTATTACACAGGGCAAGATGGTGTTATATTATATAATAGATTTAAAGTACTAGATGAATATGATTTATTTCCTTCAGCAAACTTTATTTATGCGGTTACCGAAAAATCCAATATTCGCACCTCTTATTATAGAACTACTGCAAGACCTTCTTTTAAAGAGGCTTCTTTATCGCAAATATTTGATCCCATAACAGATCGATTATTTATTGGTAATATTGATTTAAAACCAACTTATATAAACAACCTCGATTTAAGGTTTGAGAATTTTGGCGATGCTGGACAAATGTTTGCCATTAGTGGGTTTTATAAAGACTTTACAGATCCTCTCGAAAAATCATTCTTTGCTTCTGCTCCAACTCAGTTAACAATTGGAAATTTGGGTAGTGCAAAGGTTTATGGCGCTGAAGTAGAGTTTAGAAAAAATTTAGGATTTATTGCTGAAAGCTTAACAAACTTAAAATTCTCTTTAAATGCCTCTGTTACAGAATCTGAGTTAACCATGTCTGATGAAGAGTTTAACTCAAGACAAGCTAACGCTAGAACTGGTGAAACTATTGATAGGAAAAGAAACCTGCAAGGGCAATCGCCTTTCTTAATAAATACTAGCCTAAATTATTCTAATGAAGAAATGGGATTACAAACAGGCTTGTTTTTTAATATGCAAGGTAAAACACTAGAAGTTGTTGGTTTAGGAGGTGTACCTGATGTATTTACTATACCTTTTGAAAGTTTAAACTTTACACTAAATAAATCTTTTGGAGAAGACAAAAAATCTTCAATAGATATAAAAATTTCTAATATTTTAGGAGCTGAAAGAGAAAGCGTTTATCAATCTTTTAGAGCTGAAGACAAAGTGTTTTCTTTAAGAGAACCTGGAACAGAGTTTTCCATAGGCTATGCTTACAAGTTTTAATCTTTACTAAAATACATAAAACAAAAAAATCGCCTAAATAATTTTAGACGATTTTTTTATTTCAAAATTAGAATCAAGTCATAAGGAAGCAACATTATTGTCATAGTTAACTACCTTTTTTTTGCCTTCAATCCAATGAATCCATTTGCCGACTTTTTTACCATTATCATAATTTGCAGAAACGATTTTTTCACCTGCTGTGTTAAAGCTTAACCACTTACCATGTAATTTACCATCAGCAGTAAACGATCCTGTTTGGCTAACAGTACCATCATCATGATAATAAACCACATCAATTAAGTTGGTTTCTTTATTGAGCTTTAAATCTCTCTTTTGCTTGTCTTGAGCAAAAGATACCACAGTAATTAAAAAGGTGAAAAGTAATAAAATTAATTTCTTCATAATTATGGGGTTTTAAACATTATAATTCAAAGATACAAATCGCATAACATTAAAACAACCTTGACTTAACACTAAATTAACATTGTAATTGTAATAAATTGATTATTAGGTTTTTATAAAAACATTGCCGCTAAAGATTTAACATTGGAAAGCTTAATAATAAATTAATATTAGAGTTACATTCGCATTAACTTAAACCTTGATATTTACCATGTCTTAAGACAAACAATTAGTATTTCATTATAATCAATTAGTTTTTGTCGACTACATTATTATGATTTCTAATGAGGCTGCCTTATCCAAGGCAGTCTCTTTTGTTTTAAAATTAATTATTAGGAAACATTAAGTTAACATTGGTTTTAGTTATTTGCAGCGACAAAAACTAATAAAACTATAATGAAACTTAAATTCACACTGGCAGTTATTGCTTTTTTAGCATTATCACCACTTTATTCACAAGAAATTAGCGACACCAAATTTGGTAAAGGATTAATTAATTTTACTGCAAAAGACAGTTCTTTTAGTATAAAATTTGCACCTCGTTTTCAAATGCGATATATATCATCGTGGGATCATGACGGCGATCAATATGGTAGTCCAGAACACAATTTTATTATTCGTCGTGCTCGTTTAAAATTTGATGGTTTTGCTTACAGTCCAAAATTAAAATATAAGATAGAATTAGGACTTTCCAATAGGGATTTATCTGGTGGAAATCAATTTAATCGAAATACCCCACGTTACATCCTTGATGCCGTTTTAATGTGGCACTTTGCAAAAAACTGGGAGCTTTGGGCAGGACAAACTAAATTGCCTGGTAACGTAGAACGTGTTATATCATCTGGTAATCTACAACTTATAGATCGTTCTTTACTTAACAGTCGTTTTACTTTAGACCGTGATATTGGTATTCAATTACGCCATAAATTTTATTTAGGCGATAATTTTTTAATACGTGAGAAAGTAGCCCTTTCACAAGGAGAAGGAAGGAATGTAACTGAAGGTAATGAAGGTGGTTTACAATACACAGGTCGTTTAGAATTATTACCTTTTGGAGCCTTTGAATCTAAAGGCGATTATAGTGCTTCTGATTTAAAAAGAGAAGAAAAGCCAAAGTTATCACTAACATTTACATATAACTTTAACGAAAATGCGGTTAGAGAAAGAGGTTTTGCTGGTGATTATATGATTAGAACAGATGGTTCTATTTACGAAACCGATCAAACTACTATATTTGTTGATGCTATGTATAAACATAATGGATTCTCGTTTATGGGCGAATATGCAAAACGTACTGCTGACAATGAAATTGCTACAGAATTAGATGGTATAACACCAACTGGAGATGTGGTTTTAACAGGTAATGCATTAAACTTACAAGCAGGTTATTTATTTGAAAGTAATTTTGAGGTAGCTGGAAGATATACAAATATAGATTATGAAACTATAACTAATGCACTTCCTGTAAAGCAATACACTTTAGGTTTAAATAAGTTTGTCCATGGACATAAATTAAAAGTACAAAGTGATATAAGCTATACATCTGTTGATGGAAATGAAGATAATATTACATTTAGATTAGGATTCGATTTTCACTTTTAAAAAAATAACATTAACGTAACATTATAGACCAAAAAGTCTAGATATTTGCAAAACAAATTAAGATATTATGGAAAATATGTATTTATTTATGTTAATTGCCATTACAGTATTAGCTGTTGCTGATATTATTGTTGGCGTAAGCAACGATGCTATTAACTTCTTAAATTCTGCCATTGGTTCTAAAGTACTTTCTTTAAGAACAATTATGATAGTTGCTAGCTTGGGTATTTTTATTGGAGCGGTTTTTTCTAGTGGCATGATGGAAGTAGCTCGTAAAGGAATATTTGTTCCTGCGCAATTTGAATTTGGGGAGATTATGCTCATTTTCATGGCAGTAATGATAACAGATATTTTACTTCTAGATTTTTTTAATACTTTAGGTTTACCAACATCTACAACGGTTTCTATTGTGTTTAATTTACTTGGAGCAGCAGTTGTAATGTCCTTAATTAAAATAGGCGCTTCAGACACGCAAACATTTGCAGATTTAAGCAGTTATATAAATACTAAAAAAGCTTCAGAAATTATTTTTGGCATTTTACTATCGGTCTTAATCGCCTTTACAGTTGGTGCTGTTGTACAATGGGTGTCTCGTGTTATTTTTACATTTAATTATGAGAAAAAAATAAAAAATTTCGGAATTATTTTTGGTGGTGTAGCACTAACCGCAATCACATATTTTATTTTCTTAAAAGGTCTTAAAGGCACGCCTTACTATAAAGAACTAAAGGGATTACTAGAAGGTAACGAGGTGTTTATTATTCTGGGCAGTTTTGCTTTCTGGACCTTGTTTTCATTTATTTTTGAGAAACTAACCAGAAAAACAGTGCTATTAGTAGTTATAGCTATAGGAACTTTTGGTTTAGCCTTAGCCTTTTCTGGTAACGATTTAGTTAATTTTATTGGAGTACCAATGGCTGCTTACCACTCCTACGAAGCTTGGGTATCTGGTGGAATGGATACTGCAATGTCTATGGCAGTATTAGACAAAAAAGTGCCTGCAGAGCCATTATTATTGTTTATTGCGGGTACTATTATGGTACTTACTTTGTGGTTTTCTAAAAAAGCAAAAACTGTTGCTGAAACAGAAATAAGCTTATCTAGACAAAGTGAAACTCACGAAAAATTTGAACCTAATTTATTATCTAGAGCCTTGGTGAAAGGCTCATCAGATTTATCTCGTTATTTTAGTATTATTATACCAAATTCTTTACAAAATAGTATTAATAATAGTTTTAAAAAACCAAGCATACATTTAACAAAAGATCAAAGTATTGATGCGCCTGCTTTTGATATGATTAGAGCCTCTGTAAATCTTATGGTAGCGGGTGTATTAATTGCTATAGCAACGTCAATGAAATTACCATTATCTACAACCTATGTAACATTTATGGTAGCCATGGGAACCTCTTTAGCAGATCGTGCTTGGGGAAGAGAAAGTGCTGTTTATAGAGTAGCTGGTGTATTAAATGTAATAGGTGGCTGGTTTGGTACTGCTATTGGAGCTTTTGTTGCTGCCGGTACAGTAGTGTTTTTAATAAACTGGAATCCTCAAGTAATGACTCCAATCTTATTATTAATTACTGCTTTCTTATTATATAGAAACTACAAATCACATAAGAATAGTTCTATAAAATCTTTAGATGAGGATAGCTTAAAAGACACTGGAAGCAGCTCTGTACAGGGTGTTATAATCGAAAGTGCAGACAATATTGCTAACGTAGTAAAACGAGGAAGCAGAATTTACTCTAATGCTATAACAGGTTTAAGTAAGCAAGACTTAACATTACTTAAAAAGAATAAAAAACAGGTAGCAAAACTATCTGATGAAGTAGATAATTTACGTGATAATATTTTTTATTTTATTAAAAATTTAGATGAAACCAGTTTAAGAGCAAGCAGTTTTTACATTAACATTTTAGGCTACTTAGAAGATATCGTGCAATCTTTAGAATACATTTCTAAAGTAAGCCATAAACATATTAATAATAATCATAAGAAGTTGAAATTTAGTCAGATTAAGGAGCTCAAGGAAATAGATAACGCCTTAGAAACTTTATTTACAGAAACTAAAGAAGCTTTCAACTCGCACTCTTTCGATCAAATTGGTGAAATTATTAATCGTAAAAAGGAAGTCTTTGCTTTGGTAACCGATAAAATTGTAAAGCAAGTTGCAAGAACACGTACTGAAGAATCTAGCCCAAAAAATACAAGTTTATATTTTGGTTTGTTAACTGAAACCAAAGATTTATTAACTGCAACTATGAATCTTTTAGAAGAGTATTATAACTCACATGATGCATCTGTTGAACCTGCAACTATAAATGTTGCGGATGAGGGTATTGAGCCTGGAAATAGTGCGGTTAAAGAAGAGTAAAATTTAATCTATATTCTAAAAAGGCACGGAAGAAAAATTTTTCTTCCGTGCCTTTTTATTTAGCTACATCTTAATTTAGAATTCTTTCTTACCAAATTCACTATCAATAAACTTTGATTTATTACTCCCTTTTTTAAAAGTGTAAGATAGATTAAGTATTATCATATCTACTTCATAAATATAATTGGTAGTAGTAAAAAACTCGTTACGTCTAAACGTTGTAATCTGTTGCTCGTTGGTGTTTAAAAGCCCTAAATCTATATTCTGCCATTGCAGCGTTGCTGTTAACCTATCATTCATAAATGATTTTTGAAACGTCAGGTTTGGTGCGTAAAATCGAGAATCTTCACCTTGTGCTGTATTTCTATCTGATAAATAATTAAAAGTAAATTGTAACGAAGCATTATCCCAAAAACGCCATGTTGAGTTCAAGTTAATAGAATATATTGTAGCATCATTATCGATTACTCGGTTATCAAAACTTCCATCAATACTGTAATTATAAATATTTGCGCCAACAAAATTACTCCAGTTTTTTGCAAGCTTTAATTCTGTACCTACCTCTAAACCAATGGCTTTTGCGTTTCCAACATTAGAATATATTCTATTTAAAATAGTATCATTATAAATCGTATTAACACGGTTTACCACATTATCTACATGTCTAAAATAGCCTGTTGCAAAAACCGAATTACCCCCTTTTAAATCTTTTGTAATTCCTAACTCCACCAAATCAATAAATTCTGGTCTTAAATTTTTATCACCTTGCTCTAAAGTTTCAGAATGCTCGCGTTCGGCAAACGGATTCATTTTAAATGTAGAATTGCGTTCTACACGCTTACTGTAAGCCGCCTTAATTTTAGTTTTTTCATTAATTTCATATTGAATAGATGCTGAAGGATATAGTTTTACAAAATCATAAATTAACGTCTCGTCAACTGTGTTTGTTTTATCTTTTAATCTGAAAGACCTGTCCATAATTTCCAATCTAGAGCCTGCAGCATATTCCCATTTTCCCTTTTTACCTGAAAGCTGTAGGTATCCTGAGTGAATAGTTCGCTCTAAATCTACTTCACTTGAAAATTCTGGAACCAACTCAAATTCGTTATTAAAATCTGTACGTCTTTCATATACAAAATCACCAGTATGTGATAAATCTCTGTATTGATAACCCGTTTCTAAAATTCCAAAATCGAAAGGTTTAAATTTGTAATCTAACTGAAAACGCGCACCGTGTAGAGGATTATCATTGGTGTTAAATTCATCTTGATATAAAATAGATCGGTCTGGTTCTCCTAAATTTTGATTTACTGTTGGTCCGCCTAATAAAGTGTATTCGTATAGAAAAGATGCTGATAATTCTGAGGCATCAGTAAAACTATGTGTCCAGTCTAAACTTCCTAATACAAAATCACCTCTACGTTCTCTTAAATTATGATTAAAATACTGAAATGTATAATTTCTATTATTGCTATCTGCTGGAGTTACCGAATGATTGTCAAAATACACAATATCCGCCAATCGTGCTTTACTGCGTTTTCCTGCAAAAAAACCAAAAGAAAAGTTATCTGATGTATTTGGTATAAAATCGACAGTAAAACGTCCGCTATAATTAGTTTCATCAAAACTACGCTCCCCAACTGATGGGAATTGTGTTTTAGTATTATTTAGAATTGTAAATACATCTCCTTCTCGTCTTCCGCCTAAATCATTTCTTTGATAATTTGCACCTAAAGAAATATTCCATTTATCAGTTCTAAGATTATAAGTAGCATCAATACCATGGCGTTTGTGAGATACATCATTACCGTAAGTTTCAAAAGAAGGTAATCCTCCTTTGATATTTACCAGACCAAAGGCTCCATTTGCAGCGCCTTTGTTAGTTAAAATATTTATAATTCCTGCTTTTCCTTCTGGGTCATATTTAGCTGATGGTGCAGTAATTACCTCAACTTTTTGAATGGCATTAGCTGGTAATTGCGCTATTAAATTGCTTGCATCTCCTTGTATAGGCTTACCGTTTAGTAATACTACAAACCCAGTACTCCCTCGTACGCTAATTTCACCTTGGCTATCCACACTTACTGATGGCAAATTTTTTATCACATCAATTCCTGATCCGCCATGGGCACTTTTAAATTTTGAAGCTTCGAATACTTGCCTATCAATTTTGTTTATAACAGTATTACGTTCTGCGTGTAAAACCACTTCATTTAGTTGTGTGCCCAACACCAGCTGAATTGTCCCCAAATCAATTTTTTGACCCTTAGATTTTACAACAATATTATTTATTCGTTTTTTTTCGTATCCTAAAAAAGAAGCCTCTATGTAATAGGTGCCTCTTTTTATATTCTCAATTTCAAAAACACCTTTTTCGTTTGAAATTACTCCAGTAACTAATTCGCTATTTTCAAGTTTATATAAGGCTGCTGTTGCATATTCTAAAGGTTGATTTTGTTCTTCAACTAATCTTCCTTGTATCTGGGCAATACTTAGATAAGTATTAAAACTAAATAAAATAAGGAAAGTAAAACTCTTAATTTTCGATGGCATCATTAGTTCTTTATAAATACATTGATTTTATTTTTACTACGTATTTTTTTCGAATGCAAATCTAAATAATAAAAGCTTACTCTTTCTGAGTATTTCTATAAAAATTAATCTTATGAGTTATCTAATAATGAATCGTGTTTTGTGTAGAGTAGCTCTGCTACCTCTATTAACTTTTTAATCATATCATTTACGTTGGTATAATCATTAAATAATGATGACGCCATTTCTGCAGTTATTAAATTCTTTCTTATTAATTTATCAATAGATTTATTACTGTGCCTTTTATTTGCTTTGGCGTCTTTTTTTAACTCTTTAAGTTTTAACTCATAATCTTTATAATTCTCTTCTGTTCTAAATAAATATATAACTCTCAATACTTTTGTTAATTTTTTTCTAAAATTATTATATTCATCACGCATATACTTGTTATCTGTAGTTAAAGCCTGGGCAATATTTTTGTTTAATTCTTTAGCCTCTTTTACAATTTCAACCATTTTTATATTAGCTATTTTTATATCCGAAATTGCTTTAACTTGTTTTTTATTTAGTTTTAAATCACTTTCTGCAGTTGTGGCATATCTAATTATCTCACCATAAATATTTTTAACCTTAGTGTAGTATAAATCTTCAATATCTGTTTTAAAATCCGTATCAGATTTCTTTATGATTTCCTTTACCTTTTCATCAGATTTTATGTCTTCCCTATGAATATTTAAAGCATGCGAGACAATTTCAAAAATGCTGTTTTTATAAAGATATTTCGATTCTTTAACTAAAGTAGAAATTGCAGTCCCAGAGAATTTTAATGCCGCTGGATTTAAGTATTTTGGTTCATCTACATCTTTATCCGAATCTGGTCTTGCTTTAACTATTCTTAATAATAAATGTTCTAGTTTTTTAATAAAAGGAATCATAATTACAACACCTATAACATTAAAAATAGTATGAAATAATGCTAACTTTAATACGTAATTGGTGTTTACTATTTGCATAAATTCGGATAAATTATTTACCAATCTAGCCAATGGATAAATAAAAACTATAGCAATTAAACCCGTTATAACATTAAAAATAAGATGTGCTCCTGCCAACCTTCTTCCTGCAGCATTAGAACCTAAAGAACCTAAAACAGCAGTAATTGTTGTGCCTACATTAGCTCCTATGGCTAATGCTAGAGCGTTTTCGTATTCTATTTGTCCTGCAGCAAGTGCTGTTAAAATTAACGCTAAAGTAGCACTACTAGATTGTAAAATAGTGGTGATAATTATACCTAAACCTGTATATATAAACACCCCTAAAAAACCTGAAACTGCAAATTGCGATAAATCGATATACTCTTTAAAAACATCAAAACCTTCTTTCATGTAATGAATGCCTAAAAAGAAAAAACCTAAACCTGCTAAAACATTACCAATGCCTTTTAGCGCTGGTTTTTTTTGAAATGAAAAAACAATTCCGAAAACCAACATAGGCATCGCCAATGCTGAAATCTTAATTTTTAGTCCAAAACCAGCCACTAACCACGCTGTAGCAGTAGTACCAATATTAGACCCAAAAATTAACCCAATACCTCCTGCTAAAGTGATTAACTCTGCACTAATAAATGAAATAGTAATTACAGATACTAATGAGCTAGACTGAATTAAAGCTGTAACAAAAGCTCCGGCAGTAATACTTTTATAAAGTTTATTAGTCGCTTTTTTTAATATGTTTTGAAGTGGTCCTTTGGTAAAAACTTTAAAACCTTCTTCTAGCATTATCATTCCAAAAAGTAAAATAGCAACTCCAGCCGAAATTGCTTTAAAATTTGGATTAACAAAAAGGAGAATACCTAATACGATTAAAAATGCAAAAAATATTGTTTTTCTAATCATACCAAAAAGTAATATAAAATTCGTATTTCATGTGCTTATAATTATTGTTTTAAAACTGTCACACGAACATCCATTTAATCTCATACTTAAGTATAAAATATTAGTTATGGATGCTTTATAATTTAGTTTGTCGACTATACATTTTTTAAAATTTTGTTAAGTTAATTGATTCAGAATTTAAATCCAAAAAAAGGAGTTTAGTAGTTTCTTCTATTTATTTCTTATTTTGGAAAAAAACGAACCATATATTATGCGAATTTTAATTACTGCTTCTGTTCTCTTTCTTTTTAATTTTTTATCGTTTAGCCAGCAAATTAGCGGATTAGATGTGCTTGATAAAGCTATTAAATATCATGACTCACAAAATAAATGGAAAACATTTAACGATACGCTTTATGTTACTATGGAATCTCCTAAAAACTCTAATAGAACTTCAAAAATCATTATTAATTTACCCAAAGAGCAGTTTTATTTAAAAACAAAAAGAGATTCTATAATCTCTGAATATAATTTGAATAAAGATAAATGCTTAATAAGTTTAAACGGAAAAACAAATTTATCAAACGCGGTTTTAAAAACACATAATTTAAGTTGCGAACGTGCCAATCTTTACAAAAATTACTATACCTATTTATATGGTTTGCCTATGAAACTTAAAGACAAAGGCACTATAATTCATGAAAAAGTTGAACAAAAAACATTTAAAGGGAAACCTTATTTAGTATTAAAAGCCACCTATGAAGCATCCGTTGGTAAGGATGTTTGGTATTTTTATTTTAACCCAAAAACTTATGCCATGGAAGTCTATCAATTTTATAAAACTGACCACAATGGTTCTATTAAAAAAGATAGCGGAGAATACATTTTACTTACCGACGAAGAAATTATTAACGGTATTAAAATGCCTAAAACCAGAGCTTGGTATTACAATAAAGATGATGGTTATTTAGGGACAGATATATTAAATAAGTAGTAGTAAACACCCTAATATAGCTCCGACAAGAATAATCCACATTGTTGCTATTTTTTTCCAAAAGTAAGGTAACAACAAAATAAAGCTATTAGTATGGTTCTCCAATCTATAATAGCATCCATTGTCATAACAACCAAAACGGCAAGCATAACTGCCACTGCAGCAACATTTACAAGATTTAAAAAATATAGCTAAATTAACATAAAATAATATTAATGTTTTAAGCAAAAAACCACCTCAATTGAGAGATGGTTTTATAATATTAATTAAATAATATCGATATTAATTTAAAATTAAGATCCGCACATTAAACAATCGTCTCCTTCTGCAGCTTTGGCTTGAGCAATAAGTGCTTTCATTTCATCAGCACTCATAGGTTCAACTTCTACTTCTGGTTTATTTTGTTGTGCAAATTTAGCGGCATTTTGTGCTGCTAACTTCTTTTTCTTAGCTTCTTCTTGTTGTACTACAGCATTATTTGCCTCAACAGTTTCAGGAACAGGCTCTTCTTTTTTCTTAGTGTCTAAAGTAAATTTAATAGCATCAACAGCACTCTTAGTACGTAAGTAATACATGCCTGTTTTTAAGCCACTTTTCCATGCATAAAAATGCATTGATGTTAATTTTGCCATTGTAGCGCCTTCTAAGAACAAGTTAAGCGATTGTGATTGGTCAATAAAATACCCACGTTGGCGAGACATATCAATAATATCTTTCATACTAAGCTCCCAAACAGTTTTGTAAAGGTCTTTTATATCTTGAGGAATAACATCTATATGTTGAATAGATCCATTTGCTCTCATTATAGCCTGCTTTAGGTTATCATCCCAAAGCCCTAACTCTACTAAATCTTCTAATAAATGTTTGTTAACAACAATAAACTCACCTGATAATACACGGCGCGTGTAAATGTTTGATGTGTAAGGCTCAAAACACTCATTGTTGCCTAAAATTTGAGACGTTGATGCTGTTGGCATTGGCGCTACTAACAGCGAGTTACGCACACCGTTTTTAAGTACTTGCTTGCGTAATTTTGCCCAATCCCAATTACCGCTTAATTCTTCGTCTTTTAATCCCCATAAATTATGCTGAAATTCGCCTTTGCTTATTGGAGAACCTTCGTAAGTTTGATATGGACCATCTGCTTTTGCTTCTTCCATACTTGCTGTTACAGCGGCGTAGTAAAGGGTTTCAAAAATATCTTGATTTAATTGTTTTGCTTCATCACTAGTAAATGGTAAACGTAATTGGATAAACGTATCTGCTAATCCTTGAACACCTAACCCGATTGGACGATGACGCATATTTGAGTTTTCTGCTTCTTTTACAGGATAGTAATTTCTATCAATAACTCTATTTAAGTTTTTAGTTACACGTTTTGTAATACGGAATAATTCTTTATGATCGAATGTGCCATTTTTAACAAACATTGGTAAGGCTATTGATGCTAAATTACAAACAGCAACCTCGTCTGGAGATGTGTATTCTAAAATCTCTGTGCATAAGTTTGACGATCGGATAGTACCTAAATTTTGTTGATTAGATTTGCGGTTTGCTGCATCCTTGTACAACATATATGGCGTACCTGTTTCAATTTGAGATTCTAAAATTTTCTCCCAAAGCTCGCGCGCTTTAATGGTTTTGCGTCCTTTTCCTTCAGCTTCATATTTCGTGTATAAAGCTTCAAATGCTTCACTATGTACTTCGTCTAATCCTGGGCACTCATTAGGGCACATTAAGGTCCATTGAGCATCTTCTTGTACACGTTTCATAAATAAATCCGATGTCCACATCGCATAAAATAAATCACGCGCACGCATTTCTTCTTTACCATGGTTTTTCTTTAATTCAAGAAAATCAAAAATATCAGCATGCCATGTTTCAATATAAATAGCAAAACTACCTTTACGTTTTCCGCCGCCTTGATCTACATAGCGTGCTGTATCGTTAAATACTTGAAGCATTGGCACAATACCATTTGATGTACCGTTAGTTCCTGCAATATAGCTTCCTGTTGCTCGTACATTGTGTATTGCTAACCCAATACCACCTGCAGATTGCGATATTTTTGCGGTTTGTTTTAGCGTATCATAAATCCCATCAATACTATCTTCCTTCATAGTTAAAAGAAAACAAGATGACATTTGTGGTTTTGGTGTGCCCGAATTAAATAAGGTTGGTGTAGCGTGTGTAAAATATTTTTTGGACATCAGCTCATAAGTCTCTATGGCTGCATCTAAATCGTTAAGATGAATACCTATTGAAACACGCATAAGCATATGCTGCGGGCGTTCTGCAATTTCTCCGTTAAGTTTTAATAAATAAGAACGCTCTAAGGTTTTAAATCCAAAATAGTCGTACCCAAAATCGCGATTATAAATAATTGTAGAGTCTAATCTATCCTTATTATCCATAATAACTTGGTAAACCTCATCAGACAATAATGGTGCTTTTTTATTGGTTCTTGGGTTTACATAGGTGTAAAGATCGGTCATTACCTCGCTAAAGGTTTTCTTGGTGTTTTTGTGTAAGTTAGAGACCGAAATTCTAGCCGCTAAACGTGCGTAATCTGGATGTGCAGTTGTCATAGTAGCCGCAACTTCTGCAGCAAGATTATCAAGCTCACTGGTAGTAACGCCATCGTACAAGCCTTCAATCACTCTCATGGCTACTTTTAATGGGTCTACTAATTCGTTTAAGCCATAACATAGTTTTCTTACCCTAGCGGTAATTTTATCAAACATTACTTGCTCTTTTCTGCCGTCTCTTTTTACTACATACATAATTTTTACACGTTTTTAAGTTTTTTCTGAACCACCAAATTCAGAAAATGGTTAGCTGGATGTTCTAAAATTGAAACTAGTGGTTAATCAGTTTCAAGATCAGTTAATTAAAATATTTACTATTTGTTGAAAATCGCTCTCTTTGAGGTCTCAAAGACTGCGAAACATTTATATTAAAGTTTTAGCTCAATTTCTATTTAGAAATCTTCATCAAAACTAAATTTATTCTTTTCGTCTTCTTTATTAAGAACACCTGCCTTTTGATACTCAGACACACGTTTTTCAAAGAAGTTTGTTTTTCCTTGTAGCGAAATCATATCCATAAAATCAAAAGGATTGGTTGAATTGTATACTTTATCGCAGCCAAACTCCCCTAATAATCTATCGGTTACAAATTCAAGATATTGCGTCATTAATTTTGCATTCATACCAATTAAACTTACGGGAAGCGATTCGGTAATAAACATGCGTTCAATATCTAAAGCGTTTGTTAAAATTTCAGTAATTCTTTCCTTTGGCACTTTATTTATAATATGATTTTGATGTAAGTGCACAGCAAAATCGCAATGCAATCCTTCGTCTCTTGAGATAAGCTCGTTAGAAAATGTTAATCCTGGTAAAAGCCCACGTTTTTTAAGCCAAAAAATAGAACAGAAACTTCCTGAAAAAAAGATGCCTTCTACCGCTGCAAAAGCAATTAAACGCTCTGCGAAACTTGGAGAATCTATCCATTTAAGTGCCCAATCTGCTTTTTCTTTAATAGCTGGAAAAACTTCAATAGCATTAAATAAGGCATCCTTTTCCTTATCATCTTTTACATAAGTGTCAATTAATAATGAATATACTTCTGAATGAATATTCTCCATCATAATTTGAAATCCGTAAAAGAATTTAGCTTCTGTATATTGCACTTCAGATACAAAATTTTCAGCTAAATTTTCATTAACAATTCCATCAGAAGCTGCAAAAAAGGCTAACACATGCTTAATAAAATAACGCTCATCGTCAGTTAATTTGGTATTCCAATCGCTAATGTCTTGGTGTAAATCTATTTCTTCTGCTGTCCAAATACTTGCCTCTTGCTTTTTATACCATTCCCAAATATCATGATGTTGTATAGGAAAAATAACAAAACGATCTTTGTTTTCTTGTAAAATGGGTTCTATAGCTTGCGACATAGTTTTGTGTTTTTTTATAAAAGATTGGACTAAAAATTTGATGCAATTTCAGGATAACAAAGATTGTAAAATGATTGCTATCTTTTTAAAGAATTCAAGAAACCTTTTCAACAAGTTTTTAACAACCAAAAAAAATCTTACGTATTCAATGTTTAACATACAAAAAGATTTAAAATATTGATTATCAGTAGTTTAAATTTAATGGGGTTAGAATTTAAAATTGAAAAACAAACACGTTTAAGACCTATAAAACCCTTTGTTTAAAAGGCTTATTAGATGGTTTATAAATAGAAATTTTGAGTCTGTTAAAAAGTTTTAGCAACCTTTTCTAATTCTGTATACCAATCTTCGCCAAATTTTCTAACTAAGGCTTCTTTTACAAATTTGTAAACAGGAACTTGTAATTCTGCACCGAGCGAACAAGCGTCATCGCAAATCTCCCATTTATCATAATTTACAGCCGAAAATTCAGAATATGCCTTTACACGAATTGGATATAAATGACAAGACACTGGTTTTTTCCAAGAAATTTCTCCTTGATTATAAGCCTCTTCAATACCGCAAAGTGCTGTTCTTTTTTCGTCAAAAATTACATACGCACAATCGGCATTATTAATCAAAGGTGTTTCAAAATCGCCAAATTCTGTAGTTATATGTGTGCCTTGTTTTTCGATGGCTTCAATACCTTCTTTACGTAAAAAAGGCTTTACTTTAGGGTAAATATCTTTTAAAATTTTAACCTCTTCTTCATCAAGTGGTGCACCAGCATCTCCATCAATACAACATGCACCTTTGCATGCTGATAAATTGCACACAAAGTCTTTTTCTATAATATCTTCTGAAACTATGGTTTTTCCTAATTGAAACATTTTTAGGTTAAAAATTTGATGCTAAAATAGAGAAACTTTACTCGATAATCGAGATTTATATATTTTGAAAGTACTTTAAAAATTTTTATTCTTGTGCTTACAATCATTCATCAGCGTGATTTAATATAAGTTTAACCCTAAATTAGGGTTATAAATCGGTTATAATCATCTACTTTTGCCGAAAAAACTAAACTTAAAGTTATGCAACTTAATTTTAAAGAAATTTTTACTGCTTTTATGGTATTATTTGCAGTAATCGATATTATTGGAAACATTCCTATTGTTATAGATTTACGTAAAAAAGCAGGACATATACAAAGCGAAAAAGCTTCAATAATTGCAGGAATTATTTTAATTGTATTTCTGTTTTTAGGAAAAAGTATTTTAAACCTTATTGGCATAGATGTTAATTCGTTTGCAGTAGCTGGTGCTTTTATTTTATTTTTTATTGCATTAGAAATGATTTTGGGCATTACACTTTACAAACAAGAAGAACACGACTCAATGACGACTGCTGTTTTTCCTTTAGCTTTCCCACTTATTGCTGGACCTGGAAGTTTAACAACTTTACTTTCTTTACGAGCTGAATTTAGAACTGAAAATATTATTGTTGCTGTTTTATTAAATGTTATTATTATTTATATTGTGCTTAAAACATCGGCAAAAATAGAACGTCTTATTGGTCAAAATGGCATTAATATAGTGCGTAAAGTTTTTGGTGTTATTTTATTAGCCATAGCAGTAAAATTATTTGCTCATAATATTAAAGCTTTGTTTGATATAGTTTAAGCCCATAATGGGCATTTGGCAATCAAATACTAATTACAAAAAAAGTAAAAATAGATGAAAATACTAACTATAATACTTAGCATTATTGCCTTAGGATTAATTATTTTTAACCTTACTAAGGTAGATTTTAATGCGCCTTTTAAGGGCGATAGCATCATTGCCTTAATTACTATTTTAGCATCGTTTTGCGTTATTATAATGATGGGGATTTTACGAACCTCAAAACGTATTGAACAAAAAGTAAAAGAGAAGAGATAATGTTTGATGCTTTAATAATTGGTGGTGGTGCAGCGGGTTTATCATGCGCATTAGTATTGGGTTCTGCGAAAGAAAAAGCTTTTGCTAAAAACAAACAAGTTGCTATTATAACACATCAAAAAACATCACATTTACAGAGTGCGCTTTTTAATAATGTTTTAGGATTAAACCCTGGAACCACAGGTGCTTCTATTTTAGAAAGCGGAAAAAAACAACTACACGATTTATATCCGCATGTTAATCAAATTGAAAACGAAAAAGTTTGCAGTATTTCAAAATCTACAGGCGGTTTTATAGTTGAAACTAATAAAAATAACTACGAAGCTAAACTAGTTGTTATTGCTGTTGGTTACACCAACTTAATGACGATAAAAGGTTTAGAACAGTTTATTGAACCACACCCAAGAGCAAACATTGAAAAAGACCGCATTTGGTTAAAAAACACCAATCATTTAATTGAAGAAAACTTATATGTAGCTGGTACTTTAGCTGGTTGGCGTAGCCAATTTGCTATAGCTTCAGGAAGTGGCGCGCATGTAGCAACAGATATTTTAACGCTTTGGAATGGTGGTAAACATGTGAAGGTGCATGATAAGATTTAACAAAAACTACTTCCCATCACTCAACTTAATAACCTCATCAATCATAATATCGCGTTGATTGAACACTTCTTCAAAAGCGCCAGCACCAAAAAGTTGATCGGCTAAAGTGGCTTTAATGTATTGCTTTACTTCTTCGTGATAAGCCACAAAAGTAACTTTAGAATCGGCTCTTAAATTTAAATAATCTTGAAAAGCGAATACTAAATCCTCACCTACTTCAAAACTATCAATAAAATCTTGTCTTGAAATATCATCATAAGCATGTCGATCTTTTTCTAATTCTTCAAACACAAAATTACCAATAAAACCACGGCGTAGTAAATATGTAAGTGTTTCGTTATGCATACTATTATCAATAGGCACAAAAACATCTGGGATTATACCGCCTCCGCCATAAACAATTTTTCCTTTTGGGGTGGTAAATTTTAACGAATCGGCGACTTTAATTTTTTCAGGGTCTAAAAGCTCACCACTTTCTAACCTATCAAAATACTCATCATAATAATCTTTATGTCCTTTTTTATATGGTCGTTGAATGGAGCGTCCTGTTGGTGTATAATAACGAGATACTGTTAAGCGCACTGCACTGCCGTCACCTAAATCCATTTCACGCTGCACAAGACCTTTACCATAAGAACGCCTACCAATAATAGTACCTTTATCATTGTCTTGTAAGGCGCCTGCTACAATTTCGCTGGCAGAAGCTGAGTTTTCGTCTATCAACACATACACTTTACCTGCTTCAAACTTACCTTTACTAGTTGCATAACTTTTTTCGATACTGCCCCGTTTGTTTTTTGTGAATAAAATAAGCTTATCATCTTCTAAAAACTGATCAACAATCTGTTCTGCAATGCCTAAAAATCCACCAGGGTTATCCCGTAAATCTAATGCAATTTCGGTTGCCCCCAAATGGATTAATTTATCTAATCCCTTTTTAAACTCTTTGTAAGTAGATTCAGCAAAACGATTTATTTTTATATAGCCCAATTTTTCGGTAAGCATATAAGCGGCATCAACACTTTTAATAGGAATAATATCGCGTTTAACGGTAAAATCTAATAACTCAGGTTCGCCTTTTCTGTATACCTTTAATTTTACCTTGGTGTTAATTGGTCCTTTAAGCTTTTTAATAATTTCGACATCCTTTAAGTTTTTACCAAAAAGCGAATCGCCATTAGCCATAATAATACGATCACCGCCTTTAATACCAGCTTTGGCGCTTGGTCCATTTTCGGTTGGCCTAATAACTGCAATAGTATCTTTATAGGTGTAAAAACTAACACCAATACCAACAAAATCGCCTTTCATATTTTCGGCAACACGTTGCATATCTTCTTTAGGAATATAAACCGAATGCGGATCTAAATTATCCAGAATACCATTAACAGTAACATCAACAATACTATCGGTATTAATATCATCTACATAATCGTAATCAATATAATCTATAAGTCTGTTTAGTTTATCTTTTTTACTATTGGTTGAGAACAAGCGGTCTGGTGAGTCAGAAAAATTTAATTTTCCGCCAATAAAAATACCTGCTGCAATAGCAACACCTAGAATTAATGGTAAATATTTTTTTTGATTAGACATTATTCCTCTATAGTTTCTATTAATTTAAGTTCTATGCCTGCTTTTTTTAAAAAACGCAGTCCAGAATCGTCTTTGTATGCTTGATTGTAAACCACCTTTATTATGCCCGCTTGATGTATTAATTTGCTACACTCTTTACAAGGCGACATGGTAATATACAACGTTGCTCCTTTTGCTGATTGTGTTGACGATGCTACCTTTAAAATGGCATTTGCCTCGGCGTGTAATACATACCATTTAGTATAGCCTTGATCGTCTTCACAAAAATTTTCAAATCCAGATGGTGTGCCATTATAACCATCAGATATTATCATTCTATCCTTTACAATAAGTGCGCCAACTTGTCGACGTTTGCAGTACGATAA
Organism: Wocania arenilitoris; assembly: GCF_021728535.1. Lineage (GTDB taxonomy): Bacteria > Bacteroidota > Bacteroidia > Flavobacteriales > Flavobacteriaceae > Wocania_A > Wocania_A arenilitoris. The sequence goes on along the minus strand of NZ_JAKKDU010000003.1, from coordinate 127,324 downwards.
TTTTCCCCACTCTTTAGCTATCCTTAAGTAAGCTTTATCGTATTTAAGTTGTTTGTCTTGAGACATTAATTTATTTTATAATTATGGCGTTACCTTTTACTCATACCTACAAGGTTAAAAAAACCTTGCAGAACCGCAAAAGGTCAGGCTTTTTGTTACAATCTTTTGCAAAAAAGCAAAAGGATTTCCTCTGCAATCCTTAACGCGAAACAATATAACGAATATACTCGGTTCGTATTTTAATTACAACGCAAGTTCGTTAAACTTTTCCGAAAATTTTAAGATAAAAACTCACTATTTAGTAGCATAGGAATTACCAAACCAACTACAATTGCAGATATTATCATAATCCAATCGCGTTTGGTAAACCTAAAAATAATTTGCACTAAGTAGCTTAAAAACAATACAATAAACACAATTATAACTTGTGCAAACTCTATCCCCAAAGCAAACTCTAACAATAACACGAGTTTATTATCTGAGTCGCTTAACAGCATTTTAAACTCGCGTGCAAAGCCTAAACCGTGTATCAAACCAAAAAATAAAGTGGTTAAAAAAAGCACACCTATTTTTTCCTTTTGCGCACCTTTGCCAGCTGTAAACACATTATAAAGCGCGACAATTAAAATGGTTACAGGTATTAAAAACTCAACAATTTGGGCGTTTACATTTACCACATTGTAAGCTGCTAAAACAAGTGAAAGTGTATGTCCTGAGGTAAATACAGAAACTAGTAGCAAAACACGTTTCCAGTCTTTAAAAACATACGGAACGGTAAGTACTATTAAAAATAAAACGTGGTCGTAAGCATTAATATCTAGTACGTGGTTAATGCCATATTTTACGTTAAATAAAAAATCATCAAACATCTTAATTAAGATTTAGGCTTATTGAAATATACAAATAAAGACTTTTTACGCCTATAATTCTATTTTTTAGCAGGATTATTATACTTTTTATTTAGTTGAAAAAGCATTTCTTTTGTAATAGCTTCTAGAGAAAAACTGTGTTTCCAATTCCAATCTTTTCTTGCCGAATCATCATTAATACTTTTTGGCCAACTATCTGCAATAGCTTGTCTATAATCAGGTTTATAGCTAATTTCAAAATCTGAAATGTGTTGCTTTATAGATGCTGCTACTTCTTTTGGTGTAAAACTAATTGCTGCTACATTATACGATGACCTTATTTTAACAGCATCTTTTTTTACAGTCATAATATCTATAGTTGCTTTTATGGCATCCTCCATAAACATCATTGGTAGTTGGGTGTTTTCAGACAAAAAGCAGTTATATGTTTTTGTTTTTACAGCATCATGATATATTTCTACAGCATAATCGGTTGTTCCGCCACCGGGCATAGCTTTATGGCTAATAATACCAGGATAACGAATGCTCCTAACATCAACACCGTATTTGTTATGGTAATATTCACACCAACGTTCGCCAACTTGTTTTGTAATGCCATAAACCGTTGTTGGCTCGCATGTAGTATGCTGTGGTGTGTTTTCTCGAGGCGTAGTAGGCCCAAAAACAGCTATACTACTAGGCCAGAATATTTTTTTTATAGCCCCTCCTTTAGCTAAGTTAAGCACATGAAAAAGGGAATTCATATTTAAATCCCATGCCTCCATTGGGTACTTTTCGCCAGTAGCACTAAGTAGTGCAGCCATCAAATAAATAGTATCTATATTGTGGTTTTTGCAACAATCTTTAATAGCATTAAAGTTTTTTGCATCAATAATTTCAAACGGACCAGAGTTTACAAGTTCTAAATTACGAGTATTAATATCGCTGGCAATAACATTGTTAACGCCATAAATCTCTCTAAGTTTAGTTGTAAGTTCTGTGCCAATTTGTCCGCAAGCACCAATAATTAATATTTTTGGGTTCATTTAAAAACACTGTCTGTAAGAATTTTTCAAAAATAATAAGATTTTATTGATAAATTCACAATATTAAGAAACTTTATAGGGGTACATTTTCGTTAATATGGTCTCAATATTTCATCAAAAAATCATAAAGAACAAACTATTCCTATATCTTTGTAAAGCGTTCCAAACATATTTATAGAATGAACATTAAAATTTTAAGTATTCTTAGCCTTTTTATAGTGATATATTCATGTAAAAAAACTGAAGAAAATATTGCTAATGATGCAGATACCAAAAATAATACTCAAGAATTAACCGAAAGTGATATATCTAAGCTTGATTTTATTGATTTTGGTTTAGATGAAAAAACTGAAGGCGCAATTGAAAACTGGCAAGAATATTATCAGCTTGTAGATATTGTAAAAAAGGTGAAAAAGGCTGATTTAGTGTTTTTTAAAGACAACAATAAAGCTATTATAACGCTTTTAAAAGATTTAAAAAAGAATATCCCTGAGCCCGTAAACACTCCAGCTACTTTGGCTAGAATACTGGTTTTAGAAACTAAAATTTTTAAATTAGAAAGCTTATCTAATCTATCAACCACAAGAAAAGAGGAGCTTTTATCTACTATAAAAGAGTTTTTAGTTGCAGTCTCTAATTTAAACTTTCAAATGAATAAAAAGTTAGAGAAAGACAATCAGAATATTCAAAAGCCTCAATAAAAAAAATTCATTTATTAAAAATTTATAAAAAAAAGCACCGATTCTAAATTTAGAATCGGTGCTTTTTTTTATAATCTTTTTTATCTAATTTTTTGATTGTGTAGCTGCCTGTGTTTGCGCTTGTTTTTGTCTTAATAACTCATTTTTAGTAATTTGAATTAAATTAAAATTAGGAGCTGTTTTTAAAGTTTCATCTAAAATATCAACTGCTTTATCAATATTAGCATTTTTATCTTGACTAAAAACAACTATAGCTTTTAAATACATAAAAGCCGCTTTTAAAGACACTTGATAAGGTTGCTGTGTTTCATAAAATGCCTTTGTCATGTCATCTTTTGCATTTGCAACACCATAAGTAATATGCTTTAAGGCTTCATCAAATTTTTGGGTTTGCAAATTTAATTCTGCTAACTCATAAGCAACAAGTGCATTTGGGTTTCTTTTAAAAAGCTCTTCAAAATGACCAATAGCTAACTCTGGTCTTTTAACAGACTTTAAAGACAGTGCTTTAACCTCAACTGCAATATCAGAATCTCCAACTTTTTTTTCTATACCAATAGTATTTAATGCCTGTACATACTTACCCTCACTCATATAAATATAAGCCAAAGTATCTTGTCTTGCCTTTAATGGAGATAAAACATTTAAGTGAGTCATAGCATTAATTATCCCTTGTACATCGCCTTGAGCTTTCATTTGCTTGTAATAAGCTTCGTAGTGTTTTATTAAATCTGGATTGCTTTGTGCGTTTATTTGGAAAAATCCAGCCAAAAAAACTAACATTAAAAATCGTTTCATTTTTACTTTTTTAAATTTCGCTAAAACTATAAAAAAATAGCATGTAATATCTTAAAAGAATGCTAATTATTTAAAATTTTAAATTATCGTGAAATTAACTTTGTTTTTTAAAGGATTGCTCTCTTTTAGGAAAACTCAAAAAAAATAAGTATATTTAAGATTACTAAATTTTAAATATTATGGGAATTAAAAGTTTTCAAGGTGCTAGAAGACAAAAAACAAATACTACAGATGCTACACCACTAAAGGTAAGTGATTATATGACAAGGGATTTGGTTACATTTTCTCCTAACCAAACCATTGAAAGCGTTATGCAGGCTATTATTAAACATAGAATTTCGGGTGGCCCGGTGGTAAATGAAAAAAACGAATTAATAGGTGTTATATCTGAAGGTGATTGTATTAAGCAAATTAGCGAAAGCCGTTATTATAATATGCCAATGCAAGATAAAACTATTGAAAAACACATGGCTTTAGATGTTGAAACTATTGATGGAAACATGAATATTTTTGATGCTGCCAATAAGTTTTTGCAGGCAAAAAGGCGTCGCTTTCCGATTGTTGAAAACGGTAAATTAGTAGGGCAAATTAGCCAAAAAGATGTGCTTAAAGCTGCCATGACACTAAAAGGTCAGAATTGGAAGTAATAACATACACTTTTTTAATAATCTGACGCCTTAGGTTCGTCTATGAATTAGTGTTTTCTTTTTGTTTTTTTAATACCGTGATATTGGGATACGAAAGTTCTGGAGCTCTGTTCTCCTTGCACTAATTAAATCAGTGATTATTATTTTTTGATTTCCGCTGCTCTCTAATGTAGCAATTTTAGAATTTTCATATCCAGAAACAGATTTGTCTATTGCTTTCCATTTTGCAACACCTCCAACGGTAATAACTTCGCCAACTTCAATAATCCTTTCAGTATATCTTAAGGTTTTATTAAAACCAAACCAGTTTTCACTTTCAATACCAAAATCATCTAAAACTTTTTTAAATTCTGGTGTTGGGTCGTTAAATGTTCCAGAGGAAATACTAGTGTCTTCTACCAAATAACCATAATAGTTTTTGGGCGATTTTCTTGGTTTAACTATAACAACTTCTCCATTTTTTTCAATAAAAAAATCTTGAATATCTTCTTTTTCAATTAGAGTTTTCCAACGAGAATGCTTTCCTGTTCTCACCTTTCTTTCAATTTTAAAAAGGTATGCAACACATTTACGTTTACTATAAGGCATAACAAATGGTTCATGAACATGTAATACCTTGCCAGTTACCTTAGTTAATTCATCCGTTTTAAAACTCAAAATATGCTTGAATTTAAACTTTGATAATTTTCTAAGGATAATCTGTTTCCTATTAAAATAATAGATTAAAAAAATTACTACAACAATTAAAATTGGAATAAGTATGCTTAACAATTCTAGAGTCATAAAAATATTTACTTATTAGTACTTAATTAGATAAAAATGTTACTTAAGATTCTCTTTTTACCAGCGCATAATAATCGCCTTCTAAAGGCAAATACCCTTGATTATAAACAAAGTAATAAATAGCCCCTGCCTTTGTAGTGTAAATACTTGTGAAGTAATTAAAATCGAAACCCTTTTCAATAAGTTTTGAACGGGATATTTTTGTTTTTTGGTTTGGGTTTAACTCTTCTAAAATTCTGTAATTTTTGCGTAACCTGTTATTGGTGTTTCTAATTAAATTTTTACTGTCTTTATTTATCTTGTTGTTATAAGAATTTCTGCAACCATCACTACAGAATTTTTTATCGATTCTACCAACAATTTTATCACCACATTCTAAACATTGTTTACTCATAATCTTCTTTATTTAATTCATACCAATTAACCTTAACATCTTCATAAGAAAACACTTCTTTAAATTGTAATCCTATCTTTTTTAGCACCTTATTTGAAGCAATGTTTTTTGTCTCAGCAGCTCCTACTATAGTTTTAAGTTTTAGTTCCTTAAAACCAAAATCGAGCATCTTGAAAGATGATTCAGATGCATAGCCCTTCCCCCAATATCTTTTAATGAAACGATAGCCTATATCATAAAAATCTCGTTTTTTACCCAAAGCTTCATTGTCTCCGGTATTAAATTTTAGCCCTGTCCAACCAATAAAGTTGCCCGATGATTTTTCAATAGCTGCAAATCTACCAATACCTCGCTCTTTGTATTGATTAAGAACACTTTCTAGTATTTTTTGAGATTCGGCTTTAGTTTTAATAGGTTTATTTCCTAAATATCTGTGCACCTCAGGATTAGAGTCTAATTCAAACATGCCTTCTAAATCGGTTAATCTTAGTTCTCTTAAAAGAAGCCGTTCTGTTTCTATATTAAATTTCATTATTAACTAATCTATTTTACCTATTGATTCTCCAATAAAATGAATACAAATAGGAAGCATTCCAATCCATTCTGCCCAAAATAAAGAATACCACTCAAAAACATAAAAACCAGCAATTCCTATTAATAAAACTATACCACAGATAATTTTAACCAAACGTTGTTTTTTAGAGCTAAAATAAATCATCACAAAAATACTACCAGCAAAAAATAGTGTAGCAAATATTAAGTGTATTATTTCAAATTCTAAATGAGGCGTTAACACAATGCCCGCTAAAGTAATTCCTAAAATAATATTATACCATTTGGTTTTCCAAGCAGTACCATTATATATAAACATTGATGCAGCTAGCGTAATTAAAAAAACAAACCACTCACTCTTACTTGAGTATGCATAATTACTTATGCTTGATCGGGTAGAACCATCTAACCAAATTAAAACAGCAGGTGTTAAAATTAGTAATATTGACAGCGAAATTTCTAAAGTCATCAATCTTTTCCGCAATTCGTCAATAGGCGCACCAATGATTTTTACAACACTTTTTAACCTATCTTTTAGTTGTTGTATTTGCATGTTATACCCTGTTATAATTCGCTTTACAACAAATATAAGCAATTTTTAAATCGTTTACAAACGACTACAAACATTTACAAACGATTTTAAATAAGTAACAACCGAATAACATTTGGAAGCGATCGCATATTTGCAGTGTCGAAACATAAGAACTCGATAGTATTAACTGTTTAACAATTAAATTTAAAATTATGAACACACTTAGAAACAAAGTACAGTTGATTGGTAACTTAGGGAATGAGCCAGAAATCATCAATCTAGAATCAGGAAAAACATTAGCCAAATTTAACATGGCTACTAACGAAAGTTACACCAATAATAAAGGTGAAAAAATTACTGATACACAATGGCACAATATTGTAGCTTGGGGAAAAACAGCTCAAATAATTGAGAAATATGTAACCAAAGGAAAAGAAATAGCTATTGAGGGTAAATTAACATCTCGCAGTTATGATGATAAAGATGGTAATAAACGTTATATAACCGAAGTGGTTTGCAATGAATTATTAATGCTAGGAAAATAGAATAATATTATTTGTATTTAGCCAACTAAATTAATTGTAAAGAACTTGATTTAGTTGGCTTTTTTTTGAATTATTCACAATAAGAACTACATAAACTACAAAAACAATAAAATTTTAGCTAGCCCACAATCTTTAAATTATCCTTTAGTATTTTTGTAGTTAATCTCAATTAGATTGATATTATGTCTGTAGAACCAAAACTTGTTAGATTTAAACAAAATGTATTGTCAAAATTTCAAATATATAATAGTATATTTATGACATTACCTTTTGATTCCATTACAAAAACAGGGGTGTTATTACCTTTATTTCATGAAACCTGTGAAAAAGGTTTTGCAAAAGAAGATGACCCAACAACTATTGTCGATACTTTTTTTAAAAAATACCAAGCAAGACGTAATAAGCAAAGTCAAATAAATTTGTTATTTCGTTTTATTCAATACATTGAAAGGCAAGTTGTTTTATTTGATGCTATTGAAGATGCAGCATTTCCTATTGTTAATAACATGGAAGGGATTGGTACTTTAAGAAATCTTAAAGAATCTGCTAAAGCTGAAAATAGAATAAACGATTTAAAAGCTTATCTAGAAGAATTTAAAGTACGTATTGTTTTAACAGCTCATCCAACACAATTTTATCCAGGCTCTGTTTTAGGGATTATTACAGATTTGACTGAGGCTATAAAAGAGAATAACTTATCAGAAATTAATAACCTTTTTGCACAATTAGGAAAAACCCCCTTTTTTAAACGCGAAAAACCAACGCCATATAACGAAGCAAAAAGCCTTATTTGGTATTTAGAAAATGTATTTTATACTTCCTTTGGAGAAATTTACAATTATATACAACAAAATATTTATGATGATGGTAAAAAGCATAATGAAATTATAAATATTGGATTTTGGCCTGGTGGAGATCGAGACGGAAACCCCTTTGTAAAACCAAAAACAACCTTAAAAGTTGCTAAAAAATTAAAAAAAGCAATCCTTAAAAAATATTACCAAGATCTTAAAGCGCTAAGACGCAAACTTACCTTTAGAGGTGTTGAAAATCAAATTATTGAACTAGAAACAATTTTATATAATTACAGTATTAATTTAAACACTAAAAAAGCAATTTCTTCAAATGAGCTTATTAAAAAGTTATTAAATATTAGAAATCATATTGTTGAAGAACACCAATCTTTGTACGAAAACGAAATTAATAATTTAATAAACAGAATTCATCTTTTCGGATATCATTTTGCAACGCTAGATATTAGGCAAGATAGTAGAATTCATCATAACGTTTTTACCACAGTTATAAATCAATTAATAGAAAATGGAAGTAAATCATTCCCAAAAAACTATCATGATTTAACTGAAAAAGAACAAGTAAAAATATTATCTGAAGCAAAAAATGAATCCATAGATATAGATGCTTTTGAAGATGAAATGGTAAGAAACACTTTAAAAACCATTGAAGCTTTAAAAGACATTCAAACTACCAATGGCGAGCGAGGAGCAAACAGATATATTATAAGTAATAACCAAACTGCTTTAAATGTTATGCAACTTTTTGCCATGCTAAAAATTGTAGCTTTTGAAGATGACCTTACTGTTGATGTTGTACCACTTTTTGAAACCATTACCGATTTGGAAAATGCGCCAGCTGTAATGGAACAACTTTATACAAATACTGCGTATAAAGCCCATTTAAAAAGTCGCGGAAACAAACAAACTATTATGCTTGGATTTTCTGATGGCACCAAAGATGGCGGTTACTTAATGGCAAATTGGGGTATTTTTAAAGCTAAAGAATTACTAACTGAGATATCTAGAAAGTATGATATTACAGCTATATTTTTTGATGGTCGTGGTGGACCACCTGCTCGTGGTGGCGGAAAAACACATCAGTTTTACTCATCTTTGGGTCCAACAATTGAAGACAAAGAAGTACAACTTACCATTCAAGGACAAACCATTAGCTCTAATTTTGGCACGCTAGATTCATCACAATACAACTTAGAGCAATTAATTAGTTCTGGTATTGATAATAGAATTTCAGGTGAACGTAACAGATTATCTGATGATGACAGATTGGTTATGAATGATTTAGCCCAAACTAGTTACCAAACCTACAAAGACTTTAAAAGTCACCCTATGTTTATTCCTTATTTAGAACGTATGAGTACTTTAAAATATTATGCAAAAACAAATATTGGAAGTAGACCATCAAAACGTGGGAATTCTGACAAGTTAGTGTTTTCAGACTTAAGAGCGATACCTTTTGTGGGCTCTTGGAGTCAATTAAAACAAAATGTTCCTGGTTTTTTTGGTGTTGGCACCGCCCTTAAAAAGTATGAAGATGCTGGTAAATTTGATAAAGTTGAAGCCCTTTATAATAACTCAAAATTCTTTAAAACACTATTGGAAAATAGCATGATGTCTTTAACAAAATCGTTTTTCGATTTAACAAAGTACATGTCTAAAGACGAGGAGTTTGGTGATTTTTGGAATATTATTCACGATGAATACATAACTACAAAAAGACTGCTTTTAAAACTTACAGGTTACGAAACATTAATGGAAAACGAGCCTTCTGGAAAGGCATCCATTGAAGTTAGAGAATCGATTGTTTTACCACTACTAACTATACAACAATACGCACTTAAAAAAATTCAGGAGCTAGAGAAAGCTGGTATTAGAGATGATAATGAAGAAAAGAAAATTTTTGAAAAAATAGTAACGCGTTCGCTTTTTGGCAATATTAATGCGAGTAGGAATTCTGCTTAACATAAAGTTTAAAATAGTATTCTTACTCGATAAAACCTTGTACTTAAATCACCAAATCTTTTCTGAATGCATTATTCCTATGAGTTGAAAATATTTTTGCTGAGAAATATAAAAGTTTTCAAACATTGAATTCATGATGCCTGTTCTAAAAAAACCTCATCTAGAAAAGGAGATATCTATTAAAAACTCATCTATTTGATTAATTTTACTTCCTCTCCATTTAATAACTTTATATGATTACCCATAAGGTTCTCCAAGATAATTCCATCTATATGACACAGCAGGCTAACCTATAAACAAAAAAAGGATGCCTTACATAAAGCAAAACATCCTTTTAAACTAACAACTAAACTAAAACTAATTAATGCTCATTCAATCTAAAGTCTGGGTATGCATCCATACCATGTTCGTGAGTATCTAAACCTTCTAATTCTTCTTTTTCAGAAACTCTTATTCCTATTGTTTTCTTAAGCGTGAAAATTATAATAAATGATGTTATTATACAAAATCCTGCATAACAAGCCACTCCTATAAATTGGGCTAAAAGCGTATGATCTGGATTAGTAGAAAATATACCAACAGCTAATGTTCCCCAAATTCCACAAATTAAGTGTACTGCAATTGCTCCGACAGGATCATCTAATTTAATTGCATCAATAAAACTAACGGCAAATACAATTAAAGCTCCGGCAATTGCACCAATAAGAATAGCACTTTCTGGAGTCATTACATCTGCACCTGCAGTAATCCCAACTAATCCTCCTAAAATTCCGTTTAAAAACATAGTTAAATCTAAATTTTTATATTTTAAGAAAGATACTAAAGCAGCAACCACACCACCCGCAGCCGCAGCTAAACATGTAGTAACTAAAGTTAACGATGTTAATTCTGGATCTGCAGAAAGCACTGACCCGCCATTAAATCCAAACCATCCTAACCAAAGGATTAATACTCCTGCAGTAGCCAAAGGAATACTGTGACCAGGAATTGCTTGAGGCTTCCCATCTTTAAATTTACCAATTCTAGAACCTAATAACCAAACAGCAATTAAAGCAGCCCATCCGCCAACAGAGTGAACTAAAGTTGAACCTGCAAAATCATAAAATCCTAATTCGTCTAAAAATCCGCCACCCCATTTCCATGAACCTGCGATTGGATATACTAATCCGACATAGATTACTGTAAAAATCATAAATGCTCCAATCTTCATACGTTCTGCTACAGCTCCAGAAACTATAGTTGCTGCAGTTGCTGCAAACATACCTTGAAATAGAAAGTCTGTCCACCACGTATAACCACCATCTGCATAATCAGGAGTCATTCCATTTTCAGGAGCCCCTATTCCGGGAACTATTGACCCTAAGTACCCGTTAAATTCACCTGGATACATTAAATTAAAACCTATTAGATAGTACAATAACAACCCAACTGTTATAATAAATATATTCTTAAATAAAATATTAATTGTATTTTTTTGTCTTGTTAACCCAATTTCTAAAAATGCAAAACCAGTGTGCATAAAGAAAACGAGTGCCGTACAGACCATCATCCATACGTTATTAGCCGTAAATAATCCTTCCATAATTTAAATTATTTTAAATGTTATTATTTTAAAGTGTCTCCACCCTTTTCTCCTGTTCTTATTCTGTAGCATTCAGATATATCTGAAACAAATATTTTTCCATCGCCTACTTCTCCTGTACTTGCCGAACTAAGAATGGTTTTAATGGTTATGTCTTCAAAATCATCGTTAACTACTATTGATAAATATCTTCTTTGAATATCACTAGTGCTATAGGACACTCCTCTATACACATGACCTTCTTTTTCATTCCCTAGCCCTGTTACATCCCAGTAAGAGAAAAAATTCACTCCAACTTCATGCAATGCATCTCTCACGGCACTATACTTGGATTTTCTAATAATCGCTTCTACTTTTTTCATGATTAATTATTTATTATTTAGTTAAGAGACAAAACAAGTGTTATAATTAACCTAGTAACAACACTTGTCTTATCTGTTTTTATTATTAACATATTTCTAGAACGAGTAGATTGCTGCTAACACAAAAGACCCTAAGCTTTTAGAAGCCGCTAAATCATTATCCCAGAAAGCTTCTTCTGAGGCGCTATCTAGTCTTATTTCTGGTTTAATTGTTAAGTTATCTATAGCCAAACTACCTGTTAGAGTAAGTGCAAATACTGAAGAATCACCGTCAGCATCAGAAGCTCCAATAGCTCCAAAAAACTCCGTTTCTGCAAAGTACTCACCTCTTAAACCAATACTAAATGCTTCAGAAGTAGCCAATTGTGGATATAACGCTACTCCAGTAAATGTGCCTCCGTCATCTTCAACAGATAAATGTGCAGCATTAATACCTAAAAAGAAATCATCAGATAAATCAAATCCACCTGTAAAATCTATTTCTGTAAACGATGGGTCTAACAAAAAGTTTAAATACTGACCCGCATATCCTAATTGGGCACCAAAAGCATAATCGCCAGTTGGGTTAAATTCAGTTAAATCTGTGTCATTAAATACACCTAACATTAAGCTAAAATCTTCAGACAATGCAATATCTGCCTTTAAACCCGTATGGCTAAATGGCCCATAAGAGAATAAATAAGATGTACTGTAGTTAAAATTTGCAACTGGAGAAATAACTTCATACCCTAAAAAGGTGTTAAAGTTACCCATTGTAAGTGTTACAGACTCACTTACATTCCAGTAAGCGTATAACTGATTTACAATATTCCCTGAAGCAGAATACATTGGAGAGGCAAAAATAGCATCAGTACCTCTAGGACCAAATACTAAATCGGCAACAAAACCAACTTTTTCGCCTTCATATGAAGCTACTACGTTAGCCATACCTAAAGCAAAACCAGGTAAATTAGCAAAAGAGGAGCCTGGTGCAATAGAGTTTTCATCATTAGGCGCAGTAAAGTTTGCTCTATAGTATGCATCTACGCTACCCGTAAAATCAAATTTCTTTTTACTTTCTTCTTCTTGTGCAAATAATGCAGTTACCATAACTAGCATTAAAAAAGTTGTAATTTTTTTCATAATGTTCATTTTTTCAATTATTAATTCTTTAAATATGTGTTTTGAACAGATCAAAATTATATAAAAAATATTTTACCCCATAAAAAATAGGGTATATTGATTCATTTTTATTCATATTTATATTTTTACCCTATTTTTTTAAGGGTATTTATATTTTTAATTGTAATTTTATTATTTTGATAATTTGCTTTTAAATATTTACAAACCATTTTGTTTGTTAATTAATTTTGTTTTTATCTAAATCCTGTATTATTGTTATTAACGCACACTTACATATTTATTGATTGAATATTTATCAAAATATTTTTGTTTGATTGATATATAATTAGTTTTACATTCTCTAAATTTTCAAAATCGAAATAATGATTTATCCCCTGTAATTATTCAAATGTTAGTGCGTATCTTAGCTTTTCAACTCATGTTTTTTAACTTAAAATTTGTTGATTATGCTGAAGAAACAAGGACTTTATTTACCCGAATTTGAACATGAAAATTGTGGCGCAGGTTTTATATGTAATCTTAAAGGAGAAAAAACCAATCAAATTATACACGATGCTCTAGAGATTTTAGTAAAACTAGAGCACAGAGGTGGCGTTAGTGCCGATGGAAAAACAGGTGATGGTGCTGGCTTATTAATTGACATTCCTCACACATACTTTAAAAGAGTTTGCGATTTTAAAATTCCTGTACAAGGCAAATATGCCGTAGGTATGGTGTTTTTACCTAAAAACGTAAACCAATATAAATTTTGTAAAGACACTTTTGAAAAAGAAATTATTGAACAAGGGCTTTCTGTTTTAGGTTGGAGAGATGTTCCTGTAGACGCTTCTCATTTAGGAGAAATTGCTTTAGCTTCAGAACCAAATATCGAGCAACTTTTTGTAGAGAAAACTAATGATATTTCTGAAGATGTTTTTAAAGCAAAACTCTATGCTGCTCGTAAAATAACCGAACACACAATTGCTAACTCAAAAATGTCTGAAGCTTCTTATTTTTATGTATCGAGTTTATCTACAACTACACTTATATATAAAGGTATCATAATGCCTGAAGATATTGGATTATATTATAAAGATTTACAAGAAACCGATTTAGTAACTCGACTTGCATTAGTGCACCAGCGTTTTTCTACCAACACGATGCCAACATGGGAGTTGGCACAACCATTCAGGTTTATGTGCCAAAACGGTGAAATAAATACGCTTCGTGGTAATGTGAGTAGAATGCGTGTGCGAGAAGAAATTATGAAAAGTGAGGTTTTTGGCCCTCAAATAGATAAATTATTCCCAATTATTTTACCAGGAAAATCAGATTCTGCATCTATGGATATGGTGGTAGAATTACTAACACATACAGGACGTTCGTTACCAGAAGTGATGATGATGATGATTCCTGAAGCTTGGGAAAAACACAAAACCATGTCGCCAGAGCGTAAAGCCTTTTATGAATATAATAGCTGTATTATGGAACCTTGGGACGGGCCAGCTTCGGTGCCATTTACAGACGGTAATTATATTGGCGCTTTGTTAGACCGTAACGGATTAAGACCTTCAAGATACACTGTTACTAAAAGCGGTAAACTCATTATGTCCTCTGAAATAGGTGTAGTTGATATTGCACCAGAAGATGTAGAAAGTCACGGTCGTTTAGAACCAGGAAAAATGTTTTTGGTTGACATGAATGAAGGGCGCATTATAAACGATGAAGAAATTAAAAGTAAAATTGTTAGAGAAAGACCCTATCAAAAATGGTTAGATAAAACCAGATTACACTTAAAAGATATTCCTTATAATAATGAAACTTGCCCAATTGAAACTATTGATTTAAAAACAAGGCAGCGATTATTTAATTATACTTTCGAGGATATTCAAGAAGTTATCACACCAATGGCTATAGTTGGCAAAGAAGCTTTAGGTTCAATGGGGATTGACACCCCTTTGGCTGTTTTGTCAGATAGACCTCAACTTATTTCAAACTATTTTAAGCAGTTATTTGCTCAAGTTACCAATCCGCCTTTAGATGGTATTCGCGAAGAAATAGTAACGGATATTAGTTTAAATTTAGGTAAAGACCGTAATATTTTTAGTATTACCGAAAGACAATGTAGAAAACTAAAAATTCAAAATCCGGTAATTTCAAATGCCGATTTAGAAAAAATAAGATGCATTTCGGTTGAAAGCTTTAAAGCCGAAACCATAGAAATGCTTTATCCAAAAGCGCAAGGACTTAACGGACTTGAAGATGCTTTAGACAATATTATTATTCAAATTGAAAAGGCACTAGACAGAAAAACAAACATCATTATTTTATCAGATAGAGGTGTTAATAAAGAAATGGCTCCAATTCCGGCATTATTAGCTTGTTCGTATGTAAATCATCAAATGAATCGTTTACGTAAGCGTTCGTATTTCGATATTATTATCGAATCGGCAGAACCTCGCGAACCTCATCATTTTGCCACTTTATTTGGTTATGGTGCTAGTGCAGTTAATCCGTATATGGTTAACGAAATTATTAGAACGCAAGTTAAAGAAGGCTTCATTACTGGTATGGACGAACAAAAAGCTGTTGATAATTTCAACAAAGCTATTGGAAAAGGCATCTTGAAAATAATGAACAAAATAGGTATCTCAACACTGCATTCGTACCGAGGTTCTCAAATTTTTGAAATCGTTGGTTTTAACTCACAATTTGTAGAAAAATATTTTCCATATACCACTTCAAGAATTGAAGGTATTGGCTTATACGAAATTGAAAAAGAAATTAATGATCGTTACAAATATGCTTATCCAGACAAGTTAATAGATAAACGCTTAGGATTAAATATTGGGGGCGACTATAGATGGAGGCGTAATGGCGAAAGACACATGTTTAATCCAACAACCGTTGCTAAATTACAACAAGCAGTTCGTTTAAGCGATCAAGCCAGCTACGATGTTTATGCCAAAGCAGTTAATGAGCAGTCTGAAAATTTAATGACTATTCGCGGTTTATTTGAATTTGATAATTTAGACCCAATACCTTTAGATGAAGTAGAACCTTGGACAGAAATCGTAAAGCGCTTTAAAACAGGAGCCATGTCTTACGGATCTATTTCTCGTGAAGCTCATGAAAATTTAGCCATAGCCATGAACCGTATTGGTGGAAAATCTAACTCTGGAGAAGGCGGTGAGGACAGAAACCGTTTTCAACCAGACGCTAATGGCGACAGCCGAAACTCTGCAATAAAACAAGTAGCTTCTGGTCGTTTTGGAGTGACTTCGCATTACTTAACCAATGCCAAAGAAATTCAAATTAAAATGGCACAAGGTGCTAAACCTGGAGAAGGCGGACAATTACCAGGAGAAAAAGTATTACCATGGATTGCCGCAGCAAGAAACTCCACACCCTTTGTTGGATTGATTTCACCACCACCGCATCACGATATTTATTCTATTGAAGATTTAGCACAATTAATTTACGATTTAAAAAATGCCAATCGCGAAGCACGAATTAATGTCAAATTAGTATCAGAAGTTGGAGTTGGTACCATAGCAGCCGGTGTAGCCAAAGCAAAAGCCGATGTTGTTTTAATAGCCGGTTACGATGGAGGAACAGGAGCTTCTCCTTTAACCTCCTTAAAACATGCAGGATTACCTTGGGAACTTGGTTTAGCCGAAGCCCAACAAACCCTTGTTTTAAATAATTTAAGAAGTAGAATTGTGGTGGAGTGCGACGGCCAATTAAAAACAGGTAGAGATGTTGCCATTGCTACATTATTAGGTGCAGAAGAATTTGGTTTTGCAACGGCACCATTGGTAGCCTCAGGTTGTATTATGATGCGCAAATGTCATTTAAATACTTGTCCAGTTGGTATCGCAACTCAAGATAAGGAATTACGCAAAAACTTTAAAGGCACACCAGAACACGTTATTAATTTCTTCTATTATATCGCTGAAGAATTAAGAGCTATTATGGCACAATTAGGATTTAGAACCATGGATGAAATGATTGGTCAAACTCATAAAATAAACGCCAATAAAGCTATTACTCATTATAAAGCAAAAGGCTTAGATTTATCTTCAATCTTACATAGACCTGCCATTTATAGTGAATTGGATGTAAAAAATTCTGAAAAGCAAGATCATGTTTTAGATGATGTTATGGATTTTCAAATTTTAAAAGATTCACATCGCGCTTTATATAGAAAAGAAAAAATGACTTTAGCATATCCAATTAATAATATAAACAGAACAGTTGGCGCTATTATAAGTAACGAAATTTCTAAAAAATATGGGCATCTAGGGTTACCCGAAGACACCTTAAATATTAATTTTACAGGTTCTGCTGGTCAGAGTTTTGGAGCTTTTGGAGCTCACGGATTAACGTTTAAGTTAGAAGGCAATTCAAATGATTATTTAGGCAAAGGGCTATCTGGTGCTAAACTCATTGTAAAGAAACCAACAAAAGCAGATTTTTTAGCAGAAAACAACATTATAGTTGGTAATGTTTGTCTCTTTGGTGCTGTTGAAGGCGAAGCTTATATAAACGGTATTGCAGGCGAACGTTTTGCAGTTCGTAATTCTGGTGCAACTGCTGTTGTAGAAGGTGTTGGAGACCACTGTTGCGAGTATATGACTGGCGGAAAAGTAGTGGTTCTTGGTAAGACAGGAAGAAACTTTGCTGCTGGAATGAGTGGTGGAATTGCTTATGTATATGATCCAGAAAATAAATTTGTAAATGGATTATGCAATACTGAAACCATTGAATTTGAAGACATTTTAGATGAAGATGCTAAAGATTTAAAAAGTATCGTTGAAAAACATGTGTTATATACAGAAAGTCAACTTGGTAAGAAATTATTAGCCAATTGGGATAGCAGCTTAAAAGATTTTGTTCGTGTAATGCCAACAGAATACAAAAAAGCATTAGAGCGTTTAGCAAAAGGAGAAGTTATTGTTGAAGAATTAGAAATAGCATAATACGATGGGAAAAGTAACAGGTTTTAAAGAGTTTGAAAGACAAGATGAAGCATACACGCCTGTAAAAGACCGTGTAAAGCATTATAAAGAATTTACTGTTCCTCTTTCTGAGGAAGAACAGAAAAAGCAAGGGTCGCGTTGTATGGATTGTGGGATTCCATTTTGCCATAGTGGTTGCCCATTAGGGAATTTAATCCCAGATTTTAACCACATGGTGCATCAAGGTGAGTGGCAAAAAGCTTCTTGGATATTACATTCAACAAATAATTTTCCAGAATTTACAGGTCGCTTATGTCCTGCACCATGCGAACAAGCATGTGTTTTAGGCATTATAGAAGACCCTATTTCTATAGAAAATATCGAAAAAAATATTGTAGAACGCGCCTTTAAAGAAGGTTGGATTAAGCCGCAACCACCAAAAACAAGAACCGGGAAAAAAATTGCTGTTGTAGGTTCTGGACCTGCTGGATTAGCAACCGCACAGCAACTAAATAGAGCTGGACATACCGTTACCGTTTTTGAACGCGATGATGAAATAGGTGGATTATTACGCTATGGCATCCCTAATTTTAAAATGGAAAAAGAAATTATCGATCGTCGTCTTGCCATTTTAGAAGCCGAAGGCATCACATTTAAAACCAATGTAAATGTTGGTGTTAATTATAATGTTGAAGACCTAAAAGCTTTTGATGCCGTAGTTTTGTGCGGTGGTGCTACTGAAAGACGTAGCTTACCTACTCCAGGTATTGATGCTGATGGCGTTGTACAAGCGATGGACTTTTTAACACAACAAACTAAAGTCGTTTTTGGTAAAAAAGTTGAGAATCAAGTTTTAGCAACAGATAAAAATGTGATTGTTATAGGTGGTGGAGATACGGGATCAGATTGTGTTGGAACATCAAATCGTCAAGGAGCAAAATCGGTAGTAAATTTCGAGATTATGCCAAAACCTCCAGGACATCGATCGCCTACTACCCCTTGGCCTTATTGGCCTTTACAGTTAAAAACATCATCTTCTCATAAAGAAGGTGTAGAACGTAATTGGTTAATAAACACTAAAGAATTTACAACAGACAAAAACGGAAAACTTACGGCACTTAAAACTGTAAATGTAAAATGGGAAATGATTCCTGGAGAACGGCCTAAGCTCATTGAAATTAAAGGCACAGAAAAAACATGGCCATGTGATTTAGCGCTTTTAGCTTTAGGTTTTACTGGGCCAGAAAGCACTTTAGCCGATAAGCTTGGAATTAAAACTGATGCTCGTTCTAATTACAAAGCAGAATACGGAAAATACCAAACCAATATCCCAAATATATTTACAGCTGGCGATATGCGTCGCGGACAATCATTAATTGTTTGGGCTATTTCTGAAGGTAGAGAAGCTGCGCGACAAGTTGATATTTATTTAATGGGGAAATCTGATTTACCTACTAAAAATGCAGCTGGAGATTTAGTTGGCGTGTAACTTATAAGATA
Organism: Wocania arenilitoris; assembly: GCF_021728535.1. Taxonomy (GTDB): domain Bacteria; phylum Bacteroidota; class Bacteroidia; order Flavobacteriales; family Flavobacteriaceae; genus Wocania_A; species Wocania_A arenilitoris. The sequence continues at coordinate 108,198 of NZ_JAKKDU010000003.1, read as the reverse complement.
ATTTGATAAAAAAAGGCGAACTAATTAGTTCGTCTTTTATTGTATAGTTTTTATCGTGCATTACGCATAAACTCTTCTGCCTTTTCAACCATATTTTTACTGCCACAAATAAATGGCACACGCTGATGTAACTCAGTTGGTTCAACATCCATAGTTCTTGTAAATCCATCGCTAGATTTTCCATTAGCTTGTTCTGCTAAAAATGCCATAGGATTACACTCATATAGCAAACGTAGTTTTCCGTTAGGATTTTTAGAGCTTTGTGGGTATAAATAAATGCCTCCTTTTATCATATTTCTATGAAAATCTGAAACCAAAGACCCAATATATCTGGAAGTATATGGTCTATCTTCTTCTTCTTTTTGGCAATATTTAATATAATCTTTTATCCCTTGTGGAAAATGAATATAGTTACCTTCATTTACAGAATAAATGGTGCCATCTTCAGGAAATTGCATATCTGGATGCGATAAATAAAAAGAACCAATAGCAGGGTTTAATGTAAACCCATTTACACCATCGCCGGTAGTGTAAACCAACATAGTTGATGTGCCATAAACCACATAACCTGCAGCTACTTGTTCGCTACCTTTTTGTAAAAAATCTTTAAGGTGTACTGGTGTTCCAACAGGAGTTACTCTACGGTAAATTGAAAAAATAGTTCCTACAGAAACATTTACATCTATATTTGATGAACCATCTAACGGATCAATTAAAACCACATATTTATTCTGGTGATTTTCATCTTGACTATTAATAGCTATAAAATCATCTTCCTCTTCACTAGCAATACCACAAACAATATTTCTTTTAGTTAAGGTTTGTATAAACTTATCATTAGCATATACATCTAACTTTTGTTGGTCTTCACCTTGAATATTAGTATCGCCTACAGCCCCAATAATATCAACTAAACCTGCCTTATTAACTTCATGATTAACAACTTTTGCAGCTAATCTAATTGAATTTAAAAGACTTGATAATTCACCAGAAGAATACTTAAAAGACGATTGATTTTCAATAATAAACTCACCTAAGGTTTGTTTTTTATAAGCCATAATATTACAACACTATTTGTTTATGCAAATATCTATTAATTTTTAACTAACTACAACGTTTTCGCTTAAGATTAATTTGTTGTTTTCATCTCTTTAAATAATCTGTTTTAAACTATATTTGATGTAATTATTATGCCTATGAATTATATTATACGTAAAGCTGTAAAAAAAGACATGCCAGAAGTACATCAATTGATTAATGCTTTAGCCATTTTTGAAAAAGAAGCTGATGCTGTTGAAATTACTGTTGAAGATTTAGAAAATGATGGCTTTGGAGAATCGCCTTTATTTGAATGTTTTGTTGCCGAAATAAATAATAAAGTAGAAGGCATTGCCTTGGTGTACAATCGCTACTCGACTTGGAAAGGAAAAACAATACATCTAGAAGATTTAATTGTAAGCGACACGATGAGAGGAACTGGCTTAGGAACCGCCCTATTAGATGAAGTTATAAAATATGCTCATCAATTAGGTGTAAAACGTGTTAATTGGGAAGTACTAGATTGGAATGAGCCTGCTATTAAATTTTATGAAAAAAAAGGTGCTGATGTAAAACGCAATTGGTTTGTGGTACATTTAAATGAATTGGGTATTAAAAACTATATAGCAAACTTATAATATGCAAATATTTAAATTTGGTGGCGCATCAGTTAAAGATACTAATGGTGTAAAAAACTTAGCTGCTCTATTACAAAAAGTAGGTTATAAAAACACACTAATTATTGTTTCGGCAATGGGAAAAACCACCAATGCCATCGAGCTTGTTGTGAATAACTATTTTAATAATAAAACAGAATTACAAAGTTCAATTCAAGATGTTAAAAAATTTCATAATGAAATCCTTTTAGATTTATTTGATAACGAAAATCACTCCATTTTCAAAAAAGTTGGGTTGCTTTTTGATGAATTTAGCTCATTTTTTAAAACTAATAAATCTCCAGATTACAACTTTGTTTACGATCAAACTATTGGTTATGGAGAGTTAATTTCAACCACAATAATTAGCGAATATTTAAACACAATTGGCATAAAAAACAACTGGATAGACGTCCGTAATCAAATAAAAACTGATAATTATTATAGGCAAGCTAATGTAAATTGGGGTGAGACACAGCAATTAATAACCAAACAGTTTAACAACAACGTTTTAAATATTACACAAGGTTTTTTAGGTAGTGATTCAAATAACTTTACAACTACTTTAGGAAGAGAAGGGAGCGATTATTCGGCAGCCATTTATGCTTATTGTTTAAATGCCGAAAGCGTTACCATATGGAAAGATGTTCCGGGTGTTTTAAATGCAGATCCTAGATATTTTGAAAACGCACAATTGCTTAATAAAATATCGTATCGTGAAGCTATAGAGTTCGCTTTTTATGGGGCTTCTGTAATTCATCCAAAAACTTTACAACCTCTGCAAGGTAAAGAAATTCCGTTATATGTAAAATCATTTTTAAAACCAGAAGAAGCTGGAACAATGGTTGAAAAAAACACCATTTTAGAGCCCATGATTCCTTGCTTTATTGTAAAAAAAAACCAAGTCCTTATTTCTTTATCTTCTCTAGATTTTTCGTACATAGTTGAAAACAATATTAGCGACATTTTCAAACTTTTACATCTGTATAAAATGAAAGTCGATGTCATCCAAAACTCAGCCATTAGCTTTTCGGTTTGTGTTGATAATATTTATAATAATCTCGAAAAATTATTACATCATTTAAAAGCAAAATTTAAAGTAACATCTGTAAAAAATGTTGCTCTTTATACTATCAGGCATTATAATAACGATGCTATTAAACAAATTGAAAAAGGTAAAACCGTGTTACTAAAACAATTAACCCCAGAAACCGTTCAAATAGTAACTAAATAGTTTATTTAGTACATTTACGCTCATGACCAAACAACAAAATACTGGATTGGTAACCGCCAAAGAAGTAGCTAAAGCCATACAATTAAATAAATATGGGTTTATTGGCACTTTTTTGGGTTGGATTTTAATGAAGCTTCTTAAAATATCTACACTTAATAAAATATATAATAGGAATAAACATTTAAGCCATTTAGAATTTTTAAACAGTATTTTAGATGAATTTCAAATAAAGTTTGAAATACCTCAAGAAGATTTAAAACGACTTCCTAAAAATGGTGCTTATATAACCGTTTCAAACCATCCACTTGGTGGTATTGATGGCATTCTACTTTTAAAATTAATGCTAGAACAACGTAGTGATTTTAAAATTATAGCCAACTTTTTATTGCACAGAATTGAGCCTATGAAGCCATACATTATGCCTGTTAATCCTTTTGAGGATAGGAAAGATGTAAAATCTAGTGTAGCAGGTTTTAAAAATGCTATTCTTCATTTAAGAGAAGGTCACCCTCTTGGTATATTTCCAGCAGGTGAAGTTTCAACTTATCGTGATGGTAAATTAGTTGTTGATAAACCTTGGGAAGAGGCAGCAATGAAACTAGCTCAAAAAGCCGAAGTTCCTATTGTTCCAATTTATTTTCATGCAAAAAATAGTAAATTGTTTTATAAGCTTTCTAAAATTAGTGATACGTTTAGAACCGCCAAATTACCATCAGAATTATTAACTCAAAAACGCCGTGTTATTAAGGTGCGTATTGGTAAAGCCATTTCGGTAAACGACCAAAAAGAGCACACTACGCTTGATGGTTTCTCTGCTTTTTTAAGACGAAAAACCTATATACTATCAAATGCTTTTGAGGACAAATCGAAGATTTTAGACAATCTTTCATCAACTCTTAAAACTCCAAAAGCACCAAAAAAAATTGTAACACCTGTTAACTCTGAGACGATGGTTTCTGAAGTTAACGAACTTAAAAAAGAAGACTGCAAATTACTTACTAGTAAAAATTACGAGGTTTATTTAGCACCTGCCAAAAGTATTCCTAATATTTTAAGAGAAATTGGACGCTTACGCGAAATCACGTTTCGCGAGGTTGGAGAAGGCACCAATGAATCTATAGACCTAGATGATTTTGATAGCTATTACCACCATATGTTTCTATGGGATAATGAAAGAAATTTAATTGCTGGTGCCTATAGAATGGGATTAGGTTCACAAATTTTTGAACGCTATGGCATTGACGGATTTTACTTGCAAGATTTGTTTCGATTTGAACCCGAATTGTATAAAATGATGAGCCAATCTATTGAAATGGGTCGTGCTTTCATCATTAAAGAATATCAGCAAAAACCAATGCCTTTATTTTTACTTTGGAAAGGTATTGTACACACCACATTGCGTTACCCAAAGCATAAATTTTTAATTGGTGGCGTTAGTATTAGCAATCAGTTTTCAAATTTCTCAAAATCGTTAATGATTGAGTTTATGAAATCGCATTACTACGACCCATATATTGCGCAATACGTTCATCCTAAAAAAGAATTTAAGGTAAAATTAAAAGACGCCGATAAAGACTTTGTTTTTGATGCTACCGAAGCCGATTTAAACAAATTTGATAAAATTATTGATGAAGTTGAACCTGGGGCATTACGCTTGCCTGTACTACTTAAAAAGTACATAAAACAAAACGCAAGATTGGTGGCCTTTAATGTGGATCCGCTTTTTAATAATGCTGTTGACGGATTGATGTATATTAAAATTGCCGACTTACCCGAAAGTACTGTACGACCTGTTATGGAAGAATTTCAAGCAGAATTGGAACGTAAATTCACAGAAAGTAATGAAACTACTTAAATTATTATTTTTTGTAAGTGTTTTTATGGTAATTATACCGATGTAGAAAAAGTGCTTTTTTCTGGTGTTATGGCAAACCAACGCGTTGGCGAAATGTTGCCTTTTGATTATGGTTTACAAAACTAAATACTATTTCAAACTAGAAAAAACAAACTTCATTTCTGTGGCTATTTGCAAACTTCTTTCAAAATAGGCCTCGGTTTGTTGAGGTGTTCCGTCAGATTTTTTTGGATCTCCGTAAGTTATAGCTATGCGCTTATCACATCCTGAAACCATTGGACAAGCTTCGTCTGCAGATGAGCAAGTCATTATCGCTGCAAAGTCTGACGACGGATTAAAATCAGAACCAAATTCCTTTGAAAATGCAATTACTCCAGGTTCGTTTTCAGAAAATTTAATATTGTAAATAGGGTTGTTTCCATCTGATAATTTTAAAATTTGAAATCCTTGATTGATTAACGTTTCACCTACTTTAGGAAACATGGCAGTAGCTTCTGTTCCTCCAGAATAACATGACACATTATTAACATTATAGTACGCTGCCATAGTTTGAGCCCAAACTTGAGACAAGTGGCTGCGGCGTGAATTATGTGTACAAATAAAGTTTAAGCGTATTGGGTTATTTGCTTTAATTTTGTCTTTTAAATAACCTGTAAGAGGATTAAGTATTACTTGTCTTTCTTTAGAAATTAAAGCTACATCTAAAGACTCAATTGTTTTAGATATAGCTTCAAATAATGATTTATTACTCATACACTTTTTAATTAACAACAATTCCCATCTGGTGAACAACAAGGTTCATCGTTTGCTAAAACTAGCTCCTTTTCATCTGATATGCCACAGGTGCTTTTAGCTTTACAATCTGTTTTTTCGATGGCTAATTTAACAATTAAATCGTTGCCTCTTATTTCAAAATCGTTAACAAATAATTGTGCGGTATTAAATGTAGTATTGCTATATTCAAACTTTACCTCAGCATCTAAAGTATATGGTTTCATTTTACCAACTTTTTTAAGAATTGCCATGGCTTTATAAACCGACATGTATTCGGTTTTTCCAATTTCGTTTGGACTTTCCCAAAGCTGAATAATAGTTTCTTTCCACGCATCAGTTTGCGATCCACAATCAACCGAATCTATAGTAACATGTTTAACTTCGGTTATATGATAATTAGCTCCGACGAATTGATTTGGAGCATATTCGAATAATAAAGATTTGTCTTTATTTTGTTCTAAAAGATTAAATAATTCTTGTGTTTTCATAATTTTTATTTTGATATTAATACTCTAAATTGGATTCCCACCTTCACGGGAATGACAACAAAACCAACTAGCAGCAGTTTGATTTTGTATTATTAAAAAACGTGTTTAATTGATTTTGCAAATCAGTCCATCGCTCCACATTAATGCAATAACACATGCTTTTTCCTTCTACTTCACCATGTAATAAACCTATACTCTTTAGTTCTTTTAAATGTTGAGAAATGGTGGCTTGTGCTAAACCAATTTCTTCAACCAAATCATTACAAATAGAGGCATTTTGATTAGATATATATTGTAAAATAGCCACGCGAGCTGGATGACCCAACACTTTAAAAAACTGAGCAAGATCGTTTTGATGTTCTGTAAATATTTGTGATTTTGTAATTCCCATAAATTATATTTTAATATTGCAATATTACGATGTTAAATTGAATTAAAAAAGCCAAAATGAATATACTTTGACTTTTTATAGTTTCATTGCTTTGTTAAAGCGTAAATTTATTTAGATTTCCGTTAAAACGGGAATGACATGTTCAACGGAAACCTCTATAAAAAATCGAGGAATTACTTTTCAATTAAAACCAAGGTTTTTTTCCAACTTGATAGGTGTTATAAAACTCCTCATCAGACTTAGTTAGGTATATTATTCCTTCAATAAGGCCTACTATTCCAGCTAAACTTGCTCCAATCCCACAGGTAATAAACCCTAAAACTAATGTTATTACTAAAAGAATAATTCCTTCTTTGTTGTATCCTAAAATGAATTTATGTATTCCTAATGAACCTAATAATATTGCTAAAACTCCTGCTAAAACTTTTTTGTTCTCACCAGAAGCAAAAGTTTCTTTGGCACTTTCTGCAAATTCTGAAGCTGTTTCTTTAGCTTCCTCTGCAAATTCTTTAGCTTTCTCTTTAGCTTCTTCTGCAAATTCTCCTGCTTTATCGGCAGCTTTTTTTGCTCCTTCTTTAGCATCACCTAACATATCGTTTAGGTCATCGCTTAAATTTTTGTTATTGTCAGACATTTTGTGTTGTAATTTAGGTTAGACTATAAAGTTAATAAAATATTTATTAATAACTCCTTAAACTATAGGTATGTAAAATAACATATTTGTTACAATTTTAGGTATACTATCTAAATAACATAACCACGCCACCAAGTGCTGTAACAATTAAAATGAACCGTCTGTAATTTACATTAGAAATTAGCTTAACAATATAAGCTCCTAGAAAAAATCCTATAAAAACTACTGGCACTAATACTGAATTTAAGATTAAAGTATGGGTGGTTACTGTTTTCCAGACAAGAAAATGAAAAGGTAATTTAAACACATTTATAATAAAAAACAACCATGCTGCTGTACCAATAAATTCATTTTTAGGCAATCTTGTTGCTAAAAAATAAATGTTTGAAATTGGCCCTGCCAAATTACCTACCATGGTTGTAAAACCAGCCAAAAATCCTGCGCTACTGGAAAAGAATTTGTTATTTGGAATAGCTGTTGATTGTCTCTTTTCGGTATAGAACATAACGAGTACAGATACTATTATGATGACGGCCATTATTCTTTTAAAAAGTATTTCTGAAACATCATTACCAATCCAAACTCCTATTAAAACACCTATTACCATCCAAGGTAGTAGTTTTTTAATGTATCTCCATTGTGTATGCCTATTATAATATATTACTGCCAAAATATCTGCTGCTATAAGCATAGGTAGTAAAATACCTGTTGATGCTTTTTCACCAAAAACAAAGGCCAAAATGATAACAATAATAATGCCTATGCCTTTTACACCAGCTTTGGAAACACCCAACAAAAAAACTGCAAAACAAATTGCAGTCCATTGGAATATAGATAAATTATAAGATTGTAAAATTTCTAAATAAGACAATAAAAATTTATATTAATTTTTAGAAACAGTGAATTTACAAAAAAGGGTTGTCTATTGGTTCCAAAAGTTCAATTTTATTGCTATCATCATCTAAAATCCAACCAGACTTTCCATATTCAAACTCCTGTATTTCGCCAACAATAGTTACACCTTCTTTTTTTAAAACTCATAATAACGCCTCTAAATTCTATACATAAAGTTTTTTTGAGGGCTCATAATAGTCAGTTTTTTCAGAAAAGGAACTCCATTGTGTGGAGCAATCATTTCCTGTTTTATCTTTCTGCCAAAAGGTGCATCTGTAATCATCTGTATTAAAACCTAGATGTTTTTTATACTACCTTTGGTTTAGCTTGGGTTTTTTGTTTTAAAAAACAACCTTACAATTCCTGTTACTCGATTTTTCATTTTTTTACTATTTTTAATCGCATTTTCATAAATCTCAATCTATTCTTTAGCACTTATTTTTGCAGTTAATTCAAAGGTTAAAATGTTTTGCGCAAACACCCCTTGAAAAAGACCAAATTAATGCATTGTTCTTTTTCATAATTAAATAATTCATTTTAATATCGTCAGCAAAAACTATAACCACAAAGTTTCATAAAATGCTTTCTATTTATTTAAGTCTTTTACACTTAAGCTTGCAGAAAATGCTCCTAATTTCCTTGTTTCTGATATCTTTTATTTATGAAAAGGCCGAGTCCTAAAAAAATAATAGCTATAGCTGCCATCATGTATTCAATTTGCAAATCGACACTTATTAAAGTGTACTTGCCAAATCAAAATAATAGTAATAATGCTAAAATGAGTAATGAAAAAACTAAAATGGTTTTCTTCATTAAAGAAAGTTAACAAAATTTTGCTTTAATTTTATCTACAATAGTTTGAGCTAATTTTGCTTTACTTTCAATGGTCCAACCAGCAACATGTGGAGATAATAAAACATTTTCTGCTTTTATTAAATAATTAAAAGCTTTTGGCATTGTTGAAGAAAAAAGGTTTTCAAATGATGCTTTTTCGTATTCTAAAACATCCAAACCAGCTCCTAAAATTTTTCCAGATTGCAATGCAGAAACTAAATCTTTAGTCACCACACTTCTACCACGTGCTGTATTAATTAACCAAAATGGTTTTGTAAATTGATTTATAAATTCCGTATTAATCATATTTAAGGTTAAACGTGTTTGGGGTGTATGTAAGCTTAAAACATCTGTGTGATGCCATAATTCTTGTATTGACACTTGTTTCGCATTTTCATCTCCAACATTATCTTTAATATCATAACATAGTACCTCGACATCAAACCCTCGAAGTTTTCTAGCAAAGGCCTTACCCATATTGCCATAACCAATAAGTCCAACCGTTTTCCCTTCAAGCTCAATACCTCTATTTTCTTCACGTAACCACTTACCTTCTCTTACTTCTTTATCGGCCTTATTTAAATTGTTGAATAAAGATAAAAGCATTCCTAAAGCATGTTCGCCAACTGCATTTTTGTTGCCTTCTGGGGCAGAGATTAAATAAACACCTTTACTTTCGGCATAATCACAATCTATGTTTTCTAAACCTGCACCTACACGACCAATAAATTTTAAGTTAGTAGCAGCATTCAAAAATGGTTTATCGATTGTAAAACGACTTCTTATTATTAGCCCATCGTAATTATGAATTACAGACTCAATATCTTGTTTTGAAGATTTGTAATCTTGATCATTTATAAAACCAAAATCGTTGAGTTGATTTATTAATAATTCGTGATTTGTATCGAGGTGAAGGATTTTCATTTTAAAAATATTATGAGATACTAAAACAATCCTGAAAAGCTTTCGGGACAGTAAAACGAGAATTTAAATTCCTAAAATCATTTTAGAAATCCAAAAATAGAGTAAAATCCCCAAAATATCATTACTAGTTGTAATAAACGGTCCTGTAGCGATTGCTGGATCAATACCGCGTTTATCTAAAAATAATGGCACAAATGTACCTATTAAACCTGCTACTATAATTACAGCAACTAACGATACAGAAATTGCTAATGCCAAATCGATTTTTGATTCGTATATCCACACAAAAAAGAAAAGAAAAACAGCTAAAATAATACCATTAAGTGTTGCTAAAAGCATTTCTTTAATAAGCCTACTATTAACACTCCCTTTAACATCGTCGTTTGCTAAACCTTGTACAATAATCGCACTAGATTGAACACCAACATTACCTGCCATTGCAGCAATTAATGGCGTAAAAAAGAATATTTTAAAAGCGTCTCCTGTGAAAGATTCTTCAAAACCTCCCATAATTAGAAATGCTCCAACACCACCTATAAGTCCTAAAAAAAGCCAAGGTATACGTGCTCTTGTAAGCTCTAAAATACTATCATCGGCCTCAACATCTTGTGTAATACCTGCTGCTAATTGATAATCTTTATCGGCTTCTTCTTTTAATACATCTACAATATCGTCAATGGTAATTCTTCCTAATAGTGTTTGATTATCATCTACTACAGGTATAGCTTCTAAATCATATTTAGCCATAACTTTTGCAACATCTTCGGCATCGTCATATACATTAACAGAATCTACATTAACCTTTACTAAGTCTGAAATTTTTTGCTCGCTTTTCGCTACAATTAAATCTTTTAAAGATAAACGACCGATAAGTTTTTCTTCTTTATCTACCACATAAATAGAATGTACGCGCGTTACTTCTTTAGCTTGACCACGAATTCTACGCATACAACCAGCAACTGTCCAAGTTTCGTAAACTTTAACCAGCTCTTTTGCCATGAGACCACCAGCCGTATCTTCATCATAAGCTAAAAGTTCTGTGATTTCTGCTTTGTGTTCTTCGTCTTCAATCTGAGAAATAACGGCCTCTTGTCGTTCTTCTGAAAGTTCAGAAATAATATCTGCAGCGTCATCGGTATCTAACTCTTCAACTTCTTCTGCAATTTCTTTGGCCGATAAATTTTTTAATACTTTTTCTCGATTATCTTCATCGAGTTCCATTAAGATATCTGAAGTAGTTTCTGAATCTAACAACTTAATAACATACACCGCCTCTTCTAGATTTAATTCATCTAGAATTTCGGCTATATCGGCATAATGAAACTCGTTAAGCAGTTTGCGAAGCTCCTTATCTTCATTCGTTTCAATAAGGTGCTCTACTTGCTCAACAAGTTCTTTTGTTAGCTCGAATTGTATGTTTTCTTTCTCTTCAGACATGAGGTTTCTCGTCGTTGCACTCTGTCGAAATGACAAAAAGTTATTTAGTCTTTAGCATCATTTTCAATTAATTGTGTAAGCTCAATAAAAGCTTCAACACTTAATTGTTCCGGACGTTTGCCAAATATAACATTTGCTTTTAAATTATCAGATAAATTGAAGGTTTTTAAACTATTACGAAGTGTTTTTCTGCGTTGCTGAAAAGCTGTTTTTACCACTTTAAACAATAATTTTTCATCGCAGAGCAACGTGTAGTTTTCTTTTCTTGTGAGCCTTAAAACACCTGAATCTACTTTTGGAGGCGGATTAAAAACTGATGGTGGTACTGTAAATAAATACTCTGCATTGTAAAAGGCTTGTGCTAAAACAGAAAGAATGCCATAGACTTTTGAGCCTTCTTTTGAGCAGATGCGTTGCGCTACCTCTTTTTGAAACATTCCAGAAAACTCTGGAATTTGATTGCGCATTTCTAAAGCTTTAAAAACGATTTGAGTTGAAATATTATAAGGAAAATTACCAATAATAGCAAAAGATTCACCTTTAAAAATGTGATTTAAATCATACTTTAAAAAATCTTTTTCTATAATTCTAGGTGCAAGATTTAAGTAGTTAGCTTGCAGATATTCTACCGATTCTGTATCAATCTCAATAACGAAAGTTTCAATATTTTTTTTAAGTAAATACTTGGTTAACACACCCATTCCTGGACCAATTTCTAAAACATTTTTATAACCTTTTAATCCTATTGTATTGGCAATTTTTTGTGCGACAGATTCATCTTTTAAAAAATGTTGCCCTAGGTACTTTTTAGCTTTTACTTGATGTTGATTTGTTTTGTATACCACAAATTTATGAGTGTTTAGATAAAGTAAGATAAGATAATAAAATGGATTCTTGCCTTAGCAGGAATAACAAAGTTATTTAAAACTCACCGCATATTCGTCTATAATTTGTAGTTCGGTTCTAAAGGCCAACATTTTATCTGCGAATTTTTTTAGGCCTTCAGTTCGTAATTTTTCTGCGTCTTCTCTATAATACGCATCTAAAGCTTGGCGTGAATACGAATGGTATTGAACGGAATAGGTTTGCCCGCCCATATCTTCTTCAACCAAAACCTTGGTTAGTGTTGCTTTTTCAAATTTACCTGTGCTCAATACTTGCGGAATATGCTCCTTAATCCATAGCAACCATTCATCGTGAATGCTTTCGTCTATATTTACGGTTACGTTGTATATATACATAGTTTAAAAATTCTAAAAAAAATTAATACCCAAATTCCAAAAACTGCTCAATAAGTTAATAGCGCTATTTAGAATTTATTTTTTTATAAATCTTTTGCAAATAACAGGAGTTCTTTGTCTTCATCAAAGGAATTTACCGTTTTTTCAAAAACTAAACCCGAAACCCTTATAACTTTTAATGGCTTTATCTTGCAAGTATATTTCGGCAATTGGGTAAATTTGTTAATAGCAAAAAGAAAGATGCATCAAATAAGGGTGAATTTTGAAATTAATAAGCACTCTATTTTGGCTATCATCATTTAAAATTTCAAAGTTGGATGTTTTTTTGTCTTTATTTTTTATGATTTAAATATTGGTGTTTATTTAATTTATAGCATCGCCTCTTAATGTTCGATACTTTTTTCTTGCTTCAACAAAATAGATACTGTCTACATGATTAAAAATAATTTGCTCATACAATGCTTTTGCTTTTTCTGGATCATTTAGCTGATTTACACATATATTAGCTAATTTATAGTAAGCATCATCAACCAAAATACCATCTCTGTAATTTGCTATTATCAATTCGTAATTAGCTTGCGCTTTTTCAAATTGTGCGTTTTCTTCAAACAATTGTGCTTGTTTAAATAAAGCTTGGGCAATTATGGGTTGGGTTTTATGATTTTCTAAAATGGTATTTAAAAGAGAAATGGCTCCATTATCTTTATTTTGAAACGCTAATAAATCTGCTTTAGCATAAAGCTTTAATGCTGTTTGTAGGGAGTCTTCATACTTATTATCGGTAATTAATAATTTTAAATGGAGCGCATCATTAGCAATAAGTTGCGATGTAGATGCTTTTAAAATTTTAAGCTGCGATTCTGCCCATTTAAAGTCCCCTTTATAATAACTTGTTTTTGCAACTTTATAACGTGCTTCTTGCGAAATCGTACTGTTTTTTAAACTGCGCTGTATTTGTGTGTAATAAATTAAGGCTTTATTAAATTTTTCTTGAAGTACTAAAATATCTCCTAGTTCCAATTTAACTTCTGCCTTTTCAAATTCGGTTAAAGGTAGTTTTAAAGTGTCTTCTAAAAAATCAATAGCGTCATCTGTTTTGTTTTTATAAAAGGCTAAAAAATGAGCATAAGCCACTTGCAGTTTTAGTGTTTGAGGGAATATTCCAAACGCCTTAAATAACTCTAAATATTTATTATTTATAGACTCATAATTTTCAACCGAACTTGTTTTAGTTTCAAGTTGTAAAAGATTATAATGGGCATATAGCTGTGTTTCTAAATCTTGTGCTGTATCAATTAAAAACGTATATATTTCTTTAGCTATTTCATTTTTGTTTTCATTAACTGCAATATTTGCCAGCTCTTCAATTCTATTTAAACTTTCTGGTTGCCTGTTAAAAATAGCCTTTTCTTGTATAAATGATTTTTTAAAATCTTTTTGTTGAATAAATAACCAGCTCAACATCTCATTCCAAAGTAAATTAGGTTCTTGCTGGATTTTTCTTAACAATACTTTTTTGAATAAAATGTTATTTTCATTGGCACTATTTTCACTTATAAAATCATTAATACGTCGCTTAATATTGTTTAATTGTACAGGGTTTTTCTCGGCAAACTCAATATAGCTATCAAACATTTTTTCAACATCTCCTTGCTCACCATATATTACAGCCAATTGAAATTTAAAATTCAATTCAGGTTTTAAAATCATGGCTTTTTCATAAACCATAATCGTTTTATTCAATAAATTATGATCTTGAAAACTTCGCGCAACAGAAAAGGCATTATTAACATTTTCATCTAAACTATTTATGGCTTTTTGGTAGTATAAATTAGCATTTACTAAATCGTTTTTAAGGTGGTAATTATACCCTAACTCGACAAAAAAAGCTGGATATTTAATACGATTTATTACCCTTAAAAGAAATTCTTCGGCTTCATTATACTGCTCTAATTGTTGGTGTGTCGTAACAATTTGATTTATATAAATGGGGTTTGAAGGTGATTTTTTATAAAGCAGTTTATACTCATAAAGTGCTTTTTTAAAATCTCCTTTATTAAAATATTCCTTTGCCAAGGCATCATCTTGCGAAAACAGACTTGTACAAAAAAACAAACATGAAATAAAAATAATCCTCATTATGTAAATATAACAAATGTGCTTATTAGAAATTGTAAATATTATTATAAAAAATGCCCGAATAAAATTCGGGCACTAACCAACCAACAATACCTTTTCTATTAACATCTGTTAAATTAAAAACAATATTATACAAGATTGGGGACAGTCTTAAAATTCTCAAAATATGAGAATGACTATTTTAAGAAAGCTTAATTTTATAAGCAAATACTTATTTATTCACTACTGCAGCAGTAGCATTATTTTCTGTTTTTGATATTTCGAAATCTGAAAACAACACTTTACCAGCAACTAAAACTAATGCAATTAAAAGGACTAAGCGCTTAATATTTTTCATAGATAGGTTAAGTTTACTTGTTTGGTTGGAGCTAACTTCTAAAATATATTTTGATTTGCAAAAGAAATGAATACAAAATCGTTAAACAGCGGGATTTAAACGCATTTAATCGATAAAATTTAATCAATAAGTTTTATTTTGTAAGATTTTATTTCTTTTTAAGCATTCGATTTTTATCGATTTAAATTACAAAAACTAATGTTTCTTCAGAAAATATTTAATTACAAAAATTGAATCTAAATTTTAATCAATAATTGAAAACCCTGTGTAAGATTGTAATACTTCTGGAATTACTACGCCATCTTTAGTTTGGTAATTTTCTAAAATTCCAGCAAGTACTCTTGGTAAAGCTAAAGCACTTCCGTTTAATGTGTGGGCTAATTCGTTTTTGCCATTACTATTTTTAAAACGTAGTTTTAAACGATTAGCTTGAAAGGTTTCAAAATTAGAAACGGATGATATTTCTAACCAACGGTCTTGCGCAGTTGAAAATACTTCAAAATCATATGTTAATGCCGATGTAAAACCTAAATCGCCACCACAAAGTCTTAAAATTCTGTATGGTAATTTTAATTCTTGTAAAATAGTTTTTACATGATTTACCATACCATCTAAAGCTTCATAAGATTTTGTTGGATGTTCTACACGTAAAATCTCAACTTTATCAAATTGGTGCAATCGATTTAATCCTCTAACGTGTGCGCCGTAACTTCCAGCTTCTCGACGAAAACATGGTGTATAGCCTGTAATGCTAACGGGCAATTCGCTTTCACTTAAAACAACATCTCTAAAAATGTTTGTTCCTGGCACTTCGGCTGTTGGTATTAAGTATAAGTTATCCTCGGTAACATGATACATTTGTCCTTCTTTATCTGGTAATTGCCCTGTACCAAAACCCGAAGCTTCGTTTACCAAATGGGGTAATTGATATTCGGTATAACCAGCTGCAGTGTTTTTATCTAAAAAATAAGCAATTAAAGCACGTTGTAATCTTGCGCCTTTACCTTTATATACGGGAAATCCAGCACCCGTAATTTTATTACCGAGTTCAAAATCTATAATATCGTATTTTTTTGCAAGCTCCCAATGTGGCAATGCATCGTTATGTAACACTGGTATATCGCCTTCTTTAAAAACTTCTTCGTTATCTTCATCGGTATTACCAGAAGGAACAATTTTATTTGGCACATTTGGTATCTTGTACAAAAGTTCATTTAGTGCCTCAACTTTATTATTTAGCGATTCATTAAGTGATTTAGATTTTTCTTTTAATTGGCTAGTTTTTTCTTTTAAAACACTAGCTTTTTGGGCTTCGCCAGATTTATATAAGTTCCCTATTTCTTTTGATAATGAATTAGATTCGGCTAGCGTATTATCTAGTTCTGATTGCAATTTTTTTCTATCTTCATCAAAAGCAATAACCTCATCAATCATTTTTGTTGCATCAATATTTCTTTTTGCTAATCGTTCAATTACCAAATCTTTATTTTTTCTTATAAAAGGGACTTGTAACATGAGTAAAAAATTTAAGCGACAAAAGTACATGATTTTTTTCATTTTTATGTTTCCGAAAAACTCAAATGAAATAAAATTATGTACTAATAAAGTGGTTCCTGAAGTGAAACTAAATTTTGTGTTTTATATAAAACAAAATTTAATTCTTACTGAAGAAATTTAATGAATTACAGATATAAACTCTTTATTTAGATGGTAAAATCCATTGGTTGTGCTTAAAATAATTCCATGAGACATTGGCTAAATCTATATTTGGATTAATGAGCTGTCTATATGGTTTTCCGTTAACACTAATATTACAATTTACATAAACTGAAACGTCTTGACCTTCTTTTTTAAATTGTTCTTTTAATTTTTGAGCAAATTGCCAAATTACATCTGGTTTTGTGCTCACTGAATGTTTTTGCTTTTCTGTTAAATAACCATCTAAATTAACAATATGGCTTTCGCTATTTTTATTATTTTTAACGGTGTAAGTTATTACTCCGCCTTTAATTCTAAGCATCATGCGCCACGATAGTCTGTGGCCTTCTTCAGTCCAAAGCACATTATCTTCTATAAAATGATGACGTAATGGTAATGCGATTTGTACTAAAAAATAAATTGAAAATAATACGATTAATGGTGTTTTATATTTTGGAATAATGACTTTATCCGAATCATAAAAAACCTTCTTTTTTAAAAATAATTGTTGAATGGTTTTTGGGTTGAAAAAAAACAACGTAAAAGCTAACGCCAAATATGGAAAAATACCAATTTGAAAAACCACAGAATTAAACAAATGAAAGAAAATAGCTGCTATTAACGCCCATTTTCTAGTGGATTTAAATAGTAATAACGGAATGATTAAACCATCAAACACAATACCGCCGTAAGCTAAAATATAATGCACCCCTTTTTGTTGAAGTAACTCGCCAACTAACATATAATTTTGCTTGCCTTTCATCATTAGTTCAATCACCGAAGTGTTTAACCAATCTGGGTATAATTTGGCAACCGATGCGTAGGTATAAACAATTAATAGCTGAAGCACAAAAACCCATTTACACCATTGAGGCATAGCATAACTTTTAATATTTGGGTTTTGTTTAGTATCAATTGAAGCATAAGTGTTTGCTGGCATAAAAACCATAATACTACTTATTAACATTAATAAATAATAATGATTGTTATACGACGATTTTTGCATTAAATAGGTTGCAGACCATAAAAGTGTGAAGCTTATAATGCTAAATCTGTATTTGTAACCTAGCATAATGCCAAGACCAAATATGCCCATAACTGTGTAGTAAAAATACATACCACTACTAGGCAATGGTTGCAGCCACTCAAATCCTATGAAAGAAAAGGTAAATTGGGCATCTATAAAAACATGCTTAACCCAACCTGTGAAAATGGCTCCAACAGATTCTAAAAAACAAAGTAATCCAAAAAAAATTCTAAAAACTATTAAAGCAGAATTGTCAATATGTTTAAATAGCCATTTATTTAGCATGATGCTTTGCAATGTATGCTTGTGCGGTTTCTTGGTCTTTTGCTAATTGATTTTTTAACGCTTCAATAGAGTCGAATTTTTGCTCATCACGAATACGTTCATGTAAATCTATTTGAATCGTTTTATTATAAATATCTTTATTAAAATTAAAAAAATGAACCTCGATACTTTCAGTATTTCCATCAACAGTTGGGTTAATACCAATGTTTAGCATGCCATACACTTTTTTGTTATTAATAATAGAACTCACAATATAAGATCCATATTTTGGTATAAGCTTGTAGTCTTCTTCAACTTTAATATTTGCAGTCGGGAAACTTAATTGTCTACCTAATCCTTTTCCTTTAGTTACAATTCCAGTAATCATAAAATTATACCCCAAATACATATTAGCCTTAGCGATATCGCCTTCATTTAAAGCATTTCTTATTTTGGTAGAGCTTACTGCAACATCGTTAATATCTTGAGCCGAAATTTCTTCAACCTCAAAATTATATTCATTTCCAAAACGTTTTAAATCTTCAATATTAGCGTTTCGGTTTCTGCCAAATCTATGGTCGTAACCAATAATTACTTTTTTTACATTTAACCTATCAACTAAAATTTGTTTAACAAAATCTTCGGCTGAAAGTCTAGAAAATTCTTTGGTAAATTTTTTAATTAGCAAGTAATCTAAACCTAATGCGTCTAATATGGCATAACGTTCATTAATAGTATTAATAAGTTTAATTGAAGATTCTTTTTGCAACACCATGCGTGGGTGTGGAAAAAAAGTAAGAATTACAGATTTTAATCCTTCTAATTTCCCAGCATTAATTAAGCGTTTAACAATTTTTTGATGCCCAATATGTACACCATCAAAAGTACCAATTGTTACAACTGTTGGTTGATTATTTAGAGTGTTAAAATTACGCCTTGTTTTCAAGCTTTTTATTTTACACAAAATTAGTTATAATGAAACTTAAAACAAACCTTAAAGCGTTATTGTAAGCTAAATATATAATCTATTCTATTTATAATTTGTGGGACTTCTTCAATTTTAAAATTTAATTGAATCCGAAAACTATTTTCATCCACTTTAGTTATTGATAATTTGCCTTTATTAATTTTATAATAACCCGTTTGTCCTTTACAATAACACCACCTTGCAAAAAAGAGTTTTTTATTTTTTAAATCTTCTGTTTTAATCTCAGGGTTACTTTTATCTATTTCAATAAAAATTTCTTCCCTATAACCACTGTCTTGATGATTACTGTTTCCTAGCTTCTTATATTCAAATTTCAACACAGATTCATCGCCATTTATTACTTCTGGATAAATACTTCCTAGATTATCGGTATTAATTTGTAGGATTTTATTTTCGATTGTTTCAAGTAAACATCTACCATCTTTAGGGCACTCCATATTTAAAACTTCCTTTGTTACAGCTGACTCTATCTTACTTTTAGCTTTGCATGACAGCAAACAAATTATCAAAAAAAATACATAAAAATACCTCATAAACAAATATATGTTATTTTAAAATAGCAGCATATTTTTTGTAATTGTTACATTAACAGAGTACTTTTAGCAAGCTAAGAAAAATGTAAATCTTAATTGTTATGAGAATTTTTACCCCAAAAAACAATTTATGTCTGCTATTATTTTCATTATTTCTAACAACCGTTTTTGCTCAAAATAAAGAAGTTTGGTCAAAGGTTTCTAAAAAAGAAGCTATTCAAGGCAAAAAAATGTTACGAAAAACAGAGCCTTCAAAATCTGTTTATTATCAATTAAATATTAATGAGTTAAAGAACAGTTTAAATACAGTTTCAAAGAGTTCATTAGGTAAAAATATAGCTACACAAATTATTAAGTTTCCAAATAGTGAAGGTGAATTAGATGAATTTGAAGTGAAAGAGTCATCAATATTAGAGCCAGCTTATCAAGAAAAGCATCCAGAAATACGAACTTATGTTGGGCAGAACATTAAAAACCCTTCGTCTACTATTAGTTTTAGTATTACTCCTCAAGGGCTACATGCTATGACATTATCTTCTAAAACTGGCACACAATTTATTGATCCTTATTCAGAAAACAACACTTATATAGTTTATGATAAAGGAGATCTTCCAGCCTTAAAAAAAGAATTTATATGTCTTGTTCCTGATGAGTTTACTACGTCTAGAGAAACAAGTAAAAATTCAAAATTACAAAGAAATGTTAATGATAGTAAATTACGAACATTCAGACTAGCTTTAGCTTCAACTATAGAATATTCTCAGTTTCATTGGCAAGCAGCTGGTTTATCAGCTGGAGATACGGAAGCAGCTAAAAAAGCTGCTGTATTAAGTGCAATGATTGTAACAATGAATCGTGTAAATACTATTTTTCAAAGAGATTTAGCGATTAAAATGGTATTGGTTGATAATACTAATATCATTTTTATTAATTCTGATAATTTTACTAATAATGATGCAGACTTATTAATTGATGAAAGCCAAGTAGAAATTGATGCTGCTGCTGCATCAACGCCTTTTACTTATGATATTGGGCATACCTTTAGCACTGGAGGTGGTGGTTTAGCCTCATTAAACTCTCCTTGTGTAGCTGCAAGAAAAGCTAAGGGAATTACTGGATTACCAAATCCAGTTGGCGATGCGTATGATATTGATTTTGTAGCTCATGAAATAGGACATCAATTTGGAGCACCTCATACATTTAATGGTGATGCAGGAAATTGTGCTGGTGGAAACAGAACTGCAAGTAATGCCTACGAACCAGGTAGCGGAACAACTATTATGGCTTATGCAGGTATTTGTACTCCGCAAAATGTACAGAATCAATGTGACGCTTATTTTCATCAAAAAAGTATTCAAATGATTTGGGATAATATTACAACTGGATTAAGTACTTGTGGCACAGAAACTAGTGTAACAAATAATGCTCCAACAGCAAATGCTGGACCTGACTATACTATCCCTGTATCAACAGCTTTTAAACTTGTAGGAAGTTCAACTGACCCGGATGGTACTTCTGGGCATACCTATACTTGGGAACAATATGATTTAGGTTCTGCTGGATTACCGCAAGAGAATAATACTACTGGCCCTTTAGTGCGCTCATTTGAAGGTACAACTAACCCTGTTAGAAATATTCCAATGTTTGCTGATTATGTTGCGGCTGGAGGATCTACAACTTGGGAAAAAATACCATCAGTTAATAGAACTATGACTTTTGCACTAACTGTTAGAGATAATGATGTGATGGGTACAAATGGAGCAGGACAAACTGCTGTTGATTTTGTTGACATCATTGTAAATAGTACAGACCCTTTTAAAGTGATAAACCCTGTCTCTTGGACTCAAGGAACAAATCAAACCATAGAATGGGTTGTTGGACAAACATCAAACGGGACTATAAATTGCCAAACTGTTAATATTAAATTATCTACTGATGGCGGTGTTGGGTTTACCACAATTGCTTCAAATGTACCAAATAATGGTTCGTATGTTTATGCTGTTCCTCCTGGATTAACAGATACTACAAATGCTAGAATATTAATTGAAGCTGCTGATAATATTTTTTATGATATTTCTGATTTTAATTTTTTAATTTCTAGTGATCCAGATTTTTTTATGATTAATGAGACATTAACCCCAATAACATGTAAAGAAACAACAGCTACATTTACTTTTAATTATGAAGCGGTAAACGGATTTTCTGAAACCACTACATTTAGTGCTACTGGAAATCCTGGAGCTTCAATAGTAAATTTTTCTCCTACTAACAGAACAAGTTCGGGACCAGTAACTATGACAATATCTAACCTTGATGCTGTACCCGTAAACAACTATATTATCAATATAATTGGAACACCAACTGTATCTCCTGCTAAAAACAAAAATGTGCCTTTTCCATTCTTTAATGATTCCTGCATTTCTGTTGCCAATACAGAATATGAAACTAGTACAACTTTAGTGCTGTTTAATACCATCAATCAATCATCTGGAAAACCATCTGGCTATACTGATAACACATCAATCTCGACAGATTTAAACAGAAACAGTTCTTACGACATAACAATTAATGCGAATACTGATGGTGATTATACAACAGCGACTAAAGTTTGGATTGATTGGAATCAAAACTGTAGTTTTGATGATGCTGGGGAAGAATATGATTTAGGTGATACTAATAACACTTCTAATGGCATTACAGGTGGCTCTCCACGATCTATTACAGTTCCCGTTAATGCTGTTTTAGGCAATACGATTATGAGAGTTTCAACTAAATATAAAGGCGATGGTTTACCTACTGCTTGCGATAACGGTTTTGATGGAGAAGTTGAAGACTATACTATTAACGTACAAGCCTCATTATCAGTTGAAGAATTTGGTTTTGATAATTTTGCTGTATTTCCAAACCCAAATAAAGGGGAGTTTACTATAAAACTGAATAGCTCGTTGTCTAGAGATGTTAATGTGGAAGTTTTTGATTTAAGAGGACGAACTATTTATAAAAACAGATACAAAGACGCTGGTGATTTTAATGAAAGATTAACGTTAATCAATGTGCAATCTGGAATGTACATTTTAAATGTAAGTGATGGATTGCGAAGATCTACAAAAAAAATAATTGTTGAATAAATTAAAGAGGCTGTCTGAAAAGGTTGTCTTTTTTACTGTTTTCTGATTTGCAACGGTCTTTTTTTAGACGACCTCTTTTTTTGTAATTATAATACTTTTACAACATTTCTACTTTACCAGTGTGCAAATTATATACGCCACCAACTATAGCTATTTCACCACTATCTTCCATTTCTTTTAAAATTGGACTCTTTTCGCGAATACGATCAATAGTAAGTTTTACATTATTCTCAACAGTCTTTGCTACAAATGCATTATTTGATGAGTTAGCCTCACCTTCTACTTCTTCTGAAGATTGATGAACGGCTGGCATAATATTACTTAATAAGTGCGTAATATTACCCAATTCTACACCATCACAAGCTGCTTTTACAGCGCCACAAGCTTCGTGACCTAAAACTAATACTAATTTACTGCCAGCTACTTTACATGAGTACTCTAAGCTTCCTAATATATCTGCATTCTCAAAGTTTCCTGCTACACGAGCTACAAAAATATCACCAATAGCTTGATCTAAAACTGTTTCTACTGGTACTCTTGAATCTATACAAGATAATACAACTGCTTTAGGAAATTGCCCACCAGTTGTTTGATTTACCAATGCCGAATTATCAACTGCTTGCGTATTGTTGTTTGTAAATCTTTTATTCCCTTCTAATAAATCTTCCAAAACTGCTGTTGGAGTTAGTACTGATTGTGCTTCTTTATTTAATGCAATGTTTTTCATTTTTTCTAATTTTTTAAATATTAATTTTTACTATTTAATAACTCTAATTATTATCTTCTATATTTTGTTTTACCCATTGTAAACAATCGTTAAAAGATTCAAAAATATGTTCTCTAGGTATAAAATCTGGAATAATATCTATACGTTCCATCATATATCTCGGTTGTTTTAATAACCCAACAAATAGAACTTCAACGTCATTCTTCTTTAAATCTAGTAATATATCTTCAACGGCATAAAGCCCAGATTGGTCCATATATTGCATTCTATCCAACCTCAATATTACGGTTCTAGCTGTATTGGGAATTTGAGCAGCTAATTGTTGAAAATCACTAGTTGAACCAAAAAACAAAGGCCCTTTTATATGTTTTATAAAAACTTCTTCTTTTAAGTTGTCAGGGAAATCAACCTCATCTGCCCAAGCTTTTTCTTTTAAAGATTCTACATCGCTTCTTTCGGCAGTTAAATCACCGATTTTTTTCATGAACATTAAGGATGCAATTACCAATCCAATTCCTACGGCATAAACTAAATTCCAAAATGTTGAAAGCAATAGTACTATTAACATTATTAGTACTTCCGAGCTTAATTTTAATGGTCCTAATTTTAGGTCTTTCGGTAAACTTGGTATCGCTCTTAATCCTTTATAATCCATAACACCAATACCTACAGTAATTAAAATGCCAGCTAAAACAGCTGCCGGAATTTGTGAAGCAATTGGACCAAGTCCTAACAAAATTATAAACAATAAAACCCCAGCAATCATACCAGATAGTTTTGTTTTTCCTCCAGAAGTTATATTTACAACTGTTCTAATGGTAGCCCCTGCTCCTGGAATACCACCAAAGACTGCTGCAATACTGTTACCAATTCCCTGCCCAACTAACTCCTTATTAGGCTTATGTTTAGTTTTAGTCATATTATCAGCAACCACACTTGTAAGCAATGAGTCAATGGCTCCTAATAGTGCTAATGTTAATGCTGTAAATATATAAGGTGTTATGCTACTTAATTTAAAAGCTGTAAATATTTCCAAATTTGGTATAGGGAGTCCGCTAGGAATTTCTTCAATTGGTCTATAATTTAAACCAAACCCAACAGCTATTCCAGACATAACTATTAATGCCACCAGTGTACTTGGAACAGCCTTAGTTATGCGTTTAAAACCGTATATTATAAAAATAGTTCCTAAGGCTAATAGTAATTCTAACCAATTAATATTTTGAATTGCTCTAGGAAAAGCTTTAATAGCTCCTAATGCACCTGATGCTTCTTTTGCTGCAAGAGTTTGTGATTCTTTTAAAATAGCATCTTGGGAAACTTCACCAGCTCTAGCAATAGTTTCTTTAAAATCTTCAAGGACCAAAATACCTTCGCCAGCTTCTTCTTTTAAAATATTTTCAAGAATTACTTCTTCTGCTTGGGGTTTAAATTGATTTACAAACTCCATATCTTCCTTTGGATAATATCCTAGTGAAGGTAAAATTTGTGTAAGTAATATAATAACTCCAATTGCTGTCATAAATCCAGAAACTACGGGGTAGGGAATATATCTTATGTATTTACCTAAGCCCATTATTCCTAAGCCTATTTGCATTAGGCCAGCAAGCAGAAAAACAGTTAAAATAACTGGTAATGCCTTGTTTACATCGCCATCATTGGCTGCTACTATACCTGCAATAACAACCATACTTACAGCCGTCATTGGAGCAGTAGGGCCAGAAATTTGCGTACTTGTACCGCCAAAAAGGGCAGCAAAAAAACTTATAAAAATAGCGCCATATAATCCAGCTGTTGGTCCTAATCCAGAGGATACTCCAAAGGCTAATGCTAATGGTAATGCAACAATTCCTGCTGTAATACCCCCAAAAGCATCTCCTTTAATGTTAGAGAATAACTTATTCATCATAGTCTGTATTTAATTAATACTAAAAAGTAAACGATTAAGATAGTACTTTTAAGTTTTTCTTACAAGGCTTAGAAATTAACAAACGTAATTATGTTAAACTGATCTCTTCCACTTGTATCAAAAAACTGATTCATATATCCAGCTTCAATTCTAATATTCTTACTTAAATTATACCCTAAACCACCATACACCCTGTTTCTATCAAAAACTGAACTTTTAGTGTTTAAAAATATCTCGTTGTATACAGATAAAAATAATTTACTGTTTTCTTTTTCTTTATTTTTAAAAGGAATTTTAAAGGCTAAGAAATATCGAAATCTCATTTTAAAATCATTCTCAACAAAGCGTTGCTCAAATCTATAACGATGACTTAAACTAACATTTCCAACCTTTTGTTTAGAAATAAACTGCTGGAAAATTCTATGCTCATTAACAGATATTTTGCTGTTTGTATTTCCTATATAATTTTCAGAAAGAATATAACCATATCCTAATAATATATTATTATTCCCTTCATTAAAGGTATAGCCTAAACCCGTTCTTAAAAGTAACTGCTCTAAGTCTCCAACAGCATTGTAGTTACGATATTGAACTTCATGATGTAGATTCCATTTTTTATCAAGCTTTTTATTACCTATATAAATTAGCCAATTACCAAAATTACTGTCTTGTGCTTTAGCAGATAAAGGTAGCATTAATATAATTATTAATGCTACCTTATTAATTGCGAACAACCTCTTTGTCATAAAATTATTTTTATTGTTATTTAGCCATTAGCCAGTAAGTAATAGAGAAACATTAACTTTTTTCATTATGTTATTTAAATCTATATTACCAAAGTCGGTTTTAATACCTTTGGAGTTAATTTTATCTCTGTTAATACATAATAAGTCAATTTTATTCTTTAACATATAACTAGAAATGTTATTGACTGCTTGATCGTTTGGTTCAAAGATATATTCAACGGTGTTTTTAGGTGTTAAATTATCTTTCTGTTTGGCTAAAGCTGCTTCAGCCTTTTCGATTTTAAATGACTTTATCGGTTTTTTAGTTAAACTGACGAGCTTTTTTGATATATCTTCAATTGATGATTGCTCAAAACCATTAAAAACACCCAATGATAAATTTTCATTATAGCCTAAAACATAATCGTTAGATGTTATTAAAACGATTCCCTTATATGTCTTAATAATAAAGTTAGTAAGCTTATCTCCACCTACTTTTAAAGTGCTAAACTTTTTCTTTCCTAAAACTATAATATCAGGGTTAGTTTTATTAATATGTTCTTCTATTTCTCGCTTAACATTACCATAAGTTAAGCCGTAACTTATATTTATGGCGCTATCTACAGATTTAATAATACTATCTATATGCCCTTTACTTTTTAAATAATCTCTGCTAATAGTTCGCATTGAAGATAACTGATTATCGCTTTCAACAATATCTACAGGTTTTTTTACATGTAAAAGATCAATATTACCACCAATTGCTTTAGCCAAATTAGCAGTCGTTTTTATAATTGTATCAGGGTTATTTTTTAAGTCTGAAAGTAGTAAAATTTTATATTTTATATTTTTCATAATATGCTTTTTTATGCAGATTTTGGTCTTAATTTAAAAAACTCAATAAAACTTTCTGGGTTTTCAATAATACCGCGCTCCGAAATTAATTTAATATCTATGTGCCTTTCTTTAGCTTTATATGCAAAGTCTTCCAAAATTTCAATAATATCATTATCTAAATATCTGGTTTTCCTAACATCTAATTCTAAATAAGTGTCAATTGGCAAACTATCTAACTCTCTTAAAATAGCTCCTTTATTGAAAAAAGTAACCTCTTCTGCTAATGTCATCTTAATTTTATGCTTACCATTACTTTTATCTTCAATGTGTAAAAAATGAGAATTCTGGAAGCTTTTAATTAAAATAACTACAATCCCTACAGCCAAACCTAAGCCTATGCCGTAAAGTAAGTCTATAAAAATAATTCCTAAGACTGTAACAGTAAAAGGAATAAACTGCTTCCACCCCAGATTGTACATTTTCTTAAATAAGGCTGGTTTAGCCAATTTATATCCTACTATTAATAAAACAGCAGCTAAAACGGAAAGAGGAATCATGTTTAATAATCTAGGAATAAGAATCACTGATATTAACAAAAAGAAACCATGAATTATTGCAGATATTTTTGATCTTCCTCCAGATTGAATATTAGCCGAGCTTCTAACAATTACTTGTGTAATTGGAAGACCTCCTATCATTCCAGAAATAATATTTCCAGTTCCTTGGGCCAATAACTCTCTGTTTGTAGGGGTTACATTTTTATGTGGGTCTAATTTATCTGTAGCCTCAACACATAAAAGTGTTTCTAGGCTCGCCACTAAGGCAATTGTAAAGGCAATAATCCAAACATCAGGGTTCAATATTGCTTCAAAATTAGGAAAGCTAAATTGTGCTAAAAATGAAGTAGTGTCTTCTGGAACGGGTACACTTACTAAGTGAGACTGTTCAATAGCAAGGCTTTCATTATTACCTGTTAATAAATAAAAAATAATACCAATAACTACAGCTACTACTGGTCCTTGAATAAGTTGAAATATTTTACCTTTCTTCAACAAAACCTTATCCCAAAGCAATAAAATAGCAAGTCCAATAAACCCTATTACTGTAGAGCCTAATTGAATATGGTCTACAATGTTAAATAATTGAGAAGCTGAACTTTCGGTTGAATTGAAAAAAGTAAAGGCCTTGTCATATCCAAAAAAATGTGGAATTTGTTTAATTATAATTATTATCCCAATTCCAGTTAACATGCCTTTAATTACAGAAGATGGAAAATAATATCCTATAACACCTGCCCTTAATACTCCAAACAATAGTTGAATTACTCCACCCAGCACGACTGCTAAAAGAAAGTTCTGATAGCTTCCTAAAGTTGTAATAGCTGCTAAAACAATAGCTGCTAAACCTGCTGCAGGTCCGCTAACACCTATTTTAGATCCGCTTAACGAACCTACAACTATACCACCAACAATTCCTGCTATAAGCCCTGAAAAA
The DNA here is from genome assembly GCF_021728535.1 of Wocania arenilitoris. Taxonomy (GTDB): domain Bacteria; phylum Bacteroidota; class Bacteroidia; order Flavobacteriales; family Flavobacteriaceae; genus Wocania_A; species Wocania_A arenilitoris. The sequence goes on along the minus strand of NZ_JAKKDU010000003.1, from coordinate 79,992 downwards.
AGTGGTGCTCCACTTGCTAAAGCAATACCTAAACATAAGGGTAATGCTACAAAAAATACGACAATACTTGCCGGTAAATCATTTTTGATTGTTTTAAACATAACAATAAATATTTATGTCCTAATTAAATTTTAGAACAATTAAAAATTAAATAAAAGGCTTAGATGCCTATAAAACCTGTTTTTAAATAATGCTATGCTCTGGTGGTGGTAAGATAAGATTAAGATGAGGCTTAGAATATTTTTTAAAAAAATAAACGAGTCCAATAGTTTCTCTGTTAGAATATATGTTAGAATCGCTATCTAGTGTCTCAAAAAACAAAAGCTCTTTGTCTTTTTCCTTTTCATTCCCTTTTTCTTCTTCTTCAGATGATGCATAAAAGGCAGAAACATCTATCGTATCATCAACCATAAGAATGATGGTTGGTCCTGATACAAAAGCTGTAAAAATTATTAAAAAAAATGTAGAAACAACTTTTCTATACATTAAGTTTTGAAATTTTGAATGGTTACAAATATAACACTTTAAATTTATTTTGTTTAATATATATTAAAAATTGTACAACAATTTTATGTCTTCAGAAATGACCCAACCCGTTTTGCCATCGTCTAATTTTATTTTTTTCCAATTGTTTACGGTATCTAAAACCTGAACTTTAGTGCCTTCGTGTAATCTAAAGACTTCCTCGCTTCTTGAGTTTGGTTCGTTCTTAATTTTACTTTCTTGTGCAAAAATGATAGCTGGTCTATCATTTTTATCAATATTAAATTTATGAAAAGCAAAAGATAAAGAAACACATAGTAGAAATAAACTTATTAAACTACCTATAAATGTAAGCCGTTTATTTAGGGTTGAATAAGCAAAATAGTAAATTAAAAAAAGTACCACAAAACAGAATACAAAAGCAACCGATGTTTTTGCCCAGGCATCAAAACTCATCATGTTTGTTATATTTTTTATGAGTTTAGATAACCCTGTTTCTGGAATAACATCTATAGCATCAATAGTCATGTTTTTTGCAAATGCCATATTGTTTTTTATTTCACTATCATTAGGTGATAATTGTAATGCTTTTTCGTAATAATAAATACTTGGCGCAATATTATTTAGTTTATAATGGGCATTAGCTAGGTTAAAATATAATTCTGAAGAGTGATTTTCAGTATCTAAAATCGCTGTGTATTTATCTATAGCTTCGGCGTATTTGCCTTGATTATATAAAGTGTTTGCTTCCTCAAAAAGGGTGCTATTTTGAGAAAATATCACTGTACTAAATAAAAACGTAAAAATGTATATAAGGTTTTTCATTTTTAACGTGCTTGTTTATCAATTAACGAAATGGTTTTTGCAGCTTTTTCATAATCTTGCTGCATTTCTACATTTGTTATTGGCGTATAACGTGCCAATTCGCAATTTTTAATAATGCTTACAAAGTCTGAAATCACACTATCCTCAACTTGTTTGTCTTTAAGTAAATTAACGATTCTATCTTTACTTAAATCACTTGCTTCAATACGTAATTTTGCTTTTAAATAATTGTGCAATGCTTTCTCTAAGGCGATATAAAAAGCTTCTTTTTTTCCTAATGCTTTTTTAGCATTACCTAAATATTTTCTAGCTAATTTATCGGCTTTTCTTATTTTATTACCATAAACATCTGCATCTCTAGATGTCTTTTTCTTTCTGATAGCTATGGCTAACGGAATAGCTAAAAAAGGCAACAATAAAGCGCTCCAAAACAACGGTGTTTTAAAGAAATAGGTTTGTATTAGTGGCGTAAAATTTGTTTTTGTTTTTATAAACGCAAACTGGTCGTTGCTCAAAACAACTTGTTGTTTACCTGAATTTATAGCAACAGAATTTGAATTATCATCATTAGTTGGTCCATCTAAAACATCAATTACAATTTCATTAGAAGATAATCTTTTATAGCTTTCTGTTTTTAAATCGAAATAGGAAAATGAAATACTAGGTATTGGGTATTTTCCTTTATATTGAGGTACAACTGTATAACTATCAGAAATACGACCTTGCATGCCTGCTAAATTTGTTTTTACATTTTCAGTATGTTCTGGCTCATAAACTTCTAAAGAACTTGGTAAAGACACTTTAGGCAACTTAAACAGTTTTAAATTTCCTTTACCGCTTACACCAACTTTTATTTGAAGTGATTCTGAAGCATCCAACTCAGTTTTTGAGGCCGAAACATTAAAATTAAAATCACCCACAGCTCCAGTAAAATCAATTGGTTTGCCGTTTTCTGGCAAGGGTTTAACCGTAATGGTTTTATTTCCAGCGGAGATTGTTTTGTTTACTCGTGTCATTAAACGACTACCAAAAATATCGCGTCTGTTAGTTGGTACTTGTACTGAAAGGTCTAGGCTTAGTGGCTCAATATTTAACTTTCCTGTTTTTTGAGGGTAAAGTACTGTTTTACGAAGTACTACAAATCTGTAATCTTCTCCTTTATAAGTTCCATGTTCCTCTTTTAAGCCTTTTATTTCAATATTCTGACTCCAAAAATCGTTATATCTTGGGCTATCAATTTCGCGCCAATTACTAACACCCGTATTTGGTGCGACATAAAGCTTATAAATTACCGTAATAGCTTCATTTAAATACGGGTTGGTTTTTGATACCTCAGTAACTAAATGAATATTTTCGGAGGCAAGATAATTAGGGTCGTTGGGGTCCTTTGGTTTATCAACCGCGGCTGTAACAGCAATTTTAACAGGTAAAGTTTTATAGGTTTCGTCATCAATAGAAATGGTAGCTTGATTAATTGTAAAATTACCCCGCTTTTTTGGCGCTAAAAAATAACTGTATGTTTTTTTATAAGTTCTAACACCGTTAATCCATGAATTACTTACCGATTGGTTTGGGCCGCCAACAACGGTAAACCCCTCAAAACTTGGCGGAATAAAATTATCCCCATCCTGATTCATTACAAAATCGACACGCAACCGCTCATTAATGCCTAATTTCTTTTTACTAACCTTTGTTTCAAATTTTACCTGTGCAAAAGTAAAACTTGTTACAAGTATTAATAATAAAATCGATATGTATTTCTTAAATTTCATCTCTTTTTCCAAAATGGATTCCTGCCTACGCAGGAATGACAAAATAATTAGTATTAAAGTTTTTTAATCTTCGGCCTTCTGGCTTCTAACTTCCAGCTTTTTTACCAATCTTTTTCGGTTTTTATTTTTATGCCTTTTTGCTTTTCGGCATTCATTTTTTCTTGAACCTTTTTTTCTTGATTATTCATAGCCTCCAACAAACTTTTTATTTGTTGTGGCGATAATTGTCCTGGTTGTGGTTTAGGTTTTTGTTGCTCTTTTTTCTTGTCGTCTTCTCCTTTTCCTTTATCTTCTTTTTCATCCTTAGGCTTTCCTTCGTCATCTTTTTTATCGTCCCCTTCTTTTTTATCTTTATCGCCTTCGTCTTTCTTCTCTTCTTTATCGTCTCCCTCTTTTTCCTTTTTATCTTCGTTCTCTTTCTTATCTTGGTCTTTTTTATCGTCCTTATTATCTTTGTTTTCGTCGTTCTTATCCTGATCTTCTTGATCTTTTTGTTGCTCTGCACATTCTTTTGCTAATCCAAGGTTGTAGCGTGTTTCGTCATCAGACGGATTATTTCTTAAGGCATTTTTGTAAGCTTCAACAGCTTCTTTACACTTTTTATTTTGCATTAAAACATTCCCAATATTATGAAACGTTTTATGCTTTTCAGTTTTTGAACCCGCATTTTTTATGGCTTGTTGATGACGGTATAATGCTTCTTCGTAGTTTCCTTTTTTATAATAGGAGTTTCCTAAATTATAAATACCTGCTATACTTGTTGGCTGCTCTGATATGGCTTTTCTATATGCCATTTCAGCCGAAACAAAATCATCTTCATTTACTAAAGCGTTACCCTCATAAACAAAGTTATTGGCGTTTTTTTGAGCTAATAATTGTTCCTTTTCTTGTGAAAAAGAACAGACTGTAAATAAGCTTAATATGAATATTACTAAGTTTTTCATCTTTTATTAAATTCTAATATAGAAAACCTTTCAATTTATGTTAGTTAAAAAATTTATAAATTCTCATTAAATAAATTCAACTTTTTTAACCACTCCGTTTTTCGTTCTAAAAGAAAAATATCTAATAGTAAAAAGAAAATACCAAAGCCTAAAAACCATTGAAACTGATCTTTAAATTCGGCAAATTGCTTTGCTTCAAACTCTGTTTTATCCATTTTGTTTAATATTTCTCTTATGTTTTCAACAACGTTAGTAGTGTTTTTTCCATTAATATATGCGCCATTAGCTTCTTCGGCAATACCTTTTAAGGTTTCTTCATTTAAGCGGGTAATAACCGTTTCGCCTTGGCTATCTTTTTTGTAATTTAATACTATGCCATTACGTTTTTCTGGAATTGGACCTCCTTTTACATCGCCCACGCCAATAGTAAAAATCCTAATACCCTCTTCGTTTGCTTCTTCAGCTACTGCAGCAGCTTCTTCGCTGTGATCTTCGCCATCAGAAATTATAATAAGTACACGATTGGTTTGCTCTTCATCATCAAAATATGTTTTAGCCAATTTAATCGCTTCGTTAATAGCTGTTCCTTGAGATGAAAGCATATCGGTATTCATACTGCTTAAAAACATTTTAGCCGAAGCGTAATCTGTAGTTATTGGTAGCTGCGGAAACGCTTTTCCTGCATACGCAATAATTCCTACACGATCGCTCGCTAAATTATTTATGATTTGCGTAACCAATTGTTTCGATTTTTCTAGACGGTTAGGTGCAATATCCTCAGCCAGCATACTTTTTGAAACATCAATTGCGAAAACAATATCGACGCCTTCGCGTTTTACAGTTTCAAGTTTTGTACCAATTTTTGGATTAACTAAAGCGATTGCTAAACACGCAAAAGCTAAACTTAGTACTACTATTTTTAAAATGGATTTGAATAAAGATTGGTTTGGGCTTAGCCTTTTTAGCAGCTTTTTGTCGGCAAACCTTTTTTGCGCTTTTTGTTTCCAAACTTGAAGCACTAAAAAGAATAGCATTATTACTGGTATAATTCCCAGTGCCCAAAACCATATTTTTTCTTCTAACTGCATGTATTGTTTATTTGTTTTTCGTGGATTTATTTAGTCGTTTTACCACGAATTCACTAATAATCATTTATTTTTCTAAATAAAACTTCTAAAAAATGTAAAACGCAATAATAACTCTAATAGCAATAGTATGCCTGCTAATAAAACTAATGAGCGATATTTTTCTTCGTAATTATAAAACTTAAATTCTTCTATCTCCGTTTTTTCGAGTTTATTTATTTCATTATAAATCTCTTCTAACTTTTTATTGTCTGTTGCTCTAAAATATTTTCCTCCAGTAACTTCAGCTATTTCTTTAAGTAATTCTTCATCAATTTCTACTTGTGCACGAGCATATTGAAAATTCCCGTTGGATAGTATGCTTACTGGTGTTAAGGCTGTTCCGTTGGTGCCTATACCAATAGTATAGGTTTTTATATCGTATTCTAAAGCTAATTCGCTAGCAATCTTGGGGTCAATAAATCCGGAATTATTAACACCGTCTGTCAATAAAATAATTATTTTGCTAATTGCTTTGCTGTCTTTTAAGCGATTTACAGCGGTTGCTAAACCCATGCCAATTGCTGTTCCTCCCTCAATAATGTTATTGTATCTTATATCTTTTAACGATCTTAAAACTATAGATTTATCACTAGTAATTGGTGTTTTCGTAAAGCTTTCTCCAGCATATTCAACTAAACCAATTCTATCATTAGGTCTACCTTTAATAAACTCTCCAGCCACTTTTTTTAGAGCTTCTAATCGGTTTGGTTTTAAATCTCTAGCCAACATACTTGCCGAAACATCAATAGCCATTACAATGTCTATCCCTTTGGTTGTTTTTGTTTTAGTAGAGACATCAACCGTTTGAGGTCTTGCAATTGCTATTATTAATAGCCCCAAAGCAAGTAATCTTAAAGCAAATAATAAGTGTTTTACTTTTGGCAACCACGAGTTAGTAATTTTAAAACCTTTTAAACTTGATATTTTAAGTTCTGCCGTTTGCTTTTTATATTTTAGCACATACCAAATTATGGCTAGTGGTAAGAGTAGCAATAACCAAAACAATTCTTTATTTAAAAATTGAATTCCTTCAAACATTATTCTTCTACTGCTTTAAGTTCGACTGAATTTAAAATACGCTCAACTATTTTTTCTGAATAGGTGTCGTCCTCAGGACTTGTAATTATAATTTGTTGAATTACATTTTCTGAAGCAAACTGTAGTAAAACATATTTTGCACTTCTAAGCTCTTTTGAAGCTATACCAGGTATTTGCATTGTGCCCGAAGTTTTTAAGCCTTCGGCACCATTAGGTGTAACAAACTTATCTCGCAATACCACTATGTCTTTGGCTCCAAGGCCTTCCATTGACTTTATACTCCTTTCTGAAGCTTGCTCTAAATCAATTTTATTTTCACCCATATTTTTATATGCAGAGGTATTAACCGTAACACTAAAAATATCTAACAAGGTACCATAAATGAAAGATGTCATATCTACTTGAGCCTTCACTTCGTCTGGAACTGCTAATTCTGTTCGCTTTAAAACTTTTGGCGTAGAAATAGTTACTGGCGGAAACCCATATGCGCTAGTTACCCAATTGCCTTCTAAAAGTTCTTTACTTTCATGACCTATAATAGTGTCTTTAACATAACTAAAACCATACTTTACACCAAAGCCAACAAAAGTTCCTAATAAAAGAAGCACGCCAATAGCTACAGTAATTATAACTTTTTTGCGCTTCTTTTTACGCTCTTGTTCTTCTTTATATTTTTGATCTAAAAGTTTTTCTTCTTCAGTAGGTTCTGGTAATGCTTCTTTTACATGATCTATTTCAATATCAATCGTATTTCTGTCTATTTTGGCTAGCTCAACGTCTGGTGCGCCTTTAGCAAATTTTACTAGATCGGCACGTTTTAAAATACTTTCTAAATTTTTAATATCTTCTTTACTTATATCTACTTGATTACCTTCTTTGAGGAGTTTTAGTCTGCTAATTAACTCATCGGTTGTGCTTTCTAAAGCGCGATCGTATACCTTTTCATCAAGATACTTCCTGATAATAAATGTGAGCTCCGAGTAGTAGTCTTTTAAGTTTTCGTGCTCTAAATAATGACTTTCATCTAATTTTTTTAAAGCTAATTTTGCTCTATCGTAAGGGGGTAATAATGCTATTACCTCTTCTTCTGTAAGTGGTTTTTTTCTCCAAACAAACCAATAGATTAAAAATGCAGCAATACCGATTATTAATAATGTAAACAGTAAATATTTCCACCAATTACTCCCTTTTTTATCAACCTCTATAATCGGCTTAATATCGTAAAGCCCTTGTTTTGTCGTATCTACAACAATATTATTAACTTCAACTTTTAGCGAATCTGTAAAAAATGTTTTTTCTCCAATAATAACTTTTTGTCTCGGGATAGTATATACTCCAGAATCAAATTGAGTTAAACCATATTTTTTAATAAGGTTGTACTTGTTATTATTTTTTAAAGTGTCTATTTTATAAGAATCGATCATTTCTAAAGGCGTAAATGTTTGCCCTTCTGGGAATACCACCAAGCTAGTAGTATCGGTTTCAACTTGAATGTGATAGGTGATTTGTTCGCCTATTTTTATTGCAGCTGAATCTATTGCTGAAGTAACTTGGGCGTTTAAGAACCAAGATGTTAGAACCAAGACAAAAGACAAAGTAGTTTTTTTTAAAAATAAAAACCTTTTTGATTTTTGATTTTTGATTCTTGATGCTATTATATTTGAATTTATGTTCTTCATTTTAAAAGGTTTCGACTACGCTCAACCTGACATCTCTTTTAATAATTATCATCTTCTTTTAAAATATCCTAACAGCTTTTTTACATAGCTTTCATTTACACAACAATCAATGGTTCCCGCTCCAGATTTTGTGAATGCTTCTTTATAATAACCTACTTTTTCTCGATAGAATTTTCCGTAATTACGTCTTACTGTTTTTGATGATGTGTTAACCAACATCAACTCGCCTGTTTCTTCATCTTGCATTTGTACCATGCCTAAGTTTGGTATTTCTTCTTCGCGTTTATCGTAAACCCTTATGCCTGTAACATCATGTTTTCCCGAAACAATTTTCATGGTTTGATGATAATCGTCTGCTATAAAATCAGACATTACAAATACAATGGCTTTCTTTTTCATCACATTCGATAAAAACTTTAATGCTTCAGCTATGTTGGTTTGCTTATTTTCTGGATGAAATTCAATTAACTCACGAATAATACGCAATACATGAGACCGCCCTTTTTTTGGAGGAATATAAAGTTCTACTTTATCAGAAAATAAAATCAACCCTATTTTATCGTTATTTTGAGTTGCAGAAAACGCTAAGGTTGCTGCTATTTCTGTTACCACTTCATTTTTAAATTGCTCTTGAGTACCAAATAATTCTGAGCCAGAAACATCAACCATAAGCATCATGGTAAGTTCTCGCTCTTCTTCAAAAACTTTTACAAAAGGTTCGTTATAGCGTGCGGTTACATTCCAATCGATGCTTCTTACATCGTCTCCAAATTGATACTGACGTACTTCAGAAAAAGTCATACCACGTCCTTTGAAAGTCGAATGATATTCGCCTCCAAAAATGTGATCAGACAATCGGCGTGTCTTAATCTCAATTTTTCGTACTTTCTTTAGTAATTCTTTAGTATCCATTCCCTTTTAGTAAACAATTTACAGTCTCAGTTTGCAGTAAATTATATTCAGTTTTAGTAATCAGAAAAACTGTTTAACTGCCACTGAATACTGAGAACTAGTTTTATGGTACTTCTATTTCGTTTACAATTTTGTTGATGATGTCTTCTGAAGTTACATTTTCAGCCTCAGCTTCGTAAGTAATCCCTATCCTGTGCCTTAAAACATCTTGAACCACAGCACGAACATCTTCTGGTATTACATAACCACGGCGCTTAATAAACGCAAAACATTTTGCAGCAGTTGCTAAATTAATACTACCACGAGGCGATGCACCAAATGAAATTAATGGTTTTAAATCGGCTAGTTTATATTTTTCTGGGTAACGTGTAGCAAATATGATATCTAAGATGTATTTTTCAATTTTTTCATCCATATAAACTTCTCGAACTACCTCTTGTGCTTTTAATATTTGTGACACAGAAACTACAGGATTTACTTTATCCCAAGCACCTTTTAAATTAGCTCGCATAATGAGTTGCTCTTCGTCTAATTTTGGGTAATCAATAACTGTTTTTAGCATAAAACGGTCAACCTGAGCTTCGGGTAATGGATATGTGCCTTCTTGCTCAACTGGGTTTTGGGTTGCCATTACCAAAAATGGTTTGTCCAGAATAAAAGTTTCATCACCAATGGTTACTTGCTTTTCTTGCATAGCTTCTAATAAAGCCGATTGTACTTTTGCTGGTGCTCTGTTAATTTCATCAGCCAACACAAAATTGGCAAAAATTGGACCTTTCTTAATTGAAAAGTCATTCACTTTCATGTTGTAAATTAATGTTCCTGTAACATCAGCTGGTAATAAATCTGGAGTAAATTGTATTCTACTAAAACTCCCATCTACAGCTTGTGCCAAGGTATTAATAGCCAAGGTTTTTGCTAAACCAGGAACACCTTCAAGTAAAATATGCCCTTGTCCTAACAAACCAATAAGCAAACGCTCTACCATATGCTTTTGCCCTACTATAACTTTGTTCATTTCAAGCATCAATAAATCAACAAAAGCGCTTTCCTTTTCAATCTTCTCGTTAATTGTTTTAATATCAATTGTACCTGTCTCTTCCATTATATTTTTTAGTTTTTAAAAGCTCGAATATACTACTCTTATTTTAAGCATTGCAAATTGTTAAAATTTTTATTGTAAAGCTGTTAAAAATTGGTTAAAAGTTGAGTGAAATATAATGGTTGTAACGTTTAGCGTATAATTATGATAAGTTTATAATAAATGTCGTTTTTTTAATAAAAACTATTTAATATGTTTAAGTATTTTTATAAATAAATTACTGAATATGACAAAAACAGCCCTAATAACAGGAGCAACAAGTGGCATTGGAGAAGCTACAGCATACGAATTTGCAAAAAAAGGCATAAATTTAGTACTTTGCGGAAGGCGATTAGAACGTTTAAACACTATACAAAAAACTTTAGAGCGGTTAAGTAATGTGCATATTTTAAATTTTGATGTACGCGATAAAGATGAAACTTTAAAAGGCATCACTTCTCTTCCAAAAGAATTTAAAAACATTGACATTTTAATTAATAATGCAGGAAATGCTCACGGATTAGACCCAATACAAACTGGAAGTATTGAGGATTGGGATGCTATGATGGATATTAATGTAAAGGGGGTGCTTTATGTTAGTAAAGCTATTATTCCACAAATGACAGAAAGACAATCGGGACACATTATCAATATTGGCTCGTCTGCAGGTAAAGAAGTTTACCCAAAAGGCAATGTGTATTGCGCCAGCAAACATGCTGTTTTAGCCATTACTGAAGGTATGCGTATTGATTTAAACCCGTTTGGAATAAAAGTTGGTGCTATAAACCCGGGGTTGGTTGAAACCGAGTTTTCGCAAGTACGTTTTAAAGGTGATGCTATTGCCTATAATGTTTACAAAGGGTTTAAAGCTTTACAAGCAAAAGATATTGCAGAAATTATTTATTTTACGATTTCGCGTCCGCCACATGTGAATATTGCAGATTTGTTAGTGTTTCCGACTGCGCAGGCGAGTTCAACTATTGTAACGAAAACAATTTAATTTTAACCTTATTTGATTTCTCTGTTCGCAGGAATAAAAATTATGATTAACAAACGCTTACTTATAAAACACCTTTTAGCTCATAACGATGAGAATAGTTTTTATGATAAAAAGCGTAAAATAGATATTAGCCATAAAGAAGGAAAAGCTAAATTTTTAAAACATATTTGTGCACTTTCAAACAGTAATCCAAAGAATAACTCATACATAGTTATTGGAGTTGAAGATGAAGACAATAACATTATTGGTGTCGATTTTTTTGACGATAGTAAAATTCAAAACCTCATCAATGCCTATTTAAGTCATCCACCCATTGTACAATACGAAAATATTCCGTTTCCGCATTTACCAGACGATAAAGTAGTTGGGTTGGTAACTATAAGGCCAACAGGTAAAATAACATCGTTACGAAAAAACATTTGGAAATATTATGGTGGCTCAGTGTTTTTTAGAGATGGTAGCATGAGTATGCCTAAGGTGTTTGATGTAGAAATAAAAGACATCAATTCTAAAATTGTTGAAGCCATTGAAAATCATGCCCAAAACAATATTGAACACACACTTGATTCTGTTTTTTATTTTATGAATACCCGTAAAGATTACAATGCACAGTACAAAGTTTTTAAAGAATATTTTGTGGTGTGTTGGGCTGGTCAAAAAAAAACAGTGAAAGACGAAACTTTTTTTTCCAGAGTTGATATTGAATTGATTAACGAACAAGTGCGATTGTTTTTTTCAGCTTTAGACGAAGTTTCAATTGCTATTAATAACGATAGTTTTAAAATTATTGAATATGTAAATCTAGGGCTTCAAAACACCAATAAATATTACCCTTTAGAAGAAACCATTATTTATTTTGAAGACAATGCCAACTATAATATTGAAACCAAGTTATTATTTGAGCCACCTCAATTTGATAAAAAAGTATTGCATCATATTTACAATGCTAATAATGCTATTTTAGAAAAATTAAAAAAAGGGCTTCCTTTTACAAGAAATGAAGAGCAAGATTTAAAAAATTTACCAGTAACCTATTTAATTTGTTATCTAAACCTTTTTCATGATGCTATAGATAAACTTAACGAAGCAAAGCCTTACTTAAAAAACTACAGTGAAGAAATATATAGCTTATATAAAGAAGCTTTGCGAATTTTAAGAAAAGTAAAATACAGTTAATTTATTGTTGATAAAATTAATGTTAATTTAACTTTCGCCTATTGCATAAACTATTAATTATAAGCATTTTTGCACTGCTATTAATCTTTTTAGATATAAACCTTGTTTCTGCCAGTACATTTCTGGAATTTGAGACAAGGTTTTTTTATACGAAGTTCTTTACAAATCAAATTTAATCCCTTGTGCTAAAGGCAATTCATCAGAATAGTTAATCGTATTAGTTTGACGGCGCATATAAATTTTCCAAGCATCAGAACCCGATTCACGTCCGCCACCAGTTTCTTTTTCACCTCCAAAAGCACCACCAATTTCGGCACCAGAAGTTCCTATATTTACATTAGCAATTCCACAATCTGAACCAGCGTAGGATAAGAATTTTTCTGCTTCTTTCATTTCGTTAGTCATAATTGAAGATGATAATCCTTGAGCAACACCGTTTTGAATAGCAATGGCGTTTTCTACCTCTCCAGAATATTTCATTAAGTATAAAATAGGTGCAAAAGTTTCATGCTGAACAATTTCAAAATGATTTTCAGCTTCAATAATAGCCGGTTTTACGTAGCATCCAGATTCGTAACCTTCACCTTCTAAAACACCGCCTTCAACTAATACGTTTCCACCTTCAGCTTTTGCCTTCTCAATAGCTGCCAAATAAGTGTTTACAGCATCTTTATCTATTAATGGTCCTATATGATTGGTTTCATCTAAAGGATTGCCAATAGTTAATTGACCATAAGCACCAACAATAGCATCTCTTACTTTATCGTAAACCGATTCGTGAATAATTAATCTTCTAGTTGATGTACAACGTTGTCCGCAAGTTCCAACAGCACCAAATACCGCACCAGGAACAACTACTTTTAAATCAGCAGTTGGTGTAATTATTATGGCATTATTGCCTCCTAACTCTAATAACGATTTTCCAAAACGCTCAGCTACTGTTGTGCCAACAAGTCGTCCCATTCTTGTAGAACCTGTTGCAGAAACCAAAGGAATTCTAGGGTCTGTAGTCATCATTTCACCAACTTTGTAATTACCATTAATAATACAAGAAATGCCTTCTGGCAAGTTGTTTTCTTTTAAAATTCCTGCTATAATGTTTTGACAAGCAACAGAGCATAATGGAGCTTTTTCTGAAGCTTTCCATACACATACATCACCGCAAATCCATGCTAAAGCTGTATTCCAAGCCCAAACTGCAACTGGAAAGTTAAAAGCAGAGATAATCCCAACAACGCCAATTGGATGCCATTGCTCTCGCATAACATGTCCAGGGCGTTCCGACGGAATGGTTTGCCCGTTTAATTGTCTTGATAGTCCAACAGCAAAATCACAAATGTCAATCATTTCTTGAACTTCTCCGTATCCTTCTTGTAAAGACTTACCCATCTCGTATGAAACTAATTTTCCTAATGGTTCTTTTAAGTCTCTTAATTTGTTTCCAAATTGACGCACAATTTCTCCACGTTGTGGAGCTGGTATATCTCTGAAAGATAAAAAGGCTGTTGTTGCAGCATCCATTACCCTTTCGTAATCTGCTCTTGTTGTCGTTTTTACTTTTCCAATTAATTTTCCATCAACAGGAGAATATGATTCAATAATTTCTCCATTAGAAAAATTATTTGACCCTATTGAAGTTCCTTCATTAATTGCACTTAACCCCAACTCATTCAAGGCTTCTTTTATTCCAAAATCAGTTGCTACCACTTTCATGTCTTTATATTTTTAATATTATTATTCATATTTGTTGCGAATATACTAATTTATAGTTTTTATATTTCAGAATTATACATTAAGCACAGTCTTTAAAATTGTTTGACTTATTTTATTATGAAAATTTTGTCTACTTCTTTTTTATTAATCTTTAGCGCTTGTAATACTATTGAAAATAAAGCCGAGGCACTACTAAAAGAAAACTCTAAACAGTAATTTGCAATTATTATTCATAGTGGAGCAGGAACTATTTTGAAAAAAACATGTCTAACGAAATGGAAGCTGCTTATAAGCAGAAATTAGAAAAAGCCATTAGAGTGGGTTATTCTGTTTTAAAAGATGGCGGTACAAGTTTAGACGCTGTTACCAAAACTATAAATGTTATGGAAGATTCACTCCTATTTAATGCAGGTAAGGGTGCTGTTTTTACTCATAAAGAAACCAATGAACATGATGCTTCTATTATGGATGGAAAAACGTTAAATGCAGGAATTTCTAGTGGAGGCATGACTAACAAACGCTGGGGGCGCATTGGCGATGAACCAATAATTGGAGCTGGCACTTATGCAAATAACAACACTTGTGCCGTATCTAGTACTGGTTTGGGGCGAATATTTTATTCGAGCAATGGTCGCCGATATTTCTGCACTAATGGAATACAAGGGGATATCGCTTAAAGATGCTTCAAAAGAAGTCATTCAAAACAAATTAACTAAACTAACTTGTTGGCAATGGCGGGATTGTTGCTGTTGATAAAAATGGAAATATATGGTCGCCAAATTTAACACTGCGGGTATGTACCGAGCTACAATGAATGATAAAGGCGAATTAACTATTGGTGTTTTTAAAAACTAAATATTTGTTTCTGTCTTTTTCTTCAAGAAAATCTGTGTAAAATAATAAACCCCAGAACTATTTTTTATAGCAGCAATGCCAATATGCGTAAAATCTCCTTCGATATTTGTGCGATGACTACTACTATTTATCCAAGCTTCCATAACATATTTAGCAGATTGCTGACCATAAGCAACATTCTCTCCTGTTCTTGTAGCATTTTCTTCATTAAACAATCTGTCAGATCTTTCATTAAAATTATCATGGCTAATATCATTTTGCGCTATCATATAACGCGTATGTTCTTCAGCTAACTGGGTTGCTAAATCGTTTTTAGCAAGGGGATCTTCACCAATACTAGCTCTATGTACATTTAGTAGCTCAAGAATTTCTTCGCTTACAGAAAGTGATTCAAGCTTTTCTATATCTTCTAACGAGTCTTCTTTAGAGCATGAAACAATACAAGACAATACCGTAAACCATAAGAAAATAAAACATGCTTTATAATAGTAGGTTTTCATAAATATTTAATTTTGTGTAATTATACACATATCTTCCTTTCACAGACTAAAAAACAATAATAGATCGATGAAATTTAATTTTAAAATACTTGTTATCGATTAAACCGGTATTTTGTCGATAATTTTATTTGGAAATAATCTTGAAAATGGTTTAATAATTAACTTTAGTTTGATACTATTTAGTCTCAATTATTGAGTATAATCTTAAGACTTATTTAACATATCGAAAAGACTAAATGGCATTTTTATAACGTAATTTATTTAACGATACCACACCTATTCTTTCGGTTATTTTAATTAATTTGTACATTTAAACCTCTGCCTATGTTATTTAAAAAGTTTTTTGCCACCGTATTAATTCTTACACTAGTTTCTTCCTGTAAAAAGAAAGTAACAGAAACCGATAATCTTTTCAAATTTAGAGACTATATAAGTTATACCACTTCGGGAATGACATCAGTTGCTAGCCCTATTCAAATTAACCTAGTTAACAATGTTAAAGGCTGGGAAATGGGTGCTGAAATTACCGATGAAATTGTTTCTATTAAACCTCATGTTCAAGGAAATCTAACCATTGCTAATAAACACACCTTACTTTTTACTCCAGATGAACATTTAGAACCTGATACCGAATATACCGTTACCGTTAAGCTTGGAGCTATTTATAAAAACATGCCTAATGGTTTTAGCTATTACACGTTTCAGTTTAAAACCATTACACCAAATTTTAACGTTGTTACAAATCATTTACAATCTTACAGCAAAAAGTGGCAATATCTTGAGGGCGTTATAAAATCTGCTGATGTAATATCAATTAATGATGCTAAAACTTTAGTTGAAGCATCTCAAAATGGCAAAAGCCTGAATCTTGTTTTTAACGAAGCCAACAAAAACTCAAAATATTTTGAATTTAAAATTGATAGTATCAATCGACAAATAGAAGACAGTAAAATTGATATAAAATGGAATGGAAAACACATAAAAACATCAAATAAAGGCGAAAACACCATTAACATTCCTGGAATAAATAATTTTACTATTATTAATCTTGATGTTATTCAATCGCCAGAACAACACCTATCAATTAATTTCTCAGATCCCCTAAAAAAACAACAAAATTTTGAGGGCTTAGTAACTATTCAAAAGGTTAAAAATCCAAAATATATTGTAGACGGAAACATATTAAAAGTATACCCAGACAGCAAATTAGTGGGCAATATTCAGGTAGCCATTTTTCAAGGCATAAAAAATACCGATGATTACAAACTAAAGAAACCGTTTTCAGAAATTATTGCTTTTGAAGAATTAAAACCACAAGTGCGTTTAATAAGTAATGGCTCCATTTTACCTAATTCTCAAGAATTAAAATTTAATTTTGAAGCTGTTAATTTAAGTGCTGTTAATGTAAGGGTTATTAAAATTTTTGAAGATAATGTGCTTCAATTTTTACAAGACAATAATTTAAATAGTAATAACCGATACGACATTAAAAAAGTGGGGCGACGTATAGCAAAACAAACTATTCAACTCCAAACAGCAGAAGAAAATACAGGTAAGTGGAAAGCGTATAGCATAGATTTGTCTAAGTTTTTTAAAGCTGATGCTGGAGCCATTTACCGCATTGAATTAAGCTACAATAAGAGTTATTCTTTATTCGATTGCGAAGCTAACACAAATATTAAAAACACCGAAAATGATGAATACGATGAATATTACGAAGATGATTATTATGAAAATGATTTAGACGAAATATCATTAGAGAATGAAGATTTACGCGAAGAACAGTATTGGGATAATTTAATATATCGCTACAAAAACTACAATTATAATTGGCGAGAAGAAAACAACCCATGTCATGATGCGTATTACAACGAGCACAAAATAGTCTCTCAAAACTTACTCGCTTCAAACCTTGGTGTTATTGCAAAACGAGGCACTAACAACTCCTATTATTTTGCGATAACTAATATTTTAAACACAAATCCAGAAGCCGGTGTAAAGGTTACGCTTTATAATTTTCAGCAACAAGAAATAGCAAGCAGAACCACTGACGAACAAGGTTTAATTACAATAGATGCTAATAAGCATGCAAATTTTGCCATTGTTTCTAAAGGACAAAACACATCCTACGTGAAGCTTCAAGATGGCAATTCGTTATCGCTAAGCAAGTTTGATGTTTCTGGAAATCGTTTACAACGCGGACTTAAAGGTTACGTTTATGGCGAACGTGGTGTTTGGCGACCAGGTGACACCTTACATTTAACTTTTATGCTAAATGATACTGACAACAAACTCCCCAAGGGGCATCCCGTTAAAATGGAAATTACAAACCCAAATGGAAAATTAGTTTATAAAAATGTTGCTACCGATCATCTTAATAATTTCTACAAATTCACAGTACCAACATCTCAAGAGGATAAAACAGGAAACTATAATGCTAAAGTTTCGGTTGGTGGTGCGACCTTTTATAAAGGTTTAAAAATTGAAACTGTTAAGCCAAATCGATTAAAAATTAAAGTAGATTTTGAAAACGACATCCTAACAAATACAGCGCCACTAAAAGGGGGGTTAGATGTAAAATGGCTTCACGGTTCGCCAGGAAAAAATTTAAAAGCAGAAATTAAAGCGAAATTCACACCGTCTTACAGCAGCTTTAAAGGTTATAAAAATTACATCTTTAACGACCCTACTCGTAAATTTAATACCGAAGAAATTAATGTTTTTAAAGGCAACGTTGATGCTGATGGTTTAGCAAAAATAAACGCTAAATTAAATGTTGGCAAAAATGCTCCAGGAATGCTAAATGCTCAATTTTTGGTTCGTGCATTTGAAAATGGTGGTGATTTCTCAATGGATGCCTTTACAAAACAATACGCGCCTTACAAGTCGTTTGTTGGCCTAGGTTCTCCAAAAGGAAATGCCTATGGTTCGTTTTTTACGGATGAAAACCAAACATTTGATGTCGTTGTGGTTGATGCAAAAGGCATACCAGTAAAGCGAAACAATCTTGAAGTAAAAGTATATAAAATTGAATGGCGCTGGTGGTGGAATTCCTCTTACGATAACCTATCAAGCTATGTGTCTAGTAGTTATCACAGACCTTATTTAAGCCAGAAAATAAACACTGATACTAACGGAAAAAGCACATTCAAAATAAATATTCCAGATAATGATCGCGGTCGTTACCTCATCAGAATTATCGATCCCGTAAGTGGTCACGCTACAGGACGAACCGCTTATTTTTATAAAAATTGGTGGGGCAACTCTAGTACTGGAGATAAAGAAGCTGCAAAAATGCTTGTGTTTTCTGCAGATAAAGAAAAATACAATGTTGGCGAAACAGCAAAAATCACTTTTCAATCGGGTAGCGAAGGTCGTGCTTTAGTAAGTATTGAAAATGGCACCGAAGTTTTAGATTACAAATGGGTAAAAACACAACAAGGTGAAACTACTGTTAATGTGCCTATCACTTCAGAAATGGCACCAAATGTATTTGTAAATATTTCGCTTTTACAACCACACGCAATTTCGGCAAACGATTTACCAATTCGCTTATTTGGTGTTATTCCTATAATGGTGGAAGACCCAAACACCAAATTAGAACCTCAGCTAAAAATGCCTGATGTATTGCGTCCCAAGGAAACTTTTAAAGTAACGATTTCAGAAAAAAACAAGAAATCCATGACCTATACCATAGCTTTGGTTGAAGAAGGTTTACTCGATTTAACCCGATTTAAAACCCCAAATGCCTGGGATGAGTTTTACAAACGTGAAGCTTTGGGTGTTAAAACCTGGGATATTTTTGATGATGTTATTGGCGCATATTCTGGTAGCATTGATCAAGTTTTTGCCATTGGTGGCGACGGAAGTGCTGCTAAAGGAAAGAACAAAAAAGCCAACCGCTTTAAACCTGTAGTGACTTATTTAGGGCCTTTTAATTTAAATGCAGGCGAACAAAAATCGCATACTATAAAACTCCCAAACTACATTGGCGCTGTACGCACAATGGTTATTGCTGGAGATAACAAAAATGAAGCTTACGGAAGCACCGATAAATCTGTTGAAGTTAAAAAGCCCTTGATGGTTTTAGCAACACTTCCGCGGAAATTAAGCCCTGGAGAAAAAGTAACACTTCCGGTAACTATTTTTGCGATGGAACCAAAAGTAAAAAATGTTAGCATTAGCCTGAAACTAAGCGATGGGATTTCAATTATTGGTCAAAAAACAAAAACTTTAAACTTTGCAAAACCTGATGAAAAAATGACATATTTTGAATTGGATGTAAGCAAGGCAAAAGGCAGTAATACGGTTAAAGTTATTGCTTCTGGAAACGGAGAAAAATCATCCTATAAAGTAGAGTTGAATGTGGTTAACCCGAATCCTATTACCTCAAAAACTATCGATAAAACAATAGCTGCTAATGCTACTGAAAATTTAGAATTATCAACCTTTGGTGTCGTTGGTAGCAATTCGGCTACTTTAGAATTTTCAACCTTACCGCCAATGGATTTTTCACGCAGATTACAGTACTTAATTCAGTATCCACATGGTTGTGTAGAACAAACCACATCGAGCGTGTTTCCGCAGTTATTTTTAGCCGATATTTTTGATGTAACGCTCAAGAAAAAACAAGCCATTCAAAATAATATTGAAAGCGGCATTAAACGACTAGGGCATTTCCAAACATCAAATGGCGGATTAAGCTACTGGATGGGAGAAAACACCGCCGATGATTGGGGCACTAGTTATGCAGGACATTTTATGATTGAAGCCGAAAAGAAAGGTTATGTATTGCCATTAACCTTTAAAAGCAGTTGGATTACCTACCAAAAACAAGCCGCAAGCAATTGGCGACCAAGTTATAGAACTCACAATTCTGATTTAGCACAAGCTTACAGATTATATACATTGGCATTGGCAGGAAGTCCAGATTTAGCAAGTATGAATAGATTGCGTGAGTTCTCTGAAATTTCAAACGAGGCCAAATGGCGGCTCGCTGCAGCTTATGCTTTAGCAGGACAAAAAGAAGCGAGTGATAATATTTCGCAATCTGCAAATATTAAATTTAAACCTGTTAAGTATAATTATTACACTTATGGCTCAAGAGATAGAAATCGTGCTATGGCTTTAGAAACTATGGTCCTTACCAAAAACCCGAAAACTAGAGAACTTGCCGAATATATTGCCAAAGATTTATCGAGTAACCTCTGGATGAGTACACAAACAGCAGCATATAGTTTATTGGCTATGGCAAAAATGGTAAATGCTAATGGCGGAAAAGCATTAAAAGTAAATTATACCATTAACGGAAAAACGGAAAGTATAGACACCAAAAGTGCCATTGCACAACGTGAGTTACAAGTAAATGATGGTGCAAATAGGGTGCTATTTACAAACCAAAAAGACAATGTGGTTTACGTGCGTGTTTTAAACTCAGGGAAATTACCTTTAGGCGAAGAACTTGCCGAACAACGCGGGTTAAGTGTATCGTACGCTTATAAAGATTTAAAAGGTAATAAAATTGATGTATCAAAACTACAACAAGGACAAGATTTTGTAGCAACTGTTAGCGTTAGCAATTTAAAAAATGAGCGTGTTAACAATGTAGCTTTAACACAAATTTTTTCATCGGGTTGGGAAATTGTAAATACCCGATTTACAGATTTTAGTAGTGCAACAAAGAGTCAAGCTAGATTTACAGATATTAGAGACGACCGTGTAAACTTTTATTTTGATTTACCTGAAAAAGGAAAACACAGTACCAAAACATTTAATGTGATGCTTAATGCATCGTATTTAGGCACGTATTATTTACCAGGAATTCAAGCTGAAGCGATGTACGATAATGAATATTTGGTTAGAACAAAAGGTAAATGGGTTGTGGTTGAGAAATGATATCTTTCTGCTAGGGCAGGAATCATATCTAAAATTTAATGCCTTTGTTAACTTGGCTTTATCAGAAAAAAACTATATGTTTGTTTAACAACCGATAAAGTTCATTACCAACGAACCTTATCTATACATTACATTTATTACTGAACTCATCTTGACTTTTTGTTTTTAACTGAAAATGAGTTGAAATTTGACCAGATGAGGCACTTTTTGAAATCCATAGCAGTGCTACGGGTAAGAAAAGTAATAAAACATGGGTGAATTTCAGCCATTTTTTTAGGAAATAGAAAAAGTCAAGATGAGTTCACTAAAAAAATTAGATATATATCGTAAAAAAATGATTTAGTATGAAAACATTCATCATTACCGATTTTCAATTAAAGAAACGCTACAAAGACTTTCAAAGTAAAAAGTATGTGTTGATTGGGTTAATGAGCATATTAATGTTTGGGCTATCGTGTAGTAAGCCTCAACAAAAACCAAACATCATTTTCATAATGTCCGATGACCATACCACACAGGCATTTGGTATTTATGGAAGTCGTCTTGCAGATCTCAATCCAACTCCAAATTTGGATAAGATTGCTAATGAAGGCATGGTTTTTGAAAATTGTTTTGTTACCAACAGCATTTGTACACCCAGTAGAGCTTCAATAACGACTGGTCAATACAGCCAAACAAATGGAGTACTTGATCTGGATGGTAATCTTCCTGTAGAAAGGCAATATTTGCCTCAGGAATTCAAAAAGCTTGGGTACCAAACTGCAATTATTGGCAAATGGCATCTTAAGAATGAACCTGCAGCATTCGATCACTATACCGTGTTACCTGGACAGGGCAAATACCATGATCCTACTTTCAGGGTTAGAGGTAATAAACCTTGGCCTACAAATACAATTCAAAAGTCTGGTCATTCAAGTGATGTGATTACCGATATAAGCATAGAATGGTTAAAAAACAGAAATAAAGAAAAACCATTTTTTCTTATGCATCATTTCAAAGCACCACACGATGATTTTGACTATGCTCCTAGGTATCATGAATACCTTGAAGATACATTTATACCTGAGCCAGCCAGCCTGTATGAAGCTGGGAATCATGGTTCAGTAGCTGTAAGGGGCGTTAACGATTCATTAATTCACGTTATAGGCTCTTCAGTTTCAAGAAGAAATCATATCCGACACAAAGGACAGAGATTGTGGGATCATATCACAAAATCCAATCTTGATTTTGACAAAACCAAGTACATTAACGATGATATGACAGAAGATGAGTACACTTCAGCTACCTATCAAGAGTATCTTAAAAGATATCTTAGATGTGTAAAAGGAGTTGATGATAATATTAAAAGACTTAGAGACTATCTAGAAGAGTCTGGTTTGCTCGAGAATACCATTATTGTTTATACAGGTGATCAGGGATTCATGCTAGGAGAGCATGATTATGTGGACAAGCGGTGGATGTACGAAGAATCACATAGAATGCCCTTTTTCATACGCTATCCGAAGGGCATTAAACCAGGTAGTCGAACCGATGCGATCATCAATAACGTTGATTTTGCCCCAACTCTTCTTGCTCTTGCTGGAGGAGATAAACCTGAATACATGCAGGGTAATTCTTTTGAAACAATTCTGAAGACTGGTCAAGAGCCCGAGGGCTGGCAGCAAGACACCTACTATCGATATTGGATGCACATGGCGCACAAGCATGCCAATCCTGCTCATTTTGGTATACGAACAAAGAAACATAAACTAATTTTTTACTATGGAAGATACTGGGTGGATACCGATGACCCAAATGCTCAATGGGACAAGGATAACTGGGGTAATCGCTTTTCTTTTCATACACCTCCAGCATGGGAATTTTATGACCTAACAAATGATCCAGAAGAAATGAACAACCTGTATGCTGACCCCAAATACTCTGATACTATTAAGAATTTAAAAGATCGCTTAATAGCATTGAGAGAGGAACTGGACGAAACGGATGAAAACTATCCACATATTCAGAAGGTTATCGATATGCATTGGGATAACTAGGCAGTATCTAGATATTAAAATAAATTTTCATCCATTTTATTTAACTTACTTTAGAAGTATCGTGAAAGAGAGTATTCAGCAAGGAAAGATAACCCTTGATTAGTAAATTGAACGATTGTGCTTACTTTAAACATGCTTTTAATTTGAAAGGAAAGAATTACTAAACCTGCTACTATTCTTATACAAATCGTTAGCTTTAATACTCAAAGAGAAAAACATCCCATACAGATTGATATTAGTAAAAGTGGAGATATTATAAACTGATTAAATTATAGAACAGAAATTATGAGAATACAAAAGAACTTATTATTGTTTATTACTTTAGTTCTAATAACATTTAGTGCTCGCGCTAAAAATATTGAACCTAATCAAAACTTGTTATACAAAGTGATAAATGGAGATAGTCTTTAATTTACATATATTTAAACCTCATGGGTCTATAGAGCCAACTGCAGCTATTGTATTCTTCTTTGGCGGTGGATGGACAGGTGGTCATCAACTATAATTTTATCAACAAAGTCAATACTTAGCTTCCAGAGGAATATTAGCAATAAGCGCAGAGTATCGAGTAAAGAACAAACATAATACCTCTCCATTTGATTGTGTTGAAGACGGTAAATCTCGCAACTTAATGTCCAGTCTAATATAGAAAGTCCAAGTTCAGGGTGACAACTATCGCTTTAAAGTAACATGTCCTGTAAACCTTTGCCCATCAATAACAACAACATACCAATAATCATCGGTTGGTAACAACTCATTATTAAAGGTTCCGTTCCATGAAAACGGTCTATTTCTAGAACGTTTTAAAAGCTTGCCGTATCTGTTAAAAATAGAGACTGTTGACGATAAATAATACTCAATCCCTTTTAAATCGAATGCATCATTTTCGCCATCGTTATTAGGTGTAAAATACTTAGGAATATAAAAATGTAAATAGGTTTGGGTTGTAATATGCGAGCAATTACGATCTTTTACATAAACCGTATATAAGCCACCATCTACATTAAAAAACGTGTTGTTGGATTGAAAAATGTTTCCGTTTAATGAGTACAACAAATTGCCAGTGTTTGATGTGGCATCGATAACAATTTCATTACCATCTGAAGTCACATTTTCAATTACTGGATTATCAATTTGATTAAGCTGAATGGTTTTAGTAACCGAGCAAGTACCGCTATTCACCCTAACCGTATAAGTGCCTAGGTTTGATACATTAATTTGTTCAGTTATTGCGCCATTACTCCACAAGTAAGATGTTACAATATCTGGATTTGTTGGATTAGCAGATAGGGTTATGGTGGTGTTTTCACAAAACTCTAAGGTTTCATCTGTAACAATAGGCATTTCGAAATAAGTAGCCTCTAAGGCAGTTCTTGTTGTAGATAAACAACCGCCAAGTTCAGTTTCGGCTTCGGCATAATATATCCCTGGAATACCATGTGGGTTATATATGGTGCTATTTGCTTGAAGTAAATTACCTCCAGCGGCAGCATCGTACCAATTTACTTTAACATTGCTTGCAACATTTACTCTAAGGGGTGTATTATCGTTTTCACAAGCCATTAAATCTCCATTACTTATTGGA
Source organism: Wocania arenilitoris (assembly GCF_021728535.1). Taxonomy (GTDB): domain Bacteria; phylum Bacteroidota; class Bacteroidia; order Flavobacteriales; family Flavobacteriaceae; genus Wocania_A; species Wocania_A arenilitoris. The sequence continues at coordinate 55,371 of NZ_JAKKDU010000003.1, read as the reverse complement.
GTATTTGGAAATGTAATAGCTCTAATTTCAAAAATCTCGGACGAAGAGTTACATGACAAGTTTGCTAAATTCACAGCATCTTCTGCCACTAAAACTCTATAAAAAGTAATGTTGTTTAAAGGTGGCGCAGTATAACTTTGGTTGTTCTCTCCAATAATATCCACCCAATTTATACCATCTGTACTTTCTTGCCATTGATAAAAATGAGATGAAAAAATAGCAAAATCTGGAATAGCTGTTAACTGTGTTGAAAAAGGAAATTGGTCTTCGCATATATATGCAATTGTGTTATTAGATGTGTCTTCAATAACCACGGTATCACCACAGGTTCTAAAAACGATATCATCAATAGCCAAATCATTACCGCATCCGCCATCGCCATTATTTAGCATCTTTAAAATCACAGAAGTTTGCGCGGATAGCGTTTGAAATACTAATGCATACTGCTCCCAATTAGGGTTTACTGTGCCACTTATACTACCTGTATCGCCTCTAGCCAATAGGTTGGTATCGGTGTTATCCCAAATTTCAAATCTTACATTTATAGGAATACCACCATTGGGGCATTGGGTTGTACTTGGCAATAAATTAATCATCCACGATGAGAACTCATAAGTTGTGTTTTCGCATAATCCACTTATTGTTGTTCTGTAAAATTCTCCAGCAGTAAAATCTGCATTAATTACAAGCATTCTTCCGTTTATATCGTTTGGAGTGTGGTCGTCTATATCATGCCAACCAAAAAAATTGGTGTTACTAGAAACGGTATAAAATCCATCATTAGGCAAACCGTTAGTAAAAGTATAACTTGTTGTTCCTACAGGTAATTGGTAGCTTGTTATTCCTGTACCAAAAGTCTCGGTAAAAATAGGGTCGCCAGAATTCCCACCACAAAATCCTAACTGCGCTTGCAACTTTAAAATTGATAGATTGAAAAAAACTAAAATTAGTATTTGGGCTTTTTTATTGATAAATTTTATTTTTAATAATTCAGATTAAATATAACAATAAAGCAAGTTATCTTAGTAGAAAATATGGTTTTTAATTATGAAATCGACTGAGATACTAAAACAAACGTTACATCGTCCATTTAATTACCCTAAACGCCCGTGGAAGTTTTATCAAGAATGGAACGAAGCTGTTTTTTTACATGGGGAAGTAAATCCTGAATTGATTACACCATATTTACCCAAAGGCATAGAATTAGAAATTATAAACGGTAAAACTTGGGTAAGTTTAGTGGCTTTTAATATGAATAATATTGGCTTAAAAAACTTTCCAAAAGCACCATACATTTCAGATTTTTTCGAGATAAACATTCGAGTTTGTGTGGTTTGTAATAATAAACCAAGTGTTTACTTTTTGAGTATGGAAAGCAGTAAACGGTCGTCTTGCAAGGTGTTAAAAAGGTTATCTAAATTTCCGTATCGGTACTCAAAAATGAAAATAAATGAGGCTAATTATAACTCCAATAATACCGAGTTTAATGATTCATTTCACATTAAATATAACCTAGACAACCTTCCTGTTAAAAAAGATAAAACCGATTTAAGGCTAACCGAACGCTATGCAGTTTTTCAGGATTATAAAAAGCACATTATTGAGTACGATGTGCATCATATTGAATGGCCTATGCAAAACATAAGTATAGAAAACCTTGAAATAAATTATACCAGATTTAACCATTTAATTAATAATAAACCTGATAAAATACATTACTCAAAAGGCGTTCAAGTTTTAACTTGGGATAAAATAAAACGTAAATTATGAAAAAAGATTTCAAACCCTATTATGCTGTTATTTTCACTTCAACACAAAACGAAGATATTGATGGCTATTCGGAAATGTCAGAAAAAATGAAAATCCTAGCAAAACAACAAACAGGTTTTTCAGGAATGGATAGCGCACGAAACACTATTGGAATTACAGTGAGTTATTGGGAAACTTTAGAGGCTATAAAAAACTGGAAACAACAAAGTGAGCATTTACAAGCCCAACAAAAAGGACGACAAGATTGGTACAATTGGTACAACGTACGAATTTGTAAAGTTGAACGCGAGTATGAATTTAATTCAAAAAAAAGCGTCATAAAATTATCTTAAAGCACATCTAAACTCAACCACTTAGAGTATATATTTTTAAGTGACATTATTAGTAAAATACATAAAACGCAACAAAATTAAATCAGCAATACTTGCTGTGCTTTTAATTGTTTATTATTTCTGTTTACCAAACCAACTTTTTAAAGATCCTACCTCAACAGTTATTACAAGTTCAAATAACGAACTATTAGGTGCGCAAATTGCTAAAGATGGTCAATGGCGATTCCCAGAAAATGATTCGATTCCAAAAAAGTTTAAAACTTGCATCGTTCAGTTTGAAGATGAATATTTTTATAAACATCCTGGGTTTAACCCAATTTCTATCTTCAAAGCATTACGAGATAATATAAAATCTGGCAAAGTAACAAGAGGTGGAAGCACTATAACACAACAAGTTATTCGCTTATCTAGAAAAGGGACAAAACGTACCTATTTTGAAAAATTTAAAGAAATACTACTCGCCACAAGATTAGAATTTAGAGATTCTAAAAACCAAATATTATCTTATTATAGTAGTCATGCCCCTTTCGGGGGAAATGTTGTAGGCTTGGATGCTGCATCGTGGCGTTATTTTAATAGAAATGCTAATGATTTATCTTGGGCAGAAAGTGCAACACTTGCCGTTTTACCAAACGCACCAAGTTTAATCTATCCAGGGAAAAACCAAGAACGCTTGCTAACAAAAAGAAATCGATTACTTAAAAAGTTATTAGAAAAAACTGTTATCGATTCTCTTACTTATAATTTATCAATTGTTGAAGGTTTACCACAAAAACCATATCCATTACCACAAACAGCACCACATTTATTACAAAAAACAACAAGATATCATTACGGAAAGCGCATCAAAACCACAATAAATTTACAGCTTCAAAAACAGGTAAATAATATTGTTAAAAATCATTACAATAAACTAAGCCAGAATGAAATTTACAACGCTGCCGTTTTAGTTTTAGATGTAAAAACTAGACAAGTTTTAGCGTATGTAGGTAATACGCCAACAGATAAAACACATCAAAAAGATGTTGATATTATTGATAAACCCAGAAGCACAGGTAGTATTTTAAAGCCCTTTTTATATGCCGCTATGTTAGATGCGGGCGACATTTTACCAAATACTTTGGTTGCAGATGTTCCAACTCAATTTGGAAACTATAACCCAGAAAATTATAAAAAAACTTATGATGGTGTTGTGCCTGCAAGTCGAGCATTATCGCGGTCTTTAAACGTACCATCGGTTAGAATGCTACAAACGTTTGGTTTAGATAGATTCCATCATTATTTAAAGGCATTAAACCTAAAAGATTTAAAGTATAATGCCAATCATTATGGGTTGTCTTTAATTCTTGGTGGCGCAGAAAGTAACTTATGGGATTTATGTAAAAGTTATGCGGCTTTGTCTTCAACCATAAATCATTTTTCTGAAACTTCTAGCGAGTATTTTTCAAATGAATTTTGCGACCCCATTTTTTTAGCTTCTGAAAACATAGATTTTAAAAAAAAGACCACAGATAAAACCTTATTTGATGCAGCTTCAATTTATTTAACTTACAACAGTTTAAAAGAAGTAAACAGACCCGAAAGTGATGAAAGTTGGGAGTTTTTTGATGGCTCGAAACAAATAGCTTGGAAAACTGGTACTAGTTTTGGGTTTCGTGATGCTTGGGCTATTGGCACTACTAAAGATTATGTTGTTGGTGTTTGGGTGGGCAATGCCGATGGCGAAGGTCGACCAGGTTTAGTTGGCGTTGAAACTGCTGCGCCTATTTTATTTGATGTGTTTGATTTGCTACCTAATAGCAATTGGTTTGCAAAACCTTTTGATGAAATGCAAGACGTTGAAATTTGTAAAGAAAGTGGACACAGAGCCTCTCAAAATTGTGCTGATACAGAAAATCGATTCATTCAAATAAGTGGATTAAAAACAAAGCCTTGTCCGTATCATGTTTTAATCCATTTGGATAAAACTGAAACGTTTCAAGTCAATTCCTCATGTGAAGATGTTAGCAATATTACACATAAATCATGGTTTGTTTTACCACCTTTAATGGCTTATTATTATAAAGCTAAAAATCCTTTTTACAAGCCGTTACCAAAATTTAGAGAAGACTGTTTAGAGGCTAATGCCATAACCATGGCATTTATTTATCCTAAAGAAAATAACAGTATTTTTTTACCAAAAGATTTTGATGGTAATACAAATGAACTTGTTTTAAAAATAGCACATTCTAAAACAGAATCTACATTGTTTTGGTATTTGAATGATACATTTTTAGGAAGCACAAAAAATATTCATGAATTTGCTATTAAACCAAAACAGGGAGAATATCTTGTTACTGTGGTTGATGAATTTGGTAATGAAGCTAAACGGCGGATAAAGATTTTGGAATAGTTTAAATACAGATTTTAAAACCTTACAGAAAACATAATTATTTTTTTACCTTAATGCTTCACTTATTAATTGAATCTAGCCAAACATCTATTTCCTAATATAAGTTTTAAGCATACTATGGTCTGATTTAAAAGTTCCTGTTTTTTTTGTTTTAATAATTTTTAAATCTTTCGATACCCAAATATGATCGAGAGAAAGTAAAGGAATATTCCAAAACCAAGTTTCTCTAAAACCATTGCCTTTTTTGTTAAACGCATGATTAAAATTAGTTTTTAAATCACTTAAATATTTAGATTCGTAAGGCACATTGAAGTCGCCTAACAAAATGGTTTTTTCTTTTATTTTAATATTTTCATTTACAAACCCTAGTTCCCATGATCGAGGCACATCTTGACTTCCTGTAATATCGATAACATAAAAATTGATATCATTTGTTTCAAAATTTATGATTGTTGAATTGTATTTGGTTGTGCTCTCTAGGTTGATTTTTATCGGTTTTTTTGAAAAAACAGCTATTTCTTCTTCTGAAAAATAAAAATGATAATCTGGGTATTCTAATTGAAGAGTTTTCATGTTATTTTTATTCAATTCAACTAAAACAAAAAGGTGTGGAATCCCTTTATTTATATTAAAAGCATCTTCAAAGTCATTATTACGTGAGGCATTCCAAAAAACAATTTCTAAATCGCTCTCTTTAATCTCTTCAGAAAGCTTAATTTTAAAGCTTCTACCTAACCATATAAGTAATAATAATAATGCTATTAATAGATTGAATTTTCTGAATTTTCTATTTAAAAAAATGGAAAGCACTAAAACGGCTAAAATAATAATTGGCAACGGAAATGAGTAATATAACAGCGAGCTTTGGTAACTATCTTCTTTATAAATAAAGTGAATAGCCAAAAACGCTAAAATAATTGCTACGTTTAAAAAGAGATATAAGGCTCTAACTATTTTTAACATTATCTTAATTGAAAGCCTTTAGCAGCCCACCAAGGATGTATTTCAATTTCTAATCGACCTGCTTTTACCATAGGGTCTGATTTGGCTAAGCTATCTGCCAACTTTAACGTTGGCACATTGTAAATAGTAATACCTCGTATATCGCCATCATCTCCAAATGAGCCAGAAATATCGGCATAGCCTAACTCGTACATTTTGCTTAAATGTGCTAAATGTGCTTTTTGTAAATCGGCTGCTTCTTCTTCGTTTTGTCCTCTAATTGGTCCGCGTTTTAAAAAAACCATAAAATACTGTTGCATTAAAATGGTATCGTTTGTTTTTTTATCAACATAATCAAAAGTTTTAAAGCCTCTTGCTGTGAGCTCTTCTTTTAGCTGCCTAGCGGATTTTTTAACGGGTTCTTTTATTTCGACTTCGACTATAGAGTCTATAGGCTCAACTACCGTTTCGGTTATAGTTTCTTTTACTTCTTTAACTAATGTTTTTGCATCTTCTTTACATCCTATAAAAACTAATATAATGATGTACGTTAAAACTGTTTTTTTCATAATTGCCAGGTTTTATAGGGTTGTTTACTTAATTGTGAATTGTAATATTTTATATTTCCGGTAACTTCTTCTCCTAACCAATCTGGATTTTTAAAGCTTTCGTTTTCATTTTGCAATTCGACCTCAGCCATAATTAATCCTTCATTATCTCCAAAAAATTCATCAATTTCAAAAATATGACTTTCAACTTTTACCTCATAGCGCATTTTATCAATAATCCCTTTTTCGCATAGTTTAAAAAGCGATTCTGCATCCTGTTTAGAGATTTCTTTTTCCCATTCAAAACGCGATAACCCATTAGTTGATGATTTTCCTTTAACAGTCAAAACACCTATATCGTCTTTTAATCTTATCCTAACGGTACGCTCTGGATCTCGATTTAAAAACCCTTGAATAATTCGTGTACTTTTAAAAGCTAGGTTTTTAAAATTGTTTGAGGTTACTAAAAACTTACGTTCTATTTCTATCATTAATTATTAAATAAGCATTTTAGTAAATATAATTAAAAGGCTTTAAATGCCTAAATTTACATTATGTCTACGGATTTACCAATTAGAAAAATTATCCATGTAGATATGGATGCCTTTTATGCCTCTGTTGAGCAATTGGATAACCCTGATTTAAAGGGCAAACCATTAGCTGTTGGTGGAGACGGCAAGCGTGGTGTGGTTAGTGCAGCAAGTTACGAAGCCAGAAAATTTGGCGTAAAAAGTGCCATGGCTGGGAACTTAGCGGCAAAATTATGCCCTGATTTAATTTTTGTGCGACCACGTTTTGAACGTTATTCTGAAATTTCTAAAAAAATTAGAGCCATTTTTTATGATTACACAGATTTAGTTGAACCGCTTTCTCTTGATGAAGCTTACTTGGATGTTACTGATAACAAAAAAGGAAATCCGAGCGCATCCTTAATTGCCAAGGAAATTAGGGAGCGTATTTTTAACGAAGTTGGCTTAACTGCATCAGCCGGTATATCCATCAATAAATTTATTGCAAAAGTAGCGAGTGATTACAATAAACCTAACGGACAAAAAACCGTAAATCCTGAAGAAGTTTTAAGCTTTTTAGAGCAACTAGATATTCGGAAGTTTTATGGTGTTGGTAAAGTAACTGCCGAAAAAATGTACCAAAAAGGCATTTTTACAGGATTGGATTTAAAGCAAAAATCTTTAGAATATTTAGACTCTAATTTCGGGAAATCTGGTAGGTATTATTATTACATTGTTCGTGGGATTCAAAATAGTGAGGTAAAACCAAATAGAATTAGAAAAAGTCTTGCTGCCGAACGTACATTTAGTGAAAACCTATCGTCTGAAATTTTTATGTTGGAAAAATTAAAACATATTGCCGATGAGGTTTCAAGACGTTTAACTAAAAGTAAAGTCGCAGGAAAAACAGTAACTCTGAAAATAAAATACAGTGATTTTACTTTGCAGACACGAAGTAAAACACTGCCTTATTTTATTAGTGATAAAAGTATGATTTTGGATACTGCCAAGGATTTATTATTCCAAGAAAAACTGAATAATTCGGTTAGATTATTAGGTATATCTTTATCAAACTTAAATACAGAAACTAAGAAAAAACCTGAGCAAAAAAGTGTGAGTGTACAGTTGAGGTTTCAGTTTTAACGCTAAACTAATTTGCTATAAATAAATGTATTAAAAACTACACGTTTCAATCTCTGTAACTCGTAAGGTGTTTACCATACCTCTATCTTTTATTGGCATTGCTGCTAAACTTATTAGCATATCACCAACATCTAAATAGCCTTTTTTGCAGGCAATAGCATTTACATCTTCAATGGTTTCGTCTGTGCTTACAAACTTATCGTAATAAAAAGCTTTAACACCCCAAAGTAAACTAAGTCGTGTTAAAATACGCTTGTTAGATGTAAAAACTAATATGTGAGATGATGGTCTCCAAGCCGAAATTTGAAACGCTGTATACCCACTATTTGTTAATGTAGAAATAGCTTTAGCGTTAATTTCGTTTGCCATATTTGCAGCATGATAACATATCGATTTTGTAATGTAACGATTGGTACGAATATGTGGTGGCAGTTGTGGAACTTTTATCAAATCTGAGTCTTCTACACTTTTTAAAATGTTTGCCATTTGTTTAATAACCTGAATGGGATAGCTTCCAACAGAAGTTTCGCCAGATAACATTACGGCATCGGCACCATCCATAACCGAGTTTGCAACATCATTGACCTCGGCTCTAGTTGGGGTTAAACTTGAAATCATGGTTTCCATCATTTGGGTTGCAATAATTACTGGTATTCTAGCTTTTTTAGCACGTAATACTAATTGCTTTTGGATAAGTGGAACTTCTTGAGCAGGTACCTCGACCCCTAAATCACCTCGGGCTACCATTAAACCATCGCAATGCGCTACAATTTTATCGATATTTTCTACCGCCTCTGGTTTTTCTATTTTAGCAATTATCGGGATTTTATGTTCGCTGTGTTTGCTAATTAAATCGCGTAACTGCATTAAATCTTCGGCATGCCTTACAAATGATAAAGCAATCCAATCTACATCTTGACTAATAGCAAAAATGGCGTCTTCAATATCTTTTTCAGTTAAAGCAGGTTGAGAAATATTGGTATTAGGTAGATTTACTCCTTTTTTAGATTTTAATGGACCACCTTGAATAACGCGTGCTTTTACTTCTGTTTTTTTGTTGGTAGAAACGACTTCGAAAATTAATTTCCCATCATCTAAAAGTATACGTTCTCCTGGTTTCGCGTCTTGCGGAAACCTATCATAAGTCATATAAACACGTTCTTTAGTGCCTTCAAAACGCTCGCCTGTTGCAAATATTATTTCGTCGCCTTCATTTACAACAACTTCCTCTTTCATAACGCCTACACGTAGTTTTGGACCTTGTAAATCTGCTAAAATCGCTGCTGTATAACCAAACTCCTCGTTTAGTTCGCGTATCATTTTAATACGTGCTTCTACATCTTTATAATTGGCATGAGAAAAGTTAATTCTAAATACATCTGCACCTTCTTCAAGCATTCCTTTTAAAACATCTTTTGTGCTTGTAGCTGGACCTAATGTGGCTACTATTTTGGTTTTTTTTCTTATTGGCATTAGCTAAAAATTAAATTGTCTTTGGATTTTAGTTGGTTAACATCTACACTAAAAGCAGTTACAACTTGTGGAATATTTAAAATATGACTTAAAATATAGGCTTCTTTACTAAAATTATTGTCGTTATCTATTTTTAAAAAATAGTTTACATCTTTATATTCTGATATTAAATTAAATGTTTTTGTAATGTACTCCTGTGTACTAAATAATGACTGCTGATTATTTTGTGGCAAAGTTTCTTGAGTTTTACAAATATTTGATACTAAATTCCACGTTGTTAATTGTTTATTGTCTTTCCATTCAAAAATTGAATAGGCTGATTTATCTTTTTTACAATCTAAATCTGATGGTTTTCTAACTAGGTTTATTCCTAAATGCTTGTTAAGAAGATAGGCTAGTCTATAATCTTCAATTGTGCAATGAATTGCTATTAAAGTATATAGCGCCTCTTCAAAAACATCATCTAAAACAAGTTTTCGAACAGCCATAACTTATTGTTAAAAGTGGTAAATATAATATTTTAAATAGTTAGTTTAAATATGTTTATCCTATTCTTAACAATAAATAGAACTAAAACGTTGTAGTTAATTTGATTTAAAAAAAGTCCTTTTTCACATCATTTTAGACATACTATTTTGAAACGCGAAAAAAGCACGCTTTGAAGCTTTTTCTTCTGCTTTTTTCTTTGAAGTTGCTCGTGCTTTAGCTATTACTTTTTCGTTAATTGAAAGTTTTACCGAGAAATGCCTAACATCATCATTACCAGTATCTTCATATACATGATATCCAAAAGTTTTCTTTTCTTTTTGGCACCACTCTATTAATAAGCTTTTATAACTAATAACTTTACCTTCTAAGGTTTCTATATCAACATAAGGAATTATAACGCGTTTATATATAAACTTTTCGCAGTATTTATAGCCTCTATCTAGAAAAATAGCGCCTACTAAAGCTTCAAATAAATTACCATGAATATTATCTCCAAATTGACCTGTAGGGATTTTGCTTTCAACCAAGTCTATTAAATTAAGTCCTTTTCCCAACTCATTTAAATGCTCTCTACTAACAATTTTAGAACGCATTTTAGTTAAATAACCTTCGTCTCCACTAGGAACTTCAATATATAAGTGTGATGCTATTACAGAGCCCAACATAGCATCGCCTAAAAATTCTAAGCGTTCGTAATTTATAGCATTGCCTTTACTATCTTTTATGTTCATTGAACGATGTGTAAATGCTGTACTATAAAATTTTATTTTCTTTGGCTTAAATCCAAGAATCTTAGTTAACTGCATAAAAAAATTCCCGTTGCTTTTAAAACGGGAATTTAATATGTTACGAATGTTTTTCATCTGATGATTAATATTTTTATTAAAGTGTCAGATGTAATAAACCAGGGTTCATAATAATGTAAAATTTAATTTTATCGTTATGGTTTATTTCATTCGGGATTCTGTCTATATTTTCTTGAATAATACACAAGCGTTGTGTCCGCCAAATCCAAATGTATTACTCATAGCTACTTTTACATCTCGCTTTTGAGCCTTGTTTAGTGTTAAATTTAATTCTGGATCAATGTTTTCATCTGCAGTAGTATGGTTAATTGTTGGCGGTACAATACCGTGCTCCATTGCCAATATAACCGATATAGCTTCAATAGCTCCTGCTGCACCTAACAAGTGCCCTGTCATTGATTTAGTTGAATTAATATTTATATTTTTTGCATGACTACCAAATACTTTAGAGATGGCTTTAAGTTCTGCCACATCTCCTAAAGGTGTTGATGTGCCGTGAGTGTTTATGTGATCTACATCTTCAGGCTTAAGTCCTGCGTCTCTTAAACAATTTTTCATTACCTCAACAACGCCAATACCTTCTGGATGTGGTGCCGTCATATGATAAGCATCAGAAGATAAACCGCCTCCTGCTACTTCGGCATAAATTTTAGCGCCTCTAGCTTTGGCATGCTCGTACTCTTCTAAAACTAAAGCGCCTGCGCCTTCGCCTAAAACAAAACCATCTCGGGTTCCGTCAAAAGGTCTAGATGCTGTTTCTGGACTTTCGTTTCTGGTAGATAATGCATGCATAGCATTAAAGCCACCCATACCAGCAATGGTTACTGCTGCTTCGCTTCCTCCAGTTACTACAACGTCGCAATACCCCAAACGAATTGAGTTTAAAGCATCGAACATTGCATTAGCCGAAGATGCACAAGCAGAAACTGTTGTGTAATTTGGCCCCATAAAACCGTGTTTTATAGAGATGTTTGCAGGTGCAATATCTGCAATCATTTTAGGAATAAAGAAAGGATTAAATCTTGGTGTGCCATCACCATCAGCGTAGTTTAATACTTCTTGCTGAAAGGTTTCTAAACCACCAATACCTGCTCCCCATATAACACCAACACGCAATTTGTTTAACGTATCAATTTTTAAGTTGGCATCTGCAATAGCTTCATCTGATGCTATCATAGCATACTGCGCAAACTTATCCATTTTACGAGCCTCTTTTCTATCAAGAAAATCAGTTGCATTAAAGTTTTTAACCTCGCAAGCGAATTTGGTTTTAAACTTTTCGGTATCATAATATGTTATAGGCGCAGCACCACTTTTACCACTAATTAAACCTTCCCAATATTTATCTTTGGTATTGCCAATTGGTGTTAAAGCCCCTAATCCTGTGACTACAACGCGCTTTATTTCCATAAATTTTTAGTGCTTATTTTGCAGCTTCTATATAAGATATAGCTTGACCTACTGTTGCAATGTTTTCAGCTTGATCGTCTGGAATTTGAATATCAAATTCTTTTTCGAATTCCATGATTAATTCTACAGTGTCTAATGAGTCCGCTCCTAAATCGTTAGTAAAGCTAGCTTCTGCTACAACTTCATTCTCATCTACCCCTAATTTGTCTACGATAATCGCTTTTACTCTTGATGCAATGTCTGACATAATTTTTTAATTTTAAGTTTTAATTAAGTGGCAAAAATAAAAAACTTTATTTTAAAACAACCTTTTAGTAAAAAAATGTGTTGGTAATTTACTAAAATTACTTTTAAGTATTTCTATTTTCCCTTCTAATTGTTAATAATTATTCTTTTTTTTGTTTGAATAATATAACATTGATTATCTGTAAAATGAAATGAGCTTATGAATTTTGCTGAACATTGTGGTAATTTCGATTTACGAATTACATCTGACATTAATTTTAAAATAAAAACCAACAGATGAAACGTATTGTAATTTTTGCGTCCGGAAGTGGTACTAATGCTGAAAATTTAATTAAGTTTTTTCACAACAGAGATAATGCTTCTGTTATTCAGGTATTAACTAACAATCCTCATGCCAAAGTTTTAGAGCGCTGTAAAAAACTAAAAGTTAGCGCGTTGTCATTTAACAGAATAGCTTTTACTAAAACGGATAATGTTTTAAATATTTTAAAAGCATCTAACCCAGATTTAATTGTATTAGCTGGGTTTTTATGGAAATTTCCAGAAAACATTCTAAATGCTTTCCCCAACAAAGTTATTAATGTGCACCCTGCGTTATTACCAAAATATGGAGGGAAAGGCATGTATGGAATGAACGTCCATAAAGCTGTTGTTGCTAATAATGAAACTGAAACAGGTATTACTATTCATTATGTAAACGAACATTATGATGAAGGGGCTATTATTTTTCAGGCAAAATGTGAGGTAAATGAAAATGATTCAGCTGAAGATATTGCTGCAAAAATTCATGAATTGGAGATGGAACATTTCCCGAAGGTGGTTGAACGGTTACTTAAATTCTAAATTTAAAAAAACTAAAACCCAAAGCAATTAGTGCTAATTCGTAAAATTCGTGTTAAAAAATAATTCATGTCAAAAAAGGAAAAGAAATATTACACTGTTTGGAAAGGACACAACACAGGAGTTTTTGAATCTTGGGATGATTGTAAAGCTCAAATAAAAGATTTTCAAGGTGCACAGTACAAATCATTTTTAACCTTTGATGCCGCAAAAAAAGCTTTGAAAGGTAATTATAAAGACTACATTGGTAAAACGGCTAAATTTAAAAGTGAACTTTCTGAAGTTCAATTAAAAAAAATAGGACAACCTAATTATAATTCTATTTCGGTTGATGCCGCTTCAAGTGGAAATCCAGGAAAAATGGAGTACCGAGGTGTTGATACAAAAACAAAAAAACAACTTTTTATTCAAGGCCCTTTTGAAGAAGGCACAAATAATATAGGTGAATTTCTAGCTATTGTACATGGGTTAGCTCTTCTTAAAAAAAATAATAGTGATAGGATTCTTTATACCGATTCTAGAACAGCTATAAGTTGGGTTAAAAAGAAAAACTGTAACACCAAATTAGCTCGAACTGATAAAAACAAATCGCTTTTTGAGCTTATTGATAGAGCTATTGATTGGCTGAGGAATAACAACTACAAAACCGTTATTGTAAAATGGGAAACTAAAGCTTGGGGAGAAATTCCAGCAGATTTTGGGAGGAAATAATTATTGACGCCATTTAACCCAAAGCGTTACAACTGGGTTATTAACATTTACATTCCCGTCATTATTAATCCTAACATTAATATAATTCCCAGCAGAAAAATCTACATTTAATGCTGTATTTGTTGCTTCAGCCGCTGCAGTAGTTATAGGTGTACTAGAAATATTTGCATTTCCAGTTCTAACTTGAATATCAAATTGTTTAGCTTGAGCACCACTATTATCGTTAGTTCTTACTGTGGCATGTATAATTGTTCCATTAAATGGCATACGATATCCAACTCTATTATTGGTAACATTTCCAGCAGTCTTCATGGGCGTATTATCAACATTTCCGTTTCTGCCAAATGGTAAAACAAAAACTTCAACACTTAACCACTTATCTCTAACATCATCATACATGTATAGCTTGTATCCATTTGTTGCATCTCCAATAACAGCCAATTGACCTTCTGCAGAACCTGTTGGTACAGCTTGAGTATTTAACTCTAGTGCAGGAAGATTTACATCAGATGACACATCTACTTCCAAATGTGCACTTGGTGATGTTGTTCCAATACCAACTTGAGAAAACACTGAATCAGTAAAAAAGAAACACAATAATATTGATAGCGGTAAAGCTTTTATATATTTCATACAATTTTTTTAATAACAACAATTTACATGTCTAAGACACATAATCTTTTCAAAAGTCACATGAGAGCTCTCCAAAACAAGAAAAACACTGAAGTAATAAAGAATTATTTATATAGTATTTTGGGGGTAAATAATTCTATCTCTAACTTTTAACCTTCATCAAGAGAAACAAAAAAATTTCAAAAAATATATTCTTCAAATAGTACTTAAAAGGCTTATATTTGCAAAAAATGTTAATACCATTTCATGGGTAAATTAGTAATTGTAGGCACAATGGCTTTTGATGCTATTGAAACGCCTTTCGGTAAAACCGATAAAATACTTGGTGGTGCTGCTACTTTTATTAGTCTTGCTGCCTCTCATTTTAATGTAGATGCCACTGCGGTTTCAATTGTTGGTGGCGATTTTCCTCAAGATTATCTAGATTTATTATCAAACAAAAATATTAACCTTTCAGGAGTTGAAATTGTTGAAAACGGCAAAACGTTTTTTTGGAGCGGACGCTATCATAACGATATGAATTCTAGAGACACCTTAGCTACCGAGTTAAATACACTTGCTGATTTTAATCCTGTAGTTCCAGAAAATTATAAAGATGCTGAAGTGGTTATGTTAGGGAATTTACATCCTATCGTTCAATCTGGTGTTTTAGATCAAATAACAACTAAACCAAAAATGGTGATTTTAGACACTATGAATTTTTGGATGGATTCTGCTTTAGATGATTTGCATAATGTTATAAAACGTATTGATGTAATTACTATAAACGATGAGGAAGCAAGACAGTTAACAGGCGAGTATTCTTTGGTTGTTGCTGCACGAAAAATTCATGAAATGGGGCCAAAATATGTCGTAATTAAAAAAGGTGAGCATGGCGCATTGCTATTCCACAACGACCATGTGTTCTACGCTCCAGCTTTACCCCTTGAAGAAGTTTTTGATCCTACAGGAGCTGGCGACACTTTCGCTGGAGGATTTGCAGGTTACATTGCAAAAACAGGAGACACATCATTCGAAAACATGAAAAACGCAGTAATATACGGTTCTACATTAGCATCATTTTGTGTTGAAAAGTTTGGAACAGAACGTATGGTAAACCTAACAAGTGAAGAAGTACATAAACGATTATTGCAGTTTAAACAACTAACGCAATTTGATATTGAATTAACATAAACTAACGCGCTCTATTTAGAGTGCGTTTTTAATTTAAAATAGGTTTTTATAAAAGATATTTAAAAATCAAAAACACTAATAATATTTATAATGAGTGATGCACTAAAGCACGAATGTGGAATAGCAGTAATTAGGCTTTTAAAACCACTAGAATATTATAAAGAAAAATATGGTAGCGCATTTTATGGTGTAAATAAGATGTATTTAATGATGGAAAAACAGCACAATCGCGGACAAGATGGTGCTGGTTTTGCAAGCATTAAATTAAACACCAAACCAGGTGAGCGTTACATAAGTCGTGTGCGCTCAATAGCACAACAACCCATTCAAGATATTTTTGCGCAAATTAATGAGCGCATTAATAAAGAATTTAATGAACATCCAGAATATGCTAACGATGTTGCTGCTCAAAAAAAGAACATCCCGTATATCGGTGAAGTATTATTAGGTCATGTACGCTATGGTACCTTTGGAAAAAATAGCGTAGAAAGTGTGCATCCATTTTTAAGACAAAACAATTGGATGCATAGAAATTTAATAATGGCTGGAAACTTTAACATGACCAATGTTAAAGAGCTTTTTAGCAACCTTATAGAATTAGGTCAGCATCCAAAAGAATATACTGATACCATTACAGTTATGGAAAAAATAGGTCATTTTTTAGATGACGCTGTAAGCAAAATCTATAAAGACCTAAAAAAAGAAGGCTATAACAAAAGAGAAGCTTCACCACTAATTGCTGAACGGCTTAAGGTAAGTAAAATTTTAAAACGAGCAGCAAAAAATTGGGATGGAGGTTATGCCATGGCTGGTCTTATAGGTCATGGCGATTTTTTTGTTTTAAGAGACCCTGCAGGTATTCGCCCTACTTATTATTATAAAGATGATGAAGTGGTTGTTGTAGCTTCAGAACGCCCTGTAATTCAAACGGTTTTTAATGTAAATTTTGAAGATGTAAAAGAGTTAGAACCCGGGCATGCTATTATTACAAAAAAGTCAGGAAAAGTAGGCATCAAAAAAATATTAGACCCTTTAGAAAAAAAATCCTGTTCGTTTGAGCGTATTTATTTTTCTCGAGGAAGTGATGCCGAAATATACCAAGAACGAAAAGAACTTGGTAAATTATTAATGCCAAAAGTTATTGAAGCTATTGGGGGAGATACAAAAAATACTGTTTTCTCTTATATCCCTAATACAGCTGAAACTTCATTTTTTGGAATGATTGAAACTGTAGAAGATTATTTAAACGAACAGAAAACCAAAGCTATTTTAAGTGGTGGCGGGAAAATGTCTGCTAAAAGCGTTACTGAAATTTTAGAAGAAAGACCACGCATTGAAAAAATAGCGATTAAAGATGTTAAGTTACGAACATTTATAACCGAAGACAGTAGTCGAGATGATTTAGTTGCACATGTTTATGATGTAACTTATGGCGTTATTAAACCAAACGATAATTTGGTAATAATAGACGATAGTATTGTTCGTGGCACAACATTAAAAAAGAGTATTCTTAAAATGTTGGATAGATTGAATCCGAAAAAGATTATAGTTGTTTCTTCGGCACCACAAATACGTTATCCAGATTGTTACGGTATAGATATGGCTAATCTTGAAACGCTAATTGCTTTTAGGTCTGCATTAGCATTACTTAAAGACAGAAACATGTATCATATTGTAGAAGATGTTTACAATAAATGTTTAGGTCAAACCGAATTAGACGATAAAGACGTAAAAAACTTTGTTAAGGAAATTTACGATCCATTTACTGATGAAGAAATATCAGATAAAGCATCAGAATTATTAAGTGACGAAAGTGTTAAGGCAGAAATTAAAATTATTTTTCAACCAGTAGAAAATTTACATAAAGCATGCCCCGAACATTTAGGTGATTGGTACTTTACAGGAAACTATCCAACCGTTGGAGGAAACAGAGTTGTAAACAGAGCTTTTATTAATTTTTACGAAGGCAATAATGAGCGCGCTTATTAAATAAGAACTACATAATTTTATTGCATCTTTTTTGCTAAAAAACATTTAATCTGTAAAAATATACCGTTTGTCTAAAAAATAATCGATTTATGTTAAATACATATAAATTGGTCTCACCATAACATAAGTAGGTTAAGTTCATGGTAGATTTGGGGCAAAAAAAGGTGAACATATGTTCGCCTTTTTTTATGCATATAACTGACGTATTTCTAGTTGTTTTTAAAAAAGTCCTTTTGCCTAACAAATGTTGTACTATCTCTTTTAAGCCAATATATAAACCGTTTACCTAAAATATTTTAGTAAGCTGTTTTAGCAATATATATTTGTTTCACCATAACATAAGTAGGTTAAGTTTATGGTAGATTTGGGGCAAAAAGGTGAACACTCGTTCACCTTTTTCATTTTTTTATTAACCCCTACCTTCCACGGGAACCTCTTTTTTATAATTATTTGTATTTATTGTATTCTTACTCCTTTTAAAAAATTATCTTTATATGGTATGAGTTATAAAAGTTATTACGATAACACATTTCCCATTATATGAACTTACTCCAACCAAAAGAAAACAAAACACCTTTGAATGACTGTTTAAAAACAAAAATATATCATCTAGTTAAGGGTTTAGACAGGTTCAACCAAAGTGAGAATCAAAAAAATTTAGAATTGTGTCAAGTTGGAAAATTTTTATGCACCTATTTTCCTGATTTTAAGATTTCTGAGTCAAGAGAACAACCTGATTTTATAATAACTAATGGTTCTATAAAAATTGGACTTGAGCATCAATCAATATTTGTTGATAAAATTCTTGAAAGAACAGGTTTTTTCAAGAATATAGCATTACTTGCTGAGCGTGAACTTGAAAAAGAAGTTGATATGCCAAATTTTTTAGTTAATTGTTACATAAGAAAAGGCATTTTATTCTCTAATAAAGACAAGAATCATATTTTGAAAATTTTTATTGATGTTATAAGAGAATTTGTTATTAACGATATTGTTATTAAGAATAATTTATTCGATGACTTAATAAAAATGCCGCATTCACAAAAAAGCATAAACGCGAATTTCGGAGCATATATGGTTCCCACACTTAATGAGGAAAAACTATTAAAAGCAATTGATAAAAAAGAAAAAAAAGTTAAAAAAGTTAAAAAATATATTAGTAATACAAATTGTAAACAATGGCTATTACTATTAATTGGTGGAGTTGGAGAGCACTCATTTTATGTAAAAAATGATTTAAAACTAAGTTTTGAGACAGCTTTTGAAAAAGTATTCCTTTTAGAGGATTTTGACAATCATCTATATGAATTAAAATGAAATACTGTAAACAACATACGTCTAAACAAATTAAAGCTATTTTATTTAATTCCTTAAATTCTAAACTCTGAATTTAAATAATAATAATCCAACTTTAAATTAATAATTGTTTTCTGCAAACGCGCGCGTTAGGGATTGAACGACATGTTTGAGCTCGCCGACGCAGGAGGAAGCGAGTAGTGAAAGCTCGACCCTTGGGGTAACGCCATAAAAAAATCGTCTAGCACATGTACTAGACGATTTATATTTAATAAGATGCTTCAACTACCTCAGCATAAACGACTCACACAATTTTATTTCAAAATTGGTTCATTGCTTATTTTGCCTCTGCGTAACGACGCTCTACTTCATTCCAATTAACAACGTTAAAAAACGCATTAATATAATCTGGACGACGGTTTTGGTAGTTTAAATAATAGGCGTGTTCCCAAACATCTAATCCTAAAATTGGTGTGCCACCACAACTAACTCCTGGCATTAATGGGTTATCTTGATTTGGTGTAGAGCAGATTTCTACTTTACCACCTTTGTGTACACATAACCATGCCCAACCTGAGCCAAAACGTGTTGCTGCTGCTTTACTAAACGCCGCAATAAATTCGTCTTTAGATCCATAAGCTGCTTCTATAGCATCTTTTAAATCGCCAGATAAATAGCCTCTGTCTTCAGGATTTATAACTGTCCAAAACAATGAGTGGTTGTAAAATCCGCCACCATTATTTCTAACAGCTCCATTATTCATGTCTAAATTTGCAAGAATATCTTCAATAGATTTTCCATCTAAATCTGTTCCTGCAATAGCATTATTTAAGTTGTTTGTATATCCTTGGTGATGTTTAGAATGGTGTATCTCCATAGTACGAGCATCTATATGCGGTTCTAAAGCATCATAATTGTATCCTAATTTCGGTAATTCGAAAGCCATAATTTTTCTATGTTTTAAATATTAGTATTTATTTTCATTCAAATTTACGGATAAAACAGGTTAATAAAAAATAATAAATTGTTATCAAACCATTGATAGTTTCTATATTGTCTCTAAATTTGTTTTATGCAGTTAAATTCATCTTTTACAATTTATAATGCTTCTGCAGGAAGCGGGAAAACCTACACCTTAGTAAAAGCGTATTTAAAAATTTTATTTAGCTCTAGTAACCAGTATCTATTTAAAAATATTTTGGCAATTACGTTTACTAATAAAGCGGTTACCGAAATGAAAGAGCGCATTATAGACATGTTAAAAACGTTTTCTGAAGACGCTATTTTGAAAACTTCAAGTAGTATGTTTGATGACATTTGTAAAGAATTAGAAATAGAACCTAAAGAGCTTCATGAAAAATCTAAAAAACTACTAAATACCATTATACATAATTATGCTGCGTTTAATATTAGCACTATTGATGGTTTTACACATAAATTGATACGAACCTTTGCACACGACTTAAAATTGCCTTTAAATTTTGAAGTTGAATTAGACCAAGATCTACTTTTAAATGAAGCGGTTGATAGTTTAATTGCAAAAGCAGGAACTGATGATGCACTTACTAAAATTTTGGTGGATTTTGCTATTGAAAAAGCCAATGATGATAAAAGTTGGGATGTGTCTTTTGATTTTAATAAGATTGCAAAATTGTTGGTTAACGAAAACGATATGCCGTTTATTGAAACCTTAAAGCATAAAACTTTAAGTGATTTTAAAGGTCTTAAAACCCATTTAAAAAAAGATATTGTTTTATTTGAAAAACAAATTATTGAGGAAGCTCAAAGTGTTTTAACTTTAATTGAAGAAGCAGGTTTGGAGTTTGGCGATTTTTCGAGAGGGTCGTTGCCAAAACACTTTCAAAATCTTGTAAATAAAAAGTTTGATGTTAATTTCGATTTGAATTGGCAAGTTGATTTATTAGAACATAACCCGCTTTATCCTAAAAAAGTTTCTGATGATGTTGCTTCAATTATAAACCAAAATCAGCCTCAATTAGTTAGTATTTTTAAAAACACAAAGCAATTTGTTTTTCATCTTAAATTTTTAAAAGCTTTTTATAAAAACGTTACACCTCTTTCGGTTTTAAATGCTATAAATAATGAACTACGTATTTTAAAAATTGAGCAAAATAAAATGCTTATTTCAGAATTTAACAGCATTATTAGTAAAGAAATACAAAACCAGCCAACGCCTTTTATATACGAACGCATTGGCGAAAAATTTAAACATTATTTTATTGATGAGTTTCAGGATACATCAGTTTTACAATGGGAGAATTTAATTCCGCTTTTAGACAACTCCCTTTCTGCCGAAAATGGAACTACCATGTTAGTTGGCGACGCTAAACAAGCTATTTACCGTTGGCGCGGTGGTAAAGCAGAACAGTTTATAGATTTATTTAATAAAACTAAACGGCCTTTTCATATTGAACAAAAAGTAGAACCGCTTGATGACAATTACCGAAGTTTTAAAGAAATAGTAGATTTTAACAATGGTTTTTTTAAATTTTTGTCGCAACAAGTTTTTACTGATGATAATTACAAATCGCTTTATAAAAATGCATACCAAAATAACACGATAAATGAAGCTGGTTATGTAAAATTATTGTTTTTAGATATTGAAAAAGGGGATGATAGAAACGCGTTGTTTTCAGCACACACCTTAAATGCCATAAATAATTGTTTAGAAAATGGTTTTGATTTAACTGATATTTGTGTTTTAGTACGCAAGAAAAAAGAAGGCGTTACTGTGGCAAATTATTTAAGTCAGCATAATATTCCTATTGTATCTTCTGAGACTTTGCTATTACGAAATGCCCCCGAAGTTAATTTTATAAATGATGTTTTAGCACTTTTAATTCAGCCCAAAAACAAAGAAATAAAAATGGCGCTTTTAATTTATCTAGCAACACTTTTTAATGTTAAAGATAAGCATGAGTTCTTTACAAATCATATCAATTTAGAATTACCGCAACTATTTAAAAATTTTGAGGAATTTAATATTAAAATAAGTAGTGCCGATTTATTACAATTACCACTTTACAATATGGTAGAAACTATTGTAAGAAGTTTTAATTTGGTAAAAACATCAAACGCGTACATTCAGTTTTATTTAGATGTAGTTTTAGATTATTCGCAAAAGAAAGGCTCAGATATTTCTGGATTTTTAAACTATTTTGACAAGAAAAAAGAAAGCTTAAGTATTGTGTCTCCAAAAGGACAAAATGCAGTTCAAATAATGACTATTCATAAATCTAAAGGTTTAGAATTTCCGGTAGTTATTTTTCCATTTGCCGATTTAGATATTTATCGAGAGTTGGAACCCAAAGAATGGTTTGCGCTAAATAAAGAAAAATACAATGGCTTTTCGCATACACTTTTAAATTATAATAAAGATTTTGAACATTATGATGATGAAGGGTTACGTATATTTAACAAACATAAATCTGAGCAAGAATTAGACAACATAAATTTACTGTATGTAACATTAACCCGAGCTGTAGAGCAACTGCATGTTATTTCTACAAAAGATATTTCGTCAAAAGGCGATGTAAATACTAAAAAATATTCTGGGTTGTTTATTGAGTATTTAAAATCTATTAACGAATGGCAAGATTCTAAATTAACTTATAGCTTCGGAACCCCGATAGTTATAAGCGCTAAAAGAAGTACTAAAAAAGAAACTCAAATTCAGCAAGAATTTATTTCAACAGCCAAAGAGGCGCTCAATATTAAAGTAGTAACAAAATCTGGCTTACTTTGGGATACAGTGCAGAAAGAAGCTATTGAAAAAGGAAATCTTATACATAACATTATGTCTAAAATCAATACTACTAACGATATTGATGATGCCATAAACGATTTTACAAATAACTCTTCTATTAATAAAGAACAATCCACAATTTTAAAAACCATTGTAAACGATATTGTTAATCATTCAAAACTTCAAGACTATTTTACCTTAAACCATATTATATATAATGAACGTGATATTATTACAACAGAGGGTATTGTTTTACGACCAGATCGCGTAGTGATAAACCCTAACAACGAAGCTGTTATTATAGATTACAAAACAGGTTTAGAGAACAAAAAACATGAGCAACAATTACAATCGTATCAAGATGTTTTAGAACAGATGAATTTAAAAGTTATTAAAAAAATTCTTGTTTATATAAATAATGATATTCAAATAAAAGAAATATAACTTTGCAAAAACTCATATAAAATGTACAGCACTATAAAACAACATTTACAAAAAGAAATTCAGGATATTAAAAACCAAGGGCTTTATAAAGAAGAGCGCATAATAACCTCAGCACAAGGTGCCGAAATAACTTTAAATACAGGCGAAACCGTTTTAAACTTTTGTGCTAATAACTATTTAGGCTTATCATCGCACCCAGAAGTTATTCAAGCAGCAAAAGACACTATGAATACTCATGGTTTTGGCATGAGTTCTGTTCGCTTTATATGTGGAACCCAAGATATTCATAAAGAATTAGAGCAAAAAATTGCAGATTTTTATCAAACCGAAGACACCATATTATATGCCGCAGCTTTTGATGCTAACGGAGGTGTTTTTGAACCTTTACTAACAAAAGATGATGCTATTATTTCAGATTCTTTAAATCACGCTTCTATAATTGATGGTGTTCGTTTGTGTAAAGCAGCACGTTATCGTTATCAAAATAGTGATATGGCAGATTTAGAAAGCCAACTTATTGAAGCTAATAAAAATGGAGCTCGTTTTAAAATAATAGTTACAGACGGTGTGTTTTCTATGGATGGATTGGTAGCGCCACTTGATCAAATTTGCGATTTAGCTGATAAATATGATGCTTTGGTAATGATAGACGAATGCCATGCAACAGGTTTTATTGGAAAAACAGGGCGAGGTACACTAGAAGAAAAAAATGTGATGCAACGTATAGACATTATTACAGGTACTTTAGGAAAAGCATTAGGTGGTGCCATGGGCGGTTACACTACTGGTAAAAAAGAGATTATCGATATACTACGCCAACGGTCTAGACCTTATTTGTTCTCAAACTCTTTAGCTCCAGCTATTGTTGGGGCATCAATTAAAGTTTTTGATATGCTTTCAAACAATACTGAATTAAGAGATAAACTAGAATGGAACACTAATTATTTTAAAAAAGGTATGAAAGCCGCAGGTTTAGATATTATTGATGGCGACTCTGCTATTGTTCCTGTAATGTTATACGATGCAAAATTATCTCAAACCATGGCAAATATGCTTTTAAATGAAGGAATATATGTTATAGGGTTCTTTTTTCCCGTTGTACCGAAAGGAAAAGCAAGAATTCGCGTACAACTATCAGCTGCTCATACAAAAACGCATTTAGACAAGGCTATTGCTGCGTTTACAAAAGTTGGGAAAGCACTAAATATTATCTAAAATCATTCTGAACTATCGATAAACAAACGAATTATGTAATATTTTTATACATTTGTCTTTGTTAATAAAATTTAACAACTTACTTTTGCTAACAAATAACACTTAAAAATTAAACTTTTGAATATGAAAAATCTTAGCAGATTATTGTTCGCTATGTTGCTTGTACTTGGTTATAGCAACGTAAATGCACAAGACGAAAACAACCCGTGGCAAATTACCATAGGGACAAATGCAGTTGACGCATATCCTTCTGGAGATGGTATCCCTTTTAGTGAAACAATCTTTAGTAAATTTGTTGATACGGATAATTACAACATTTTACCTTCTTTGTCAACGATCTCTGTATCTAAATACTTAGGAGACAAATTTTCTTTTGGAGTTGCTGGTTCTATTAATAGAATTAGTAAATGGGGTGAAGTACCTGGAAGTTCAGAAGCAATAACGGTAGATGATTTATCATACTATGGTCTTGATGGTACTATTAAGTACAACTTCTTGAATGGCACAACCATTGATCCTTATTTAGGTCTAGGTGGTGGTTATACTTGGATTGACGAAGTTGGAGCTGGTACAGTTAACGGTACTTTAGGCTTAAATGTTTGGTTTAATGAAAACATTGGTTTAACAGTTCAGTCTGCATACAAACATGCATTTGAAGATTATTTACAAACACATTTCCAACATACTGTTGGTATCTCTATCAAATTTGGTGGAGTTGACACCGATGGTGATGGCATATACGACAAAGATGATGCTTGTCCAGATGTTGCTGGTTTAGAAGCTTTCAACGGATGTCCAGATTCTGATGGTGATGGCATAGAAGATTCTAAAGACTCTTGCCCAAACGAAGCTGGTTTAACTGAATTCAATGGATGCCCAGATTCTGATGGTGACGGTGTTGCCGATAAAGATGATAACTGTCCTACAGTAGCTGGTTTAAAAGCTTTAGCTGGTTGTCCAGATGCTGACGGTGATGGTGTTGCTGATGGTGATGACAAGTGTGTTAACACTGCTGGTCCTGCTGCAAACAAAGGATGTCCTTGGCCAGACACTGATGGTGATGGTGTTTTGGATAAAGATGATAACTGTGTAGACATTAAAGGCACTGTTGCTAATAACGGTTGCCCAGAAGTAACAGAAGAAGTACAAAAGCAACTTAATGCGTATGCTAAAACGATTTTATTTGATACTGGTAAATCTACTATCAAAAAACAATCTGCAGCTGTTTTATCTGATATTATCAAAATTTTAAAAGAATACCCAACTTCTAAATTTACTGTAGAAGGACACACTGATAGTGTTGGTAGCGAAACATTAAACCAAAGATTATCTGATTCTAGAGCTAATTCAGTTAAGGAATATTTAATTGAAAATGGTATTGATGCATTTAGATTATCTGCTCTTGGTTACGGAGAATCTAGACCAATTGATACTAACAAAACTAGAGCTGGTAGAGCTAACAACAGACGTGTTGAAATTAACTTAGCAAAATAAAAAACTAGTTTTAGTTTTTAAATAAATAAGTTTTATAAAAACGCTTCGGATATCCCGAAGCGTTTTTTATTTTTATATCATATCAATTAAACTTTAATGACGACTTTTATTTTTGATGTTTTAAAAGATTTAAAAGATTCCCAAATAAATCTTTCAAAATTAACCTTTGTTTTACCTAGTAAAAGAGCTGGCCTATTTTTAAAGCATCAACTTTATAAAGTTTCAAGTAAAACTATTTTTTCTCCAAAAATTATTAGTATCGAGGAATTTGTAGAAGATCTTTCTCAAATAAAACCTATCTCTAATACTAAGCTTTTATTTGAGTTTTACAATAGCTATTTAGAGCAAACACCTAAAGAACAGCAAGATTCGTTTGAGTCATTTTCAAAATGGGCACAAATATTACTTCAAGATTTTAATGAGATTGACAGATACCTTATCCCACAAGAAAACATATTTAATTATTTAAGCAATATTCAAGAGCTTAATCATTGGTCCTTAAACGAAAACCAAACCGACTTTGTTAAAAAACATCTGTCCTTTTGGAATAAACTTTACAATTATTACACACATTTTACTAAGCAGCTATTAAGTAAAAACTCTGGTTATCAAGGATTAATTTATAGGGAAGCAGCAAAAAATATAAATTCTTATATCATAAAAAACTCAGAAAAACAGCATGTTTTTTTAGGGTTTAACGCCTTAAATACAGCCGAAGAAACTATAATACAAAAGCTACTAGAAAACAACTTAGCAACAATGTATTGGGATATTGATGCTGAGTTTTTTAACAACCCAAAACACGATGCGGCATTATTTATAAAACAACATAAAACAAACTGGAAACACTTTGAAAAGCACCCATTTAATTGGATAACTAATAATTATTCAGAAGAAAAAAACATTTATATTTATGGTATTCCAAAAAACATTGGACAATCAAAACACATTGGTACACTTTTAAATAATTTAAGTAAAAAAAAATCGTCTTTACAAAATACCGCTGTTGTTTTAGGCGACGAGAACTTATTAATTCCTGTTTTAAACTCATTACCACCAACCATTGATGCTTTAAATATTACAATGGGTTTTCCGCTTAAATCTATTTCGCTAGCATCGTTATTTGAGAACTTATTTAATCTTCATAAAAATACTCCAAAATCATTCTATTATAAAGATGTTATAAACATTATATCTAACCAGTTTATAAGACCTTTATTTTATTTTAATTCTACAGATTACGCTTCAAAAATAATTGAAACTATTGAGGCTAATAATATTATTTATCTAACAATAAATAGGCTTAAACAAATTGCAAACAACACTGAAGGTATTATTGACATCCTATTTTCTAATTGGGAAACATCTATTACCGAAGTTTTAAAAAATTGCTCACAATTAATTTTAACCATAAAAAACAACTTATCTAAAAACAAAGCTTCAAACATTTTGTCTTTAGAATATTTAGTAAAGTTTAATACGCTATTTAATGAGTTATCTCAATTAAATTTAGAGTACAATCACATCAAAGACATCTCAACATTATTTGGTGTTTACAAAGAATTGTTAAGTACTCAAACCCTAGATTTTCAAGGAGAGCCTTTGCAGGGTTTACAAATTATGGGTATGCTAGAATCTCGTGTATTAGATTTTAAAACTGTTATTATTTCATCAGTTAACGAAGGTGTTTTACCCTCTGGAAAAACTAACAACTCGTTTATTCCGTTTGATGTTAAATTAGAAAACAATCTGCCTACTTATAAAGAGAAGGATGCCGTTTACACCTATCATTTTTACAGACTTTTACAGCGTGCTAAAAACATTTATATTTTATATAGTACTGAAGCCGATGTGCTAACTGGTGGCGAAAAAAGCAGATTTATTACACAGTTACAGTTAGAGAAAATTCATAACATAAAACATCAAATTATAGCGCCTCATGTACCAATTATAGAACCTAAACTAAACGAGATAAGTAAAACACCTGAGCTACTAAATCAAATTATTGAAGTTGCAGAAAAAGGGTTTTCGCCTTCGTCTCTTACAAACTACATCAGGAATCCTATTGATTTTTATTATCAGAAAATATTAAAAATAAAAGGCTACGATAACGTTGAAGAAACTGTTGCCGCAAATACTTTAGGCACTATAGTGCACAATACACTTGAAGATTTTTACAAGCCATTTATTGGTGTATTTTTAACGGTTGAAAATATTGAAAAATTAAAATTAAAAATCTCTGAAAGAGTAAGCTATCATTTTAAAAATGAATATAAAGAAGGTGATATAACAAAAGGTAAAAATCTTATTGTTTTTGAAATAACAAAACATTATGTGTCTAACTTTTTAGATTTAGAAATAGAAGATTTAAAAGCTGGAAACCACATAAAAATAATTGCTATTGAAACAGAAAACAAGGTTCAAATCAACATACCAGAACTTAAATTCTTAATTAATTTAACAGGTAAAGTAGATCGTGTTGATGAGCGTAATGGAGTCACAAGAATTATTGATTACAAAACAGAGCTTGTTAATAAAGGTGATGTTGAAATTGTAAACTGGGAAGCAATTACAACCGATTATAAAAAATACAGTAAGAGCTTTCAGGTGCTTACTTATGCTTTAATGATGCGTCAATCTAATCAGATAAAACTTCCTGTTGAGGCTGGTATTATCTCATTTAAAAATATGCGTCGTGGCTTTTTAAAATTTGCTAAAAAAGATAAGGCGGGAGCTCATGCTAAAAAAGATGCTTTAATCACGAATACTACATTAGATAAATTTAGCGATGAACTAAAAAAACTCATTTTAGAAATTTGTGATATAGATATGCCTTTCATTGAAAAAGAAGTATAAATGACTATTGAAAAAAATATAATTATTAACGGAAAACACAAAAAACCCATTTTAACCGATTTGTATTTTAATAATAACGGTATTAAAAAACAGGTTGTGATTTTTTGTCACGGTTACAAAGGATTTAAAGATTGGGGTGCGTGGAATTTAATGGCAGAAACATTTGCTGATGCTGGTTTTTGTTTTATAAAATTTAATTTTTCTCATAATGGTGGCACGGTTAAACAACCTATTGATTTTCCAGATTTGGAGGCTTTTGCAAATAATAATTACACCAAAGAATTGGATGATTTAGGACTAGTTATAGATTGGATTTGCTCTAGTTCTGAGCTAAAAAACAATGCTGATATAAATAATATTATTTTAATGGGGCATAGTAGAGCTGGTGGTATTGTAACAATAAAAGCTGAAGAAGATAGTAGAATAAAATTGGTAATTAGTTTAGCAGGTGTATGTGATTTTGAAAAAAGAGTATCGGCATTAGGCGATTTAAAACAATGGAAAAAAGATGGTGTAAAATATGTTTTAAATGGGCGAACAAAACAGCAAATGCCACATTACTATCAGTTTTATGAAGACTTTATTGCTAATAAAAATAGACTTACAATCAAACGTGCAGTATCAAATTTAAAAATCCCTTATTTAATTATTCATGGAGATACGGATTCTAGCGTAATACTAGATGAAGCACAACAGCTTAATAAATGGAATTCAAGCAATAAACTAAAAATTATAAAAGATGCAAATCATGTTTTTGGTGCACAACACCCTTGGGATAAATCTATACTTCCAAATCATTTAAAAGAAGTCATAACAAAAGTTAAAGGCTTTATAAATGCAAACGCATAAAATCTTTCGTCAATATTTTTCTTAAATAAAAAATTAATTCTTTTGCGTTTTCTTTAGTAAATACTAATGGTGGTTATCTTTAAACCTGAGTTCGATGTAAGGATTTAGTAAAATGGTGTTTTAAAAACAAAGACTATACGTACAGAAAAAGCTGTTAAGCATTTATACCTAAATCAAGGTAAAAAACACCAACACTTTATCACTTATACATATCGTGCCAAAAGCTGGCATAAACAGAAACAATGCTATTGTAAAGTAGAAAGTACAGGAAAAGGTCTCAATGTGTGTCACTTTGTAAGTAATATAGAAAACCAGCAAGCAAGAGCGATTTATTTTGACTTCTAGGTAAAACCAGGCGAAGCTAGTAAAAATCGTATCAAGGAAGTGAAAAACATGTGTTTTTCAGACCGCTTATCTAACCACGGGTTTTGGGCTAACTTCTTCCTGTTGTTTCTTGGTAGCCTAGCCTATGAAATGTTTTTACTGTTAAAGAGTAAAATTAAAAACACAACTTATCACAAACCCAAAACATGGCAAATAAGTAGTATAAGAACTTACTTACTCAAAATAGGTGCTACAATAAAAATCCCAAAAAGGCGCATCTATTATAACTTGTCCAAAGCTTTTGTGTACAAAGATTTATTTCGAGAACTCATGACACAGTAACGGTTGTTGTTTGCATAAAAACAACCTTGGAATTGCTATGTCTTGTCTTAAACGTCTGTTTTTGCTCTAAAAACAAAGAACCCCCCCAGTAAAACTTTTAAAAGTAGAGTGAATTTTCCAAAAATCAGACAAAAGCAAAATTATAAAATCAAAATCTGAATCCTATTCAAAATTCTAGCGACGATGAATAATGGGGTTAAGTGATCTTGGTTATATTATAAGTCTTCAAAACTACTTTTCTACTCATTCTTAAAATTTAAGAATTTACTAGAAAAATTGCAAAAAAAAGAGCTTGTCTGAAAAGACAGGCTCTTTAAGGCTAAATATAATTTTAAGTTAAAAAACTATACTAAATTATTTTCAATTAAATACTCTCCAATTTGTACAGCATTGGTTGCTGCGCCTTTACGTAAATTATCGGCAACAATCCACATGTTTAATGTGTTTGGTTGGGTTTCGTCTCTACGAATTCTGCCCACAAAAACATCATCTTTATCATGTGCATATATTGGCATTGGGTAAGTGTTTGTATCGGTATTATCTTGAACTACTACCCCCGAAGTTTCATGTAAAAGTTTTCTAACATCAGACAAATCAAAATCATGTTCAAACTCCACATTTACAGATTCACTATGTCCACCAGCAGTTGGAATTCTAACAGCGGTTGCTGTTACAGAAAAGGTTTTATCGTTAAATATTTTTTGAGGTTCGCGTGCTAACTTCATTTCTTCTTTGGTGTAACCGTTGTCTTCAAAAACATCGCAATGAGGTAAAGCATTTCTACCAATTGGGTAGGGATAAGCCATTTCGCCATCAATACCAGCTATTTCGTTTTCTAGCTGTTGTACAGCTTTTACGCCAGTACCAGAAACCGATTGATATGTAGAAACAACAACACGTTTCATTTTATATTTTTTGTGCAAAGGAGCCAATGCCATAACCATTTGAATAGTTGAGCAATTAGGATTTGCTATAATTTTATCGGCTTTAGTTAACTCGTTGGCATTAATTTCTGGAACCACTAATTTTTTAGTAGGATCCATTCTCCAAGCTGAAGAATTATCAATTACCGTAGTACCAACTTCAGCAAATTTTGGTGCCCATTCTAATGATGTGCCACCACCAGCAGAAAAAATGGCAATTTCTGGTTTTGCAGCTACAGCATCAGCTAAACCTATAACGGTATATTCTTCATTTTTATATTTTAGTTTTTTACCTACAGAACGCTCTGAGGCAACTAACAATAATTCGGTAATAGGAAAATTACGTTCTGCTAATACTTTTAACATCACTTCGCCAACCATTCCTGTGGCTCCTACAACAGCTACTTTCATTTTTTGTTTTTTTATAAAATTAGAGCTACAAAACTAAGTATTAATTCTATTTTAAAATATATAAAAACCCTTTGTTTTAAAAAAACAAAGGGTTTTTGACAACAAATAACAAAATGTTATTTATTTAACAATCTTTATTTTTTAAGCAAATCTCGAATTTCAGTAAGTAAATCTTCTTGCGATGGTCCTGCTAGTGCTTCTGGCGCTGGTTCTTCTTTTTTCTTCATTTTATTAACACCTTTTACAACCATAAACATTACGAATGCTACAATAATAAAATCTAATACATTAGTGATAAATTGACCATGTTCTAACCAAATTTCTCCTACCTGTTCACCTGCGTCGTTTTCAACTCCGTCTCTTAATTTCATTCTTAAGTCTTTAAAATCAGTGTCGAATAACAAACCAATTAGCGGAGACACAATGCCTCCTGTAAACGAAGCGACTACTTTGTTAAAAGCAGCCCCCATTACAAAACCAACTGCAATGTCTACAAGGTTGCCTTTCATTGCAAATTCTTTAAACTCTTTTAGCATAATAATTAATAGTTTTAGTTAGTAAGTTACTAAAATAGTTAAAAAAGTTAATTTTTAAAAATGCGCTTAACACGTTGCGAAATACTAGTTATTAATTCATAGGAAATAGAATTTACGGTTTCTGCCAAGTCTTCTGCCGTATAATTAACATCAAAAACAACGACTTCATCACCTTCTTTACATTCTATATTTGTAATATTTATCATGATCATATCCATACAAACATTACCAATAATTTTGGCTTTTTGCCCATTTACTGTTACAAAACCTTTGCCATTACCGTACTGTCTTCCTATACCATCTGCATGTCCAATTGGGAGTGTTGCTGTTTTTAAAAAACCATTACTTTTAAAGGCGCGATTATAACCTACAGATTCGCCTTTTTCTATAAGATGAATTTGAGAAATAATAGTTTTAAGAGTTGCAATAGGTTTTAGGTTTTTAGTCTCTTTTTCAGAATTTCCAAAGCCATATAGTCCAATACCGCTTCTAACCATATCCAAATGAGCTTCAGGGTAATTTAATATGCCAGAGGTATTACATAAATGAAGCATTGGTAAATATCCCAATGCATTAATCATATATTTTGATGTCTTTTTAAAACTATTAATTTGATTTAATGTGAATGCCTTTTCATTTAAATCTTCGCTTGCGGCTAGATGTGAAAAAACAGATTTCACTTTTACAGCATCTATATTTTTTAATTTTGAAATGATATAATCTACATCATTTTCCCAAAACCCTAATCGATTTAAACCTGTATTGAGTTTAATGTGTATGGGATAATTGTTTTGCTTTTCCGCGGAAGCGATAGTAATAAATTCATTTAAAACCTTTACGTTATATAAGCTAGGTTCTAAACAATATTCTATTAAAGTTTTAAAATTTACAGTTTGCGGATGCAAAACTAAAATAGGTTTTGCAATGCCTGCATTTCGTAGTGCAACACCTTCGTTAACATAAGCTACTGCAAAATAATCAACACTAAGATTTTGCAAAAATTTGGCTATTTTGCAAGCATCACTCCCATATCCAAAAGCTTTAACAACCGCTAAAAACTTAGTGTTATCATTAAGTTTAGATTTTAAATACTCAAAGTTATTTTTAAGTGCTTTTAAATCAATTTCAAGTACCGTTTCTTGCGCTTTAGGCATTCGATTTTTTTGGTTTAGAAATAACTTCTTCGGCATTATTAACTTTCATACTTCGTACTTTATCACGCACCATAGCTTTGTAATATGCGGCTCTACTTAAAGGTTCGTATTCGTCAACTTCACCTAAAAGCACAATATTATCGCTTTTAGCTTTACGATAACTGTATTGAGCTAAATTTCCTGTTCGTGTACAAACCGCATGCACTTTGGTTACATATTCGGCAGTTGCCATAAGATTTGGCATGGGACCAAAGGGGTTACCTTTAAAATCCATATCTAATCCAGCTACTATTACACGAACCCCTTTATTGGCTAAATCGTTACAAACACGTACTATTTCATCATCAAAAAATTGGGCTTCATCAATACCAACAACATCACAACCATCAGCTAAAATAGGAATATTAGCTGCTGCAGGCACAGGCGTAGAGCGAATTTCGTTAGCATCATGAGAGACGACCATATCTTCATCATAACGCACATCAATTGCAGGTTTAAAAATTTCAACTTTTTGTCTTGCAAATTGCGCACGTTTAAGCCTTCTAATAAGTTCTTCTGTCTTTCCAGAAAACATGGAGCCACAAATAACTTCAATCCAACCAAATTGTTCTTTATGATTTACTGTATTTTCAAGAAACATTTCGTAATTTTAACACTATAACAAAGGATTTATTCGTTTGTATAAAGGTGGCGTAAATTTATTAAAAATCAAAAGCCTAAATAGCAATAATTTTAAAAATATAAATAATGAAGAAGAAATTAGAGTCGGAACTCATTAGTATAGCTCATAGAATTCTTAAATTAAAAGGGAAAGAAGACGTTTTAAAAATGCATACAGAGGCTCGTGCACTTTACGAAAAACTTTCGGTACTAAAATTTGCTCACGAAAATTTTGAAGACGACATTCCGTCTATTGGTAGCGATTCCTCTTTTTTTGACATGCTAGAAACTGCTTTTAATAATAAAGTAAGCGATAATATTGAGGTAGAAGATAAAGTCTACATTAATCTTGACGATGTTGAGGATGAAGAAATTACCGAACCTTTAATGGAAACGATTAAAGATATGGTAGCTCAAATGCCTCAAGAAACGCTGCAAGTTGATTCGGTTTTTAAGGAAGCTCTTCCAAAAAAACAACCTGTAAAACCCACGGCAGAGCATAAAACAGATTTAGAAACTATTACCTCTGGTTTTGAAAAAACACCAGTTTTCGAGCCTGTTTCAAAAATGCAAAACAGTAGCGAAAAAAAATCGTTAAACGATAAACTAAAAACAGGCGAATTTAATATTGGGCTAAACGATAAAATAGCTTTTATTAAGCATTTGTTTAATGGTAAAAGCGAAGATTACAATCGCGTTTTGTCTCAATTACACACTACAGTTTCTTTTAGCGATGCTAAACGTTTTATAGAAGATATTGTAAAACCAGATTATAACGACTGGGAAGACAAAAAAGAGTTTGAAGAACGCTTTATACATATAATAAAAAGTAAATTTGTTTAAAATTTGGGTGTTACCTATTTTGGTGCCTTCGAAAACCTCAGACACCAAAATAGGTCGCACTTTATTCGTGGGTTAAAATTTTATAATATTGAACTCATGAATATAAATATTTCACTACTTGCTTCCTCCTTCGTCGGCGAGATCAAACAGACCGTTCAATCCCTAACACATGAGTAAACTTTACATAGTACCAACACCTATAGGCAATTTAAAAGACATTACCTTTCGTGCCATTGAAGTTTTAAAAGAAGCCGATTTAATTCTGGCTGAAGACACACGAACTTCTGGGAAATTACTAAAGCATTTTAATATTTCAACGCATATGCAGTCTCACCACATGCATAATGAGCATAAAACCTTAGAAAGCATTATTCAAAAAATAAAAGGAGGAACATTGGTAGCATTAATAAGTGATGCAGGCACACCAGCTATTTCAGACCCTGGATTTTTACTAAGTCGAGCATGCATTGAAAACCATATTGAAGTAGATTGCTTACCCGGAGCTACCGCTTTTGTGCCTGCTTTGGTAAATTCAGGTTTGCCAAATGATAAATTTGTGTTTGAAGGCTTTTTACCTGTTAAAAAAGGAAGACAAACCCGTTTGCAACTTTTAGCTGAAGAAACTAGAACTATAATTTTTTATGAAAGCCCACATAAACTGGTAAAAACATTGGGGCACTTTTGTGAATATTTTGGTAAAGACAGACCAGTTTCTGTCTCAAGAGAACTTACTAAACTCTATGAAGAAACAGTAAGAGGTACTGCAAAAGAAGTTTTAGAATATTATACCAATAAATTGCCAAAAGGAGAAATAGTCATTGTGGTAGAAGGCAAGAACAAATAGAATAATGAGCATTTAAGAATTTGAAAATAAGCTAAGAAACAACCCAACAGAAATTGATTTCTGCAAAACCGTGGTAGTTATTGAGTCTAAAAGTCCTGGCTTCTCCGAATTAGAGCGGTAAACCAAATTTGGCAATATTTTTTTGAGATCACTGAGCACAGAGACTCTTATAGTCGCTTTTTTGTTGTAAATTCAAGTTAAATCTCATCCATCAATAAATTGTCCTACTTTTTTAAAGTAAATACTTTTTGTTTTTAAACCTGTTAATTAAAGATTGAATATCATTATTTTAATCCAACTTTTTCTAAAATAGGCTCTCTATAAATATTATACGTTTCATATATTTTTGAGATAAAATGGTTAGTTTGACTAACGAGAGGAAGTATTATTAATAATAAATATAAATTTAAAAAGGGATCTCATAATAATATCAAGATTATTGTTTTAAGTATTTAAGTAGTATTTTTGAAATTATAAGAAACAAAAAATATTAAAAAAATGGCAGATAAAGTTACCACAAATTGGAAAGGTAATATGGTTTTTGAATCGGATAACCCGCGTTGGGATTCTATAATGATGGATGCTTCAGAGGATTTTGGAGGCACCAATTCTGGCATGGCTCCTAAGGCTATGATGTTATCTTCACTTGCTGGCTGCTCGGGGTTAGATGTCGTTTCAGTTTTAAATAAAATGCGCGTTAAAATAGATGATTTTAAAATAGTTATTGAAGGCGAACTTACAGACGAGCACCCAAAATATTACCATAAAGTATCAGTCGATTATCATTTTTATGGTAAAGATTTAAAAGAAAAGAAAATTAAAAACGCAGTGGATTTATCGGTTGAAAAATATTGTGGTGTTATGGAAATGTTTCGTCATTTTGCCGATATAAAAATTCAAATCCATTATCATAATTCGTAAAAATGCGTTGGACACTTAAGCCAAAACCAGAAGCCAATAAATTAGCGTTATTAAAAGAAGCATTACAAGTAAATACTGCTATTGCAACCCTATTGTTGCAACGTGGTATTGAAACTTTTGAAGAGGCTAAAACGTTTTTCAGACCCAGTTTAAAAGATTTGCACGATCCATTTTTAATGAAAGATATGGATAAGGCTGTGGCGCGCATTAAAAAAGCCATGGTCAATAAAGAAAATATTTTGGTTTATGGCGATTATGATGTAGATGGTACTACGGCGGTAGCTTTAATGTCTACCTATTTAAAAACGAATTACCCACTTGTTCATACCTATATTCCTAACCGGTATGATGAAGGTTATGGTATTTCATATAAAGGTATAAACTTTGCTTTAGAAAACGATTTTTCGTTAATTATTGCTTTAGATTGTGGTATTAAATCGGTTGAAAAAGTAGAGCACGCTAAAAAATTAGGTATCGATTTTATTATTTGCGATCATCACAGGCCAGGAGCAGAAATACCAAAAGCAGCAGCAGTTTTAGACCCCAAACGAGAAGATTGTAATTACCCATATAAAGAATTATGTGGTTGTGGTGTAGGTTTTAAATTGGTTCAAGCTTTAGCATCAAAAGATGGAGAAACCATTGAAGATTTAACCGATTATTTAGATTTGGTTGCTACAGCCATTGGTGCAGATATTGTGCCTATTGATGGCGAAAACAGAACGTTGGCTTACTTCGGGCTTATGGTTATTAATACAAATCCACGACCAGGAATAAAAGCTATTTTAAATCAAGTTAAAAAGACCGAACTTACTATTACTGATGTGGTTTTTATTGTCGCCCCAAGAATTAATGCTGCTGGACGCATGAAACACGGTAATTATGCAGTGACATTGTTGACTGAAGAAGAGGATGATAAAGCACGACAATATGCCATTGAAATTGACGAATATAATTTAGACAGGCGTGAAACAGACAAACAAATTACACAAGAAGCACTTAAACAAATTGAAGACAATAAAGAGCAAAACCAACTTACTACTGTTGTTTACCATAAAGATTGGCATAAAGGCGTTATTGGTATTGTGGCTTCTAGATTAACAGAAACCTATTACCGGCCTACAATTGTGTTTACAAGAAGTGGCGAAAAGTTAGCAGCATCAGCACGTTCCGTTCGAGGGTTTGATGTGTATAATGCAATAGAAGCTTGTAGTGAACATATAGAGCAATTTGGCGGACATAAATATGCAGCAGGATTAACACTTAAAGAAGAAAACTACGAAGCTTTTAAACAAGCTTTTGAAGAAGAAGTAAATAAAACGATTGATAGAAATTTATTAACTCCAGAGATTGAAATTGATACACAAATTGATTTAAATGACATTACGCCAAAGTTTTATAGAATCTTAAAGCAGTTTGCACCCTACGGGCCAACGAATATGACCCCCGTTTTTATGACTGAAAATTTAATAGATACCGGTTACGGAAAATGTGTAGGACAAGACAAAACACATTTGCGTTTAACAGCTACTCAAACAGAATCTTCTAAGAGTGTAGTTTGTATTGGGTTTGGTATGGGCAAAAAGTTTGATGTTATTTCAGAAAAAAAACCTTTTAAAGCAGTTTACTCTATTGATGAAAATGAATTTAGAGGGAATACAACTCTTCAGCTTAAATTGAGGGATATAAAAAATAATTTTAAACTAGAAAAGGGATTAGTTAAAAAACCATAGTTTAATAGACATAAGTATAATCATTACAACTAAAAAAGATTTTATAAAACCTTCTCCTTTTTTAACAGAAAATCGACTTCCAAACCAAGCTCCAAGTCCATTTCCTAAAGCTAAAACCAATCCAATTTCCCAATTTACTTTGTCGTTTATAACAAAAACAGCAAGAGCAGAAAGAGTATAAATAAAAACTACAACAACTTTTGTGGCATTAACTCTAATTAAATCCATTTTATGAAAAAAGTGTAAAAACAGAATAATAATAAACCCTAATCCAGCATTTATAAAACCACCATAAATTCCAAAAAAGAAAAAGGCTATTATACCAACCCATAAATATTTTCCTGTAAGTCGTTCTTGTAAATCAATAGATTTTAGTTTAGGCTTAAATAAAATTAAAAGCACAACAATTACCATAATTAAGGCAAGAATCTTGTTAAAAGTTTCGCCATTAATATCAACAGCTATATTAGCTCCAATTATTGCTCCAAAAATGGCAGAAATACCTAAATAAATATTAAATGGAAATGTTGAAATCCCTTTGCTTTTAAAGCCAGCAGTTGCCATAGCCGTTTGAAATACAATACCTATTCTGTTAGTACCGTTTGCAACGCCAGGAGGTAAACCACAAAATATTAGAACCGGTAATGTTAACAAAGAACCTCCTCCAGCAATTGTGTTAATAATACCAACGGCAATCCCTACACCAAAAATTATTAAATACAAATAAAGGTCTTCCACGTTTATAAATACAAAAGGTTAATAATAAAGTAAATAATCAGTATTTAATTTAGATATAGCTAAATTGATATAATTTAAAAGGGCAAAACACTTATCCAAATGTTTTTAACTCCATAGTTTTTCCATCAAAAACACCATACGTGTAATAATTAATCCAATCGCCAAGATTTAGGTATTTTGATTTTTCGTTTAGGGTTATATTTAAAGGCAAATGCCTATGCCCAAATACAAAATAGTCGTGGTGTTTTTTTTCAAGTTTACGTTTGCAATATTGTACAAGCCACTCATTGTCTTCACCTAAAAATTTAGCATCTTCTTCACCAGAAATCAATTTGTTTTTTACTGATAAATATTGTGCCAACCTTACCCCCAAATCAGGGTGTAACCATCTAAACAGCCATTTACAAAACGAATTAGTAAACACTTTTTTCATGCGCTTGTACCCTTTGTCACTTGGTCCTAGACCATCACCATGGCCTATAAAAAATGTACTTCGAGTACCCTCGGCAATCCTATTAAAGATAAATTCTTGTGGTTTATGAAATACAGGAATGTTGAGTTCTTCTTCAAAATAACCATTCATCCAAAGATCATGATTTCCTACAAAGTAGTAGATTGGAATTCCAGAATCTGATAGTTCTGCAAGTTTGCCTAACGTACGGGTAAATCCTTTTGGGACTACTTTTTTATAATCCATCCAAAAATCGAATAAATCGCCTAAAAGAAAAATAGCTACAGCATCTTGTTTTATGTGGTCTAACCATGCAACAAATTTCTTTTCACGAGGCAAAGATGCTTCTTTGGTTGGTGCTCCTAAATGATTATCGGATGCAAAATATATATATTTTCCTTCTGGAATTGATATGTTGTAGAGGTTATTCATTGTCTCTTGCAAACCATTCAGCAAACGAAGTTGCCGTTTCTTGAAGTTTTAATGAATGGAGTTTAATATTTTCAGGTAAACGTTTTTTAATTTTTTTAGAAAAGTCGATAACCATCATTTCACTTGTAGGTTGATAATCTACTAAAAGCACATTATGCCCTCTATTTTCTAGCTCTTTAGCTAGCTCAACATGAGGCGTGTTTTTATTAAATACTGTGGCATGATCGAATATATTAACAATCTCTTCTTTTACAATATTTTTTAAATCTTTAAAATCGATAACCATTCCATACTTTGCATTAGAAGCATCTTTTATAGGTTTACCAATAACAGTAACGTAAAGCGTATAGCTATGCCCATGTACGTTTTTACATTTGCCATCGTAACCATAAAGGGCATGACCTGTTTCAAAAGAAAATTGTTTTGTTATACGAATATTGCTCATGTTATAATGTTATTTGCTGTACAAAGATACTATCTTCTTTTTCTTCTATTTACAAAATAAACGATTATTAAAACTAAACCTAGTAACAGAAACAATCCGTTTCCACTTATAAAATTTAATATATCCATTGCTTTTATTTTTTAGATTTATTTTTAATGTACCTGTAAATTAAGTATGCTATTACAATTACAACTACTAAAGGCAAATATTTTCCAATAGTGTAACCTATGTTATATCCCGCATCATAAGCTTCTGATTCTTGTAAGGCGATTAACGGTTTCATGAAAATTATTTTTAATTAAGGGTGTGTTATAGGCTCAAAGTTAATTGTTTTTTGACAGCGGAATAAATATTTTTCTGAAAATTAGAATTAAAGGAAAACCACGAGCAATAATCCAAAATGTTATAGCGATAAAAATGGCATAAAGCTTATAATCCAAATAATCTAGCCAAAACAAAATAGGAATA
This sequence comes from Wocania arenilitoris, assembly GCF_021728535.1. Lineage (GTDB taxonomy): Bacteria > Bacteroidota > Bacteroidia > Flavobacteriales > Flavobacteriaceae > Wocania_A > Wocania_A arenilitoris. The sequence continues at coordinate 14,820 of NZ_JAKKDU010000003.1, read as the reverse complement.
AACACTAAAAAAGTTGATGCTAAAAGCACATTTCGTAATACCTTCATTTTGCCTAAACCTTTAAAAATACCATCAAAAATAAAGGCAAGTGTACAAAGTGGTTGCATTGCTAAAACAATCCAAAATATGCTGTAAAACTGTTTTAAAACTTCGGGATCGTTTGTAAATATACGTCCTAAAGGATAATATAATAAACCACCAATAACCGCAATTAGCACCCCTATAATAATGCCGTACTTTATTAGCTTGTTGCTTAAAGAAATAAGTAAATTATATTCTTTTCCTCCAAATAATTTACCCGATAAAATATTACCTGCACTAGCATAACCATCTACAATAAAGGCGCCAAGGAACCATAAATTAATGGCGATAGTATAGGCTGCAATATATGTTGCACCATAACTTGTGGCAAAAGCACTAGCATAATAGAGCGTAACGTTTAAAGCTATAGTGCGCACAAAAAGGTTAATAATCATTAATAAAAAACGATTTATTTCTTTGTTAAAAGGAAAGCTTAATTTTAAAGGAATTGATGTTTTTTTAAGCAAATAATAAGCAGATAAAACAGCCATAGCTAATTGAGCAATTACACTGGCATAAGCAGCACCTTTAATATGCATTGGAGAAATAAAACCATCAATTCCGTAAACTAGAAGAAAGTCTAAAATAATGTTTACTATAGTTCCTGTAATGGCAATTAGCATGGGGTAATAAGTGTTTTGCAAACCACGAAAAGCACCAAAAACAGCTATGGTAAAAAGTGTGAAGGGAAACCCGAAAACACGAATTCTGTAATACTCTACACTATAATCTAAAATTAAGCCAGAGGCATTATAAAGTTTAAAAATGTTATTAGCAAAAGGGTAAGTTCCTATAATTATTAATATGCTTAATGATGTAATAATAAATATAGCTTGCGCTGGAAGGTTTTTAATTTTATCGAGCTTGTTAGCACCAACATATTGAGATACTATTGAAGAAATAGCACTTCTGGTTTGCCCCAAAACCCAAATTAGCATCGATAAAAAAGTAGTTACAATACCAACCGCAGCTAAAGCTTCGGTAGCATTAAAATCAACGTTTCCAACTATGGCAGCATCGGTTAATGACAGAATGGGCTCAGAAACTCCAGATATTAAAGCTGGAATAGCCAATTTGTTTATATGTTTTAAACTTATGTTGGTTCTCACAATACTAGTTCGTAACAGTAAAACGGATGTTGACTTTGCTTAGGGAAATAAATGTTTCCCAATCGTTTATAACCTCGTAATTCATAAAATTTTTGATTTCTTTTATTTTGAGAAAAAGTATCTAATCTTACAGAACTGTAATTGTTTTCTTTTGCAAATTTTTCAGCAAAATCCATTAATTTTTGTGCATAGCCCTTACCCTGATAATTTGGATGAATTGCTAATCTATGAATATAAATATTACGTTTATTTTCAGTCAACCAAGAAATAGGTGCATATTCTTCATCCATAAGCGATGAAATAACTACACAACCAACTAGCGTTTTTTTGCTTTCAATAACATGTAATTCGTTTCTTAAAATATCATTTTTAAAAGCACTTTTATTGGGATAATGTTTGTTCCATTGATAAATACCTTTACTTATCATAAAACGAGCACATGCTTTGGTTATTTTTATAATTTCATCGATATCTTTAAGTGTTGCTTTACGAATCATTTTTAATGTTTACTTTTGCATAAAGTTGCTACAAATTTAGTCTTTTAAATTTTTTATTATGAAGAATATTTTAGTACCTGTAGGATCGTCAAAAAATGCTCTAAGTCATTTGCAATATGCCGTAGATTTTGCCAAAGCTTTTAATGCAAAATTATACATTGTACAAATTTATAATGTATATACCAAAGCTGGTACTATGATAAAAGTAGACCATATTATAGAGCAGGAGAGTAAAACCTTTTTAAACGATTTAGTATCTAAAATTGATACAAAAGGAGTTGATGTTATTGTAAAAACTTTAAAAGGGAAATTAGTTGATACACTAGAGCTAGCATGTAAAGCAGCTGACGTTGATTTAATTTTAGTTGAGCCTAGAACAAACTCAATAAAAGATGAGGTCTTTTTAGGAAAAACCTCTGGAAAAATTATTAAGCAAACTCAAATACCTGCACTTATTATCCCAGAAGGTTATCAGTTTAAGCCTTTTAAAAATATTTTGTTAGCTGTTAAGTCAGCAATTATTAGAAAGGAAAAAGCTTTATCCCCTTTAATTGATATTAAAGATAATTTTAAAACTATTGTAAATCTGTTATTGGTAAAAACGCATTATTATAACGATGGTGATTTTGATGTAAGTAAAAAGCTGAAAAGTATAGTTGAAAATATTACCAAAACAGAAAATGCAACTACGTACCATGGTGTTTTAGAGCATTATCAATCTCATAACCCAGATATGCTATGTGTGGTAAGAAGAAAACGAGGTTTTTTTATAAAAAAATGGGAGAAAAACGTAATCTTAAAAAAAGACTTTAACAGTAATATACCCGTTTTAGTTTTAAGTGGATTAAAATGAATTTAAGGGGATGTAGCTCAGTTGGCTAGAGCGCTTGACTGGCAGTCAAGAGGTCGTGGGTTCGAATCCCATCTTCTCCACTAGTAATGATAAGCCTTAGCAGATGCTAGGGCTTTTTTGTTTTTTATGGTGGTGGGGTATTGTGGTGGGTTTTATTCTATATGATACCATTGATAATTGTTACCGTTCCAAAATAGAATTCCGCCACCATGAGATTCTTCAACACTCATAGATATTCCGTTTCCAATTAATTTAAAATTTTGAGTTTGGTCCGGTCCAAGTATATCTCCAGTTTCCTTGTCAACTAAATCTGGCGCAACAATTTCGCCTTTTGGTATAATTTCAAGAACCTCAATCCAATTCAAGTTTGTCATTCCATGAACTTCTTTTCCAGCGCCATAGACAAAAGTTTCCTGAGATACTGAATTATGTATTATTAACACTCCTTTTTCGTTTGTCTTCTTGTTATTTACTAATGAGAAAAAATCTACTACTTCGTCCCCATTGAAATCACCCTTCAAACTTTTATTAATTATTAATTCGAGTGAATCTGGAATTTTATTTAGGTCTATAAATTCAAATGTATTTGGTTTGTTGAGCTGCAAATTTTCAAGTTCTTGAGCATTTAAGAATTTATACAAATTAGGAAACTCTATATTTAAATTCCTGTCTGGTTCGTATCCATATTCTAATCCAGCATTCAAAAGTCCCTCTAAATTATTTTTTTGCTTTGTGTTTAATTTGGATGTCATTTTCATAAAATTATCCTCTCCAATTTTATAAACAATTTCAGACGTGATGATTCCTAAATCATAACAACCAGCTCCACCACCACACCAAAACTCGGTTAGCCATTCAAGAGCTTTCGAATCTTTTTTAATTATTCGAGCTATTAAATCAGTTAGTTCTTTGTTTTGTTTTAGTGATTGGTTTGTATAAAGTGTATGTCCAATCTCAATTCCTTCAATTTGATTTTGTTTACAGCTCCAAATTGTAAACAATAGCAGAAAGTAAATCGGGTATTTCATTATTTTAAAATTATATAATGTTTAATCCTTTTATTTTATCCCAATGATATCATCTCGAACTTCTTTTCTCCATTTTTTACCGATTTTTTTGTCTAAATATTCTGCAATGACGGCATTGTATTTTTTTAATGATTCATTTGAAATAGCTTCACAGCCAAATTCGTAAAATGAAACACCATACTTTAAAGTGAAGTTCTTGTCTGAACTATAAATTACAGGAGCAATACCGCCAGATAACAAAAATTGAATTTTTCCTTTTTTGATGTCTTCTAAAGCTGTTTTAGCATTAACATTAGGAAACAGACTTAAAGTAATTGAAAGTTCTTCAAAGTTCGTCTCTTTAGCTGAAAAGATTAACTCCTGAGCTTTATATCCAAGCGCAGAAACTTCAATTTTTAATTCAAGTGGAGAAGTTTCAGAAGTATATTGAAATTTAAAAACACCTTTTTCATTTGTTATTGAACCCTGAGAACCAATCATGACAAATGCCTCGGGGACGACTCCTTCTTCAGAAAGTACTTTTCCTGCAACCCTTATAGTATTTTGCCCAAAGGTGAAATCACATAAGGTTAAGAAGATTAAAATCAATGATGCTCTAATGTACACAGTTTTGAAGTATGATTACGGTTATTTGTAAGGCCTTTATTTATTGTATACGACCTTAATTATTGTAAGGGTCCATTAATCCAACTAGTTTATGTCCCTGTTCTTTTATTAGTTGCTTTTTGTTAAAGTTACCACTAAATTCATTGGAATAAATAATTAAATTTTCATTGACATACAATTCAAATCTAAATTTCGCTTCTATTTTCCCAGTTAGGCATGGAGCGTTAAAATCCCAGTATTCATTTGGTTTTATAAAAACAGAGTGATAACTATTTCCGCACCAACTGCTAGGTAGGTATTCTATATCTCTCCATTTATCATTATAAAACACTTGCCTTTTTAAGTATAACCTACTGTCTTGCGCTGGTAGCTTAACTATAGAATCGGTTTTGTTTATTACGAAAACTTTAAATCCTTTTATATCTGTAGAAAACTCTGAAATAGAGTCGTTTTTTGCAATAATCTGAAACTTCTCGTCAGACGAAAGCCTATTAATTTTGTTATCAATAGTTTTAGGAGAATTTTGGTCTTCATAAAATCCCCCGGCAGCTATTGAATCAGTTTGGCTTGTGCCAGCATAGAAATATCCACGTAATTTGAATTTAACATCTAAACAATTTTGACTAATAACAAGTTGGGAAATAAAAATCCAAATTGTAGTTATAATTATTTTTTTCATGATTTATAGTTTCCTTCTAAAATATAGCAGAGTTCTAGTTAACGAAAACGAAAATGAGTGAAACATAGTTTCCAGTTAGTAAAATATTATTCAATCCAATCTTCAGTATGTCTGTTTTTATCTAATCCAACAGTTTCAAATTCGTCTTTTAGCAAAGTTCGAATTACTCCCAACTTTTTTAAAACTTTGTTCATTGTTCCTTTTTTAAACTTTCCAAGAAATACACATTGTTTATTTTTCCAAATGATTCCAATATGCCCACCTTTTCCACCAAAAAAATCGGATTCAACATAGGCAATTTCTTTATCTCCAACTAATTCAATGGTCTTTTGCTCCATTTTTTTGTCAAGAAACTCGAATGTGGATATTCCTGCACTAGCTTCATCATTATTGATTTCATCAAACAATTCTTCAGTCATAGGAATTAAAGAAAAGCCATGTTTTAAATCTACAATTTGAGCTTCACTGAACCTTTCTAAAATGGAGTTTAAGTTTTCGGTTTTTCCTAAATATGCCTTTAAAGTGTATCCCATTTTATTTTAAATAATCCACAATTAGAAAAGGTAATATAGCGAATGAAAAAAACAGAATCATTGTATAGATTAAATCTGCAATTTTCCCATGCTTATCTACTTCGGGTTCTCTATTAAAAATTAATTTATAAATTCTTCTAGTTGGGTATTGAACAATTAATAGCGTTAGCGGATATAAAAAATTACCAGCTGTCATATTGGAGAAATATGACGAATAATGGTGTTCTAGAAATAAACCGTAATAGTAAAATCCTAATGCAATTAAAAAACTTTTGAGGTAAAAGGAATTATGTCTTAACATTTCATAATCCATAAAAAACCAAAGACCAACTCCCATACCTGTAAATAATGTTGTTTTTTGAAAAACTTCAACATCAACTTTTAAGTGTGGAACTATGAGATTTAGAAACAAAACGATTATAAAAATAATGAAGATGATATTAAATCGCTTTTTGATACTATCAACAGAATCTTCCTCTCTTTTTTTTCTTTTATGTAGGGACGCTTTTAAGGTTTCTGGGTTTTCAAGCTTTTCGATATTATGTGAAGAAAAAGTTATATCACCAGTCACCTCTTTTATTTTGCCACCAAAATCAATTTTAAAATGCCTGTTATCTTTTGTAACAGCATAGACATTGTCATATTCAGTATCTGATTTTGGAATGTAAATTAACAATTCTTGATTGTCTAATTGTTTATCGAGTTCCCTAGCTTTTGTATATCCTTTTATGTCAACATTATAATTTATGTTTTCCGGATAATCCATATAATTAACCAAATAAAAAAATCTATTGTTATCCAGTCTATCGTCTGCTTTTATGATGTGATTCCCACGACCATTTTTGTATAATTCAAATTGAAGATTGTTTGAAAAATTTTCCGAATATAAATCAATCCATTGCTGTAATGCCTTTTTTATATTAATATAGGAACCACCCTTAATTATTATTAGATTATTATAAGTCATTCTTCATGTGATATACAATGTGTTTGTATATAGATAATATGTTTTTGTTACAACTGATTAAATATTATCATGTTTAGGATTTATTTGAAGTTGCGTGTTATCTTTACAATAACTCTACCAATTTATCTGATAATTCATTTACAATTTGAACTACTTGTTGAGTCGAATTTTGGTAATCGATAATTAATTCAGATATGTTCAATTCTTGATTCACTGAAAGTCAGTTCCTTAAAATATGGTTAAAATCATTTTTTGTAAACTGTATTTCTAAAATTAATAACTTCTTTTTTTAAATATTCATCATTAACTAGTTCAATCGCTTTATTAATGTGTTTTTTAGCTTTTTCAATTTCATCTAATTGATAATAAGCTCTTGACATATTATAATAGAAGTAGCCTCTTTTTTTTCCATTTCTTTGAAAGCTAAGTCCTTTGTTATATAATTCAATAGCTTTTTCATATTCATCATTTCTGGCTCTTGAGAAGCCATAATTCAAGTAAGTCATCCAATATTTACTATCCAATGATAGTGCTTTTTCAAAATAATTATTTGATTCATCAAATTCTTTTAATTCAGCACAAACATTTCCTAAAACATTAATAATACTCACATTATTTGGCTCTAATTTATTTGCATTTTCAAAATTTTCTTTTGCTTTTTTATAACTCAGTCTAGAACTAAGCGATATGCCTTGGTCATAATACCATGCTGAGATTGAATCCTTAACCACACCATTCTCAAAAGAGTTCTTATAAAGGACATTTGTATTCCCATCAACTGTTGTAATGAATTTTTCTTTATCAGAATAAACATCATTTTTGCAATTGAAAAATGAAATCAGAAATACAAATACATAGGTTTGCTTCATAATGCTATGTCCTGAAATATAACTAAAGGTTATATTTGTTTTTAATTTAGTTTTTCGTTGCAATACTTTGCTATTTATAGTAATAAAACCAGTTACTTTCATAATTGTTATCAAAATTCTCTTTGCTATCAAGATGAACATAGAAATAATCTTTTTTGAAATACCCGAATTCATCGTAATTAGTCAATAAATGAAAATATTGTCCATTCCATATTTTATGTGTTTCAGAATCTTGATATTTTTTTAATAGTTCATCTGTGAACAAGAAGAAAGTTACTCCATCAAATTTTTTGTCAATTTCCCATAGCTCTTGATTATTTAATCTAGATTTCAGTTGAATTATTTCCTTATCGGGAATACTTTCATTTGCCTCTATTTTTGCTATGGATTCAAAATCAGTAAAATAAACGTATAGATTTTTTGACTTATAAGTTAACCCAAGTATTCTTTGAATCCAACTCGGCTTATTTTTCAATTCGTAATTTGAAGTAATCTCTCCAAATTTTTTTGCAATCTCCTTTTGTTTTCTTACGTCAAAATTATAAGTTCTATTATCCATGAACTTTCCTTTATCGCTTGCATATTCAAGACAAACTTGTAGACGAGGATGAGATTTGATATTGTCCATATAATCAAATAAAACATTTAAAGTTTTTACATCATACTTTTGGTCAATCCATTTTGCAAGAGGCTCAAATTCCTCTTTTATTTTTGAGACACCTTGTTTTATTTTTTTTGTGGATTTGTAGTCCTTATCAGAAGTAAATATCATGTTTAATTTAGTGCTTTTTTATTCCACGATACATATCCTATAAGTCCAATAGCAATTATGACCATTGTAATTATTCCAAATGTTAATCCCGAAATTGGGTTGTCATAAAATTTATCATTGAATAAACCAAAAATTATAGATATTAATCTTGTAGGGATAAATGCCAAACTAATTATAATTGCTAAATATTTTGGGTTAGAATATTTTGTCAATATTGAATGTATTATTGGCGCAATATGTATTTCCGAAATACCAAGAAAAAGTAATGATAGTAAATATGTCATTATATGTTGTTCAGAAGGTACTTCAGGAATAAGGAATAAAATTCCAAATGATATTACTCCAAAAATAAAACCAAGCATTAATTTAAAGAATTGAGTACTGTAGAAATATGTCCACAAAACAATTGCAACTATACTAATGGGTAAAATAAATATTGCGTTAAGGGACTGCCACATACTTTTAGGAATACTCAAAGGTGAAATTTCACTGAATTCCAAGTGTAAATCAAAAATCCGAATATTTAAGACTTCATATATAGCCCAAAAGAGTCCTACAGCAATGAAAGCAATAGATATGTTTAAAATTCTTTTGCCTATTGGTAATTCGTTTCCTTTAATTTTGTTAGATGTCCTTTCTTTTAAAATAAGTACAGGAACCAATGACAGCAACATTAGTATTCCAGATATAATAAATCCAATATTGTAACCAAATTTTTCTCCAGAATATCCTATTAATAAAATTCCAAGAAATGAACCTAAATTTATTGCTAGGTAAAATAAAGTGAACCCTGAATCTAACAGCTTTGTTTTGGTCAAATATAATTTTCCGAAATTTGAAATAATATTTGGCGTATAAAACCCACTGCCTATTACGATAAGAAATAATCCTATGTAAAGTCCAGTTGTCGAAGGGATACAAAGGCTAAATGCACCAATTGTTTGAATGAAGCCACCAATAATTACCAATTTTTTATTTCCAATTAGTAAGTCTCCAAGTAAAGCCCCAACAATTTGTGAGAATACGACTGAACCAGCGAACCACCCAAAAATCATTATTGCTTCTGTGCTTTCCATTTTTAGGATTTCTCCAGTCATATATAAAACGACTAGAGCACGAAGACCATAATAAGATGCTCTTTCTAGCATTCTCGACAGACAATAATAAAAAGATTCTTTGGTGTGTTTTTGGTTTAGTCTTTTATCCATTTGTGTTATTCATCAAGATATGAAGTCAGCGGTTTCAAATATTTGATAAATCCGATTTCTTTACAATAATTATATATTTTTTTTCGAGCTATTTTACTGAATCCTTTAGCAGGATATGAATAGTCATCTGAAATTTTTATCATTTTTAATTCTGTTGCTGGAATTTTTTCAGATGAAATCAGGTAGTTGCATTCTAAACAAATACTAACTGTTCCAACTATTTTCTCCTTTAGATAATAAACAACCCCAAAATGAGGGTCAAAACAAGACATAGTTGTATTACCGTAACTCTTTTTGGAAATAAGTATGGTTTCTAGTTTTTCAGTTTGCTTTTCAGTTAAAGTTATTTTCTTATAAATTTTCTCTTTTTTCTTATTAAGGCAATTTTCAATAAGTAATCCACCTTCTCCTTGATATTCATAAGCTATAACTTTGTCATAGTCCAATTTTTCAAATGGGTTAAATTGCCCAAAAGCTAGAATTGGAATAATCAAGATATAGAGCGAAATTAAATTCTTCATTAGTTAAGTTCTTTGTTGACGATAGTTGTTTTTATTCTTTTCCCGTTATTAAACCTTTTTATTTCTTCAATACCTTTTTCATTGAGACAATATTGAGTTCCGTGTTTTTCCCCATTAACGTATTCACAACGATAGGTTGGTTTTTTTCCATCTTTACTTCCTATATATCCTAATTCAAGTCCGTGTTTCTTTTTTCCAATATATTGGCAGCTATAAGTCAACTTTCCTTTTTGAAATTGTTCTAGAAGTACTTTTACACCATTATCATCATAGGTTTTAACTTCGATAATCTCGCCATTGAGATTATAAGCGTATTCTTTTGAAAGTACTTGTGGTTTATTGGGATTATATATAAATTTATTGGAAACTATCTTGGCTTTTCCATTGAAATATAGCTTACTAACTAGAATAACACCCTTTTTGTATTCTTCTTCATATACTAAATGTCCATTTTTCCGTTTGCGTTGAGCAACTCCATTTAAAAGGCTATCATTAGATATTTTATAAACTAAATTGTTGTGAATATAAACTTCTTTCATTCCTATTTTTTCTTGCCCAATAAGTTGATTTGTATTAATTAGAACTAAATCTTTTAATAAAGAAGTGCCATAACCCCCAGTATGAAATGACCTAAATCCAGTATAAATCCCATTATTTGTCATATTAGCTTGAATAACCACTACCGTATCCTTTCTTTCAGTCCTAGCATCTATAAAGTAAGCAAGAAATGGAATATCTAAATCTAAAGGAACATACTTTTCTGATTTACTACTAATATAAATTGCCCTATTATTTTTTACATCCTCTTGGGTTGCTAATCTCCCATTTACATGAGGAACTTTCATCCAATTGTTGATGTTTATGGAATTGAAATCGTAAGTGTCCAGTTCTTGAGCGTTTAGTATGCTACAAATAGGTAATAAAAAGAAAATGATTAACGCTTTTTGCATTTAATTAAATAATTTTTCATTCAATTTATTCTTTTCAAATGCTTTATAATACTTCTTTGTTTTTGAATTCATTGGAACATTGTTTTTAGAGTTTCCTATAAATTTCAATAGAATTTTGGCTCCTTCTAGTTGTACTTCCTGAACATCTTTTTGTTCTTTATATTTTTGTCCTTCAATTGGCTTACAAGCTAATATTCTTTTATGGTTTATCTTTTGATTAAGAGAGTGATTCATCATTCCAACCATATATAAGTATTGCTGCTGGTTTTTGTTTGTTAATACATTGTAGAAATCATTACCAATAGGGATATTTAACCCTGTGTCTTTATTTTTCCAAAATCCAATTATTTTGTTTGCTGCTTGAAATTCTTTTCCATTAGGGTAAATAGGGTTTGAAAAAATATATTGAGTTGCATCAAAAATGAGATTTTCGTACTTTTTGTATTCAGCATTTTTATCTGCTTTCATTTTCTCCAATGATTCAGATAATAACTCTTTAGAGGATGATGGAAATGTAAAAGAAGTCCATAATCTTGATATAACTATTTCATTGTTGAATTTTCCAGCTTTAATTTCTATTTTGCTAATAGCTTCTTTTATTAACTCTTCTATCTCTTTAGACTTAGGATATGAATTTATGCTAACATCTGTTATTTCAGCATCTTTAGTTACTGATAAATAGACATAAACGTTTCCTTTAAAAGTATTTTCAGAAGTTAGTTTTTCATATATAAGCTTTCTTAATTTTTTTTCTGCACAAGCAATTTGCTCTTTTTCTGAAAGCCGATTTGTGCAATCATTTTCGAATGGTAATTCTGTTAAAACAGCGTAATGATAAATACCCTCTTTCTCTTGTTTAAAGGGCTTTACTACATACCCTTTTTCAGTTGCTTTGTCTGCGTCTATAAAATGTCCTTTTGGTATTTGTCCAATGGTAATAATTGGAACTAGAAGCAAAGTTATTAGAAAGTTTAGATTCCTTTTATTCATATCTGTTTTCTTTTTTAAATTCCCCATCTTCATTAAAATAAGATATAAGTATCTCTATCATATGGTCAATTGATAATGGTGGTTTGTTTATAATAAATTGCTTTCCATTTTCCTCATACATAGAAGAAAGACCATCTTCATAAAGGTTACCACCAACCTCAATCCAATTGTTATTATCTGTCGAAAGAATTACTTGATGAAATTTGTTCCAATTAAGGTTTTTCATTGTTTTCGTAATTTGTTCAATAGATGTACTATCAGATATTATTTTTTCTTCAGCTCCGTAATTTGATAATACCATCAATTCCATTTGTGTTTGATTTTTTGCAGTTTTTCTATTCTTATGAAGTTCAATCGCCTTTAAATAATTTATTGCGCCATTCATTGTCAAATCATGAATGAACCCATCAAGTTTAGGGTACTTTTTGTTAATCCAACTAACCAAAGAATCTCTTTGTCTTTGCCAAATATCCCAATCAGCACCATTGCATTCCAATGTTTCAATTTTTGAGATTTTCCCAGAATTAAAAGAGATTTTGTAATGACACGTCAAAGGGTTGTTTTTTAAAAACTCATAACGTAAAGAATTTGCAGCCACAGAGACAATAATCTGATTGTTTTTTTCTTTTATTTCAACTACCTCATAAGACGATTTAAATATGGAATCCCATTTAAAGTGTTCATAAAAACTATCATGGGTAAAAGGCATAGCGTAATCTCCTTCAATAATTGTAATACTATCGTTTATTAATGTTTTAATTTTATTGTAGTCAGATGAATTAAAGGCATTGTAATATTTAGTGACTGTCTCTTTATGAGTTAATTTCTGGTTGCCGCATCCCGATAAGAAATGCAAAAGAAACAGTATAAGAAAGGTGTTTTTCATTGATTAGTTTTTTCTTCTGCTAAACATTTTTTAATTGCCAATTTAGCATTTTCGAATTCGGGAATATATCTTTCTTTGAAACTCATTTTTGGTTTTCGCTTATCTACTTCTATTTTAAAATCCTCGAACTTAGGTAATTCAAATTCATAAAATACTTTTCCATTAAATTTTGGCATATTTTCCACATATTCTTTTGCTCTAAAACAATTATTAGGAAATCGAGTTGTTGCATAAGAAGTTACTTGATTTCCAACATGTCTCATTGCAGTTAAAAATAGAATAGCTTTTTCTGAATCATTATCAAGGTTTAAAGTTTCCAAATCAATGTTTGCTTCAGCTAAGCTCATTGGTTTTTGTTTATTCAAAACGTCAATAAAAATGGAACTGTAATAAAAAGCTAAAAGTGCATTTTTATTTGGTAGATTTTTTAAAGAATTTTTGATTACTTTTTTGTTTGATTCTTTTTTTAATCCAACGTGAGGGCCGTTGAATGAATTCCATTTAAGTTTTATGTTCAAATAATGAGCAACTAAAGTATTGTTAGTTGGTTTTTTCAAAAATTCAATTGATGTTATATTATTTTTTCTTTTACTTATTTCAGCGAAAAACCCTTTGATTTGATTAAGTTCAGAAGCTATAAATTTCGAGCTGTTTGAAGTTTTGTTATTTTCCCAAACAGCAATTATATATTCGGGAATAATTTCATTGTATTCCACTTTCTTATTTTGTCCGAAAGCAAAATTTATTGAAAGAAATATTATTATTAAAATCGTAATTCTCATTGATTGGTTTTTGTAAAAATGTCTCGTTCTGAAATACGGTTACAGGTTGTACACGTTATTAAATTAGTTCCTTTGTTTTTAGTTGTTTTTATCTTCAGCAATATATTCGTCAAAGTCTTCAACTTTTCCAGTAAAAGGTGTTTAACGTCAGCAAAAAGTGAACTTTTATAGGTTGATTTTTAAGAGAGAAAAAAGATTATAATTTTAACCTTAAAAATCATTACAATGAACAGAGAACACAATGCAAAATCATTAATCAAAACCGTAAAACGCAAGACACGTAAACTTTATAGCACAGAGGAAAAAATACGCATAGTTATAGAAGGGATACGGGGAGAATACACCATTGCAGAGCTTTGTAGAAAGGAAGGTATAACCGATAGTACTTACTATAAGTGGACCAAGGATTTTATGGAAGCAGGCAAGAAACGCTTAAGCGGGGACACCATGCGAGAAGCCAATACTACAGAGGTCAATGAATTAAAGCAAGAGAATAGCTCCTTAAAAGAACTGGTGGCAGAACTTTCCTTAGAGAACAGGGTATTGAAAAAAAACTTAAATGGCGACATTTAAAAAACAGAAAGTACATGCATTACAGTCCAAGTGAAAAATACGAGATTATTCGCCTTGTGGAACAATCAGAATTAGGGGTTACCAGAACCCTTAAAGAACTTAAAATCAATAAGACCACATTCTATAATTGGTATAATGCCTATTTAGAAAAAGGTTATGATGGATTAGTTAGAAAGCGTTCTAAATCCAATACAGCATGGAACAAAATCAATGAAGCCGATAGGGATAAAGTGGTAGAGCTTGCTTTGGAAAATCCTGAACTGTCCTCTAGGGAACTGGCATGGTTTATCACCGACACCTATAAGTATTACATTAGTGAATCCAGTGTGTACCGCATCTTAAAGGCCAATGGTTTAATATCCGTGCCAGCCTTTAGAATGTCCAGTGCTTCCGATAGCTTTAAAGATAAAACCACAGCTGTTAATCAAATGTGGCAAACTGACTTTACTTACTTTAAAATTGTAGGTTGGGGATGGTACTACCTGTCTACCGTTTTAGATGATTACAGCCGTTATATTGTGCATTATAAACTCTGTTCCACCATGAAAACAGAAGAGGTCATGCATACCATAGACCAAGCGCAAATAAAGGCACAAGTATTAAACAACAATACCAAGCCTAAATTATTATCTGATAACGGTTCCTGTTACATCTCCAATGAGCTGGCAACCTATTTGCAAGACAATAATATCAAACATGTAAGAGGTCGTCCTTTACATCCTCAGACACAGGGTAAGATTGAAAGATACCACCGTTCCATGAAAAATATAGTAAAACTAGACAATTATTATACTCCTGGCCAATTAGAAAAAGCATTGGAAAAGTTTGTTCAGCACTATAACTTTAACCGTTATCATGAAGCCATTAACAATTTAACACCAGCACAGGTCTATTTTGGAAAGAGTAAAATGATACT
>NZ_JAKKDU010000029.1 GCF_021728535.1 Wocania arenilitoris | reverse complement strand
CGTGGATGATAGCTTGATGTGCCGCCGCCTTTGTAGCTTTTTTCTAATGCGCTAATATCTACGTGGTCAATAATCGTGTTTACAATACGTACGGGATGATTAACTGGAACTAAATCATCATAACTGGGTGGTAAAAGACTTAACTGATCTTGGTTGTAGGTCTTAAAAATGACTTTTCTGCTCATCCTTAAAGTTAAGAATTTACTAGAAAATTTGCAAAAAAAAAGACTGCCTTTTCAGACAGCCTCTTTTTTTTTGGTTGGTTTGCTATTAAATCTTTGTATTTTACAATATACAATAAATCGATTCAAATATATAATATAATATTTTCTTAAAAATTAACATTTGTTAATTAACTAACTTTTTTTCTAATTCTGCTTAATTGAACAGCTGTTATTCCTAAATATGATGCAATTTGGTATTGAGAAATCAACTCATCCACATTGGGGATTTCCTTTTTTAGTTGAAGATAACGTTCGGTGGCATTTAACGTTATAGACTCTACCAAACGTTTTTCATATTTCACATATAAAAACTCTAAAACCTTAGTATACAAATTTTTAAGATTCGAATTTGTGTCACACAAACGCATTAACTTATAATAATCAATCTCATAAATTTTACAATCAGTTAATGCTTCAAAAACAAAAACAGAAGGCTTTCTTTTCATTAAAGCAGTTAACGAAGCCGCAAAACTTACTGGTAAATAAAAACTTTTATTAAATTCTTTACCAGATTCAGTTATTACGTAACAACGTATAATACCAGAAACAAGCATGTATGCCTTTGATGGAACATCGCTTAATTTTACTATTTGAGTGCCCGCCTCTATTTTTTTAAATGTTGAAATCTTTTTTACTTCAGAAAAAGCTTCTTCTGATATATTAGAAATAGAATTTAAAAAAGTAAAGTTTCTATCCATATATGGTTAAAATTAGTTGGTGTTGTATAAAGTTATAGCTTATACTTTATTCTTTATTAGTTTATCTACAATTAGCAAATAAAATTGTTTATGTGCATTATTACTTAAAAATAATGCATTAAAAAACCCCAAGTAAAACTTGAGGTTTTTGGCTCTTAAGTGTTATATAATATTGTTTACTTTAATGTAAACTCTGAGCTAGATACCAAATCTTTTTCGTTAAAAACATTTACAAGATAACGTCCTTTTTCAAATTTGCTATCTCCTTTTGAAGCTACAAATTCGCAAACATTAAGACTCCCATTTTCGTAGTTAAACTTACTAATTATACTGTAGTTTAATGTTTTTTCTCCAAACTGTACTTGCTCATTAGAACCTAAAGTATTGTTTTTTGGGTCAATAACTTGAACATATAATTCTTGATCTCCAGCTTGTACCAAAGTATTTTTAGCTACAGTAAAACAAACTCTAATCTTATCTACTCTACTCGCTCTTTCAGTTGGAATTAATTTTCCTGAAGTTCTTTCAATAACTCCAAAACCTTTTAGGCCCACTGTGTTTAAAACTGCTGCATTTTCAACTACTTCAGCTAAAGCTGTGTTTTGTACTAATAAAGAATCTGTGAACATGGTACGCTCTTCTAAACGTACTCTTGTGCTATCTAAAGAGGTTGCTAAGTATGAATTCTCTACTCTTAACGAGTCATTTTGAGCCAATAAAACATCCATTTCTTTCTGTAAGGATTGGTATTTCTTTTTGTACCTCCATAAGCTTCTTACGTTAGTTTCAGATATTTTTAATGAATCTATTAATCCTTGAATTCTAGTTCTTGCATCAATTAAGTTCTGATTTGCAACTTCGTTTTCACCAATTGCTTCATCATATTGCTTAGCCATGGTGTTTAAATCATTCATAACCAATTCTTTCTCTTCAATTAATTTAGCTTCGTTGTCCTTTTTTTCACTATAAAGATTCATAGTGTAAAAACCTGTTGCTAAAAACAAAGCTAAAGCTATCCCTAAAGCTACTTTTAATCCCATACTACTTTTGTTATTTTCCATAATTTACTTGTTTTAGTGTTGTGAGTTTAATGTTAATCTAAATTTTTAATCCTTTAATTTTATGCTATTTTTAAACAAATATTGATTAATTTTATTTATCAATACAATATTAATTATTTCATGGATAAACTGGTTTTATTTAACAATACGACACGTAATAAATTATTAAACAAGCGCTCTAGTGAATCCAAATTTGGCGAACATGTTAAAATGTTAACCAGCATTTCCAATATATACGAACAACTTAAAAATTTGGATGTTACCTATGTAATAATTGGTTTACCTGAAGATGTTGGCGTGTTTGCAAACCTAGGAAAATTAGGAGCTTCACGTGCTTGGGAAGCCACATTAAAAGTTTTGTTAAATATTAAAAGTAATGCATTTACTAAGGCAAATGCTGTTTTAATTTTAGGACATTTAGATTTTTCTGAAGAATTATTAGCAGTATCAAAACTCAGTCAAAATAAAAAAAATGACCTAAAAAAAGCTAGAAAGATGGTAGATCAAATTGATAATTATGTAGCACATATTATGCAACAAATTATTGCTTCCGGCAAAAAAGCTATAGTTATTGGTGGTGGGCATAACAATGCTTACGGCAATATAAAGGGCACATCATTAGCTTTAAATAAACCTATAAATAGTGTTAATTTTGATGCACACAGCGATTTTAGACCAGAAGAAGGAAGACATAGTGGTAATGGTTTTAGTTACGCTTTCGCGGAAGGGTTTTTAAATCGATATTTTATTTTTGGTTTGCATGAAAATTATACTTCTGATAGAATTTTTAAAACCTTGAAGAAATTAAAAAACATAAAATACAACACCTTTGAAGCTTTAGAAATAAGAAATGAATTAAAGTTTAAAAAAGAAATGTATTATGTTTCAGAATTTATTTCTCAAACACAATTTGGAATTGAAATTGATTGCGATGCTATTGAGAACACACCTAGCAGTGCTATGACACCAAGTGGTTTTAGCGTTAAAAAAACACGACAATTTGTTAGTTTTTTTGCAAATCATAAAAATGCAACTTATTTACATATTTGCGAAGCTGCTCCTAAAAAGAAAACAGAAAATCAAGTTGGAAAACTTATTACCTATTTAATTACCGATTTTATAAAAGCACATGCTAATTGAAATCCCTTTAGAGTCTAAAAGCCATATAAAGGTAGCGATATTAAAATGGAGTTATTGTTTTAAAAAAAGAGCTTTGATAAGATCAAAGCTCTTACTAACAATTTTGCATTTATTCTGTAACCCCCTCTAAATCAAATATAAAAGCATAAGTTAGTGCTAACCTTTTATAACGCTCAAAACGCCCTGATGCGCCTCCATGTCCTGTTTCCATGTTACAATCCATAATTAATAAGTTATCATCGGTTTTAAGCTCACGTAATTTTGCAATCCATTTAGCTGGCTCCCAATATTGTACTTGGCTATCCCAATACCCTGTAGTAATTAAAATGTTTGGATAGTCTTTAGCTTCTACATTATCGTAGGGTGAATACGATTTCATATAATCATAATATTCTTTGTTTTTTGGGTTTCCCCATTCATCAAACTCAAAAGTTGTTAATGGAATTGTTTCATCTAACATCGTTGAAACGACATCAACAAAAGGAACAGCAGCTATAACACCATTCCACATTTGTGGCTTCATATTTAAAACAGCTCCCATTAATAAGCCCCCAGCAGATCCGCCATAAGCATATAAGTGGTTGCTACTTGTAAATTTTTCGTCAATTAAAAATTGACCAACATCAATAAAATCTGTAAACGTGTTTTTCTTTTTTAATAGTTTTCCGTTTTCATACCAATCTCTACCCATTTCTTGTCCACCACGAATATGAGCAATCGCGTAAATAAAGCCTCTGTCTAACAAACTTAAACGTGTGGAGTTAAACCTTGGTTCTTGACTATTGCCATAAGAACCGTAAGCATAAAGCAATAAAGGGTTTTTACCATTCTTTTCAATGCCTTTTTTATAAATTAAAGATACTGGCACTTTTGTACCATCAGTTGCGGTTGCATATAAACGCTCTGAAATATAATTATCAATTAAAAAATTATCATCTAAAACTTCAATTTGTTTTAAAAGCTCTTGTCCTTTAGTTGACATATTGTATTCATATGTGCTATTTGGTGTTGTTAAAGAACTGTAAGTGTAGCGTAAGATATCGGTATCAAAATCTAAATTAGAAGTTGTTGCAGCAAAATATGCTGGGTCGCTAAATTTGATGTAATGATCATCGGTTCCATCCCATTTCATAACTCTAATGGTACGTAAACCCTCTTTTCGTTCTTGAGCCACTAAATAGTTTTCAAACAAATCCATACCTTGAAAATAAACATCTTCTCTATGCCCTATAACATCTACCCAATTGTCTTTTTCAGTTTTATCAACTGGTGTTTTAACTAATTTAAAGTTTTTTGCATCTTTATTTGTTCTTATATAAAAGTGATCTTTAAAGTGATCAATGGTGTATTCTAAATTTTTCTCTCTTGGTTGAATCAATTTCCACTCACCATTAGGTGTATTAGCGTCTAAAACTCTAAATTCTGTTGATAAGGTTTGAAAACTACCAATAACTAAGTAAGCATCCGATTTAGTTTTACCAACACCACATCTAAATGTATCATCTTTCTCCTCGTAAACCACAACATCTTCAGATTGATTAGTACCAATAACATGTTTTACAATTTTATTTTGACGCAATGTTTGTGGGTCTTTAGTGGTATAAAAAACGGTTTTACCATCATTTGCCCAAGTAGCACTTCCACCAGTATTACTTAGTTTATCGGCTAATAAATTACCCGTTTCTAAATTTTTAAAATACAAAGTATATTGTCGTCTAGATATAGTATCAATACCAAAAGCTAGCATTTTGTTATCTGGACTTACTGAGCGTCCTCCAAAGCCATAATAAGAATAACCTTTTGCCATTTCTGGACCATGAAGCATGACTTCTTCCTTAGCACCTTCTTCTAATTTTTTTCTACAATACAAAGCATAATCGCCTCCTTCTTCAAAGCGTGTATAATAAGAATAACCATTATCATTTACAGGAACAGACTGATCGTCTTTCTTTATACGTCCAACAATTTCATTGTACAATTTATCTTGAAGATTTGTTGTATGCACCATGGCTTTACTTAAATATTCATTCTCTGCATTTAAGTAATCTAGTACATCTTGAGTTTTCTCGTCTGGATTTTCTGCATTTTTCTGTTCATCACTTAAGCGCATCCAAAAATAATTGTCTATTCGTGTATCGTTGTGAATAGTAAGCTCTTTTGGTGTTTTTTTAGCAACCGGAGCTTCAATCGTAGCATAAGGTTTATTAGATTTATTCAAATTACAAGAAAAAGTTATAATAGCTATTAAAAGTAGACAAATTGAATATTTCATATTTTTTAGTTGATTTCTTTTTAATGTAACGAAGATAATTTATTTAATTCATTTTTAAAGAATTATTGATACTATAAATGAACTACCCCGCAGCAAGCTGACGAGGTATCAGAATTACTCAAATAACCTTAACTGGCTTGAGTGAATCTGTTTATACTCTTTTTGTTTTCCTTGGTTTTTCAAATATGCAATTATAA
>NZ_JAKKDU010000028.1 GCF_021728535.1 Wocania arenilitoris | reverse complement strand
CAGTATGGCATATTCATTAGATTTCAGGAAACAAGTCTTTAAAGTAAAGCAAAAAGAAAAGCTTACTTTTGAGCAAACAAGTGATAGATTTTCAATTCCTATCCGTACACTTTTCAGGTGGCAAAATCGTATAGAGCCCAAAACAAAACGCGATAAGCCATCAACAAAGATTGATATGGAGGCTTTGGCTAAGGATGTTAAGGACAATCCCGATTTGTACCAGTACGAGCGAGCTAAAGCCTTTGGGGTTAGTCAAAGTGCTATTTTCTATGCTTTAAAGCGTTTGAAGATTAGCTATAAAAAAAACGCTATTTCATCCTAAGGCTGATGGGTTATCAAGGCTGTTGTTTCGCCTGAAAATATTCCGTTATGAGTTTGTTGATAAGCGTCCCATAGTCTATGTTGATGAGAGTGGTTTTGCTGTAGATGCTCCAAGAGAGTATGGTTATAGTTTAACAGGAGAAAGATGCTATGCGAAAAAGGACTGGCATGCAAAGGGGCGTGTCAATGCCATTGGAGCAATAACCAATTTTAAATTATTCAACGTCTGTTTATTTGATACCAATATTAATTCAGATATTTTCTATGCTTGGCTGACACAAGAACTACTCCCAAATGTTCCTGAAAACTCTGTAATTGTTCTTGATAATGCTACATTCCATAAACGAAACGATATGAAAGATGCCATCGAAGAGCAAGGGCACACTTTGGAATTTCTTCCTCCTTACAGTCCAGATTTAAATCCAATAGAGAAAAAATGGGCACAAGCAAAAGCAATTAGACGTAAATACAATTATAATCCTGATGAACTATTTTTTTATGCAAAATTATGACGTTTTATTTTGATTTAACTATAACTGTATTGACCACTTTTACAATACATCAATAATATTAAAATCAGCATTATAAAATGCTCAATAGGTGTAAAAAACCAATATTTATCTAGCAAAACTTTAATGCTCTTTCCTTAAAATCTGAAAAGCTCTTTCGGTTAAAAGGGTTGCTTCTTTAGCAACCCCTTCATTATTAAAATGAATGCCGTCATTAGTGTAATATTCCGGCTCATTGGCAGTTGCGGCGTAAAAATCAATAAGTGTAATATTGTTCTTTTTTGTAAACTCTTTAAGGAAGCTATTGCGTTCAATAATTTGTTTGTTCCTGTCTGCAAATGCTTCAATGTTGTTTTTTTCTCTTATGGCAGTGGTATTTACCCAAATAACAGATCGTTTTGCATTTTCCTTCAACAAGTTGTAAACCACTGGAATGTAACCAGCATACTGTTCAATATTGTAATCTGCTCCGTGTAGGCCATTGTTAAACGCTATGATATCAAACTCATTTATCATTAAAACCGACTCAAGTTGTTTAATAAAAACTGGATCTCCCAGACTTTTTGAGCTTGTAAATTTGCTGCAGCTTACACTATCACCAAGATTCCGAGCCACAACAGGATAATATCTTTCCACATGCGAATCGCCTATTAACAATACCTTGGGCTTGAGCGTATCGTTGGTATTTACAATCCACGTATGTGTCCATTCTGTATTTTCATTAATTTTTTCTCCATTTGGGTTACGGGTTTGCTCTGCACAGCTATATATTAAAATAACTGTTAAAAAAAGCAGTAAGAATTTATTCTTCATAATGTATTAATTAACTCATTCAATAATAATTTTAATAAGTTGATCCTCTTTTAAGCACTACCTTTATTTGCCAATCACACTAAAAGTACTTATTAAAGGGCATGCCAAGGCATTTTCGATTTTTAAACGTATCCTATCTGTTGCAGGAAATTCAATATCGGTTGCCGATGCCCTGCCTTCGAGAATGATGCGCTTATAACCAATCTTCTTACCTGAAAAAACCTCTTCCCAATTGCCATCAACAAGGCATTCAATTGAATAACCATCGATACGTTGCCCAAGGGGAATATATTCCTGGATAATAAACCCATTAATATCACGCACAACTCCCAGATCAACTTCAATAACCGCACTTTTCACGCTATCATCGGTAGCATAATAAGTTTCGTAATCGCCATCATTTAAGTTTTGGGCAGAATATTGCTCGGAATTGCCCCGAAAACTATCCGCGCTTATTTTTACGTTTTTCGATTTGGCCAAATCACTACTGTGTAATTGATCAACCCATGCTTTAAATTCTGCTAATCTGGTAATTGTACCGTCATCAATTAGCCCATCGGTATTGGGAGAGATATTCATTAACGGGGTAACAGCATATCCAACTGAAGTGAGGTAATAATCCTGTATCTTTTCGAGACTAACAACAGGCGTATTATTATGAAACCAGTTTCCCTGCAAGATGATAGACGGTTCTGCTGGATACCAGCGCATTGTTCCGTCGATTTCTACCCGGTAATTCTGATCGGGCGATATTCCTCCATGTGCCCCTGGCCAGGCAATACAACGGTTTGGCATGTATTTAACCAAGGTTCCCGAGTCGTAAATAACCGCATCAGGCTGGGTCTCGTTTAGCATATCGGCTATTTTACCATAGTCCATCTTCAAATCATCGGCCTGATAACCATCGAACCAGTATTCGTCTATTGGCCCATACTGGGTACTCAGCTCTTTAAGTTGTGCCAGGTAATATTCGCCATACTCCTTATAGTCTTCTGATCCAAAATTTTCAAAATGCTTATCTATGATAGACACATAAACACCAAAATAAACTCCTGCCTCGCGACATGCTTCTATAAGTTCTTTTACAACATCGCCTTTTCCGTTTTTCCAGGGCGATGATTTTACACAATGGTCGGTTGTTTTCGTTTGCCAGTTGCAAAAACCATCGTGGTGCTTGGTTGTAAGAACAATACCTTTAAAACCAGCCATTTTTGCAGCTTCAACCCATTGTTTGGCATCGAAGTTAACTGGGTTGAACTTCTCAGGATCTTCCTTGCCATATCCCATATGATCATCACTGGGGTAAAACGTTTTCATGCCAAAATGCACAAACATGATGTGCTCTGCCTTATGCCAGTTTAACTGTGCTTTGTTGGGAATGGGCAAAAAGGCCTTTGGCGCTTTAACCATTTCTTTTTTTGATTTTTGGTTGATACAAGAGAACATGCTTATTACTAAAAAACATGCAAGAAATACATTAATAATGTGTTTTAATTGGTTCATTTTTATTTGATTTATAGTTTTAAATAATCGCTTATTGTTTTGAAATATTAAAAGTATCTTTCAACCTGATATCTTCCGATGAGCTTCCTACAAGCACGTCAAATTCACCTGGTTCCACAAGTTTTTTCATTTCCTGGTTCCAGAGGCTTAATTCATTAAAGTTAATTTCAAATGAAACCAATTTCGATTCTCCAGGTTCTATCTCTATTTTACGAAAACCTTTTAACATTTTTACCGGGGTGGTAACCGAACTTACTTTGTCGTTCAAATACAATTGAACAACTTCCTTTCCTTTAATATCGCCTATGTTTTTTACATCGCAAGTTATACGTAACGGCTCCCCTGTTTGCAGCTCTTTACTTTCTATTTTCAGGTTTGAATATTCAAACTCAGTATAGCTTAATCCGTGACCAAAGCAAAATAAAGGATCGGGAGTTGAAAACACATAGTCTCTCCCTGGATTTTCCAGCGTACCCCTCTGCCGATAGTACCCTTTTGCAGAAGGTTTATGTGCCGATATGCTAGGCATGTGCCCTACACTCCGAGGAACAGATACTGGAAGTTTTCCTGAAGGATTAACTTCTCCAAACAGAATATTGGCTATAGCTAATCCACCCTGTTCGCCAGGATACCAAGCTTCAATAATAGCAGGTATATTTTCCTTTTCCCAGTTAATGGAGTATGGCCGGCCATGTATCATTACCAACACTATTGGCTTACCTGTTTCGTGAAGAGCTCTGATTAGTTCGGGTTGTACACCCGGAGGAGTTAGCGTTGTACGGTCTAGCCCCTCACCGCAGGTATTGTGCTTATCCAACTTGTCGTTGCCCCAGCCTATTCCTGAATAAATAATACTTGTTCCGCCAATAGCCAGCACAACCACGTCATTGTTTTTAGCAATGCGCACAGCCTCTTCAATGCCGCTTTTATCTAGATCGGTTATTCCACATCCTCTGGCATAGTTAACCTTTACATTATCTCCGACAAGCTGTTTTATACCATCAAGAAGTGTAATGCCGTAGTCGTTGCTCTTGGTTACCGAATAGTCGCCAAATTGCACCTGATCGGCATTGGGTCCAATTACAGCAATTGATCCTAACTTTGTTTTGTCGAATGGAAGCAGTTGATCCATGTTTTTTAAAAGTATAACTGATTCTTCTGCCATTTTTTGTGCATGGGCAATATGTTCGAGCGTATGTATCTTCTCCTCTCTGTTAGTAGGAACAGTGTAAGGGCTGTCAAATAAACCAGCTTTGAACTTTGCAAGCAAAATTCGCTTTACCGCAGTATCAACTATTTCCTCATCCAGGTCACCACTTTCAACCAATTCCTTCAATTCTCCGTAAGCATATTGCGAAGGAGCTTCTAAATCAACTCCGGCAATTATAGCTTGTTTGGCAGTTTCTTGTTTATCTGAGGCTGTATGATGAAAGTTCTGAAGCATATTTAGCGCTGTATAGTCGGAAAAGATGTAGCCATTAAAACCCCATTCTCCTCTCAGAATATCTGTTAACAACCATTTGCTGGCATGAACGGGAACACCATCTACCTCGTGATAGCCTGGCATAATACTATATATGTTTGCATCTTTTACAGCTTTTTCGAAAGGCACAAGGTGCTGGCTCCTTAAATCTCTTTCACCGATAACTGCCGGAGCGATATTAATTCCGGCCTGAGGGGTGCTGTATGCAACAAAATGCTTGGCAGTACACATTAATTTGTTTTCAGGAATGTGCTTTTTTGTGATTTCTGGATCGCCCTGCATCCCCGTTACAAAAGCCTTTCCCATTTCCGAAACCAGAAAAACATCTTCGCCATAACATTCTTCTACCCTGCCATAACGGTGATCAATGGCCAGATCAAAAAGCGGAGATAAGGCCTGATCAACACCTGCTGAACTTGCTTCTTTGGCAATTATACTTCCCATAGCCCTAATTAACTCAGGGTCCCAGGAACTTCCCTGTGCAATGGCTTGCGGGAAAATAGTTGCGCCAAGTGCCATCTGCCCGTGAAGACATTCCGCAATCTGAATGGCAGGAATTCCTAGACGCGTATTTTCTCGTAAATATTTATCGGCAGCAGCTGAAAACTTTGCAATTTTTTCGTGCTCAACAAAAGGACTTTCTAGACAACCAATACTTTGCCCGTTAAATAAGTTCTCTAGCGACTCTGTGGTGACTTCTCCTTTTTCATCGAGTTGAAGCTGGTTCAGGCTTTTCATCGACAACTGGTTTATTTTTTCTTCCAGAGTCATTCGCATCACTAAATCATGTACTCGATTTTCAACAGGTGCATCTTTGTCCATATATACCAGTTCATCTTCCAGACCAGAACATGACATTAATTTCAGGACTAATAACAAAAGGCTATATTTCCAAATTACTTTTATTTTTAAACTCATTATTAAAAAGATTTCTTTTATTTTAAGTTCCTATAAGAATCAACCGAAGCACTAATACCTATTTCAGGATTACCGTATATATCCAAATGTCCGCGGATAGCAAAACCGTTGGGTTCGTAAATCGTGGCACACGAAGGGCTGATCTTTTCCAGTTCTTTCCATTCTTCCCAAAGTTCATCGTACCGTCCTATTGCCTCTCTTATTTTATTCTTTTCGTATTCTCCTGTTTGGTCGCCAATGTGCCCAAGCAGCATCACAATCCAG
>NZ_JAKKDU010000027.1 GCF_021728535.1 Wocania arenilitoris | reverse complement strand
AATTAATTTATACAACCAAATAAGATTACATTTATCTTTAGACTATAAAACACCTAATATGGTATATTTAAAAACAGCTTAATTCAATTTTAACCTGTAGCCATATTTCAGGACTAGACATTTAACCAAGCAAAACGCAAATTGAAATCAAAAATTAAAATATCGTTTCTGTCTTTGACATGTTTCTCCTTAATGAGCTGCATTCCTGGACGTTTTCATGAATACAAATTTATTGGAACTGAATTACCAAATGATGACCGTTATTCAACCCGAATTGAGTTTAATAAGCAAACAGATTTATTAATAGCTGTTGGTTACTACTTTTCACGTAAACCCAGAGAAAATGGATTAATAGCTAATATCAAAACAAGCTCAAACTTTGATTTTAAAAAAGAAGAAATCATAAAAGGTGTAACTTCAAAAGTTTACGGGGAATTAACTAAAATTGACACTTTGATAAATCAAAACACATTAAGATATAGGATGATTTTAAAAAAACGGAATGAAAAAAGAACTTTAAGAAAGATTAAAAACGATACAATATCAATCGAATTAGCAAATGACAAAAAATTATTGTTCATTAGACTGAATTAATAAAAACGTGTTACAACATTGTATATAAAAAATTGCTATTTTGTGCTTAACCAATGGAAGTTGCTTTGTTTGCTAGCTTCTGATTTTCCTTCGGAAAATCCTCGCACACAAACCACGCAACATTTCATATACGTAACCGTTGTGCCTAATTATGAAAAAACGTCTGAAGAAAATATTAATATTTGGATTAGGAATATTTTTCCTTGGACTGATTTTATATCAAATCACTTTATATGCTCAAGATGAAATACGGAATTATAAAAAATACGGAATTGCATTAAACGGAGAAAGAGCAGAAATTGGACTAAAGGAATTATCAAAAAACTGGAATTACGAATATTATAATGATTCAGAACCT
The DNA here is from genome assembly GCF_021728535.1 of Wocania arenilitoris. Classification (GTDB taxonomy): domain Bacteria; phylum Bacteroidota; class Bacteroidia; order Flavobacteriales; family Flavobacteriaceae; genus Wocania_A; species Wocania_A arenilitoris. The sequence continues at coordinate 6,435 of NZ_JAKKDU010000027.1, read as the reverse complement.
GTAAATGAGGATTTAGCGAACAAAATGTTCAAAACATTTACATTTCAAAATATAGAAACTGGAATGTCTTATGAAATCGACTCATTGAATAATGATAAATTCTACACTGGAAAGTTGACTTGGATTAACTCTAACATTCTTTTTTGGAAAAATGGAATTACAGCTGAAATGGACACTTATGAAAAAGTTGTCGATTCAGCAACTTCCGAATTTCTGCATCTGACTTATTATTTCTGTGACGATAATGGAAACAAAAACTATTATGAGGCTAATCATTATATTTCCAAATTAGATGAATTTTATTGTGGAACACCAGCTGTAATGGAAAGAGAAAGACAAAGAAAATCAGGAAAACCATATTTTGGAAACATAACTAAAAAACAGGCTGACAGTATTTTAACAAATTGGAATCAAAAATAACTAGGCACAACAAAGTATAAGAAATAATGCTTAAATTTATTCCTTAATCAAAAGGTTAGTGCTTTTTTAGTCACTCTGATTTTCCTGCGGAAAATCCTCGGACACAAAATCGCACTATTCTTATACACAACCGTTGTGCGTCATTTAAGGAGCACGTTAACTAAACGAAAAGCATCATTCACTAATTGGAGTTTTTATGAAAAACGGAATTGAAATATTTTTGAGAATAAAAAAATTAAAATGAGAATATTTCTGCTTCTATTAATCTTGACTTTGACTTTCAGTTGCGCAACTCGGAATATAAAATACGACCGAAATAAAATATTAAAAAAATATTCAGCGGAATATAAAATGTTTGTGGATAATGAGAAAATGGATTTGGAAACTGTTTATCTTGACAAAGACAATATTGAAAATATTCGAATTGACAAACGCACGAAAGAATTGAAAATCACTCAATTCAAACCGACTGAATTGTTTGAAATGAAAGACTGGAATTTAGACAGTTTATCTGCTGGACGTAGAGGTTGGGACAAAAAGAAAATTGAGTTAATAATAATTGACGGAATTCCAATGGTTGACAGTTTAAAACAGAAAATTAAAATTGACCCAAATGCTATTAAGAATTTTACGATTTTGAGTCAAGAAAAGATGAACAATATGACTTTATGTAGAGGATATGATGGAGATGTGATATTGATAACAACAAAATAAAAACGAACGCACAACAATGGCTATAAGTAATTGCTTGTTCTCGCCTACTTCTGAAAATCCTCACGGATTTTCAGCTTGGTGTGTACTTGCAGAGTTAAGTACTAAACCACGCAACTACTCATAGCCGAGAACGTTGTACCCAATTAGACCACTCAAATGAATTGGAAGAAATATGAATTGGAAATCCTAACCTATTTTCAGGAAACCTATCCCGAAACTACAATTACGTTTGATAAAAAAATAGTAGGAAAATTTTCTAAAGTAGAAAGGCAGATTGACATATTTATTGAGGGAGAAATTGCTGGTTATGATATTAAAATTGCTGTTGACTGCAAATATTTTTCTAAAAATATTGACGTAAGAGAAGTTGGTACATTTTGTTCTTTAGTTGAAGATGTGGATGCTCACCAAGGAGTTCTGATAACAAAAAAAGGATATACACAAGGAGCTATAAATTTCGCATTTAATGGAAATCAAAAAGTTGAATTAGACATTCTGAATTTTGATAAAATTAAAGAGTTTCAGGGTTTTACTGCTATACCATATGTAAGTAATTTTTCTGTTATTCTTCCTGCACCATTTGGTTGGGTTTTAGACTTAAAAAATTCAATTAATAATTTTGCAACATTATTTCAAAGAGGTCTAACATTAAAAGAAGCACAGAAAAAAAATGAGTGGATGTATGTCCAATTTTGGAAAAAAGAAAAATCTGATTTCTCAATTGAAAACTTAATAGAATTCCAAAATGGATATATTCAAGAAAATTCAAAAGCAGAATTTGAATATAAAACTGGCCCTAAAAGAAAAGATAATTACAAAACCCAAATTAGAATTGCTGATATTAAATCTTATCCTTCATTAGAGGTTACAGGATTTATCGAATTCGAGGAGACAATATTTTACATAGTTCTTTTTACACCAAAGGAGTTATTAAATAAAAATTTACGGAAACTTCAATATTTACTATCTACTGCGATTCCTGCGAAAATAGAATTTAATAACAATGAAGTAATCAAACAGTTATTAAATGAAATTCCAAACACTTTAGACAAAGAAGAAAAATCTCAAAAGTATTATCAAATAGCTATTTGGTACAAAGAAATGGAAGACAATGAAAAAGAGATATTCTATTTAAAAAAATCGCTCGAAGAATTCCCTCACTACTCTTCTCTAAAAAGTATTATAAACGAATCATTAAAAATCGAAGACATTAAAGAGAGTGAAAAATATTCATTGATTTTTAGTGGTATTGAACCAAAAAACCCAAGAACATTTCAAGATTTAATTGAACTATATCTGAACAATGAAAAGCCTGAATTAATAGAGGAATTTTTAAAAGATTTAAGGAAAAACTATACTGAATTTGAAATATTAGGAAATATTAATTTTCATTTAGGCCTTTTGAATTCGGGTTTAGGAAAAGAATCCAAAGCGGATTCTTATTTCAAGTTAGCAAAAAGTAATTTCAAAAAAGTTTTACCTAAAAATCATCAAGTTTTTAAAGCATTAAAACAACGACTGAAATAAAATAACTGGGTACAACAAAGAACTGAGTTAAAAAACAAGCATTATTAAGCTAATTTTGAAACAAAGTTTTCATCGTAAGGCAATCCACTTTTTGCAATGGCAAAAGCTTGTTTTAGTAACTTATTTGCTACTGCAATTAACGCTTGTTTCGCACTCTTTCCCTTTGCTGTAATTCTATCAAATAAGGCTTTACAAGATTTATTGTATTTACAAGCTGAAAAGGCTGCTAAAAACAAAAGATTTCTTAGTTTTTTATTACCTACTTTACTAATTCTACTACGTCCTCGAACACTGCTTCCTGACTCGCGAATAGTTGGAGTAATGCCAACATAACTACAAAGTTGGGATGCCTTTTCAAACTTTTTAAAACCATCTGTTATTACTATTAAAAACAAAGCTGTTTTTAAGCCTATTCCTGGGATGGTTTGTAATAAGGTAAGTTGATGGTGTTGGTCTTGTTTTACTAACTCTAATAGCCTGGTCTCTAAAATAAATATCTCTTTTTCCAAATGTTTTAAGTCTCGATTTAAAGACCTATAAACTATTTTTGATGGAATACCTAAGGTTTTTTCTCCATGTAGTTTGTTTTTTGTTGCTGTACGCTTTTTTACGTAACTATCCAGCAACCTAAAAAGTTGTAAGCATTCGGATTGAACATCTGTTAAGGCATTATAAAAAGGAACTTCATTTACTTTACCATATTCGCATATAGACTTGGAATCACTCTTATCGGTCTTTACTTTTGCCAATCTCATTTGAATAAAACGCTTTACTGACAATGGATTAACTACAGAAACAGCCACCTCGTTTTTGTGTAAAAATTGTGCCAACCTGTAATGATAATACCCTGTAGCTTCCATAACTACCAAAGCTTCTTTTGGTAACTTTTTTAATAGGATTTTAAACCCTTTGGAATCATTTGGCAATTGAAAATGTCCTGTAGATTCACTGTAAATGTCAAACACACTTTTACTAATGTCAATACCATAAATTTTTCTATCTTTAGTCATAAGAACTGAATTTTGGAAAGAACAGATGCTACTCACATTTCAACAACTTAAAATCGAGATCTTGGTCTCACAGAACTGAACGAAGTCTAAGTAGTAAAAGAGAGAGGATTATCAATGTTGCCGAAGTCGAAGCTTCACCGTGTATACTAAACTTATTTCTCTCTTTTGTTCTTTCTGATTATTAATTAAATTTAGTGAATTACAAACTTAAGACGTGTATAATTCATTGCTAATACTCGCCTACTTGCGAAAATCCTTGCGGATTTTCTATTCGGTTTGTATTTGCTAAATTAGTTGCTGAAACACGCAACGAAATCATACACAAACACGTTGTAGGTAATTTGAACAAAACACTTATGAAAACAAAATTTTTCATTTTAGCATTAATATTTTTAACAAACTTATCCTTTGGACAAAAAGTAAAGAATAAGAATTACAAATTCTTAAATCAAGAATTAAAAGTAGCTATCATTCCCTTAACCTCTGAATTAAAAAAATTTAACGACTCAATTTCTAACGATATTTTTAAAGACACTTTATCATTAAAATTCCTAGACGTGGAAAAATTAAGGGTTGGGTTAAATGAAAAATCAATAGATATCCTAAAAAGAATAGCTACTAAAAAATATAAAAAAAGTGACCTAAAAAAATATCCGAATTTGAATACTTTAATTAATGATTTGGACATAAATGAACTAAAGGAAAATTTACAAAATGCGGACTTGCTACTATTCCCAATCGTTTTTACTGTAAAACAATCAGTAGGAATGACTTTTGGAAATGCTACTTTTAGACTTTATGATTTAAATACAGGAGATTTTATCCATCAATATAAAACAAATTTAAACATAAATATTGTTAAAAATGGTTCCAAACAAATTGTAACAGCGTTATTGCTATTAGAGGAAAAGAATTATTTATTTAAACAAAAAAGTGGATAAAAACTACCTACAACATTGTATAAAAATAATGCTTAAGTTTAATCCTAAATCTAAAGGCTAGTGCGTATTTGGTCACTCTGATTTTCCTGCGGAAAATCCTCGGACACAAAACCGCACTATTCTTATACGTAACCGTTACCACCAAGTAATAAAACACCAATGCAAACACTATTATGAGATACTTAATTATTACCGTTTTACTTTTTCAAGTAAGTTTCTATCTCAATGCCCAAAATACAGATAGTGTTTATTTTACAACTGGATTTAAAATTGGAGAAGTCACCAATTCATCTGCCATTATTTTAACAAGATTGTGTGCAACCCCTGAGCCCGTAAAAGTGTGGCATGAAAGAAAGGAATCCGTATTCAGAAACCCCATAAATTTCAACAATGATATGCCTGTCCAAAAAATGGAGGGATCAGTTCCAGGTTCAACAGGTCAAGTAAAGATAACAATGAATACAAAAGATACGCTTATAAGTACAGATTGGAAGTACGTTTCGAGCTACAAAGATTTTACGATTAAAAATAAGTTTGAAAGTTTAATAGCTAACACGAGTTATTCAATTACCATACAAGGGAGGAAGAATCCCGAGTCCCCTATTACCGAAATAAAAGGGCAATTTAGGACACCGCCTCTAGACGATCAAATAACTCCTGTATTCTTTACTTCATCAACTTGTCAATATTACTGGTCATTTGACGATCCACTTCGTGGATTTAAAATTTACGACAGTATGCAGAAGCTAAACCCATTATTTCATTGTCAAACCGGAGATTATGTTTACTATGATAAGCCAGGGCCAATGGCCTACAATCTTGAACTTGCAAGACATAAATGGCATGCTATGAATTCTTGGCCATCTTTATTAGATTTCTATGTAAAAACCCCTTTATATATACAAAAAGATGACCATGATCTATTAAGGGATGATGCAGGTCCCAATTCTCTCCCATTGGGAGAGCTAACCTATGAAGACGGATTATCTATATGGCAGGAACAGGTTCCAATAATAAATACTCCCTACAGGACTTTTAGGTGGGGTAAAGATTTACAAATATGGTTAGTAGAAGGCAGAGAATTTAGGAGTGATAACAAAGCTCCTGATGGAAAAGACAAAACTATTTGGGGTAAGGAGCAAATAATTTGGTTTAAAAAAACAATTGAAAGCTCTGACGCTACTTTTAAAATCCTTGTTTCACCTACACCTGTGGTTGGACCAGATCGTTCTCAGGGTAAATTTGATAATCATTCGAATGCCTCGTTTCAAACAGAGGGAATCTGGTTACGAAAATACCTTGCTAATCATAATGTATTTGTAATTAACGGAGATAGACATTGGCAATATGTTTCTGTTGACTCAGAAACTGGTTTATGGGAATTCAGTCAAGGCCCGGTAAGTGATTTCCATGCACAAGGCTGGGACGAAAATGATACTAGACCGGAACATAAGTTTTTAAGAGTAAAAGGAGGGTTCTTAGGTGTAAAAGTTTATCGCCAAAAGGATCAAGCAATTATTGAGTTTATACATTATGATACTGATGGAAATGAGGTAAATAAAGAAATAATCAAAAATACCAGGTGGTAACAATATATAAAAATAATAAGGGTTACATGCTAGACCAAAAGTTGTGCATACTAATAAAGTCCGCCAAACAGAAAAGTAAGTGTATTTTTATTCCCTTACTATTTTTATACTTACCGTTGGCAACAATCTCCCTACTAAAAAATCAGTTGAGTTTTTTTGCTAACGAATCGTATCTTTATGGAGGCTCCTTGTCGAGGCCGGTTTTCGCATTGGTACATTTAAGTCCGACCGCAA
>NZ_JAKKDU010000026.1 GCF_021728535.1 Wocania arenilitoris | reverse complement strand
GAAAATTAAAATTAGTCAACAGAATCAAGAAAAATATTGCTAAATTTGAGATTAAACCTGAAGACGTCGGATTTAGTAAAACACTAAATATCAGTACTTAATATTTGACGTTAGTTGGAAGCAAAAAACACTCAGATTTACAGGAAATCCACAAATTCATTTTTATATATCGAGAATTATAGATATATTTGTCGTATGGAATTAAAAGTAGCAACTGAAATAGGCAAATGTTTATCTAACCAGACCAGACTTCAAATTATGGAATGGTTAAAAAAACCTGAAAACAATTTTCCACCACACGAGACATTAAAGCATTTTAATGATGGTGTATGCGTTACTTATATTCAAGAAAAATCGGGTTTATCTCAATCAACCATTTCTACCTATTTAACCAATATGGAAAAATGTGGTTTACTCATCTCGACAAGACATGGGAAATGGTCTTACTTAAAACGAAACGAACAATTAATCAAAGAGTATAGCGAATATATACTGAAATAGTTTTTTTACACTTTAATATCTATAATCCTAAATATATAGAAATGATAAACATTGAGGTCAAGCTTATAAACCCACTAGAACATCAAGTAAAAGCACTTGATTTGTTAGAACAGTTGAATCCCAATTTGGAGCCAAAACAAATTGAAAACATGCTAATAGAAATGGTGAAACTACCCAATTATACATGTTTTGGTTTGTTTCAAAACAATAAATTAATCGGCATTTCCAGTGGTTGGACTACGATACGAATTTATTGCGGAAAGCAAATAGAATTAGATAATGTTATTATCGATTCAACTATTCAATCGAAAGGATATGGAAAATATTTTATGAATGCAATAAAGGAGTGGTCATTAAGGAACGACTATAAATCTATAGGTTTAAATACTTATGTGCAAAATTCAAGGTCTCACAAATTTTATTTTAATGAAGGATTTAAAATTTTAGGGTTTCATTTTGAAAAAAGACTAGCGTAATTATGTTTGATATTGTAGGTTATATCGCACTGGGATTAAATCTATATTCAATGTACTCAAAAGGAGAACATAGATTAAGAGTTTTTTCAGCAATTGCAAACTTGACTTATGTAATTTATGGAATTCTAATAAACGCTCTGCCCCTAGTTATGGGCTGCTCTATTGCCGTTATCCTTCATCTTTATAGATTACACAAATTAAAGGATGAAAAAAAATCAACTTATTAAAGACAAAGTATAATCATCGTTATGAAAGAATATTCAAAATCAAAATTAAACAGAGTAAAGCGTGGAAACAAAAGAGCTACCTATGATGTTGAAAAAATCAACACCATATTAGATGCAGGTTTTCTTGGCTACGTAAGTTACATTTATGACGGGAAGGCTCTTTGCTTACCCATGGGGTATGGTAGAAAAGACAATAAAATTTACCTACATGGTTCTAATGCCAACAGAATGTTATTAACATTAATTGAAGCCAAAGAAATGAGTATGACGGTTACTCATTTAGATGGATTAGTTTTAGCACGTTCGGGATTACATCATTCGGTAAATTACCGTTCTGCAACCTTGTTTGGCACAGTGAGAAAAGTTGAAAATGATACCGATAAAGAAGCTGCCCTGGTTTGCTTTATGGAACAAATGATTGAAAATAGATGGGATGAAATAAGACCAATAAACCAAAAAGAATTAGACAGAACTTTAGTAGTTGAAATGACCATAGAGACTGCCTCAGCTAAAATAAGAGATGTTGGTGTTGAAGATGAACCAGAAGATTATGATTTAGATATTTGGGCTGGTATAGTCCCTATAAGACAAATTGCAGATTATCCCATTTCTGATAAAGGAATTTCAGAGAATATGAAAATACCTGAACATGTATTGGAATATTATGTAATAAACAAAAGTTAAAATTAAACATAGTACCATGAGTGAGAATATTATTTTGAGAAAAAATCCAAAAATTGAATTCCACTTTAGCGATAGTGGATTTCAGTTAATTGATGAACAAACAGTAAGAAATTCTGGTTTCTACTCATATAGTCAATTACAATCCATTGAACTAAACAGTATTTGGTTTCCCAAGCTAGCTAAATGGTTAAGAGTTATTACATGGATATTTAACGGTGTTCCATATTTTCCAGATGCAAAGTCATATAAAAAAGCTAACATCGTTATTTACCTCAAAAAAGAAAATCTTGGTATCTGGTTAACTAATTCTTATATGGTTACACAAGCAAAAAAGATAAAGAATTTATTAGACAATAAAACAAAGTAAAAAGATGAACTTTAGAAAAGCAACAAGGGATGATATACCAAAAATAGTAGAAATGCTTGCTGATGATGAACTTGGTAAAACTAGAGAAAACTATCGAATACCACTGCCTGTTGAATATCTTAATGCTTTTGAAAATATAGCTACAGACCAAAATCAAGAACTAATCGTTGTTGAAACCGAAAACTCTGAAATTGTTGGAACTCTACAATTGTCCTTTATACAATATTTGACTTACCAAGGAGGAATAAGAGCCCAAATAGAGGCTGTAAGAATTAGAAAAGATAGAAGAGGATTTGGTATTGGAAAAGCAATGTTTAAATGGGCTATTAACAGAGCAAAGGAAAGAAAAGCCCATTTGCTACAACTAACGACTGACAAAAAAAGGCCGAAGGCAGTTAAATTCTATGAAGATTTAGGATTTAAAGCAACTCATGAAGGAATTAAAATGCACTTTGAATAAAAAAGCCAGTTGCCAACAACGTATAAAATTAATTGCTAGTTTTAGCCTAGTTACGAAAGTCCTCGCGGATTTTCTATTCGGTTTTTATTTGCTAACTTTAGTGCTTAGAACACGCAACTAATCTTATACAAACACGTTAGGCACAATATGGAGCAACATCTAATTGACAAAAATTGGGAGACAAAAATTTAACTAATAGTTTTGAAAATGAAATTTTCAATACAACTTCGGAATTATCTCAAGATTATGCTGAACTCGCATTAGACTCATTAACAAGTGAAAGTCTTTTAAGCGAAATTCCCATTGTCAAATCTTTAGTATCTTTCTATAAAATTACATCTTCAATTGTTGACAGACATAATGTTAAGAAAATATTGGTTTTTTTAGAAGAGTTTCACTCAAAAAACATTGATGAAAATAAACTGAAAGAATTTAAAGGAAAGTTTAAAGAAAATCCAAAACATAGGAATCAAGTTTTAGAAACAATTTTATTGCTAAATGAAAAATTTATAGATACTGAAAAGTCAAAAATATTGGCTAATTTATTCTCTGCTCATGTTGAGGATAATTTAACTTGGGAAGAATTTATTAAAATGTCTTTTATATTAACAAATCTGAATCCAGCAGGCTATAAATTTCTGGAAAAATATGTTGACAAAGAATCAAGTATTAGAACGAAATTGCACGAATCAATTGAAGGAGAAGCTTTACTGATGGCTTGTGGAATTGGAACAATGTTTGACCTACAATTTAAACCAACAAGAACAGCTATTAAACTTTATGAATATGGTTTAAAACCCCTTAAAAAATAATCATATTATGAATGGACTTAAAAAATATATATTGCTATTTGGATTAATTACAATGTGTGAAATAAACTTTGCTCAACAACTGAATATTGAGCAAACTATAGATTATATTAATCAAAAATTAGGTTCAACGAAAAATATTGAAATTAAAAATAATGGATTATTTATCATGACTGAATTGATGACAAATGACCAGCGACTTAAATGGGAAGAAAGAATAAAATTATTTAAGCGTAATCCTGAAAATTATAAAAATATATATTCTCAAAGATACGAGGCGAATATTCACAGCTTAGAAGTAGAAAAAAGTATTAAATTTAATAAGTTCGTAACTGAAATAAAATGCAAAACACCTTATTGCTTAACATGGACGAATTATATAATGTACAATAGAAGTGGTAACGAGGTAATTGAGAACACTAATCAAACCATCCTATCTTATCAAAAACAAGACAATAGAGATAAAATTCACAATGCATTTAAATATCTTTTTGGTTTAATAAAAGAAAGTAATTCGTTTCAAAGTACCGATGATGACCCTTTTGCAAATGAAAATTTCAATAACACATATAGTTACGTAGATGGTATTAAAAGCATAGAAGAGATTAAACTTAAACGTGAATCTGGTGTATATCATATTTCGATTGATATTGGAGGAGTGACAAAAAGTTTTGTGCTTGATTCTGGAGCTAGCGAAATTTCATTATCATCCGAATTGGAAAAAGAATTTATTGCACGTGGAATAATCAAAAAGGAAAGTTATCTTGAACCCGCACTTTACAGAATTGCTGACGGTTCAATCATTTCCAAAAAGAGAGTTGTTTTAAAAAATATTAAAGTAGGAGAATATATAGTTAATAATGTTACGGCATCCATTGGCTCATCAAACATACCTCTATTACTTGGAAAAAGTTTTCTTGATAAGTTTAGTAAATGGACTATTGACAATACCTCTGAAAAACTGATATTGGAAAAATAAATACTGTGCCTAACATTGTATAAAATCAATTGCTTGGTACTTGCCTACTTACGAAAATCCTCGCGGATTTTCTACTAGGTTTGTACTTGTTAAATTGCGTTTATAACCAACGCAACTAATCTTATACGTAACCGTTGTGGTGCATATTGAAAAACCGACCAGAAAATAAATGAACGAATTAGAATTAACAGGTGGAGCAAGAATTGGAATGGCAAATGCGACATTTCCCTTTGCGACTTTAAAAGTGAATAAAGAACGATTGGAGCTAAATGCTTCGATAGTTGGAAATCTGACTTTTCAAGCATCAGATATTATTTCAATCGAACCTTATACAATGATTCCAATTCTAGGACAAGGAATTAAAATAAACCATACAGTTGCAAACTATAAAGAAAGAGTGATTTTTTGGACTTTTAAAGACCCTAATTCAGTTGTTCGACAAATTCAAGAAACGGGATTTTTAAGCAATCAAAATTTGACTGAACAAAAAATTGACAGGAAAATAGTTAAAAAACAAAGTAAAGGCGGATTTCCAATCAAAAAAGGTTTTGCTATTGGAGCAATAGTTGTTTGGAACTTACTTTTCTTGACTGACTTTATTCCGTTCTTTCTTGGAAAAACAGATGAATTTCCTATTGGAAACGGAGTTTTAACTGCAATCGCACTTTTGTTTCTGACTGCTCTTTTTAGTCTAATCTCTTCCGACTTTAGACGACTGATTTTAAAAGAAGGGCGAGAATTGAATGACATAAAGAAATTCGCAATTTTCGCAATGATAATAAGTGGATTTATGCTATTGCAATTAGGAATAATGACAAAATTTATGAATTAAAAAATACGACACCACAACAATGGCTATAAGTAATTGCTTGTTCTCGCCTACTTCTGAAAATCCTCGCGGATTTTCAGTTTGGTGTTTACTTGCAAAGTTTCGTGCTAACCCACGCAACTACTCATAGCCGAGACGTTGTAGGTAATTTACCAACCCAATAAACTGAATGGAAAAAATTCAAAATCAGAAACACACAAAAGAAACTCTCTACTACTCTATTTCACGAATGTTGGAAAGAGCATCTTATTATGGATTTCGTGCTCTTGTGGTTCTTTATATGGTAGGAGAAACATTGAATATGGAAAGAACTGAAGCCTTAACGATTTACGGTTGGCTTGTAGGTTCGTTAGTTTTCTCTCAAATTATCGGAGGTCTTTTTGGAGACTTACTTATTGGAAATAAAAAAACAATTATAATTGGTGGAATTATTCAAGCAATCGGAGCTTTCAGTTTATGCATTCCTTCCACAACTGGACTTTATTTAGGTTTATTTCTTGTCGTTTTAGGTAGCGGATTTTTCACGCCAAATATCATCTCAAATTTCGGAAAAACATATCTGAATAAGACTAAATTATTAGATTCAGGATTTACGATATTCTATCTCGCAATAAATTTGGGTTCTTTCCTGGGAATTTTACTAATTGGATATTTAGGAGAAACATATGGCTACAATATCGGATTTGTAATATCTGGAATATTAATGTTAATCTCAATAATTCCTATCATTCTTTCAAAAGAAAAAGGAATGGATGAAATTGAGAAAAATGAGTTTCCAATAGGTAAAAGAATTTTAAACATCTTAATTGCATTTATTGTTGTTGGTTTATTTTGGGGATTTTACGAATTATCAAGCATTCGGACTTTTGATTTACAGTTACAATTGAGTGAAATATCAACTTTAGGTATCCCAAATCATTTATGGCAATCAATCAACTCTATTTTCATTTTACCGATTAGTATAATTGCAATTATTTTGTGGACTTACTTTTACAGCAGTCAGTTCTTTAAATTAATGCTTGGGTTTGTTTTTGGAGTAATATCATTCGGAATATTAATCTTAATTCCAGAAGTACCAACTGAACAGCATACAGTAACTTATTTGATTTCATTACTTTTTCTTGCAATTTCGGAAATTCATATTGCACCAATAATCCATTCAATTTTGACAAAATATTCTAATCCAAAATATTTAGCAATTTTAATTAGTTTGGCATTTTTACCAACAAGATTGATTTCTTTAATTTTTGGTTTGTTTAACGATAAATTATATGACAATCCAATGTTAGGACTGAAAATTGGAATAGCAGGAATGGTAGTTGTTGGAATTGGATTGATTGGATATGTATGGTGGAATAAAAAAACTACCTACAACACCGTATAAAATTAATTGCTAGTGCAAGCTTACTTACGAAAATCCTCACGGATTTTCTATTCGGTTTGTATTTGCTAAATTAGGTGCTTAAAACACGCAACTAATCTTATACAATCACGTTGTGCAAAATAATGACTAAATAATTCTTCAATCATGAAAACGCTATTAATTCTCATTATTTTAATTTTACCTATTTGTTCTTTTTCACAACAAGTTGCGGACACCTTATATAATCCAAAAATACAAAATACAGTATATGAGAATGGAGAAGGACCTACTGTTTTTATTGACGAAGGGCATCATAATTTCCATACAAAGAATGGTAGGTATAAGGCATTTTCAAATCTTTTAGAGAGAGATGGATACAATGTGAAAGAGTACAAAGGCAAGTTTAATGAAAATGACCTGTCAAAAGGAAAAATTCTTGTTATATCCAATGCACTAAACGAGATTAATGTTGAGGATTGGGTTCTTCCTAATCCATCAGCTTTTTCAAAATCTGAAATAGAAGCTGTTAAAAAATGGGTTAATTCTGGCGGGAGTTTATTCCTTATTGCCGATCATATGCCAATGGCCGGAGCTGCAAAGGATTTGGCAATGGAATTTGAATTTGAATTTACAAATGGATTTGTATTTGATACAATAAATAGAGGACCAGCATATTTTAATCTGAAAGAAAAAACACTTGCTGAAAGTATTATCACTAAAGGAAGAAACTCATTTGAAAGTGTTAATCAAATTGCAACATTTACAGGTCAGGCTTTCAAAATTCCTGATGATGCTAATCCAATTCTAACTTTTAATAAAAATTATGTAAATATGCTTCCTGATACAGCCTGGGTTTTTGACAAAAATACTACTAAATACAATGTAGAAGGATGGTCACAAGGAGCATATAAAAAATATGGAAAAGGGAGAATTGTGGTATTTGGAGAGGCGGCTATGTTTTCAGCCCAATTAGCTGGCCCAAAAAAAAGAAAAATGGGAATGAATAATAAAGTCGCACCTGAGAATTATCAATTATTACTGAATATAATTCACTGGTTAGATGGGGTAATTGAATGATTAAACTTTGCACAACAACGCGTATAATTCATACTACTTCTCTACTCCAATTTTAATTACTACATTTAAACAACTGATTTGCTACGCCTGAAAATCCTGCGGATTCCCAACCGTACAAATCATACACGAACACGTTACCAATAATGCGCAAGCAAGTTTGTGCAACTGAAAAAAACTTAGTTTCATTTTCGTTTTTTTTTAGAATTTTAAGAAAGAAAATTAGAAAAACTCTCGTGCTGAATTTTTAAAATTTTGCGAATTTATCACTCAAACGCGGAATGAAAAGCAACATCGGAATTGCTCACTCAAAATCTGAATGAATTGCTGTTCGGAATTTGACAAAAATATGGAAAAGTGGAAAGCGGAACTGAACGTAAAAATCACATCGGAATTTGAGAAAGTTTGCGGATTTGAAAACTCCTGAATTTACTCAAACTCGGAAAAACATAAATTGCGGAATTAAAGAAAAACGGAATGAATTATAAATCGGAATAAAGCACTATTGGTAACACGGTGTATAATTCATTACGGCGGATTTTCCTAACGGAAAATCCTCACACTTTTGCTATCTTTGTGTTTAACTCGGAAAAATCTTGCCGATTTTTCCGTAACGAAATCATACACTAAAACGTTGTGCGTCATTAAAACAGAACCCTGAAAGATATGGAATGGTTAGAGAAAATAATCGATGAAACTTTAGACAAAATGGCTAAGGAAGAGATTCTAATGAAAAGACCTGACCCAAATATGCCGAATGAAATGTTTGATTCAACTATTGAGTCTGATAGCGATTGGAAAGGTTGGAAACCGATTCCAAGTGTTTTGGATGACTCGGACTTGAATAAACTGGAAAAAATGATTGGAATTGAATTACCACTTTCCTATCGTCATTTTTTGAAGTATAAGCACTTTTATGAATTAGATATTGCTGATTTTGCAGTTAACTTTCCAACTCATCTTCCTGACAAAAGTCTCGATGGATTTAAGGAATGGTTTTTCGAATATTACGAACCTGAATTACTAATAGGAAAAGGGTTGGTTTACTTTGCAGGTTTTCAAGACTACGGGCTTTTATGTTTTGACTCTAAAGTAAAAAGAGAAAACAATGAATATCCTATCGTATTTATTGACCACGAAGACTTGATAACAACACACCATTATTCAGATGATTTTAAAGAATTAATGACAGCTGACAGAGAAAGAGGGAATCGATTTATAATGGAATTGAACGAATATTATAGAAAACAATAACGAACGCACAACAATGGCTATAAGTAATTGCTCGTTCTCGCTTACTTCTGAAAATCCTCGCGGATTTTCAGTTTGGTGTGTACTTGCAAAGTTAAGTGCTAAACCACGCAACTACTCATAGCCAAGACCGTTAGCGTTTATTATGACCCGTCCTGAATAAAGGCTACATAATTTTAAACATTATGTACAAAAATGACAAAGTAATTAGACGGTATTCAGAATCCTTTAAACTCAAAATTTTAGACGAACTTACCGCAGGAAAACT
>NZ_JAKKDU010000025.1 GCF_021728535.1 Wocania arenilitoris | reverse complement strand
TAAAAGCAATACTACTTGATGAAATATTTTCTTTAGATGCCCTTGAAGGCGTTTGCCTCTAAAATCGTTTATGGTATTATGGTCGGGCTTGCTTTGCCCACTGAGCCACATAAAATGAATGTTCTCATATAGAGCTTGTTCTATTTTTCGTGATGAATATAAATTACGTAAATACGCATAAATGATTACTTTGAGTAGCATTCGTGGATGATAGCTTGATGTGCCGCCGCCTTTGTAGCTTTTTTCTAATGCACTAATATCTACGTGGTCAATAATCGTGTTTACAATACGTACGGGATGATTAACTGGAACTAAATCATCATAACTGGGTGGTAAAAGACTTAACTGATCTTGGTTGTAGGTCTTAAAAATGACTTTTCTGCTCATCCTTTAAGTTAAGAATTTACTAGAAAATTTGCAAAAAAAAGACTGCCTTTTCAGACAGCCTCTTTCACTAACTAACCAACCAAAAATATGAATTACATTTTTTAAGTTTAAAGTAACCACTCAATAAACTTTTTATTAAAATGCAACTATTTAATACATTGCAATATCTATGCCAAACTTAATAAGTCAACTTACCTGTTAACGTAATTTTAACACATTTAAAGTTTTATAAATTACTCTTAGCTGTTAGTATTTAAAATATATTTATAAGATATTTGCTACTTGTTAAAATCAAAAAATAAAATTATGAATAGACTATCAGTTATAGCTTTACTTTTTTTAATAGTTTCTTGCGCAAAAAAAGAACCAGATTTAATTGTTAAAACACATATTAAAGGTTTAAAAAAAGGAACTGTTTATCTTAAAAAAGTAAAAGACACAACTTTTATAACTGTAGATTCTATATTAATTAGTGGTAATCCTGAATTTGAACTACATAGCGATATAGAATCCCCTGAAGTATTCTACTTATTTTTAAATAAAAACACTAACGAAGATGATGCTATTGCTTTTTTTGCTGATAAGGGCATAACTGAAATTAATACAACCTTAAAAGGCTTTCCTTTTAATGCAGAAATTAAAGGTTCTAAACAACAAAAGGTTTGGGAAGAATACCAAAACATCATTTCTAAATTAAATAATAGAAACTTAGAATTGATAAAAGAAGAATTTGAAGCAAAAAAAGCAGCAGACTCTTTAGGACTTAATGCAATCAACAAAGAATATAATGGCTTATTAAAACGCAAGTATTTATTTGCAGTAAATTTCGCTTTAAATAATAAAGATAGCGAGGTAGCACCTTATCTTGCTTTAACAGAAATTTATAATGCTAATATTAATTTACTAGACACCATAAATAATACTTTAACTTCAAAGGTAAAAGCATCAAAATATGGAAAAAGATTGCAAGTATTTATTGATGAAATAAAGGATACAGAGAAAAGCAACTAATCCTTTTTCAAGGCAATGACGACTTAAAACTTGAAGAACTAAATTTGGCGTATTTAATATAAGATGAGTAAAGTAAATACGCCTTTTTAAAATTTTTTATCCGAGTTTATTAATTTTTTCAATTAATGATCTTCCCTTTTCTTCTAACTCAGTATTAATAGCTTTAAAATGAGCCTTAACATTATCAACATCTTTAGCATTTACTTTAGCAATTAAATCGTCAAACGTTTCAATTGCTTCATCTATAATTGCTTCGGTTTTTTTAGTGTCTTTATCTGTGTTTTCATATTCCCAAATATAAACTGCTTCAATAATATCTCCTAAAACATAGTTTATATCCTTCTTTAGGTTTCTAACATTTGCCATAAATTCAATTTTTATTTAAATACAAAAATAGGTAAATTATTAAACAATATAGCTTAATAATTTGGTGTAAATCTAAATTAATTTAATGCTATACTTGGTGGTTATTAGTAAATTTTGGGTACTAAAATATAATCTATTTACCAGAATATGTTACAAAATTTCTTGGTGTTTCATAAAGTGTGACTTGTAAATACAAATTAGATGCTAGTTTTAATTTAATCCTATTATATATAACAACCACTATATTTTCAGCCGTTGGATTAAGAGTTTTAAATTCTTCAACATCTAAGTTTAAGTTTTTATGATCGAAAGTATCTTCAACTTGCTCTTTAATAATATCTTTTAAAGTTTTAATATCAATAACATACCCCGTTTCTTTATCAATTTCTCCAGTTACACTTACAATAAGTTCATAATTATGTCCATGGAAATTAGGATTATTACACTTACCAAAAACTAAACTATTTTTTTTATCACTCCAATCTTTTCTATATAACCTATGAGCTGCGTTAAAATGTGCTTTTCTGCTAACTGTTACCTTCATTTTTGCAAATTAATATGTTTGTAAAATTTACTAAAAATGATTTTAAACCATTCTGTATAAAATTCTGGATGTAACTCCATATCTACCTTTACAGCTTCAATTGGCATCCATTTCCAATCTGCAACTTCATCTTCATTTATATTGGGTGCATCGTTATAATTACCTAGCATAACATGGTCGTATTCATACTCAGTTAAACCATTATCAAAAGGGGCTTTATAAATGAATGAAATAGATTCTTTAAGTTCTACTACAAAACCCATTTCCTCTTGTAAACGACGTTTTCCTGCTTGTATATTTGTTTCTCCATCGCGCTGATGACTACAGCAAGTATTAGTCCATAAACCAGGAGAGTGATACTTGTTTAGGGCACGTTGTTGTAGCATTAATTCATTTTCATCATTAAATATAAAAACAGAAAATGCGCGGTGCAATAAGGCCTTTTCATGAGCTTCCATTTTTGGCATTAAACCAATCTTTTCATTTTTATCGTTAACTAGTATAACTTTTTCTTCTTCCATGATGTAAAAATACGACTAAATTTAAAACTAAACATAAACAAAAAAAGTCTGCCCATTAAGACAGCCTCTTTAACTTATTGTTTACAATAATCCTCTATTCATTACACTTTTTACCATTTATACTTGTTATTATAAACTCACTACGTCTATTTTCTTGATGTTCTGCTTCTGAGCATTTTGAATCATTATGTGGCTCACATGCACAGTCGTTTACTAAGCGATATTCCCCATATCCCTTGGCTGTTAATCGCTCTGAGGCTATGCCTTTATTTATTAAGTACTGTTTGGTTGATTGTGCTCTATTCTCACTTAGGGTTTCGTTGTACTTATAGGATCCTCTACAATCGGTATGACTCCTAATGTCTATATGCATTGTAGGATACTTATTTAATACCGCTAGTACTTTCTGTAATTCTATTTCTGCATCTGGCCTAATATTATACTTGTCAAAATCAAAATGAATTATTGGGATATCTAATACTTTTGCCAAATCATCGCATGGTTCAATTAGTATTTTTTCTTGCTTTAACTCTAGATCTATCTTTATAAATTCATTTGGATTATCTGTTGTCTCAAAACGCTTCTCATCACTGCTATAATCTTCTTTTTCTCCTCTTACTAAAAAAACAGACTCACATGGTAATCCTGTAAAATGATACTTAGCATCATCTCCTACAACCATCTCTTCTATTTTTTCTGCTGATTTATTATATAGTGTTACTGTTGCTCCTGGTATAATTTCTTTGGTGTCTATATTATAAACAACTCCTTCTACTTCTTGTGTACAGTCTGGAACTGTAAAGCTGTATATATCGTCATCGCCCTTTCCGCCTGGTCTATTGGATGTAAAAAAACCTTCTTTGGTGCCTAAATTTTCATAATAGCCAAAATCGTCTTGTGCACTGTTTATTGGCTTGCCTAGATTTTCTACAATGTAGGGTGCTCCATTTTTATATTTATTTTCAAAATCTCTTACTACATACACATCGAATCCGCCTAATCCGTTTAAGCCTGTTGATGAATAGTATAAATCTCCTTTTGAATTAATGTAAGGAAATGATTCCTGTGCTTCTGTATTTATTAAGCTTCCTAGATTTTCTGGCTCTCCTAACTTACCATCTTCGAGTATATCAACAACATAAATATCTGAATTCCCAATAGTTCCTGGCTTATCTGATGCAAAATATAACTTGGTGCCATTACTGTTTACTGATGGATGTGCACAGCTATAGTCTTTACTGTTAAAATGAACAGATGTTATTTCTCCCCAACTACCATCTTTCTGTAAATGGGCTCTATATATTTGTAACCTGTTAAGCCCTGTATCGTCTTTTTTTAATCGCTTTTTATAATAGTTGTTTCTTGTAAAATAGGCTATTTGATCTGTTGGTAAAAAGGAAATACTTGATTCATGGTATTTTGTATTTATAAGGTTATCAAATTTTATAACATTACCGTAGGTTCCTTCTTCTGTTTTTTTTGCGCTATACAAGTCTAAAAATGGCTGTTCATTCCATTCGTATAGTCTTCCTGATTCTCTATTTGATGAAAACAGAAATACATCTTTATATTGATTTGATCCAAAATCTGATAACTCTGAATTTAAGGACATGTTTGTTACTGGAATTTCTCGACTAACTTTTTCTATGCTTTCTAAATAATTCCTTTTGGATGCATATGATCTGGCTCTTAAATCTGATGAGCTAGCCGAAATAAACTTTTCCATCCATTTATTGGCTTCTGCATAATTTTCAGTGAATTTTAAGGCTTGAGCGTACCTAAAATAGTATTCTGGATCAACATCTTTGTTTAAAGCCATTAATTCTCCATACCATTTAGTTGCTTCTTCCATTTTATTGTTAAAATAAAATGAATTCCCTAATTTCTCAAACAATTCAGCCGATTTATAGCCCTTCTCTGCTACGTCTAATAAAATCTCACTTGTCTTTATATAAGCTAAGTCTTCATATAATTTATCTGCTTGCTTTAAATTTACTTTTTGTCCAAAACTCGCAAAAAATAAAGATAAAGACACTATCAATAATATTGTTTTTTTTACTTTCATAGTTTCGTTTTTAGAAGAATCTAGGTGATAACAACCTTCCTATTTGTTGAAGCTCAAACCTCATCATTATTTCATGTGTACCACTATTGTAATTATTTATTTTTGTTGTTGTTGCATCGTATGAATATCCTATCATTAAACCATCGGTAATTTGAAATCCAACCAAACCGCTCACGGAATCATCCCATCTATAGCCTAATCCTAATGTTAATTTATCGTTAATTAGTGCATTTAATGATAGATCTGCTATAATGGGTGCTCCAGATACTGCTTTTACTAAAAAGGCTGGCTTTAACTTTATTGTTTCTGATGCTTCCATAACCAATCCTCCTATTAAAAAATAATGCAAACGCTCTGTTGCTAAAGACTCCTGAAAATCATCATAATGATTTGTTGTTATAAAATTAGGAGCTGATAAACCTAAATACCAACGGTCGGAATGTAAATATATACCTGCTCCTATTGTTGGTGAAAATAAATTTATGTTTTCATTAAATACAACATCTGGGTTTTGATAAATCCCTTTACTCCAATCGGTAGATAGTAAATGAAAGCCTCCTTTTATTCCAAAAGATAATTTGCTAGTGCCTGAATCATCCACTGGTATTGTATAGGAAATATTAGCATTAACATAAGTCTCACTAGCTGGACCTAAGTTATCATTAACAACAACTAAACCTAATCCTACCCGCTCATTTCTTAAAGGTGAATGAATACCTAATGTTTGTGTCTTTGGTGCTCCATCTATCCCTACCCATTGCGTTCTATATAAACCTGTTATACTTAAAACATCTCGTTGTCCTGCATATGCAGGATTCACACTCATTGTATTATACATATAATGTGTATATTGAGGGTCTTGCTGACTAAAACTTTCTTCTACCCATAATACCAACGTTAAGATTAGTATCCTTTTAATTATTGATGACTTTTTAATCATTATCATAAATTTCATATAATTCATATTTACATATTTATATATAACCAACCTACTTTTGGTTTAGAACCATCTCCAAGATTTATTACATAATAATAAGTACCTACTGGTAATTTATCGGATTCATTTACCACAAACCTTCCATTAGAAGTTCCATTCCAATCATTTTTATAGTTTTTTACTTTATATACAAGGTTCCCCCAACGATTATAAACCTCTAATGTGTTATCTGGATAGTTGTCAAGACAATCTATCACGAAATAATCATTAACACCATCATTATTAGGACTAAACTCGTTATAAATAATGATAATACAGTCATCATCATCATTTGGATTATTAATCACTATAATTGTTATGTCATCTGGTTCACCGTCTCCATTATTATCATTGTCCGTTGGATCTGCTGGATCATCACTCGTATCTGTAACATCATCCGTTGGATCGTTTGGATCGCCGCCTGGAGCCTCTCCTCTTACCGTAGCTTGATTGGTTACTTCACCTGCATCTATATCGGCTTGTGTAATCATATAATCTGCACTTGCCGTTCCTATGTCTCCTAACATTAAGGTGCTTGGTGTTACTAATATTGGTGCACTGCCTAATAATGGGTCCGTAATCTCTACATCTGTAAGTGTGAGATTACCTGTATTCGCAACTGTGAAGTTATACGTTATACTATCTCCTAAATTACCAAAGATACCATCTCCATTCACATCATTTATTTCTCCTTCTTTTAATATTTCTATATCTCCCTTTAATACACTAACAGTGAAACTACACTCAGTTACATTGTTACAGTCATCTGTAGATGTCCATGTTACTATAGTATCTCCTAATGGGAATACAAAACCATCTAAAGTATTTAATCCGTTCAAATTATTTATTACGGAAGGAGTATTACAAGTATATGTTAATGATGTATAATCAAATTCTGTTCCTACAGTACTATAAGTAGTTTCATTTTGATCTATAACTCTTGTTTGATCGGAAGGACATACTATTGCTGGATCTGTCAAACGGTTTAGTGTATACGTGTAAACCCAATCTGTTGTTAATGTATTATCACAGCCATCTACGTAGGTGTAAGTATAAATTACAGTGTCTCCATCACAAGCCGTGTTGTCTGTTGCTGTTCCTGTAACTACTGGTAGTGGTGCTGCAATTACATTGCCACAAACATCATGCATTACTGGTAGTACTGGTGCTACTGCATCATCAAAACATTCTACTTCTGATGCTATTGCTACTGGTCCGCCTACTTCAACTGGATCTGTCAAACGGTTTAGTGTATACGTGTAAACCCAATCTGTTGTTAATGTATTATCACAGCCATCTACATAGGTGTAAGTATAAATTACAGTGTCTCCATCACAAGCCGTGTTGTCTGTTGCTGTTCCTGTAACTACTGGTAGTGGTGCTGCAATTACATTGCCACAAACATCCTGCATTACTGGTAGTACTGGTGCTACTGCATCATCAAAACATTCTACTTCTGATGCTATTGCTACTGGTCCGCCTACTTCGACTGGATCTGTCAAACGGTTTAGTGTATACGTGTAAACCCAATCTGTTGTTAATGTATTATCACAGCCATCTACGTAGGTGTAAGTATAAATTACAGTGTCTCCATCACAAGCCGTGTTGTCTGTTGCTGTTCCTGTAACTACTGGTAGTGGTGCTGCAATTACATTGCCACAAACATCCTGCATTACTGGTAGTACTGGTGCTACTGCATCATCAAAACATTCTACTTCTGATGCTATTGCTACTGGTCCGCCTTGTTCAGTTGGTGGTATTGTGCGTTTTATATTAATTTCTTGAGTAGTTGTTACTAGTGGATTACACGAATCTGTAATAGTCCATGTTCTGGTTACCTTAATTGGGCAAGTGGTTTGAGTTACAACATCTATATAAGTTAGGGATACAATATTTTCAGAAGCATCAGCAATGGAATACCCAACTAAATTATTAAAAGTAACAATTTCTGCTGGTGTAGGATTAGTTAATACAGTCACAAGAGTACTACTATACACATAGTGTGTTTTAATTGTTGCATCTAAAATATCTTCTGAGGTTGCAAGAATACTATTCTCATCGCATCCAGAAATTGTAATAGCTGCCGGCACTGAAATTGAAGGTGAATTTGGATCTGTTACAGTTATTGCTATTCCATCAAAATCATCTTCTGTAATAATTATATTAACTAGTCCTGATGTTGTTCCATCTTTATCGGTAACATTATATGTAAAATCTCCTGGGTTAACAATAGAAGCAGGGGCATCATATTGTAATGATGTTAACTCGGCTATTGTTAAAGTTTGTCCATTAGTAACTGCTGTACCATTACTTAAAGTAATAGTCCCTGCTGCAGGTAGCCCAGTTACTGTAATGGTTAATGCATCGGCATCCATATCAGACGGTGCAACAATATTCAATTCGGTATCTACACTATTTTCAGTAGCATATATTGTAGTATCATATGCTATAGGTAAAGACTGAGCTCCTATAGTAATCACATAAAAAACCAAAAAGAAACTAAAAAGTATTTTTTTTAAATAATTTTTTAATGCAAATCTGGTGTAATTTTTTTTCATTTACTTATCTATTAATGCTTTTGAAAACGCTTTTATATCTATTGTTGAATAAAACAACTCTTTTTCCTTAATAATTAACCACCACTATTTGGAGTTGAATCGATATCTTCTAGAGGTGTGCTTGAAATTATTTCTGCTGTGTTTATCAAAGTTCCACAATTAGGTCCAATTTCCACCGCTACTCTTAATGTTAAACTTGCTCCTTGTTGTAAAACCTCATTCACAAAATCCCATGTTCCAGTTGTACCGCTCACTACAAATGTGGTTCCATCTGGAGTAAACCTAGGATCCAATACAAAGTATGTAACTCCTGTAGGCAAAGTGTCTTGTATCACGATGTCTGCTACATCAATATCATACGGACTATTATTGGTTACTGTTATGCTATATACTATTGTGTCTCCAACATTTGCTTGTGTTATTGGATTTCCTCCTGTGTCTGCTACCGTCTTTGTTAACTCTAAATCGGTAGCACAGTTATTTGTATTTACATCCTGTGATGTTCCTACGCCCTGTCCTGTGTTTGCTCCATGGGCTGTTTCTACAAAATCCAATATCCCATCATCATCTGCATCTACCTGCCCAGGTTCGGTTCCTAAGTTATAAACTACTGGACTAAATGATGTCCCATTATAACTGCCTCCGTTTTGTGTATTGCCGCCATCTATAGTTGATGTGATTAAATCTGCATAAGTGAAATTGCCGCCTCCTTCTATGGCATCTGGACACCCGTCCCCGTCGCTATCTAGATCCAGATAATCAGCAGTGCCGTCTCCATCGGTATCCTGGCAACTTGGCACTGTTCCAACGCTCACCAACTCAAGCCCGAAGGCATTACCGGCATAAGATGCAGGGCCGTTGATTGTAATAGGAGTGGAAGAGGATACGCCCGAAACCGTAGAAATAGCCAGGAACAAACCATCATGCTCATTGGCGTTCCATCCAGCCCCTATAACATCCCCGGTAGCCGTATTGGCAATACTAAGCCGGGATATCTCTGTACCCGTAGTTGTGATTGAGCCACTTTGGTTCTCTTCACTGGAATGATTAACAATATATAACAGGTTATTGACTGCCGAGGTGCCCGCCGGCTGGTCAGGCGAGGTAGGATCCCAGGAATCTATAACTCCCGGAGGAGGCCATAAAATACCACCCTGGCTACCGTCCTCATCTATTTCCCACCAACCAGAATAAGCCCCCTGGCTAGTAACATTATCCACCTCCTGTAATACATTCTGATAGGTAGATGCTGTTATAATGGTCTCATCCTGTGCACATGCCGGGCTATTTAAACCACCTATAGTGAAAGTACCCGAACTGCCGGCAGCAGCAATATCACTCTCCCAGAGCGCAAACATCCAGACATTCTCTTCAATACCATTACCTATGCCATCATCGGAAAAATTTAAAAAATTATTTTGTTGAGTTAAGGACGCCCCATTGAAAGACATGGTTATATTTTGTCCACCTTCGATATGTGGGCTAGAGACTGGTGCATTATTTCGCCAGCCATTACAATGGTCTCGCTCGAAGGCTATTGCTACCATTACAACCCGATTAGTACCCGTTGGAATGGTGTATGGAAGACTGACACTATGTCCTATTCCGGTTCCGCTTGCACTTACAGGTGTACCTATATGTTCAACCGATAATGCCACAGCAGGACCAGTGCATTCGTCTGTATCCAGAATACCGTCGTTGTCATCGTCCAGATCACAAATATCGCTCACATTATCTCCATCAGTATCGGTATTGCCCGAAGCTGCCGCATCACAGGGATCTGGACAATCAGGATCCTGGGTTGCTGCATCCTGAGAGGTGCCTATAGTCTGCCCTGAAGATGTAGCGACTGTTGGTATACCATCACCATCTACCCCACCTGTGAGCATATCATTGGCATCAATATCAGCTGAGGTGAAGCTTCCGCCTCCTTCTACTGCATCTGGGCACCCGTCTCCGTCGCTATCTAGATCCAAGTAATTTGGGATTCCGTCGCCGTCGGTGTCAGCGCAGATTGTTTCTACAAAATCAAATGTAGGCTCTATTAGTCGAGATGAGGCATTCTGGTTACTGTACGAGATTTCAATTCTATCGACCAAAAGTTCACCAAAATCAAACCGAATTTGACCGAATAAGTCCTGATCCCCGGCGGCGGGAAATGAGGAATCACTACCATATGTATTGGGCTCAGGAAGATTAATAACATTCGAACCCTGCTGCACAATGTACAAATCAGCATCTAGCAGATTGCCGGCAGTGTCATACACATCAACCGTGACGTACTCCCACGCAGCGGTTCCGCTACTGGGGTTATACGGTCCTTCCTCAAACTCGGAAATCGCGAAATTGAGGTGTGTTACCTCTTCAACAAAGTCAATTGTATACGAACCCTCGCCGGTAAACCTGATTCCATCGTCTGAACCCTGTGTTGCCGGATCGAATGAATTTGCCCGATCTTGCGGTGTGCTCCCCGTATAGCTCCAGCTATAAGCATCAAAATTTCCCGTACCGTATGTACCGGCTGTGTATCCAGCACCGCCGTTGCTATAAATATACTCAAAATCGAGAGTTTGGGGGTACGCTGTCGTTAAACAACCTTCGTCGGTGTCTAAAATTCCGTCGTTGTCGTCGTCCAAATCACAGTCATTACCAATACCATCGCTATCTGTGTCTACAAATAATGAACTTAAAGGATCGCATGTACTTAACCTACCAATACCAATAGCTGTTATACCAGCAAGCATTGTACCACTTAAGGTACTGTCTTCGATATTTCCTGACGCTCCTGTATTACCAGATAAGTTGACCCATTGTGAGCCAAACCAACCTACTAAGCGCAAATCGGAGGCTGAAGCAAAAGCTGTCATATCTGGAATACTTACCGTTATAGTTACTCCATTGCCTGTACCACTTATATCCTGCCAGTCCCACTGCCCAACAGAGCTTACTCTTTCAATTCCCGCACCAACTGATATTATACCATGTGTGCCTGCATTAGGGATGGTAGGGTCTAAATTACCGCTAGGGTCTCCAACTATCCAAGCTGTTGCAAATTCAGAATTATTTGCTATTGTGCCACTGGTTGTTAAGGTTCGCAAATCGGTGCCGGAGCCTACAGGAAAGGTAAACCCTTGATCTGCGGCATTGATGTAATGCTTTACATAACCATCCACATTGTGCGTATCATCGGCATCTGTATAAGTAGCAGTACCAACGGCACTAAAGTAACCGGGTAAGGCTGCCCTATCTGTACTCCAACTTGTACTTGTAGAAAGTGATAATACACCAGTATTTGTCATTTCTCCACCTGATACCACATGGTTCTGACCATACCCTTTATTAATAATACCCATTAATATTAAGGATATTATTATCTTACTAAGTTGTAATTTATTTAACTTTATCTTCATCTTTTATCTTTAATATTGTGCGGAACAATTTATTATTTAAGTTTTTATAGTACCATTGCGATGGTGTTAAGTTATTATTTTTTTAATAATACTTATTAATCGTTTAGATAATTAGTTCTTACAAACCTCTTAAGCAACATACTGTGCGTGCTTATGGTGAAAATATTTTTTCGCTTGGGGTTTATCTTGTTTTCTTTTCGTCATAAAATGGTTGATATTATCTTTAAGTTGTTCTTTGTTGACGGCTCTTTTCTTGCCTATGATATTGGTTTTAAAATCTTGATTGACATATTCCTGCGGGTTGAGTTCTGGAGAATACGGTGGTATAAAGAAGACTTCAATTCTATCGTTATTTTGCTCTAACCATTGATTAAGTTTAATGGTTTTATGTGCAGGTTGATTATCTGTAATAAAAAACACTTTTCTCTTACTATATTTTATCATTTGCTGCAAAAAGGTCTTAAAAACCTCACTATTAAACCCTTTGTCCATTAGCATAAATTGTAAATGCCCTCTATTGCTTATGGCTGAAATCATATTTACGGTATAGCGTTTTCCTGTGGCTTTAATAATAGGCGTTTG
>NZ_JAKKDU010000024.1 GCF_021728535.1 Wocania arenilitoris | reverse complement strand
CAAACGCCTATTATTAAAGCCACAGGAAAACGCTATACCGTAAATATGATTTCAGCCATAAGCAATAGAGGGCATTTACAATTTATGCTAATGGACAAAGGGTTTAATAGTGAGGTTTTTAAAACCTTTTTGCAGCAAATGATTAAATATAGTAAGAGAAAAGTGTTTTATATTAGGGTTTGTAAATAATGTTTAAACTTCTGCAGTTTTAAGTAAGGAATTTAACATTAAAATGGAGTTTTTATTCTTTAATAATTATGTTACTAATAGTCCTTCCACCATCAATAAGGTTAAAAATATAGATCTCAAAACAAAAAAGCATCCCAATTTTCTATAAAGAAAAAAGGAAAGCTTTCCATCGGTTCAACTACGTAAACCATCCCATTTTACTGGGACAACACAACTTCTTTTAATTGCCAAAAAAAGCCCTAATCTCTTAGAGCTTTTAGCAATACTTGCGGTCTGGACGGGACTCGAACCCGCGACCTTCGCCGTGACAGGGCGACATTCTAACCAACTGAACTACCAGACCGTTGCATTATTGCGGTTGCAAATATACACGCCTTTTTTTTATATCTCAAATCTTTTTAGTGTTTTTTCGTAAAATATTACTAAATAAATTTTTGTCGTTCTATCATATAAGTTGTAAGCACATTATTAAAATTATTATTAATATCGGCTTCTACATATTTAATTTTGTATTGCGCGCATTTTAAGCGCAAAGCTTCAAAATAAGCACTTACCGAATCTTGATAACTTTCTTTAATAGTATCGGCATATAAATTAATATACTCACCAGTTTCAACATCAATAAATCGTTTAGGCTTATTATCAAAATCAAACTTTAATTCTTTGTCTTTATCAATCACATGAAATAAAATTACTTCATGTTTATTATATTTTAAATGGCGTAAAGCTTCAAATAGTTTGGTATCATCTGCTGAAGTTTGAAACATATCTGTAAACAAAAAAATCATTGATCGCCTATGAATTTTTTCTGCTATTTGATGTAAATATGTATACGTTTCGGTAGTTTTATTTAAAGGCTTAGAAATAACAGCATCACTTAGTTGATTTAATAACATTTGATGATGACGCTCGCTTCCCTTTTCAGGCGAATAAAAGTCATAATCGTCACTATAAATACTCAGCCCTACTGCGTCTCGTTGTTTTTTAAGCATATGCATTAAAGAAGCTGAAGCTAATGCAGAAAACCCTATTTTATTTAAATGATTAATTAAAAAGTCATCCACTTCTGGATAATGCATCGAGCTACTATTATCTACAATAATATGGCAACGTAAATTGGTTTCGTCATCATATCTTTTGGTATAAAGCTTGTCTGTTTTAGCAAACAGTTTCCAATCAATATGGCGTGTGCTTTCTCCTTGATTATATATTTTATGTTCAGCAAATTCTGCCGAAAATCCATGAAACGGGCTTTTATGCATTCCAGCAATAAAACCTTCAACCACTTGTTTTGCAAGCAATTCGAAATTTTTAAAGCCACTAGCCTTATTAAGTTCCTGCTGTAAATTCATGGTTATACCAATATCCTATTTTAAAACAGCATCAACAATACCGTAATCAACAGATTCTTTTGCACTCATCCAGTGATCGCGATTAAAATCTTTCATTATTTTATCAAAAGTTTGTCCGCAATTATCAGCTAAAATTTGGGCACTCAATTCTTTAGTTAAAATAATTTCTTTCGCTGTAATTTCAATATCACTTGCTTGACCACGAGCACCACCACTTGGTTGATGAATCATTACTCTAGCATGAGGCTGAATATAGCGCATCCCTTTTTCGCCAGCCGATAATATAATAGACCCCATAGAAGCTGCAAAACCTGTACAAATAGTTGATACTGGACTTTTAAGCGACTTCATACAATCGTAAATAGCAAATCCAGATGTTACATAACCACCAGGGCTATTAACGTATAAATGTATAGTTTCATTAGATAAAGCATCTAAATATAATAATCTATCTACTACGTGTTTAGCCGAATCATCATCAACTTGTCCCCATAAAAATACTTTTCGGGCTTCTATTAATTTACTATCAATAGCGTTTTGAACTTTATTTTCAATCATAATATTAATTTTGCTTCTAAAATAAAAAAAGGTTCACCATAAATGGCAAACCTTTTCAATTTTCTTTTTAATTATCTTTTACAAAAGCGCATCAATAGCATCTGTATAAGCATTTTTAGGTGCTACACCAACTTGTCTACCAACAACTTCACCATTTTGAAAAACCAAAACAGTAGGAATGTTACGTACACCATATTTTGCAGCAAACTCTTGATTTGCGTCAACATCAACTTTACCAACAACAGCTTTACCTTCGTACTCACCACTTATTTCCTCAATAACTGGCCCAACCATTCTACATGGTCCGCACCAAGCGGCCCAAAAATCAACCAATACTGGCTTATCACTTTTTAAAACTGTTTCTTCAAACGTTGCATCTGTTATTTCTAATGCCATAATTTTATATTTTAATCTATTTTAATTTATTTTAATTTTATTTACAAACTTAATCAAAATATTTTCTATAGCTTACAAACAAACTATTTGTTTTACTTATAACCTTATTGGCTACAATTATCTTATAACTTTTGGGCACAACCCGAGGGGTCGGGCTTTCACTACTCAATCCCTCCTTTGTCGGGGATTTCAAACATTTAGTTTATACTGAGCCTGTCGAAGTATTCAATCCCTTGCGCCGGTGCAGAATATATTTTGAAAGTTTTATTTATGCAACCAAAATGTTGCGTATTAAATTTATTTATCTTAGTTTAGCAACCATAAAGTTGCATTTAAATCAAAAAAAACAAATAATTATGAATGATGTTATTAAAAAAGAAGTTGTCTTTAATCATGCTATAGATAAAGTATGGGATGCTATTTCAAAAGCTGAAGAAATCTCAACTTGGTTTATTCCTGCCGATTTTAAAGCGGAACCCGGATATCAATACACGTTTACCTCTCCTCCAAATGAAAAAGGTTGTACAGTTATAAGTGGAGAAGTAAAAGAAGCAAATCCCTATATGCTTGTCTATACTTGGATTGTAGCTGACACAAAAGTAGAAACTACTGTAAAGTGGGAACTAGAATCAACCCAAAATGGCACAAAATTAACTTTAGAGCATTCTGGAATTACAAATTATGCTGGTAAAACCGCTGTAGCAATGTTTGAAAGCTTTAATGGTGGTTGGGATAATTGCATTTCTGGTTTAACAAGCTATTTAAAACAAGAAGTTAATGCAGGATAAAATAACCAAACTATTTAAAGCGATTGCAGATCCAACAAGGCGTGAAATTTTTCATGCCTTGATTTTTGCTACCTCTGCATTGTCTATCACTCAAATATCCAATCAATTTGATATCACAAGGCAAGGTGTTACCAAACATATTAAAACACTTGAAGAAGCTGGTTTGATTATTATATATGCCCAAGGACGAGAACGTTTTTGTAATGCCAACCCAAAAGAGCTTCAAGAAATAAATAAATGGCTAAAATTTTACGAACAATTCTGGGATAATAAATTGGGAGACTTAGACAATTATTTAGATAATAAAACCTAAAACTAATTAGTTAACCTTCAAAACTTTGATTGAATTTGTTTTTTTTATCTAAATTGTGTCAAGAAGGAAATAATTCACAACTTACATGACTCTAAAAGACAAACTTGTTGCACAAAGAATATATTTACTTCTGGCAGCGCTATTTATAACTTCGTTAGTTGTTTCAAACCTAATTTTTCAAAAGTTTTTTTATTGGTATCCTGTTGATATTGAATTTTTTGGAAGTAAACTTTTTGAAATTTCGGTTGGTATTCTACCCTACCCAATTACCTTTTTAATAACCGATTTAATCAGTGAAATATATGGTAAAAAGCGAGCAAATCAGGTCGTAGTTGCTGGTATTTTTGCTTCATTTTTTTCACTTTTAATTGTTTACGTTTCTAATATTGTTCCTGCAACTAGTTGGTCGCCTGTGAGTAACGAGATGTTTTCTACAGTATTTGGGAACACTGTACTTGCTGTTTTTGCTAGTATGATGGCGTATTTATTTGCACAGTTTGTCGACATTCAAATTTATCATTTCTGGAAACAACTAACTAAAGGAAAACACTTATGGCTACGTAACAACTTCTCTACTTGGTTATCGCAATTTGTTGACACTTTTACTGTTGTTGGGCTTTTATGCATGTTTAATATTATTGCGTGGGATAAGTTTTTAGGCCTACTCTTCTCTGGCTTTTTATTTAAAGTTTTAGTTGCCGCTTGCGATACACCGTTTTTATATTTAGGTGTTTATTTGTTTAGAAAACGTTTTAATTTAAAAGTGAATGAAGAGATTGATTTGCTTTAAAAATCTAAATCTTAAAAAAATTTAAAACTATGTTTTCAACCTTTAACACATTTTCTACGTATATCAAAATAGCATAGATTTGTTTAAAAACTGCAAAAGTATTACATAAAAAAAGACACATGATAAAAGCTTTAAAAATTATAGGCATCACATTACTTATTATTATAGCCCTTTTAATCGCCATTCCTTTTGCGTTTCAAGGACAAATTAAAGATATGGTAAAGCGTTTTATAAATGAAAACGTGAATGCTAAAGTAGAATTTAGCGACGTAAGTTTAAGTTTTCTTAATAACTTTCCCCAAGCACATGTTAGCGTGAGTGATTTGATAATTACAAATTTCGAGCCTTTTAAAGATGAAACTTTAGCCACAGCAAAAAACATATCGTTTACAATGCCAATAAAAGAGCTATTTAAAAAGGCAGGCGACGATCCAATTATTGTAAATTCAATTGATATTGATGCCATTTTACTAACCTTAAAAACCAATAAGTTTGGCACTAATAATTACGATATTGCTAAAGAAAAAGAAAGTGAAGTAATAGCCAACAACAATCAGAGTTTCTCCTTTAATCTTGAAGATTACAGCATTAAAAACAGTGCATTAACCTATCTGGATGAAGCCTCAAATATTGCTATTCATGTTTCTGAATTAAACCACGAAGGAAACGGTATTTTTTCCGCGGAAGCGTCAGAATTAGACACCAAAAGCGAAGCCAATATTAGCATTACTATTGATAGCACAAACTATTTAAGCAACAATCCAGTGAAGCTCGATGCTTTAATTGGACTAGATTTAAACAACAGTATTTATACCTTTAAAGAAAACAAAGGTTTTATAAACGATTTACCTTTAGAGTTTCAAGGCTATGTAAAGCAATTAGAAAACGAGCAACAAATTGACATTTCTTTTAAAAACCCAGAATCTGATTTTAAAAATTTTCTAGCAGTTATTCCAAAAGCCTATTCTAAAAATATTGACGACTTACAAACAACTGGAGACTTTAAAGTAAATGGCGTTATAAAAGGATTATCATCAGAAAAAACTATTCCTAATTTAGACATTAATATTACCTCAAATAACGCCTCGTTTAAATATCCTAATTTACCGAAACGGGTGACCAATATTTCTATAAATACATCTATAAAAAACACTACAGGAAATGCAGATGATACATATGTAGATATTGAAAAACTAAATTTTAAAATTGATGATGATGTTTTTAAATCCTCAGCAACGCTAAAAAACATTATAAAAAACATGCTAGTAAACGCTAACATTGATGGTGTTTTAAATTTAGCTAACATTACCAAAGTGTATCCTATTAAGCTAGAAAATGCTTTAAGTGGTATTTTAAAAGGAAAAATAAATACGTCTTTCGATATGAAAGCTATAGAAAGCAATGCGTATGAGCGTATTAAAAATAATGGTTCGGCGAGCATTTCAGATTTTGTGTTTTCATCCGAAGATATTATTAATCCTATTCATATTTCTCAAGCAGACATGACGTTTAATCCAGGAACTGTATCATTAAATAATTTTAAAGCAAAAACGGGTGATAGCGATTTAAATGCCACAGGAACCATTAAAAATTTATTAGGTTTTTTGTTAATTGATAACACTTTGCAAGGGAATTTTAATGTAAATTCTAACCTATTTAAGGTGAGTGATTTTATGACTGAAGACGAAGCTTCGTCTGAAAACAAAACCACAAGTGATACTGAATCTTTAAAAATCCCAGCGTTTTTAGATTGCGCCATTAATGCCAATGCAAAAACCGTAGTTTACGACAACTTAAACTTAAAAGATGTTAAAGGCGCGCTTTTAATTAAAGATCAACAAGCTACACTGAGGAATATGACATCCAGTATTTTTGACGGTGCATTATCAATTGCTGGTAATATTTCAACAAAAAACAAAACACCTACTTTTAATTTGGATTTAGGAGCAAACGGATTTGATATTGCAAAGTCGTTTAAAGATATGGAATTGCTTCAAAACTTAGCGCCTATTGCAAAATTGCTAGCCGGAAAATTAAACACCAACATTAACCTGTCAGGCAAATTAGATAAAGAGTTTTCTCCTGATTTGAGTAGTGTTTCTGGTAACGCTTTCGCGGAATTTTTAGCCACTAGAATTGGAGCAAACCAAAATGAATTAATGACAAAACTTGAAGGCGCACTAAATTTTATAGACTTTAAAAAACTAGATTTAAAAGATTTAAAAACCAAACTGGAATTTGCCAACGGGCAAGTAAGCGTTAAACAGTTTCAAATAAAATATGAAGACATTATAATTAACGTTTCTGGCTCACACGGTTTCGATAAAACCTTAAATTACAGTGCTATTTTTAACGTACCAGCAAAATATTTAGGAAGTGAAATTAATCAGTTAATCGGGAAAATTAATACTGAAGAAGCTAAAAATATTTCCATTCCTGTCACAGCAAATATTGATGGAACATACACAAATCCAAACGTAAAAACCGATTTAACAAGTGGCATTAGCAACCTAACAAAGCAACTTATTGAGATTGAAAAACAAAAACTTTTAAACCAAAGCAAAGACAAGATTAAAGATTTAATAGGCGATGTTATTGGTGATAACAAAACTAAAACCGACTCGCTTAAAAAAGAGCAAAACAATACTGTTAAAGATGTTTTAGGAGGTATTGTTAACGGCAACAAAACACCATTAGATAGTACAAAAACAAACACTAATGATGCTGTTAAAAATGTACTTGGCGGTTTATTAGGCAAGAAAAAGAAGAAACAAGATACTATTAATTAGGATTTAACAATAAAAAAACAGAACTTTGCCACCCCTTTTAGGAAACGCATAAAACAAAAAACAAATTACATTTATGTTAAAGATAATAGTTAAAGATGGTGAAAACATCGAGAGAGCTTTAAAACGCTACAAAAGAAAACACAGAAACATTAAAGTGATGCAAAATTTAAGAGATGGTCA
Source organism: Wocania arenilitoris (assembly GCF_021728535.1). Classification (GTDB taxonomy): domain Bacteria; phylum Bacteroidota; class Bacteroidia; order Flavobacteriales; family Flavobacteriaceae; genus Wocania_A; species Wocania_A arenilitoris. The sequence continues at coordinate 5,639 of NZ_JAKKDU010000024.1, read as the reverse complement.
GTTTTTTACTAAACCATCGGTTAAAAGACGTCGCGAAATCCAAAAAGCAGCATATATTCAAACCTTAAGAGATCAGGAAGATATTTAATTTTTAGTTTAAAAATAAATCATATAAAATTCCATTTGTAAGTTTCAAATGGAATTTTTTAATTTATAGAAATATTTACCACCAACCCTTCGTTTGCACGTACATTAAAAACCATATCATCTTCAAAAATCAAATATTGCCCTTTTAGTCCTACAAGTTTTCCCGAGTACTCTTGTTGCTTAATAATATTCAAGCTTTTAGGTTTTTCAGGGTATCTATAAACAGGAAATTCTAAGTTAGTTTCGGTATTATTCTCAATAAAATAATCATGAACCTCAGTTGGAATATATGGTTTCAATCGTTCGCGCCATTCCACTAAGTTTTCATCTTCAATTTCATTTTTAAGCATTTTTCGCCAATTAGTTTTATCGGCCACATAGTTTTTTAAAGCCACTTCGGTTATTCCTGCTAAGTACCGATTTGGAACTTCAACAATTTCAATAGCTTCATGTGCGCCTTGATCTATCCAACGTGTTGGCACTTGCTGTTTTCTAGTAACACCAACTTTAACATTGCTAGAGTTTGCTAAATACACAATATGTGGTTGCAGTTGTACTTTTTTTTCATAGCCTAAATCGCGATCCTCTTTTCCTAAATGAGCTCTGCTTAATTCGGGGCGCATTATCCAATCTGCGGCTTGTGGCACTTCATAAAAACATTGTTTATCAAATCCTTGGCGATAAATAGGTTTATTTAAACCACAGTTTAAGCACTGATATTTAACAAATTGTATAGTAATTGCTTTATTTAACAACTGATTCATGTTTAAAAAATCGTTCTCAAACACTAAATAATATTGAATGGGTTGCGAAAACTCGGTTTCCATTTTTGTTAAAACACCTTGGTAGGTCATAAAAAAAAGTCTTATTTTTAAAAACTTAAATATAAAATAAATATGCCAATTCCTTTAGTAAATTCTATTGCTTCTTGGTTTTTAAAAAAGCGTTTTCATCAAATCGATTTGTTTTTAAAATACCCAAACGAAGTACAAAACGAGTTGCTTTTTAGTCTTTTAGATTTTGCTAAAAATACAACGTTTGGAAAAAGATATGATTTTGCATCGATAAAAGATTACAAAATTTTTGCAGAACGTATTCCAATAAATAATTATGATGTTTGGCAAGATGATATTGAGCGCTCAAGAACTGGCGAGAATAATATTTTTTGGCCAACACCCATAAAATGGTTTGCTAAATCTAGCGGTACAACACGTGCTAAAAGTAAATTTATCCCTGTTAGCCCTGAGTCTTTAGAAGATTGTCATTACGCTGCAAGTAAAGATTTACTTTGCATGTATTTAAACAATAATGAAGAGTCACAATTATTTACAGGTAAAAGTTTACGCTTAGGAGGAAGTAAAGAGTTATATAAAGAAAACGGCACTGTTTATGGAGATTTATCGGCTATACTAATTGATAACATGCCCTTTTGGGCAGAATTTAGTAGCACTCCAAGCAACAAAGTTTCGTTAATGAGCGATTGGGAACATAAAATGCAAGCCATTGTTGATGAAACAATAAACGAGAATGTTACCAGTTTAGTTGGCGTTCCCTCTTGGATGCTAGTACTTTTAAACAATGTTTTAGAAACTACAGGAAAACAAAACTTATTTGATGTTTGGCCTAATTTAGAGGTGTATTTTCATGGCGGAGTAAGTTTTACACCATACATAGACCAGTACAAAAAAATATTGCCAAAAAAGGATTTTAAATATTACGAAATTTATAACGCCTCTGAAGGTTTTTTTGCCATTCAAGATCAAAATAACTCGAGTGAATTACTACTAATGCTAGATTATGGTATTTTTTATGAGTTTATACCTATGGATATTTACGCCACTCAAGATGAAAAAGCGATTCCATTAAGCGAAGTAAAACTCAATCAAAACTATGCGGTTATTATTACCACTAATGCAGGTTTATGGAGATATAAAATTGGAGACACCGTTCGATTTACTTCATTAAATCCATATAGAATAAAAGTTTCTGGCCGAACGAAACATCATATTAATGCTTTTGGAGAAGAATTAATTATTGAAAACGCCGAAGATGCTTTAAAAAAAGTTTGTAAACGTACTAAAGCTGAAATTGTAGATTACACAGCTGCACCAATTTTTATGAAAGACAAAGAAAAAGGGGCTCACGAGTGGCTTATTGAATTTAAAACACCTCCAAAAGATCTTAACTATTTTAATGAATTATTCGACAATGCTTTAAAAGCATTAAACTCAGATTACGAGGCTAAACGCTATAACAATTTAACTCTTAATAAACCCAAAATACATATTGCCCGCGAGCGATTATTTTATGATTGGCTTAAGCAAAATAATAAATTAGGAGGACAACATAAAATACCAAGACTTTCAAATACCAGAGATTATATGGATGATTTGTTGAGTTTAAATTCATAGTTTTATTAATTCAAAAGATATTCAAAATCAATTAGTTAACGAATTAAATGACAATTGATCTAGTAAATTATATTTTATATTGAGTTATCTACTATTTTTAAAAACTAATTAATCCTTAAAACCCTTATTAAAATGAGAACTAATTTATTCGTTATCATTTGTTTTATATCAAATTTTATATTTAGCCAAGGAACTTCAAATCTTATTGCTACAAATATTAATACAACAAAGCATTCTTTATCATATAACAATAATTCTGCTGTTACTAACAACATAGGACCCAATGGTTTTGAATTTGAAGTTTTAGACGCTGGAGTAAATACTAAATTCTCTGAAATTGGAACTGGTTTTTTTAGAAATAAACTCATTATGGTTTCGTCTAAAAAACTGGGCGGATTTGCAAAAATCGATTATAGCACAAATGAAGCTTATAAAGAATTATTTTGTTTGGATATTAGTGCAAATGGAGCTTTAAGTAGACCTTTATTATTCTCTAGAATGCTAAACACAAACGACAGTGAAGATCAACTTACTTTTTCTCCAGATCAAAAAACGGTTTACTTTACAAGAAGTAGTAGAGAAAACTCTCTTGAATACAAATTATACAAAGCCACTTTAGAGGAAGGTTCTCATGGAAATTGGATAAACGAAGAATTATTAAATATCAACAAAAACAATGCTTCAATTGAAACACCATTTTTAAACAGAACTGGAGATAAGTTGTATTTCTCTTCTAACATGCCTGGTTCAATTGGCGGTTATGATATTTATGTTTCAAACGTTAAAGTTGATGGTACTCTAGATACCCCTAAAAATTTAGGACATTCAATTAATACAACTTCTGATGAAAAATATCCATCATTATCTATAGATGGAAAACACTTATATTTTTCTTCAAAAGGACATCAAAATATAGGTGGTTATGATTTATTTGTTAGTCGCATTTTAAGTAACAAGTACAAAGCTCCTAGAAATTTGGGAAATACCATTAATACGAATTATGATGAAATCGCCTATTTTCTAGCAACAAAAAATAAAGGCTATGTATCTTCAAACAAACCAAATGGAAAAGGCAGTTTTGATATTTACACCGTAGTTAATGACGAAATTATTCAATCTTTAGAAGGGAAAGCTATTGATTTGGTTACAAAAATAAAACTACCAAATACGCTTGTTATTTTAAAAGATGAAGACAATAATGAAGTAGCGAGACAAATGACCAACGAATCTGGATTTTTTAGTTTTGATAATGTAATACCTTTTGAACAATACACTTTAATCACCCAAAAAGATGGTTTTAAAGATGGTACCTTTGTATTTTTAGCAAATAAAAACTTTGACACAACTTACAATAAAGATTTAGAATTAAACACAACTGAACCTGTAATTGCTAAAGTTGATGAAGAATTAAGAATTGTATTGGAAAACATTTATTTCGATTTTGCTAAATATTCTATTAAAGAAGAGTCTACTATTTCTTTAAATAAAATTATTAAAGTACTTAACCATAAACAAGATATTAAATTAGCTATTAATGCACATACAGATATTAGAGGCAAGAATAGTTACAATTTGAAACTATCTAACAAAAGAGCTAAATCTGCATTAAACTATTTAATTAAAAATGGTATTAATAAAAATAGATTAACATCAAAAGGTTTTGGAGAAACAAAACCATTAATTGATTGTAAATATTATCCGTGCACTGATAAAGAACATCAATCTAACAGACGTATTGAGTTTGTTATTTTAGATTAATCAGAAAAACTTATTTATCTGCATCGACTAAGTACAGGTTAAAAAAGAGTTTAAACGAGTATTTCGTCTAATCATCTAAAAGCTTTAAAAACACTTTGTGAACTTTATAATTAAGTATACTTTTAAAAAGTAATAATTGTTTAAATCACATAAATACAACAATATATATTTTTAATCCCCTCATTAAAAAGTTGCTTTTTTCTTACAAAATTAATCATAGTGTCTATTATTAATTAACATCCATAAAAAGAGGTCGTCTAAAAAGCAATTTTTAGGCGATTTTCTTTTTGGTATTTTTCAGATTTAGTATTTGGTTTTGAAGTTTTGAGTAAAAATCTTCAAAACTAAAATAGTTAAAGTACTTTTATATAGCTAAACTGTACTTTTTAAGGTTATGTTATGTGCCATTGCAATTAAGCCTATCTCTACATTTACTTTGTCGATTCCTCTTAACATAAAGCGTTTTAAAGTTCAACTAACCTAAATTAATATCTTTATCTACCTTATTTTTGTTCATCATTTTCGCTTATCTTATAAGGTCTTACATTATTAATCTAATTAAAAAACCTATACGCTTAAATTGAAGTTTGGCTCGTTTTTATATTTTGAAATAAATATTTGATGCTTTGAAATAGAAGAGTAACCTTCTTTAAATTTCTTGATTATTATGGCAAACTCGTTCCTATTTTTAACTATATATTCCTTCTCTTTATTGATATTCTTTTAATATCGCTTTAAACTCTTTTACTCTTTCCTGCACCGCTAGCGATTGATCTTCTATATTCAGTGAATACTGCTCTGCCTTATCCTTTGATATATCATAGAATTCTCCATTTTCATATAGTTTCCATTTTTTATCATGTACATAACGTCTGTTCTTGAATTTTCCCCAATTAGGCGCATAATGACAAAAGACCCAATCTCTAGGTTTAGATATTTTCCCTATCAATTGAGAATAAAACCCTACTCCATCTGTTTCCACGCGGTCTATCGAAATATTCGCCACCTGTAACAGTGTTGGAAGAAAATCAGTAAAATCTATAAGATTGCTATTTACTTCTCCATGATGAATGGTTCCTTTCCAATTGGCAATAAAAGGCACATGAGTTCCTGCATCTGTAGTTTGTCCCTTATCTCCACGAACCTGTACGCTATTCTGAATGGAAACTACTTTATTGCTGGTACCATTATCACCCACAAAAAGTATCAAGGTGTTTTCCCTGATTCCTTCTTTATCTAATTTTTCCATAATTCTACCTACTGTAAGTCTTCAGATAAATTTGAACTTTTTGGTTTAAAATTTAAGAGAGGGTTTAATGCTAATTTAAGCTAAATTTTTGATATTGTTTTTTTCTGTCGTTTAATGTTTTGATTTTCGTTTTA
>NZ_JAKKDU010000023.1 GCF_021728535.1 Wocania arenilitoris | reverse complement strand
TTGTTTGCTCAAAAGTAAGCTTTTCTTTTTGCTTTACTTTAAAGACTTGTTTCCTGAAATCTAATGAATATGCCATACTGCAAAATACAAAAAATATGACAAATTACAATGATTTAGCTATAGTTTGCACAAACTTGACCATAATACTTCCATTATGGTAAATGTAAAAACCAAATTAGATACTAGAAGACCAAAAGCTGATGGTACTTACAACATCATTTACAGAATTACACATATTAATAGAGTTTACACAATCAATTCAGGTATTTCAATCTTAGAACACTACTGGGATAGTCAGCATTTTCAAATTATAAAACAACAACCTAATGCTAAACTACTTAACTTGAAATTATTGAAAGATTACTTCAAAATTGAGAAAGCTATTCTAACTTTAGACGATGATTTTACTATTGAAAAGCTTCGCAGTTTCATTAAAGGAGAAGCACCAAATACCACTAAATCGTTTAAAAAGTTTGCACAAGAGTTAATTGATCAGATGATGGATGAGGGCAGAACAGAAAATGCTCTTGTTTACCAAGCAGCTGTAAATAGACTCACGGCATTTAGTAATGATGATATAGCGTTTAATAAAATAGACTACAAACTGTTAACAGAATTTATTCATCAGTTGAAGCTTGAAGGACTTAGAACTAATAGTATTTCTAACTATTTACGGTCTATAAGTACTCTACTTTGAGTTTCAAATAGGAATAGCAATTTTAGTCGTTAACATGTTTAGTATTCATATTAAAAATATCGGTTTTATTAAAAACTGTAGCATGTCATAATATTAATTCAGAAAATGAAAATAACACAACTGAGTGTAAAGCTTTTAAAATGAATCCTTAATGTGCTAATAAATTAAATAGAAGCCAAAGCTTGGTCCGGTACATATAGTAATAAACATTTAAGTTATAAATATTGTTTACTGGTGTTTTTCAGGACTCTTAAAATTCCATTTTAAAGAGGCCAAAACACCTCCTGTAAATGCCATAACTACAAAGAAATTAAAAAGGTTGTCCCAACCATAAGCTTCATTAATAGCTACAACAATAAACCCTGAAAACATTTGCCCTATAGAGCCCATGCCATTGATAATACCAGCAGCCATACCAGCTCCTTTTTTACCTCCTACATCCATAGAACCTGCAGTACAAATAAGAGAATCTGGACCATAGGTGGCTATTCCTATTAATGCGATACTTAATATAACTCCTATCTTGCCAAAGCTTACCATATAAGGATGTATTAAACAGACAACTGCTAAGCCAATCATCATAAGAGAAACGGTACTAAAACGTTTAGAGTTAAATAATTTATCTGAGGCATAACCTGCAAGAATGACTCCAAAGAACCCTATTAATTCGTAAACAGATGATATATAACCAGCTTCATTTACATTATAGCTTAGTCCTTTTTCTAAGTAAATAGGTAGCCAAAACAGAAAAGCATAACGTGTCATTTTCAGAATCATATAACAACTCGAATAAATCCATAATGCTTTATTTTTTATTAAAATTTTTAGTAGCTTAATGTTATTGGGCTTCCCATCATCACTAAGGTTATATTTAGCTTCTATAATAACAGGGAGGTCAATACTTTTAGGACTATTTCTTGTAAAAAGTAAGTAGATAAAAGCAATTGCTATTAGGACGATAGAAGGAAAGATGAAACCTCTTCTCCAGGTTAATTCAGACATGAAATCCATATCGAAGGCTACGTAAGTTGCAAACACAGTAGCTAAAAAACCACCAGTAACATAACACGTAGACCACCAAGACATCACTATTCCTCTTTCGTTACTTCTGTACCAAGGAGTCATGTTTTTTATTAAACCACTCCAGCCTGTGGATTGCCCATACCCATTTAATGCAATTAAAAATACAATAATGCCAATTGAAAAGGACATACCTAAAAAGAAGTTTACAGTAGCTGCTAAAAACAAACCTATACTTACAATTTTTCGAGGGCCAAATTTATCTGATAAATAGCCGTTTAAAAACTGACCAATAGTGTAAATTAAACTGTTAACAAAAATAATAGAGGCGTAGTCAGAATTATCTAAACCCAAATCGACTTCCATTGAACTCCAAGTAACCGATAAGTTTTTTCTACCAAAATAAAACCCTGCATAGGCAAGCCAAGTGAGGATGAATATTCGTTTTCTCCAGTACTTTTGTTGAGATGTTAAAGACATTATTAATATGAGTTTTTCTGAATCATATATAATTTTAATAAAGTTGCAGTCTTTGTGTTTTTATTTTGTAATGCATGGGGTGTGGAACCATCAAAAAATAAGATGTCTCCTTCACTTAATTTAATAACTTCTTCATTAAGTATATATTCTAGTTTGCCATTAATAACATAAAGCAACTCAATAGCATCTGTAGAAATGGGCTCTCTGTAAACATCCTTTTTAACATTTATAATATATAATCTTAAGTTGCTATTAGCTATACTATCTGAAAACAAAAAATTATATTCTAATCCTCTAGAATCTTCTCTTTCTTCAACTGTTCCTTCCCCTTTCTTTATTAAAACATATGGTTCTTTGTTGTTAGGACTTAAGTTTAATTCTGATAAATCAACCTCTAAAGATTGCATGATTTTTAATAAAACTGGAAGAGATGGTGTTGTTCTAAAGTTTTCTATTTTAGAAATTAAACCAATGCTTAGATCACTCATTTCAGCAACTTGCTTTAAGCTTAAGTTTTTGTTTACTCTTACTTTTTTAAGTTGTTTTCCGAGGTTTACTAGTATGTCTTCCAAGATTTAAAAAATTTAATGTTATTGAATATAATTTATCTTCACAAGATACGCTTTTAAAACTTTCAGAAAATCTTTGATGTCTTTATAATCAATTTGTCCAATGTTGGAAATTCTAAATGTGTCATAGTTATTTACTTTACCAGGGTAAATAGTAAAACCTTTTTCAAAGAAATAATCATGCATTTCATTAAAATCATAAGTTTCAGTATTTGGTTCAATAATTGAAGTTATAATTCTAGAATGATGCTCTTTATCAATTAAATATTCTAACCCTAGAGTATCTAAACCATCTAAAAGTGTTTCCCAAGATTTTGTATATCGGGCATATCTACCTTCAATGGTTTCTTCATGAGTTTCAACAATAGCTTGTTTTAGGGCATAAAATGTTTGTACTGGTGGTGTAAATCTAGTTTGATGTGTTTTTTCGAAATACGCATATTGTGCATAAAGGTTTAAGTACAAACTACGCATTGGAATTGAAGCAGTAGATTCTAGTGCAGCTTTATTACATATAGCAAAGCCAATACCAGCCATTCCTTGGATGTTTTTATTTGAACTTGCAGCTAAATAATCAATATTCATAGATTTCATATCTACAGGAATTGCTGCAAAACCACTCATGGAATCTACAATAAAACTTATGTTATGTTTTTTACAAATAGCTCCAACAGATGTAACGTCATTCAATAAACCTGTAGTTGTTTCATGATGAATCATGGCTAAATGTGTTAAGCCTTCAGTACTATTTATTAAGTCTTCTAAAGCATTTAAATTTATTGGCTCTATAGAAGATGATTCATAAATAACAGTTGGTATTTTGTATACACTTGTTATTTGACACATACGCTTACCATAAGCACCATTATCGATAATTAAAACTTTGCCGCTGTCTGGAATTACAGAGTTTAAAATAGCTTCTACAGTTGCTGTTCCAGAACCGCCAAATAATACTGTAGCATAATCATTTGTATTTCCAACAAATTTTGTGATTTCAGTGGCACAAAACTCCATTAAATCACCAAACTCTTGTTCTCGTGGACAAATATCTGGTACAGCTTGTGCTAATTTTACTGAATCGGTAGTTGTTGCTGGTCCAGGGTTTAATAATACATTTCTTGTAATCTTCATTATTATATTTTTTTAACTCCTAAAAACTTTTGAAGTTATTTTGTATGATTTTTAAAATTTTAGGCAATATCCCAAGGTAGAGAGTATGTTTTAACATATGTGTATCCTTTCATAGCTTCAATTACACCTTCTTTGTATCCTAAACCAGAATCTTTGACACCTCCAAAAGGTGTCCACTCTAACCTATAACTAGGTGCTTCGTTTACATTTACAGTGCCCGTATCCAGTTCTGTGATAACACGTTGAATGGATGGCCAGTGATTGCTTACTACACCACCAGATAATCCATAAGGTGTATCGTTTGCAATTTCTATAGCTTCATCTAAAGTTTCAAATCTAATGATAGGAGCCACTGGACCAAATGTTTCTTTGGCGACAACTTCATGGTCGTTTTTAATATGGTCTAAAACTGTTGGAGCAAATAATGCACCATCTCGTTTATTTCCGGATAGACATACAGCGCCATTAGCAATTGCGTCTTTTACTCTAGCTTCCATTTCTTTTGCAGCCTCTTCAGTTATAACTGTTCCCATATCATTATTGGCATCGTATGGGTCTCCATATTTTATAGCTTGTACGCGGTCCGCTAACTTAGAGGCGTATTCGTCAGCAATACTATTATGGACTAAAATTCTTCGAATAGCTGTACAGCGTTGGGCAGAGTTTTTAAAAGTTCCTGCCATAGTAACTTCAACAGCTTCATCAATATCGGCATCATCTAAAACTAATAATGCAGAACTACCGCCTAATTCTAAAACTAGTTTTTTGTAACCGGCTTTTGAAGCAATAATTTTTCCGATTTTACTTCCACCGGTAAAAGAAACCATAGTAATATCAGGATGAACAGTCATCATTTCTGAAGTTGCTTGAATATCTTTTCCGTTGATACAATTAAGCATGTTTGCTGGTAAACCGCATTCTATGGCTAATTGTGCAAAATAATAAGCAGATAAAGGTGTTCTTTCAGATGGTTTTAATACTACGGTATTATTTGTAGCAATTGCAGGTGCAATTTTATGCACTACTTGGTTCATTGGATGATTGAAAGGTGTAATAGCGCTAACTAATCCTAAAGGAACTCGTGTGGTATAAATACGTCTGGGTTTTCCGTTTTTTGAAACATCGCATGGAAAAACTTCAGAATCATCATCTAAGGCTTTCATTGCAGAAAAACGTAATACGTCTGAAACACGACTTGCCTCATATCGTGTATCTTTTAGGCATAAACCAGTTTCGTCAGTAATCATTTGGCTAACTTCATCTACACGTTTTTCTAGCTCATCGGCTATTTTGTTTAGAATTTCATAGCGTTGATAGCGGGTAAGCGTAACTTTAGTATTATAAGTGTCTTTTAATACTTGGTCTAGAGTATCAGTATCAATTGAAGCAACTCTACCAACCAATTTTTTGGTGTATGGATTATAAACTTCAATCCATTCTCCTGTGGTTACTTGCTTGCCGTTTATTATGGCACCAAACTCAATGATGCCATCCTCGTTTTTATGACTGCTTTTTTCTAATGTTTGTTGTGATTGGCTCATAATTTAGCTTTAAGAGTGTTTTTGCTTTCTTGAGAAGCGTTTTCAAATCCATTACTTAGGAAATGGTATAAATCGAAGTTTCTGCACTCGCCTGTTGCTAGTTTTTCCGCATATTCGTTGTTCAATTTTTTATTAAAAATCATTGGAACTACTTGGCAGTGCTCACCACCGTGAGAACGTAACCCTTCTTTTACTTTGTCTAAATCGTGCCAGTCAGGAGTTCTACCAATAGTTGTTGAAGCATCAGCTAAAACTACAAGGTCACCAATTCTATCACTTGGTAGTTCATATTCTTCAACTGCTTCATTATTGGTTAATACCTTTTCGATACCGTCTAAACTTAATAAGTATGATTTTGCTTCTTCTAATTGTGATTTGTCATCTAGATAAAGAGTCCCGTACCCTCCTAAAGCTCCGTGATGTACAACATACGGATCCGTAATAGGAAGAATCACTCTTGAAGGAATATTTTGTTCGTTTAACAGCTCTTCTATGAATTGAACTTTTGGAGTTCCATCATTATTGGTTTTAGCTTCCATTCCATGATCTGCCGTAATTCCTAGAATAGCACCTTGCTTGTCAAGCTCTCCAAACCAATAATCAATTTTCGCCAAGAAATCGTTGGCACCTTCACTTCCTGGTGCATATTTATGCTGAACAAAGTCTGTCGTAGTTAAGTATAAAACATCAAAGTGTTCTCTGGCTAGCAGTTTTGCTCCTGCTTCAATGCAATAAACCGAAATATAAGGATCGTAAATACCTGGTCTTTCTTTACCCATTAAATCCTCTTCAACATTTTCAATACCATTATTTTCTAAAGTTGCCTCATTGGCAAATTCAGCAGAGAAACAGATACCCTCTAAATTGTGTGAAAGCATACGACGTAATTTGTCTTTTGCAGTAACAACAGCTACTTTACGCCCACTTTTACTCATTTCAGAAAGAATAGTTGGAACTTTCAAATACTTCGGGTCATTCATCATTACCTCTTCTTGCAATTCTGTATCCCAGTAAAAATTTCCGCAGATACCATTTACGTTTGGAGGTACCCCAGTTGTAATTGCCATATTATTTGGATTAGTAAATGATGGAATTACGGTATTTACTAAACCAAATGAGCCTTCCTTAATAAAGCGTTGTAAATTTGGCATAACATCTTTTGCAGCTTCATAATACGGATACGATGTTCCGTCCATGCATATTCCTATGATGGTTTTGTCTTGTTTTGGATAACTTCTATTGTTAATTTCCATTCTTATCAATTATAAATTAAGTTTTAGCAAAAGTAAAATTATTTTACAAATAATATAATTTTTTGAATATTTTTTTCCTAAAATTAAAAATATTTTCATATTAGTAAAATTTCAATATTTTTATTTTTTATAATACTATTCCTTTAAAATGGTTTTTGGATTGCCAGATAGTTGCTTGTTATGTGTTAGTTTTTATATGTTTACAGCTTGCTGTTTTTGTGCTTTTTTCTGCTAGTGGTAATAATTATATATGTATAATTGTTTTTATTAAATGTAAAATAATTTGACAAATAATATAAAAATTGAAATTAAATTTTATATTTGTTATAAAAATTTTACTATTAGTAAAAACAGAGTCTATGTGATACGAAATAGAATCTGTGGTTTTTTCATGGTCTATACTTAGGTTTTGTCAATCAATGATTGTTAAAATATATAGACTTAATAAAAGTAAAGACAAAATATAGCTTTATTAAATATAAAGGTAATTGGTATCTCAAATAAGCAATATAACTAAGGGTAACTTGAAAGAGGTTTTTGATGTGCACTACGAGTCACTTGTTATGTATGCAAATCGCTTTTTGTCTTCAAAAGATGTTTGTGAAGATTTAGCGCAGGACTTTTTTGTTAATATTTGGGAAAAAGATTTATTATTTCCAGATAATATCTCGTTAAAAGTATATTTGTATAAATTAGACGTAAATACAATTATAATCCTGATGAACTATTTTTTTATGCAAAATTATGACGTTTTATTTTGATTTAACTATAGTAGATCCTATTTGAAATGTGTTTAAATATTATCAATTTATTTTTTTAAATAATTATCGTCCCAATCCTTCACTTTAGGCTCACCTAATTTCCCTATAGATTTTGCAACCATCATAGAAACAGCTGCATCTCCAGTTACGTTAACTGCTGTTCTACACATATCTAAAGGTCTATCCACAGCAAATATTAATGCCAAACCTGCCTCTGGGATTCCTGCATAACCAAGCACACCAACTAACATGACCATACCTGCTCCTGGCACAGCAGCACTACCAATAGAAGCCAAAGTGGCCGTAGCAATAATGCCTAACTGTGTTCCAAAATCTAAATTCATACCAAAGGCTTGTGCTATAAAGACGGCGGCTACAGCTTGATATAAGCTAGTACCATCCATATTAATAGTTGCTCCTATTGGTAAAACAAAACTAGCAACTTCTTCCTCAACACCTAAATGCTCGGTTACACGTTCCATAGTTACTGGTAATGTGGCTGCACTTGAACTTGTAGAGAAGGCTAATAATTGAGCTGGAGAAATTCCATTGATAAAAAAACTAGGTTTCTTTTTAGTGAATACCAAAACCATTAGTGTGTAAATAGTTATCATTAAAAGTAATCCAATTACAACGGTTAAGGCATACCATCCTAATGCTTTAAATAAATCTATACTTGGCGACTCAGCGACTAAAGCAGCTAATAATGCAAACACCCCATAAGGTGCGGCAAGCATAATTAAATCGACCATTTTTAAAATAACTTCATTAAACCCATCAAAGAAATGTTTAACTGTTCTTCCTTTTTCTTCTGGAATCAAAATAAGACCAATACCAAAAAATACAGCAAAAAATATGACTTGTAGCATATTACGATTACTAGTGGCAGAAGAAAATATATTCTCGGGAACCAAGTCTTCTAATGGTTTTAATGGGCCTGCTTCTTTTTGTGTTTTAGCAGTTTCTTTGTACTTCGTAGTATTATCACTATAATTACTAACCATTTCAGTTCTGGTTTCTTCAGAAATAGAATGTCCAGGGTTTACCAAATTCACTAAAAGTAAGCCTATTGAAACTGCAATTATTGTAGTTGTAATGTATATTCCTATAGTTCTACCACCCATTTTAGAAAGCTTTGAGATATCTTTTAAATCGGATACTCCTTTAATAAGAGCTGCCAATATTAATGGGATTGCAATAAGTTTAAGAGAGTTAATAAATATCTTACCAAAAGGTTTTATCCAGTCTTGAATGAGTTCTTTTCCTCCTTCAAAATTTGTCATTAATAATCCAATTACTACGCCTAAAAACATACCTAGTAATATTTTCCAATGTAATGCGAGTTTTTTCATTTTGAATTCTTTAAAAATTATATTTTACTCTTATCTTCTAGCCCTCTAGTTTTTTCATTTTTCTAATTAAAATTCTGCATCTATTGATATACATGTGGAATTTGCTCTTGGAAGCGTGTTAAAATATCGTAGGAAATATTATCTCTGCTAAAGGGTACTACTTTTACATATTCTTGAATTTTACCTGCATGCCTCCCATACTTAAACTCATAAGGAAAAAGATCTTGTTCATCTATTTTATTATTAGCATTATCGTTATTGGCAACACTAATGTAGAACTCGCTATCTTTCATACTTCCATTAGGATTAAACAATGTTTTTTCTTTTAAATACTCGTGTAATTCTTTAGCGAATTGTGAATATCTGTTGGGTTCATATTGAATGAAGCAACTCTTACATAACCCAATCTTAACGTTTTGTAAACCGCCATTTCTGGAGAAACCTTCCATAACTTGGAAATTTCCAATACGTTTTTACCAACCAATGATGCGTCGGTAGCTTTTACAATCAATAGTTTTTCAAGTTCTCCACGTCGGGTTATATTTTTATTCGTTTCTTCTAGAATCTGCTTCTTAAGTTTGGGGTTATCAAATCGAATAAATAAAGAATCTTCACCACCACTTTCTGCCCAACGTGGGACAACAGCGGCTTTCAGTCCTGTAGCCGAGGCATCATAGGGGTATTGATTTGCTGTAACGTCAATGCCTTCTTTTTGGACCTTTTCAATAAGTGCAATAATGTCTTGGCTTTGCTTCCAAACATCAACACCTAAACATTTTATATGTGAAATATGTATAGGTAGTTTTGCTTCTCTCCCTATTTCAATGGCTTCTTGAATAGCAGGAATTAATTCAACGGTATACGAGCTTTCATCTCGTAAGTGCGTATCATAAATACCTTTATTTTTTGAAACTACTTTTGCTAGAGCTATAACTTCGTCGGTATTGGAATAACTACCTGGTGAATAAAACAATCCAGTTGACATAC
Organism: Wocania arenilitoris; assembly: GCF_021728535.1. Taxonomy (GTDB): domain Bacteria; phylum Bacteroidota; class Bacteroidia; order Flavobacteriales; family Flavobacteriaceae; genus Wocania_A; species Wocania_A arenilitoris. The sequence goes on along the minus strand of NZ_JAKKDU010000023.1, from coordinate 24,206 downwards.
CAAAAGCTCCTGCATCCATTTCTTGTTGCACAAGCGCTTTCATTTTTAAAATATCTTGTTCAGATGCCTTTAGGTCACTAGTGCCCATAACTTGATTTCTCACGGTTCCGTGCCCTACAAGTAAAACAGCGTTGGTTCCAATACCGTGAGTTTCGTATTTTTCTTTATAGTCTAATGTTGGCAAAAAACTATCTCCATCATTTTCAACAGAAGCCTCATCACCAATAAAAATAATTTTGTCTTTTTCTAACGCTATTGAAACTCGACTTGAAGCTGTGTCAATACCATTATAAACTGTTCCGTTTTTAATAAGAATATCTGCTTTAATTTCTTTTTTACACGATATCACACAGCCAATTAAAATTAAATAAAATAGAGGTTTTAATGTTTTCAATGATTGTATGGTCTTAGTTTTAAAACTATTTATTTAGTAAAACGTGCATCATCTGTTCTGCAGTTACTTTGCCAATAACTTGAATTCTGTCTTTGGGCGTGGCATCTCCAATTTCATAGGTTATTCCCGTTGCATTATGCCCATATAAAAACCACCCTTTGGATACTGGTTTTGTACTATTACCGGCTGCTTCGTTAACCTTGTAATTATCTATATTAGCCTCTAAGGCTGTGAACCAATCTTCTATAAAATTGGGTAACGTTGTTCCTTCTCTAATTTTATTAGTATAAAAGACATCATTATATGTAGAATGAAAATCCAACCCTAAAATCAATTTAGCATCCTGCTTTCTCATAGTCTTAGTGATGAATTCTACGGTTTGTTTTACTTCTGGTTGATTATAGACAGACCAATCTCTATTTGTGTCTATACCATTTGCATTATGGCGCCAATGCCCTAAATCTACCCCATCAGGATTTAGTATTGGAAAAGCCAATACTCGATATTTATTTAGAAAATTGCCTGAAAGGTTCGAATCATTTAATATGGTTTTCAAAAATTCTTGAAACGCAAAATAACCAGTAACCTCTGGAGGATGTTGACGTGTTAATAGCACAATAATATCCTTGCCTTTTTTATCTCCTTTATAAATATCAAGAACTGGTAAATCACGTCCTAATTTTGATTCCCCATAGTTACTAAAACGTACATAACTTTCTTTGCCTTTAATTAAGTTGCTGTACCACGCTTTAACGTCTGATGAAGAATTAATTTCTTGTGCAGAAACAGTAGTAGGAGATTTACTCAGGTTAAGTTTTATTGTTACAATACTGTCTTTTTTGAAAACATTTGTAGAGTCTAAAACAGTCCATTCTTTATCTCGTTTAAGCTTTGGAACATACCTGTGTTTATAACCTTTTGGGTATTGAAAAGTAAAATAAAAAGGTTTGGATGTATTGGACCAAACTTTAAAGGCATAATAAGCACTATTGTTAATGGGCTCGTTTTCTGGATTTATTAAAAGGATAGCCGTACTATCATTAACCTTTTTCAACCCATTCAATCTGGCTCCATCAAACTCGTTACTAGCATAGATACCTAAATCGTTTAAAGTATACGTTTGTCTCTTTTGATTTAAAATAGGTTTAGTTGTTGTATCTACCATAGTTTTAAAAACAACGGTATCTACACTTTTACAACCTGCCAGTATTAAAAAAATCAATAACAAAGCATTACTAAAGGAAAGTTTCATAAAATATATTATTAAATCAATTAATGTTGTTATAAATTCACGATTATGATCTTAAATGTAATGTGTTAAAATCTAGATCAAAATCAAAATCTTGTGATTATTATTTGATATTTATTCTATCACAAACGGCTATCCATACAGTTAATTAATTAGGGATTATTTTTAAGAAGAACTATTTAAAACAATCCCTAATTCAAAACTTTATCTTTATTGGTTTATTGCGGTCTTTACAAATATATCTGCTATTTCAGGTACATTTGCACCGTTAGTGTTTTCTTCATCAAAAGGGTATAAGAAACGCTCTGGGTGTTTTGAACCCACATTGAAAGGGACAGGCACTTGTATAGCAACTGGATCCTTTTTCATTCTCCTTAAATCATTGAATCCTAAAACAGTAGTAAAGAATGTTGCATAGCGCTCTTCAATAATTTCTCTTAATAAAGCGTCTTCTTTAGATAAAGAACTATCTGCATTTTCAATGCCGCCAGCTAAAAAGTCAGCTTCAACATAATCGTCATAAACACCTGTGTTTACAGGGAAATAAACACCATTTCTTAAATTAGCACGATGCTCGTTTAATTTCATTAATGCTGTATCAAAATTACTAGCACTAGAGCGTAAAGAAGTTTCAGCCCAAATTAATAAATTCTCCTGTAAAGAAATTTGATTCATTGGTTCATCAACACCAGCTATTCCTGAGTCATTTATATCCGTTCCATCATAATAATAAGCGGCTCTATCTACTTCATTAGTTTTTGCATTATTCCTGCTTTCAGAGCCAGTACCCAATAAATCAATTAAAAAGGAGCCATTCGCAGCTATAGCCCCACCTGAAGTAGATCCCGTAATAACTTCATGCAATAAATTGGTGTCTGCTCCTAATGTGTTTGGTGGTAAATATTTCATGGTCTCCGTTGAAGACGAAATACCATTTTGTGTGGCAGATAATGCATTAGCATAATCTCTAACATCTAAATACAAACGTGCCTTTAATGTGTAAGCCGTTTTAATCCAATTACCAGAATCTCCTCCAAAGAAAATATCTTCACCTATGCCTCCGCTTGTTCCTGCATTTTGCAAATCTGAAATAGCCTCGTCCAATAAATCTTGAAGTGCCATATAAACACTCACTTGTCCATCGTATTTTGGAGTTGGAATATCATTATTAGCAGCCTCGCTAAAAGGGACATCCCCAAATATGTTGGCAGCTGTCCCAACAGCATGTGCCTCTAATACTTTTGATGCTCCGTAGAAAAAGTCCTTGTTAGGCACATCAATACCACTTCTTAGCTCTCTAGCTTGTTTTACAACGCCTTGGTAAATATTATTCCAAGGTGTATTAGAATCTGTATTTATATATTCATAATTTTGAATAAAGTTAAGCCTATCTGCTCCAACAAAATAGCCTGAAGCAACACCTCCTGCTTGACTTAAAATACCTGATTGCCCTGCAATATCTGCAAGTTGAATTCCTGTAAACAACACTTCGCCACTAACAGTAGCAATTTTATTTGGATCGACATCATTTATATCCTCAACTATACTTTGACACCCAAAAAAGCTGAAGAGAATTGTTATAATAAAACTTATTTTAAATAATTTCATAATTAATTTTTTTAGAATGTTATATTCAAATTAAACATATATGACTTTGTAGAAGGATTGGTGTAATAATCTAAACCTCTAGAATTACCAACACCTGCAAAATTCTTATCTGGATCATTACCTATAACATCTGTCCACAAAACTAAATTTCTTCCAGTTACACTAAAATTAACGGCTGATAACTTTAATTTATCTAGTATGTTTTGACCTAAAGAATAGGTTAATGTTAATTCCCTTAAGCGCGTCCAAGTTGCGTCTTGTAGCCACAACTCACTAAATCCTCTGTTTCCTGCTCCATTCCCTCTATACCAACTTTCTTCTAAAAGCACATTTCCTGCTCCAAAATCGTATAAGTTACCTCTTACCACATCTCCAGCAGCATAAGCATTACCATTAACGTCAACCACACCTCCTGCTGGTATTGTTGCTTTATTTCCAGATTCTAAACTATGACCTCTTTGTGTGTTTATTTGTCTGGTAATATCATAAAAATCTCCACCTTGTGAGTGCTCAAATAGCACATTCATGGACACATTTTTATATGCTAAATTAAACCCTAAACCACCTGTCCAATCTGGGTTTGGGTCGCCTATAATATCATATACTGGTGAGCCTACTGGAAAACCATTAGCATCTAATTCTATACTTCCGTCTGCGTTTCTTGGCAATTTTCCTCCAAATAAGGCACCCATTTGATACCCTACAGCGGCCACAGAATCTCCTGTTCCAAATCCAGTTAAGGGTTGAATATCGGCTCCTGATAAATCTGTAACTTCATTTTTATTGGTTGCAAAATTTCCATATGGAGAAAAGGACCAATTATCATTATCTCTTAATAGTTTAGCATTAAACTCAAATTCAAAACCATTATTCTCAATTGCGGCTCCATTGGTATAAAATGAAGTAAAACCACTACTCGCTGACTGATCTAATGTTAATAAAATATCTTCAATATCATTATTATAATATGTAAAGCTTGTGGATAAAGCATTGTCGAAAAAACGCAATTCTAAACCTGTTTCTATTTCTGTTTTTATTTCTGGTCTTAAATTATTATTACCCCTTCTGTTATCTAACCTAAAACCACCTCCGTTAGAGGTTGAGCCTAAAGTTCCTGCTAGACCTCCGCTATATGAAAAATCGCCTTCATAATTTGTTGAACTTCTGTATAAGTCTGGTTGGATACCTACTTTTCCCCAACTTAACCTCACTTTAGCAAAACTTATAAAACTTTCTTCTGGGAAGAATTTAGCATCAGAAAATTGCCATGCAGCACTTGCTGCTGGATAGAAAAATGGTTTACCTATTGTAGAAGCTGCCTCAACGGTTCCAGAAACATCTATAAATAACTGATTAAACACACCAAAATTTGCTGTTGCAAACCCTCTGTTAGATCTTCGGTGAGTTATAAAGTTTTCTGAAGTCGTTTCTCTAGAATTAGTCAAATTATAAATTTCTTGATCAACTATAAAATCATTTCCTATTGCTGTTGTTCTATTAAACTTTCTGTCATTTATATTCCATCCTAAAACATAAGATGAAGTAATATTTTCTGAAAGATCAATATCATATTTAGCAATGGCATCAAAATTTAATTCTGTTCCTGATAAATTTTCTTGCAGCAAACTACCATCTATTCTAAATAACGGAGGTGTTGTTGTTCTTGCTGATCCTTTTGGAAAAAAATAAGTCCTAGCGTCATTATAAGTATCAACGCCTCCTCTTAATTTAACATTAAGCCCTTCAATTGGAAAAACGTCAAGTTCCGCTGAGTAAATGTGTCTGTTTACTGTATTTGGCGCTTTCTGTTTATTGGTTGTCCATAGTGGATTATTATAACGTGGTCTATTACTTGCTCCAATAGGGTTTCTGTAAGATCTATGACGCCCTGCTATTTCTGCTCCCGTAGCACTTACATAAGTCCCTGTATAATCTGAAATATCAAAATCTGGAGGCGTTCTATAAAAACCTAATAACAAACCTGCTAAATTAGAATTTTGTTGAATCCTATTTGCTCCAATTCTAGAGTATTTCCCTTTTAGCTTTAAACTGATAAAATCATTAAACTTTCTGGTAGCACTTATATTTACGGTATGCCTTTTATAATCATTATTTCTAACAACCCCTTCATGATCTGTATTTCCTAAACTAAAAAATATATTGCCTTTATCATTTCCACCACTAATACTTAATGATTGTTCCAATAAAAGACCTGTTTGAAATACTTGATTAAAGTTTTTATCTAAAAAAGTTTCTCTTGACCGCTTTCCTCCGTGAGGATCAGTTGAACTTCCCCGTGCTATAGGATAATATATTGTTCCTGTTTGATCACCAATAAAATAAGCACCATTTGTATCTACTACATCTTCGCCTCCAGCTCTGTCTGATATTTCATCTCCCCAAGCCCTTAAAAAACCTTGTCTATAAACACCTGAAGAACCTGGTCCATAGTTTGATTGTAAAAGTTGAGTTTCAGTAACTTCATCAAATGCTACGGATGTTTTTAAAGAGACTCTAAAACCTTTTTTTCCTGATTTAGTAGTTATAATAACAACACCATTTGAGGCTCTTGAACCCCATAATGCAGCCGCCGAAGCACCTTTTAACACTTGTAAAGTTTCAATGTCGTTTGGATTAATATCATTTAAACGAGACTGTTGCGAAGTACCATTGGCAGTTGAGTTACTGCCCCCTCCATTATTATTACTGTTACTAATAGGAATTCCATCTACTATTATTAGTGGTTGTGTATTTCCAGAAATAGTATTAGCACCCCTTATTCTAATATTAGATCCAGAACCTGGATCTCCATTACTACGAGTAATATTTACACCAGACATTTTACCTTGTATCGCATTCGCTACGGAAGTCTCACCAGAGCGTGTCATTGCTTCTGCTTTAACGCTAGAAACTGCACTTCCTAATTTATCAGTCTTAACCGCAAAACCTAATGCATTTATGACAACTTCATCCAAACTTGCAGCGTCTTCTTCTAATGTAACATTAATGACAGTTTGATCTGCGACAACAATTTCAACTGTTTTAAAACCTATATAACTTACAACAAGAATAGCTCCTTCTTCTACATCTAAACTAAAGTTTCCATCAAAATCTGTGGAGGTCCCAGTTGATGTGCCTTTAACTATAACATTTACCCCTGGTAATGGAACCCCATAATTATCAGTTATAGTACCCGTTAGACTTTTTTGTTTATTTTTTTTAATTATGATATCTGGCTTTTCATTTATAACAATTGAATTGTTTTCTGAAACCTCAAAATTATAATTGCTAACTGAAAAACATTTCTTCAATAATTTATTTAGCTTGATGGTTCCTTTAGTTACATGAACCTTAGGCAAGCCTTTAAATAAGTCTGTTTGATAAATAAATTTATAATCTGTTTGATTACTTATTAATTTAAAAACCTCATCAATGGTTACAGTCTTATCTTGGTCTATTTTAACTTTGATATTTTGAGATAAAATATTGTTCGGTGTTAAGCTGAAAACTACGGAACAGAAAAAGAATATTAAAGTTTTCATGACGTTTTTTAGCAGTTTCGTTCTAAGAAAAAACAAAACGTTAGTTGGTTTAATTTTCATAAATTTGCATGTGTTAATTAGTTACATTTAATTGATTAATTACCTAAAGGGGGAGGAAATGTTGGTGGTGAGATATTAATACTTCCGACCCTCTTTTTATTTTAATATGATGGTATTGTTATTTATTTCATATGCATTAATAATTTTTGTTTGTTTAATTAATTCTAAAATATCTTCTATTTTTTGGTCTCGGCTTAACTCTCCATTAAATTCTGTGTTTTCAAAAGATTTATTTTGAAAAATTATGGTAACATCGTACCACCTAGAAAGTACTTTCATTATTTCTTTTAACGGCTTTTTGTAAAAAACAAATTCTCCATGAATCCAACTAATTTCATTATTAACATCAACGTGTTTAATATTTATTGTTTTGGAGTTAACATCAATTGCGGACTGTTGGTTAGGTTTTAAGAACTCAATTTTGTTATCGTTTTTAACCGAAACTTTTCCTTCTACTAATGTCGTATAAATAGTGTTTTCATCTTGGTAGGCTTTTATATTAAGTTCTGTTCCAAAGACTTCAATTTCTTGAATATCTGTTAGTATCTTAAATTTTGACCCTTTGTGTTTTGTGCTCGGAGATATATCAAAATAAGCTTCACCATAAATAAGCTCTACTTGTCGTAGTTTGCCATCAATAAAACTTACAGGGTACTTTAATTGAGATTCAGAATTTAACCATACTTGGGTACCATCAGATAGTTTTACGAAAAATTGACCACCGCGAGGAATCGTTAAATAATTGTATGCTATCTCGGGGGATGTTTTATTTTTAGAGACACCATAGACTATTTGCTTGCCATTACTTTTAGCATTTTTAGTTTTAAAAGTCTCTCCTTTTTCTAATGCTACCACAGAACCATCACTTAGTGTTAGTGTTGCTTTATCAGTCCCAGCTTCTATAGTATTTACAATTACGGGGCTATTTTCTATAGGACTATTGAATATATTATCTCTGAAGAAGTAACTCGAAGCCAATACTCCAATAAGAACAGCTGCGGCTACGTATTTTATTATACTATTACTCTTGCGCTTTTCTTTTCGAATACTACGAACAATCTTTTCCTTGGCCTTTTTGATATCATACTTACTCACAACCATATTAGAAAAAGTATTGGCCTTTATGTATTCAAGAAACAATATTTCATTTTTAGAATTACTTATCCATAATTCTAACTGCCTAAGCTCATCGATATTAGCTTCATTAGTAAGAAACTTTGTAATTATTATTTCAATTTTTTTATCCATTTATTTTACAGTGTCTATAGTTGTATAACGAAACTAAAATTACACCACCACCACGCTTTATTAAAAAAAAATTAAATTTGTTTTAATTAAATTTCATATTATCTAATTGCGCTACGTGTTTTCCAGTCAAAAAAAACTTATCAAACACCTTAAAAAAGGTCATACTGGTGCATATTCTTTTTTGGTAGACCTTCATTATAAAGAGTTATGTGATTATGCTAGTAATCTTGCCAGAGATAACTTTAAATCAGAAGATATCGTTCAAAATGTTATTGTTAGAATGTGGCAACAACGTGAAAAGTTAAACACCAATATTTCTATTAAGAACTACCTTTATAAATCGGTTTATAATGAATTTATTGATCAATACAGAAAAGAAGTAGCTGTCACTAAACTAGAAAAAAAGTATATAGAAAGTTTGGATACTGTTATTGAAGTGCAAGATGTTACTGAAATAAATCGACTAATGAAGCTTGTGCAAAATGAAATTGAACGATTACCACCAAGGTGCAAAGAGACATTCTTACTTAGTAAACAAGAAGGTCTTACTTATGTTGAAATTGCTGAATATCAAAACGTGTCTGTAAATACGGTTGAAAAACAAATGGTTAAAGCATTATCTATTATAAGAAAAAAAATGAAAGAAAAAGTGATGTCAATTCTATTTTTGTTGTTTGGCACTAAAAAAACTTAGTTAATAATAGAATATTTTGTCTGTCTTTTGATTACAAATTCTCCGTTTCGTCTATTTTCATTGTTAATAATACCAAATTGAATATCCGTAATTTGCCATAATTATAAAAAATGTAGAAGTAGAACCTCTTTAAGAAGTGGAACTATAATGCAAAGCTCAAATTTATCATTTTTGGTTTGGTATAAAACCATGTTTCTATTAAGTGCCACAAAAAAAGGTTTTTCATCAAAAGAAATCCAACGTCAATTAAGTCTTAAACGCTATGAACCCGTTTGGGCTATGGTTCACAAACTACGCAAAGCAATGGGTAAAAGAAATGCGATGTACACTTTAGAAGGTATGATAGAAATGGAGAAGGTTACTTTACAGTAGAATCTTCTGAAATAGAACAAGATAAAGGTATTAGAGGACGTGGTGCGGTAGGAAAACAAAATGTAGCTGTTATGGCAGAAAGCACTCCTTTAGAAGATGAAAAAGGTAGTGTACAACGCCAATGTCGTTACTTTAAAGCTAAAGTGCTGCAAAGCCATAAATCAGAAGATATAAATCAAACTATAGAAGCATCTATTGATGAGAAAAGTATTGTCTTTACAGATAAAAGGACATCATATGTTGATATTGCTGACTTTATTGAATTGCACATAACAGAAAAATCTGATAAAGAAACAACTAAGAAAACGCTAAAATGGGTACACATAACCATTAGTAATGCAAAGCGAAACTTACTAGGTAATTATCATAAAATTAAAGGGAAATACCTACAACTTTACCTTAATGAATTTGTTTACAAACTTAATAGAAGATACTTTGGAGATAAACTCTTCGATAGACTTGTTATTGCTAATATTACTGGGTTATGATTGAAAACGGATATTCAAAAATTTTTATCCCAAAAAGCTCAAATTTATCTAAAGGGTTCAATGATAGCTAAATCACTTATACTTTTTTGTACAATAAAAAGTCTTAAAAGAAAATTTACTCTTCGCTATTAATAATAGTAATGGCAGCTTTCATATAACCCATGGCAAAAGCCATGCCCGCATACCAAGAACCATCGCATGTCATTTGCGGTGTGTGATCTGGAATCATCACTCCTTCAAAATTGTTCGTTTTAAGAATTCTTAAAATTTGTATCATGTCAATATCACCATCATCTACAAACACTTCTTTATAATTAGGTACTTTGCCTACAACATTTCTAAAGTGGATATAGGCTATTTTATTTTGACTGCTATACCGCTCGGTTGCTTCATGTACGTCGCCATCTGTCATTTCAGCTATAGTACCTAAACAAAACTCAAGTTGGTTGCTTTCACTTGGCTTCATATCAATTAATTTTTGATACATGTCTGGTTGATATACCAAACGAGGTGTTTGTCTGATATACGGCATCGGGGGATCGTCGGGATGTGCTGCCATCTTAACTCCGGCATCTTCTGCTACTGGAATGATGTTATCTAAAAAATATTGTAAACGAACCCATAATTCTTCATGGGTAATTTTAGGAAGTGAAGCCCCAGTTGCATTTTCATCATATACCATGTTCCAAACCATTCCATTTGGTATCGGGGTTTCATCAGCTTGTCCTTCCATTCCAACAGAAACGGCACCACCCCTTGCATAGGCTCCCACAGTTCTACTGGATACACCTGCCAACGAAAAATTATAGCCAAATACTGGAATCCCTGCTTTTCCAACGATTCTAATTTGTTTTTTTATAAGTTCTATTTGAGCTTCTTTTTTGGGACCGTCCAATAAAACATCATGCCACATGGCAGGATCAAAATTTTCAATCCCTTCCAGTTCTAAACCATGATTATTGATTTCTTTTTTTATTTTCAATAAATATTCCAAACTCCATAGCTTTCCATCACCGGCAGTTCCCCATCCTTCTTGTTGACCAATAGGTTGATTTGCATTTTCTTTATTATTTTTCTCATGCCCAAAATAATCTACAAGATGTATGATAATATGCGTTGCCCCACATTGTTTTGCAAAACGGTAATGGGCATCATTGAGCATGTGTTTATATAATCCAAATCCTAATTTCATTTCTTCTTATATTAAAAAAGTTGCTAAATCGGCAATTAATCCTTCTATCCCTAAACTGCTGACATAAATTGAAAATACTAAGATCACACTAAGTATAATAAAGTCATAAATACGATTTACATTGCTACTCATCAACGCTTTTTTTGAGGTTAAATAAAATATACAGGCTATCGTAATTGGAAGTATTATGGCAATACATGCCTGAGATAACATAAGCACAAACACAGGCTTAAAACCAAAAGCAACACCAAAAATACTTACAACAGATAATACAAATAAAATGATTCTGTATTTTTTTGTTTGAGTATTTCTTTCTTCGTTTTTATAATCTATTATCAACCAAGGAATCACTAGTAAATTGGGTAAATGCGATGATAATCCTGCGGCGACAATACCTATAACAAAAACTCCTAATGCTGCTTTTCCTGCAATTGGCTCAAGTAATGGCACCATCTCCGCAACATTATTCATTGTTAATCCTTGTACATGCAATGTCGAAGCGGCAGTAATCATTACAGCAGCACTGATAATAAACATCATGGAAGCACTAATAAATGCATCTCGTTTTTGAAGTTTTGTATCTTTTATTTTCCAACCAATTTCTTTTACTATCTGAGAACGAATAATAAATGTAAATACAGATACCGTAGTTCCAACCATACCAGCTATAATAATTAAAGGACTGTTATCGCTTCCTTCTGCAGTTTCTGGTAATGTAGGCACCAAGCCTCTAGCTAATTCGTCTACAGATGGGAAGTTGATAAACATTGTGGCAATAAAGGCAGTTCCCATAATGGCTACAAATACCGCTAACACTTTTTCGAAAAAAGCATAGTTCCCTACCCAAAGTAATATGTAAATACTTGTAGCGATGCTTATTGCCCAAAATAGTGATGAAATACCAAGATCTAATATGCTTGTAGACCAAACTTGCAAAACATCCGCCAGAATACCTACCAAGCCCATTAATGCACTTAATATAATTATAGATAGTGCTGTTATTAAAATGATAGCAATGCTAGGGTGAATGTATTTTTTTATACCTTGAATAATAGTATCTCCTGTCACCATGGTATATTTGCTAAATAGTACGATGAGGTAATAGGTTATCAAACAACTTATAAGAACAGTCCAAAGGAGATCTAATCCAAAATTGGCTCCTGCTTTAGACATGGATGTGACACTTCCTGTGCCTACATTGTATCCAATCAGGAAAATCCCAGGCAATATACTGGCAATAAGTTTTTTAAATTTTGACATTTTTTGTCTTTTTAAATTATTCTATTAAAAGCCAATAGAATTCCCTCCATCTACAGGTAAACAGATACCCGTAATAAATACTGAAGCGTCTGAAGCCAAAAATGCTGCTGCTTTAGCAATATCTGATGGGGCTCCAAAACGCTGTGCGGGTGTTCTTGAAAGAATCTTGTTTTCTCGTTCTGGATCTTGTGCCATGGCATTTCTGAACATTTTTGATTCTATAAACCCTGGGGCAATGGTATTAAACCGTATACCTGTATGAGAATACTCAGAAGTTAAAGCTCTAGTCATTCCTAAAAGAGCTGTTTTAGAGCTGCTGTAGGCAGCAACCAAAGGAATTCCATAAAGAGCAGCCATAGAACTGATATTAATGACAGAGCCTTTTTCTCTAATAATCATATATTTTAAAACCTCTCTTGTTAGAGAAAAAATGCTATTAACATTCGTGTCTATTACTTCTTGAAACTCTTCATCGGTGACTTCAATTGAAGGTTTTTTTTGATGTTTTCCAGCGTTGTTAACCAGAATTTCAATAGGGCCTATTTTTTCTTCTATATTTTTTACAAGGTTATGGTGCTCACTCTTTTTAGTAACATCATTAATGTAAAAAAAGCAATTTGTCCCTAACTTCGATTTTGCTGCTTCTAATTTCTTTGAGTCGCGTCCTGTTATAACCACTTTGGCCCCAAGCTTTATGAATTGTTCTGCTATGCCAAGACCTATACCAGAACCTCCTCCTGTTACCAAAGCGACCTTATTTGTTAAATCTGTAATATTCTCTATGTTATTCATCATTGGTGTTTATTGTATTAAAAATCAAAATAATTGTTTGCATTATTATAAGATATGTCTTGTACAATCTTCCCTAACAGATCTGCATCATTTGGAAGCTCTCCATTCTCTACGTCTGTTCCAATTATCTGGCATAAAATTCTTCTAAAATAATCGTGTCTGGAATAGGACAAAAAACTACGTGAATCGGTAAGCATTCCAATAAATCGACTCAGCAAGCCCTGGTTTGACAGTGTGTTGATTTGTCTTATCATACCATCTTTCTGGTCTAAAAACCACCAACCTGAACCATATTGGATTTTACCTGGCACAGAGCCATCTTGGAAGTTTCCAATCATGGAAGCTACCATTTCATTATCTTTTGGGTTTAGGTTATATATAATGGTTTTGGCTAATTGGTTATCTTCTTCTAATCGGTTTAAAAAGATTCCCATAGATGCGGCATAACTAAAGTCAGCAATGGAATCAAACCCACATGCTTTTCCTATATTCCGCACACCTTTAATATTCACATCTCTTAGAGCACCTATGTGGTATTGTTGAACCCAACCTTTTTCGAAATTCCAAACAGAGAATTCATACAACAAGGCACTCATTATTTTTTGCTGATCACTATAAGACAGCTTTTTTCCCATTCTTATTTTTAAGAAAATCGAACTTATTTCTTGCGTTGTGTATACATCTATTGGGAAAGGAAATTCCAATCCGTGATCTGCAAGTCTACATCCTTTATCATGAAAATAATCATGTCGACGTTTAAGTACTTGTAAATAATCAGAATAAGAATCTATAGCGCTTGAACTAAGTTCTTCTAAGCTTCCTAGATAACGATTAAATTCTAGTGGATCTCTTACATCCATAGCTCTATCTGGACGCCACGACATAGAGACTATAATTTTCAAATCGCTTTGTGTAATTTGTTCATGCCAGTTTAATGGATCTATAGGATCGTTTGTTGTACAAACCTTTTCAACATTAAAAATTTTCATGATATTTTGAACAGATAACTCTCCACTACTTAATTTCTCAGAAGCTCTATCGTAAATGTTCTTTGCTGAATTTTCATTTAAAATATCCTGAATTCCAAATGGATTTTTTAATTCTAAATGTGTCCAGTGATACAAAGGATTTCGAATGGTATATGGCACTGTTTCGGCCCATTTTTGGAATTTTTCCCAATCTGTAGCTTCCCCTGTAATGTATTTTTCAGAAATCCCATTTGCTCTCATGGCTCTCCATTTGTAGTGGTCGCCTTCTAACCATATTTGAGACAAGTTTTGAAAGATTCTATTTTCTGCAATTTCCTGAGCTTCTATATGACAATGATAATCAATGATAGGCATCTTTGATGCATACTCATGATACAATGTTTCGGCAACACTATTGTGCAATAAAAAATTCTGATCTACTATTGGGTTTCTCATCAATAAATCGTTAATGTTTTCAGTTAAAAATTAACATGTTATTCCTATTCGTGATTTTGCTTAGAGACGTATCAAAGCTCTTACATAATTCCAAATTTATTAAATGCATCAACCGTACTCATGCCATTTTGTAATGCCTTTTTCACATGCTGTTCACCTCGTGCTTTTTCTATAGCTCCTTCAAAAGCTTGCCTTTCTACCTCTTGAGGAACAATTAACACCCCATCACGATCACCATAAACTATATCTCCAGGATTTACTCTAATGCCGTTGAATTCTATGGGCACACGATAATCAATGACTTTTCCTCTTGGCCCTTGGTCTTGCGCATAAGAACCTAAAGAAAATGTTGGGAAGTTTAAGTTCTCAATTTCATTAGAGTCTCTTGAAAATCCATCGACAACAGCGCCTACCGCTCCTAATTTCAGAGCCCTTGTGCTCATTAGTCCTCCCCAAAGAGCATAGCGAGGCGATGAGCCAGAACATATATAAACTTCATTTTCTTTAAGACTGTCGAGAGCTTCAAACATAATTCCAAAAGGTTTTTTCATTAACTGATTGTTGGTTACGTTTGCAGATTCTTCGAATACATCTGCCTCTAAAACGGGCATAGCCCTGCCTATAACAACCATGTCGTTACGTAAAGGTTTTATGTTTGGAGAAATAAATTGGTGTAGGTATCCTAATTTATCTAATACATCTCCAACAAGTGCCACAAATAATTCATTTTTAGCTATTTTAAAAAGCTCGTCATCGGTTTTCCATGTCTGCATGTTTCTTACTTTAATTAAAGTTTGTCTGTTTATTTCTAATATTTCATCAAAGTATCGGCATCCAGTTTTTCGACTTTCCATTCATGCATTACATCTTTAAAGCCTTTTTCTGAAGGATGTCCGTAAGTTTTATTGTGATATAAATAGGCCTTTCTTCCAAAGCTTTGATATCCGACATCTTTTTGATACATATGCCTAGCATACTAACCACCGCCAAGTTCGGGGCGCGACTGCGCACCCCAATGTGACAAGATACCAAATCTGGCTTCAGTGTACCATGTAGGGAATTCCTATATTTCACGTAATTCTTCCCAGGACAGATCTTTATTTTGTGCATCAGAGATTCAATAAAAAAATGAAAATAATAACACCAAAACAGCATATTTAATTCTACTCATGATTTATTAATCTTTATATTTTTCGGTACTTATCAACCGAAGCACCAATACCTGTTTCAGGATTACCGTATATATCCAAATGTCCGCGGATAGCAAAACCGTTGGGTTCGTAAATCGTGGCACACGAAGGGCTGGTCTTTTCCAGTTCTTTCCATTCTTCCCAAAGTTCATCGTACCGTCCTATTGCCTCTCTTATTTTATTCTTTTCGTATTCTCCTGTTTGGTCGCCAATGTGCCCAAGCAGCATCACAATCCAGCCTTTTTCAATAATCTCATATTTTATCCTTCCATACTTTGCTGAGGTAACAAGGTATTCATTTAGAGATACATCTTTTGTCTTAATTTCCCCTGCCATTTCTTCTATCCGTTTCCACATGTCAACACTTTCTTTCTTTTCAGCCAAAACAGCCTCTACAAGCCCTTCCTTAATAACGTAATCAAAGTGTTTTTTTAACATTCCTGATCCATGTATATACTGATCTCTGGTCCACACCACACTGTAACTACCGTAACGCGTATATTTCCCTCGTAATACTGCTTTTGCTGACAACAAACTTATTTCTCTAAGTTTTGGAATATCATCATCCGAAAATCCTTTGTACCTTGCAAATTCAGTGAAAAGCTCCTCTTCAGACCTGCTGGTATTTTGCGCCCATTTAGACATTACGTAAGCATTCTGTTCTGCCCAAAACTCATTTTTTAAATGAGGCCCCAGCCAGCCTCCCCCACGAGACCAGGTCCAAACACCTGCAAATATATTGGAATCTTTTATATCATTCAAACTCTGAGTTTGTTCTGGCTCCATAAGATAATCATACTCTTCAAAACCTTCAATCACACCTTTTGCAATGTAATTGGGATGAGCCTGCTTCCCTTCATACTCTCGCTGACATTGAACCTCCACAACCTGTTGATGGTTTCCGATTGCAAGTGTTTGATTAAATCTTACGGTTCTGAAAAAATCACCATGAGTATGCTTAACCGCAAATATCAAATTTGGGTGAGGTTCAACCTGATTGGTTACTGCTAGATAAGTTGCAGGATCATATTGAAAAATATCATGTACCCATGTCCTGTAAAAAAGCGTTTTGTTTCTTTTTACACAAACCTCTTCGCGTAAGATTTTTAACAATTCTATATTGTCTGGAATACTTTTTTGTCCCTTTCGTAGCGGACTGTTTCCTAGATGATGTGGTGTATCGTGTAAATAAGTCTCTCCGAAACGTAACATTAGTCCATCAAGATCAGGAAATGTTTCAAAAATCTCTGCTATTTGAATTCTCAAAATCTTTTTGGTCATTTCTTTTCTGATATCTGGTTTATGATAATTCTCTGAATCCACTTTATCTATAAATTCATCGGCTACCATTTGTTTACCATACTTTTTCCAAACTGATTTTGGAACAACCAGAAAATCGGTAAACGGGTAGAGCTTTACACCTGCTTTTTGGGCTTCTTTAATCTTCTGGTTAAGCTTAACAGCGTTGGTTTCTATCCATTTTCTTTCTTCAGAACCTTCGGGCACAATACCTTTATCAAGTAAATCGTAGGTTATACCACATTGAACATACCAATGGGGTGTCATCCCGTTAAAGCCCATCTCTTTCACATATTTAGGATTGTTAAATTCTGACACTCGTGGTGTAAGACCTAAATTGTTATATACCATATCCATAATGTATTTCGAACTTGTAGCTCGTTTGGATATTTTACTATCTTTTTCTATACAAGAAAGAATTGCTGTAATCAGAACAAGTAAAATGATTAAGTTTTTCTGTGTTGCTTTCATTTTTAATTTTTTTAATTAAAAAACTAAACGATTAATATATGCTTTGAGGAGCTATCTACTTCCAGTTGTATTGTTCTTTTGAAATTTCAAACCTTTGTTCTCCTCCCTTTTTTATAGTTACAAGTTCGAAAGCCACCAACCATTTTATTGGTCAGTTGGTAAAATCCTAAGTAGTGCGATAAATATGTGAATATCATCGCAATCCCTCTGCCCTGTATTCCTAAAGGTAGAGTTATATGTATAAACTCGTTATTTGAAGTTTCGATTTCTTTTTAAAATTATCTCGTATCTAATCTGTTGATTACCCAAATACATTTTATAATACAGGTAAAAATATAACTACAAAATTTCTTTTCAGTATTAATTTATGTTGTTATTGAAAAGAAATAGAATGGTTAGTTTTGGCTATACCAACCATTCTATTTAAAAAACAATCTAAAAAACTAACTAATAATAAACTAATTTAATACGCTTATAAATACTAAGCTTAATTATATTTTTTATTAAAGGTTAACAAAACGGTCTTAATTATAATTAGGATTTTGTTCAAGTACCTCTTGTGTATTTCGTTCAATTTCACTAAAAGGAATTGGAAATAAATTATTATGAGGCTGTACTGTGTTTCCTGAAAATGGATTACCCAAAACCGTTCTATCATAAAGCTTATCCAATCTACTCAATGTCATCCTTCTTTGCTCTTCCCAATTTAATTCTCTCATGCGCTCATCCAATATATAGTCTATATCTACATCTGCTGGATCAACAGGGATAGCATTAGCTCTGTTTCTAAGCATATTGATGTCGGCAGCCGCTTTATCTTCCTGTCCTCCTTTACCCAAGTACGCTTCGGCTCTTAATAAATAGGTCTCGGCTACTCTCATTAAATACCAATCTGCATGTGTTTTTCCTGAATTTGAGGCCATTAATCCTGTTGACGGATTAGACATGGCTGCAGTAGGGTGATCATTTTTTGTAGTTACCTTAGTTATATAAGGATGAAAATCTCTTAATGTATCCTGAGCAGACAGTCCATCAAACCAACTTTGAGGATAATCACTCGTTTTTATTCCAAAATAAGCTGACGATGGGTTATCAGTAACCCAATATCTTTGAATGTTTCTATTGTTATTACGAACGTCTACATCCCAATTGCCTCCTTTTTCCCATATAGTATGAGTAAAGTATGGCGTAGGCCTTATAAAACCTACTGGTCTACCACCATTCTGTGTGCTAGCACCAAAAAATATTTTTACGCCATCTGGGTCATTTACAAACCAGTAAAGAGGACCGTAACACCTTTCGTACAGGAAGCCTTCGGTATTGTTGGCTACAGCTGATCCACCAGGAACATCAAATTCAGATTGTAAAACCAAAATACCTTCTGTATTACCACTGCTTCTATTTTGATTAAATCTTTGAAACAAATCCCAATACGGATCACCTTCATCTCCTGCCCTATTTCCAAAACGTGTTGTCATAAGGGCAATATTAGGATCATCGATAACACTAGTAGCCGCATCAATGGCTAAGTCCCACTCTTTAATAGTAATATAAAGCTCAGATAATGTATGCAGAGCTGCAGCATTACTAACCCTACCCGGTGCATCAACTTCAGCTACACTTGGTAAATTTTCGGCAGCAAATTTTAAGTCTAGAATGGCCTGATTCAAAGTTTCTTCTTTTGTGGATCTTACAAAATCCCTTCTGGGACTTGTAATCTCCTCAAGCACTAGGGGAACTCCACCATATAAATGTACTAAGCAACGATAAGCATATCCTCTAAAAAATAAGGCTTCAGCAATGTGCGCATCTTTTTCAGCTTGACTTGAATACACTACATTTTCAATTCTGTTAAGCACAACATTAGAAGTAAATACAATATCATACAATTGAGACCAATAGCTAGATACAATTCCCGTAGTAGGAAGCAAATTGGCAGGGTAATTACCAAAATGGCTATCAGCAGGATTCCTACATGCCATTCCTAAATCTGTCCCTACGTGCAAGTAAGCTGTGTTTTGCCAATTACCATCATTAAACCTCAAAAGTCTTCTATATTGAGAAAAAAGCGTTGCCTCAATATCTTCTGGTTTAGTAAAAGAATTCTCTGGACTTAAAAAATCTAGAGGGGTCTCTAATAATATGTCTTCATCGCATGCACTTACACTAAAAAAAATAAAGGCTGCTATAATAATTTTATAATATTTCATACTTAAATAATTAAAAAGTTAAATTTAAACCAAGGGAAAAACTTTTCATCACTGGCAAACTATATGAAGTAACACCGCTAGCTGTTTCAGGATCTCCTCCAACCCAATTTGTCCAAGTAGCTAGGTTTTTACCACTAATGTACACTCTAGCAGCATCAATTGCTAAGTTTTTAACCAAATTAGCAGGAAGGTTATACGTAATATTTACATCTTGTAACCTAACAAAACTTCGTTGTCTATATATTGGAGAATTAATTGGATTATTATACCTTAATCCAGAATATTCTGCATTCGGGTTTGAAGGTGTCCAATAAGAGTATTCTCTTGGCATATTCCAATTATCTGAATTATTAGAACCCCAAACTGGTGTATTACTGGCATAATAACCACTTTTACCTCCTTGTATTGAATTAATAAAGGCACTCGCAGTCCAATTTTTATAACTAAATTCGTTATAAATACTAAACCTATAAGCTGGTTCTGTGTAACCTATAATTGAACGGTCTTCCAATGGTGTAATCAAGTCATCACCATTAAAATCTCTAAGTATATATTGACCTGCACGATAACCGCTTGGAATATTATCTCCTACTTGATAAATTCCATCAACCGTATAATTATATATAGCGCCAATTGCTTCTCCAATGAACAGCCCATTTGCAATTAAATCATCTTCGACTCCATCTCCATCATCATCCCTACCCAAGATGCTCACAATTTTGTTTTTATTTCTTGAAAAAGCTACGGTACTTCTCCATTCAAAATCATCTGTTTTAATGTTTGTAGATGAAAGTGAAATTTCCAATCCGTTATTAGCAACTTCCCCTATGTTAGTTGGTAAGGTAGAAAAACCTGTAATTCTAGGTAAATTAACATTAAACAAAATGTCTTCAGTTGTGTTGTTGTAATAATCTATAGACCCGCTTAATCTATTATTTAACACACTAAAATCCATCCCAACATTTAATCCAGTTGTTGTTTCCCAGCCCAAATCGTTATTAGCCAAAGCTGAAATATATTGACCATAAGCAGAATCTCCACCGTCTCCAAAGACATAAAGAAAACGCCCAGATACTCTTGCTAAAGTTTGATACCTTCCTACTGTACGATTACCACTTTTACCGTAAGAGCCTCGGAATTTTAGATTATTTACCCAAGGCAAAGCATCTGCCATGAATTTCTCATTACTAGGAACCCAGGCAAGTGCAATGGAAGGGAATGTTCCAAATTTATTGTTAACACCAAATCCAGAGAAACCATCTCTTCTAAATGTTAGTGTCGCTAAATATCTATCATCGTACCCATAATTTAATCTACCCATTTGGTACAATGCATCTTCTTGAAAAGCACCTGAACTAACTAATTGTTGATCGGTTGCTCCACTCTCTAAGCTATTGTAACCTAGTGCCTGATTAATAAATATTCCTGAATTGGCATTTGTATTGTCTCCACTACGACTTTCTTTACCATAAAGCAAAGTTACTTTTACATCGTGTTTGTTATTAAATGTTCTTGAATAAGTTAGAATGTTATCAATAGTTTCATCAGTGTTCAGACTGTTATTTTTATATGCAGAACCTTGTTCGGTATTTCCAAATTTATCAAACCGATAGTTTCTTCTTGTTCGGTAATTGGTTGAATAGTTAAGGCGATATGATAATCCTTTAACAAAAGGGATTTGAATTTCTGTAAAAAAAGTAGCAAACAAATTCAATCTTTTATCTAGATCGTCTATTTCTAAATTAGCTAACGGATTTCTTACAGCACCCTGTGGCCAAAGATTTAATGTGCCATCATCATTATAAGGAGCCACCAATGGAGCTAATAAGTGCGCACCCCATAAATCTGTTGAAACACCAGAATAATCTGAAGAAGACATAAACGTTTGAAGTCCTATATTCCAACCATCTGCAATTTTATTCTCAAAATTCACCCTCAGGTTTACCTTACTAAAATTGTCATTCTTCATATAACCTTTATTCTCTGTATAACCCGCAGATAGATAGTAAGAGCTCTTTTTTGTACTACCCGCCATACTTATATTGGTATTTTGAATGTAAGAGTTTTGTGTTGTAAGATCTAGCCAATCAGTATTTGTACCATTATTAAAACCTTCTCTTACCTCGGGATAAACAAATCTAGTTGTAGGATCAAAACTCGGATCTCTTTCAGTATAATCTGGAGCCAAAAATGCTTCTTCCCAATAATAATTACGAGTTTTATTTATATAACCTTCCCTAGTTGATGGATTTATCATCCTGCTAGGGGTTTGAACTGAAAGATAACTAGAAAAATTAAAAACTGGCTTTCTTTCTTCTCGTCCTGCTTTAGTAGTGATGATAACTACTCCATTCGCTGCTTGAGAACCATAAATAGCTTTAGAGCTAGCATCCTTTAACACATCTACAGATTTAACATCTGCATTATTTATATCAACTAAACTACCCCTATAAATTATTCCATCAAGAATAATTAGAGGATTCGAAGCACCAGAAAGGGAAGTCCTTCCTCTTACAGATAAGCCTGGATTGCCACCAGGACTAGTTACCGCTCCAACATTTAGACCAGGAACAGTACCTTGTAATGATTGCACAACACTTACATTTGGTTGATTTTGAAATGCTTCAATATCTGCCCTAGCAACAGAACCAGTAAGATCCTTTCGTTTTACAGTACCATAACCAACAACTACAACTTCATCAAGATTAGAAACATTTTCTTGTAATACTATTATCACCTCATCTTGATTTGCTACTGAAATTTCCTGAGGCACATAACCAAGATATGAAACGACAAGTATAGCTTTAGAAGTTGTCAAGCTAATAGAAAATTTTCCGTCAAAGTCTGAAACAACTCCATTGGTTGTTCCTTTTTCAAGAATACTTGCTCCCGGTAAAGGATCACCATTAATATCTTTAACAGATCCTTTTATAGATTGCTGCAAAGCTACAGTTTCAAAATTTAAATTTTCAGAATACCCTTCTGCTTTCATTGATAAAATCGAAATACAACACAAAAAAACTGTTACCTTCAATTTTAACTTGAGTTTGGTTTGGTTACTTAATAATAACCTTTTAGTATTTTTTTTCATACATTATTGGTTTTAATTAATTAATTTAGTTTGCTTCATTGAGAATGAGTTTAAGACCACACTTGTCTGCAATTAGTTATGTAAAAATAGTTTAAGGATCTCTCATTGTCTAGTGAAATATATTTTGATTATGATGATATATTTACATATTATTACATATAGCACTAAGGAATACTTATTGAATTTATACAATAAACGTGTATACAAATAAGGTTACACATGTAATGTTTTATTTTTTTTAATGCAAAACAAGAGAAGTCAAAATTTATTCTTTGCAAAATTGATTAACAAAATAAAAATTTTAGAGTAGATTGTTATAGATATATTTTTATAGTAGTTAACTAAATTCCAATGTATTAATTTGCTTAAAAATTTATTTTTTTACAACAATTTAGGTTAAAAATAAGATTGATTGAATAATTGTTCCGTTTCTGTAATTAAAAACATACAAATTATTACTTTTGAATATAACATATTCTATAAATTTATTTATGTCACTATATAAAAGCTGAATTAAGCATTTTTATACTCTTATAACATTTTATTTATTTATTATATATTTACATATTAAAAAACTTTGTTCATGGAAATATTTTATGAAAAAATTCCATTTCCAATTAATTCTTCTCTAAGAGCTAGAAATATTAAAATTCAGCATTTTACTATTCCTCTACATCAACATGAAGAACTAGAAATTGTTTATGTGTTAAAAAGTTTTGGAAAAAAATATATTGGGGATTCTATAAAACCCTTCAAAAAAGGAGATTTGGTATTGGTAGGAAGTCGTCTACCGCATACTTGGAAAAATGATGAAATATTTTATAATAATAAAAATTACACTACCCAAGTTATAGTTATTCAATTTCCAACAAATATTATAGATTATTTTTCAAATTACCACCCTGAATTGTTTCATATTTCAAAAATGTTAAATAGTTCAACACGCGGTATTTCATTTGGAAACAAAGTAGCAGACAAAAACCATTCACTACTTATTTCCTTATGTAATTCAAGTGGGTTTGATAAGATTATGAAATTTACTCAGTTGCTACACAACTTATCTGTTTCGGAAGATTTTGAATTTCTTGCATCCTTAACGTTTAAAAATTTAGAAAATAATTCGTTTAAAAGAATAACTCAAACACTTGATTTCATTTCTCATAATTTTAAAAAACAAATATATCTTGATGACTTAGCATCAAATTTCAACATGTCTAAATCTGCTTTTTGCAATTATTTTAAAAGAAAAACTGGGAATACTGTAATAAGCTATATAAATGAACTTAGAATTTCATTTGCTTGTAAATTATTAATTGAATCCGATAAAAACATTATTGAAATTGCCTATGATTCAGGTTTTAATAATATTTCTAATTTCAATAGGGCTTTTAGAGTTATTATTGGAAAAACTCCACGTGAGTATAGAGCATTATGGTCTAAATCTAATTGAAATAATTTTGATCTTATGGATGACGAAAACCAAGCAAATATGTAGCTTACAAGATATAGCTAAATCATTGTAATTTGTCATATTTTTTGTATTTTGCAGTATGGCATATTCATTAGATTTCAGGAAACAAGTCTTTAAAGTAAAGCAAAAAGAAAAGCTTACTTTTGAGCAA
>NZ_JAKKDU010000022.1 GCF_021728535.1 Wocania arenilitoris | reverse complement strand
GCAGTAGCAAATAAGTTACTAAAACAAGCTTTTGCCATTGCAAAAAGTGGATTGCCTTACGATGAAAACTTTGTTTCAAAATTAGCTTAATAATGCTTGTTTTTTAACTCAGTTCTTTGTTGCCACCAGTACTTTTTCGGTTTAAAAGAATTTCGATAAATAATCAATTCTTTCTTGATTCGTAATTATTTCGTGATACCAAACAGGTGGCTGATAATCAACCCATTCATTTTCTTTGTCGCTTTCAATTTGTTTCTTTCGAGCGTTCTCAATAATGTCAAGTAATTTCTTACTCGGATTTTTTAATAATTCAATCGACTTTATCTGATTAACCTCAATAGTTGTTTTTCCGTTTTGTTCATCTGAACTATATGCGACAAATAAATCTAATGGAAGTTTTGTATAAATAGGCATTTGTTCCAAAAGTCTATATTTTGCAACTTCTGTTTTGGTAATTGTCAATGTATTTTTTTCTTCATCAAATTCAGTTTTCGGTTGTTGAAGATATCTTGCGCTTATATTCTCAACATAGCATAATTTTGAAGTTCCATTTCGATGAGAAGCATAACTGTCAAGATTTGAAAGGTTAAATTTAAAGCCATAAAGAATTAATTGTTTTGTTCCGTTATCGTGTTCGAAGCAAAATCCGTGAGTTCGATATTTATATTCATATCCTCCAGCTCCAAAAGTGACAAATCCTTCTATTATTTTTCCGTCGTTTAATGTGACTTTACACACAGCTTGAATTTCAGGTGCTCCAAGGTCAAGATTAACTGTTTTTCCAGATGTAAAAAGTATTAAAATTATAGAAAATATTATTCTCATTATCGTGTTTTTCGTATTGGTGGCAACGTGTTTGTGTATGATTAGTGGCGTGTTTAAGCACCTAATTTAGCAAATAAAAACCGAATAGAAAATCCGCGAGGATTTTCGTAAGTAGGCGAGAACCAGCCATTAATTATACACGGTGTTGCCACACGTTTTTTTATTCCCAAAATTCATATTTGAAATATCTTGGTACATATCCACGAACGCTTTTTAAAAGTCCGTTTTCGTAATATTTATAATTCAGTTCATATTCATTAATTCGGTCATTCATAAATATTGACTTAATATCTGATTTTATAAGTTGACCTTTTTCGTTAAAACTGTTGTTAATTGTTTTATTATCCTCAAACCTTTGTAAATCGGTTTGGTCAGAATATGCTAAAGTATTTGTTATTCCGTTTTCCGTCGTTTTTACTTTTTTTAGTTTTGGTTCTAAATAATAACCGAAAAATCTGCTAACATAAAAGTCTTTTTCATATTCTTTTGTCTTTTCGTAAACTACTATTGAATCTTTTTTCTGCGTTGTTGTTGATTTAAATGGTTTGTAATAGTAATTAGTTTCATAGACAAAACTTCCCAATTTTTTTCTTGATGAAATCAGTTTATTATTTGCTCCATATTTAAATGTTATTGAATCTTTCCCTATGGAATCTATTACTTTAATCAATCGATTTTGAGAGTCGTATTCATAACTATTGATTTTGTCAGTTGATTTGCGATTTCGTGTTTTACGATTGTAAGAAGCGCTATATTCAGTCGAGCGTATTCTTTTTCCATTTCGGTCAAATTCTACAATTTCAGATAAGTCTTTTGGTGAATTTAAGTAGACAAATATTTTTTTTACTTGTCGATTTGAATAAATACTATCAGGTTGCCATTTATTTTCAATTTGCCCAAAACTCCAAAAAGGAATAGAAATAAATATTATAAAAATTAGTCTGTTCATTCTATGGAATTCGGTTTTTCTCAAATGTGTGGCAACGGTCTAGTATATGAAAAGTAGGGCAGGTGATAAGCACTTATTTTCGGATTTATACTGAGCCATATTTTTCATTTTATTTTTAACTTTTTACTAAAATACAAATTAAAAATATGGCGAACTTTGCAAAAAAGCACAAGCCTTTATTTTAGCAATAACCACCCTATTTTTTATATACATTGTTACCTGCTGGCTTTTATTTCCGCAAACTTGCTAGCGTTGGCGTGAAAGCTCTTTGCAACCGCAGGAACGAGGATTGCAATGTGCTTGAACATTGTGGAGAAATATATCATAAAGTAAATATTACAAAATTCAGAAATGGAGAAACATACTTTTTCAAAATAGCTTTATGATCTTTTTCATATTCAAGTCTGTTATCAAGTGCTAACAATTGATTTAACTTATTTATTCTTTCTGGGATTAAACAAATTACTTGTTTTTCAATTTCAATAAAATCAGAAAAAACAGATAAATGATTTCTGAAATAACCATACTGATTGTATAAAGTTGTTCGTTTAGTCCAAATATCAGTTAATGAGTATTGTGAGCCGAAAAGTTCATTTAACTCATTTAATATGGTATCACGATTTGCTTCATTCACTAATAAAAGATTTGGGTATTTTTCTCTTAAAATGAAAATTGAATTAATTGCTTCTTGTACAGATTCATTCGATGAGTCATAAAGTGTATTTACACCAAAGGCAAACTCGAAAAAATTCAAGGATTTTGTTCGTTCAATAATTTTTAGACAAGCTCTATATGGGAATAATAATCTTGATTCATTTGAATCTTCTAAATAAGTCGAATAACGCAACATTTGTCGCTTAAAAAGTGTAGTGTTATCTATTTTACCATCTAAATATTTTTTACCTAAAGGAGTAATATTATAATTTTTTTTGTCCTTGACAATCAAACCTAACCTTAAAGTATGTGATACATTGTTGTTATTAATTTTAGCTTCTTTATTTGTAATTGTTGTTTTAGATGGCTTGTACTTATCAATTGTTGGTTGAACTAAACTACTGAAATAAGAGTCAACTGAATAGTCTCCAAGTGTTTTAAAAATACGTTTATAGCCACTCTTTCGTTCGTTCTTACCGTATTTTACAGTAGGCTCATAAAGCACATTAGTTGGGTTTGCATTTACAGTTGCAATCTTTAAGTAAAGTTTATCTGCAAAATCATCTATGTTTATGCTATTTGGTAGGAAGAATTTTATAGGGTTTTTACTTCCTTTTTTATATTTAGTAAATTTACCTTTAACCGCTCCTTGATTTATTTCGTTAATCCATTCATCTAATCTGTCGTCTTGGTCTCTTAAGGCCTGTAGAACAGAATAAACCATTTCAAAAGATTCCATATTTACAATATCGGAAGAAGTTGAGTCGTCTGGAATCAATACAGGAATAATAAAAAATGCTGTTTTATCAGGAATGCTAAGTGGCTTTCTTAAAGCTCTACCACAAGCTTGAACAATATCTATTATTGAATTTTTATTATCAACAAAATAAATTGAATCGATAATTGGCACATCAATACCTTCCGTTAAACATCTTGCATTAGAAATAAGCCCATATTTTGAGTTTTTAAATTCGTCTAATTTTTCTTGACGATTACCTGCGGACATACTACCATTTATGTGATCTATAAATAAATCAGCAGATCCAATTGATTTATTTACTTTGGTGATTAAAGTATCTAAATTGTTACCATTACCTATAGTGCCTGAAAAAACTTTTGCATTGTTGACTGATGAATGAAATGAAATAACCTTGTTTATAGGATATGATTCTATAGCTTTCGCTAATATTATTTGAGTAAATAATGTTTGTGCAGTTGTAAAGGTTGTATTATCGGCTTCATTTAATACTTCCAATTCTTTATTATTTGCAATCCAATTTTTTAATTCGGATTCTTGGATACCAGCAACAATTATTTCATAGTCTGATATAATTTTATCATTAATTGCATTACCAAAATTGTAGCTGTGAAATAGTTTTCCATAAATTGCTTCATCATCCATTGAAAAAACTAATCTATCTTGATCTGCTGCTATTTTCTTAAGTTTTGGCCTCAACATTCGTTGTGTTGCGGTCATAAATAACCTTTTAGAACTAGGTATATTATTATCATCTAACGCTAAAGAGAAAAGACTTGATTCTTTAGCACCTGCTGTTCTATGAGCTTCATCAAAGATTGTTAAATCGAATTCTAAATCATCAATACCCAAAAAGGCTTCTGCAATTACAGGTAAAGATTGATATGTCGAAAAAATATATTTGGTGTCAACATTTTTTGAAATTAAAAAATCCGATATTTCGGTAATGTTAGTAGTTACAGGTATATTTAATTCAGAAATGGCTATATCTCCATTATCCTCTTCATTTAAAGAAACTGACTTATCACTACAAACAGCTAAATATGAAAAAGGTCTATTACTTTGATTTGCCCAAGCCTCTAATGTTTGTTTTATTAGAGCTAAACTTGGTGCTAAAAAAAGCACAGTTTTTGCATTGATTTTTTCTGTTATCCATAGTGATGTTAAAGTTTTACCAGTACCACAAGCAGCTATAACTTTACCTCTATTAGAGCTTTTAAAACCATTAACAGTGTCCTTGATTATTTCTTTTTGAAAATCATATGGTTCATACTTTGCTCTTTTAATTATTTTCCGATTGTTCGTTAATGTAAAAAGAGATTTAAAAAACTCTTCATCTAAAACATCAAAGTCATCAACTAATATCTGTAAATGTTTTTCTTGCTTTTTCGATAGGTTAGTTACAGAATAACAATTTGCAATTGTATAGTTAATATCTGTATGTTGAGCTTCTACCCAAAATTTAGCTAATTCATCATAGCTTGGTTTTTTTCGATTTGATCTGAATTTTACTTGATAACCTGCACCTTTACCATTCTCTAAAATTATTAAACCATCAACTCCACTATCTTTTTTTTCTAATTTATATTTTTCAAGATATTTTTTAGGAATTTCTGTTGAACGGTATACCTCTGAAATTTGATAAAATTGTGAATTTAAAAGTAAATAGGCATATATGAATTGTTCAAAAACCTCACCTTTTTCGTAAGTGGTAGTTAATTGCTCTATTTCTTGTTCAAGACTACTCCAATCTTTATGTTTCTTCTTAAGTAATTCGCTGTATATCATAACAATTCTAATTCTATTATAGATTCACGCATTAATTTATCGTAATTTAAATGTAGATCGGTAGTTTGTTGTCCGGAAGCTCTGATTTTACGAGCATAAAATATATTATTTACCTTATAACCTGTTTTTTCAGCTATATCGCAGATTAAAAGGTCTGTTGGAACCATAATACCTTTATACCCTGAATTAGCAACTACTATAAAACACTTGCCACCTTTAACTAAAAGCGTTGCTTGCCGTTGAAGTATTTCAAACATATCATCAAAATAGCCTCTTAGCATATCTGGGATGTTTTTATTCCAAATATTATAAGTTGAAATTAAATTGGCAATACTATCAACGTCAGGTATATTGTTTTGAATAGTATGATTAAATTTAGAATTAACGTGAGATCTCATAGCTATAGATCTATACTTAGCAAAACCTTTATAGCTATCTACGAAACCACCTAACCAGAATTCTAATTTATATACTTCACAATAATCAAAACAATTAGCATAAGGTGGAGAAAATATTGAAATCCCAACTTTTTTATCAGTTAACGACTCAAGAGTTTTGTCTATTAAAATTGAACTATTGTAAACTAAATGATTGGTTTCATTAGAATAAGTAGTTGTGGCAATGTCGTGAAGCATTTGATTGCATTTTGATAAAAAGTAATCGTAAATATTTTCAATTTGCTTTTTGTTTTTTTTAAGCTTAAGCCCATTGCCATCTTTAACTCTGATTGATGCATCTTCAATAATTGATAAGTAAGCAAGCATTAATATATTCTGAGCTTTAATATTACTAAGAGAATCAATAAAACCTTTTATCCTTTGTAGACTTTCTAGTTTTTCTTCAATAAATGATGATTCAACTACTTTAGGTTTCTCATTAAATTTCCATTTTTTAGATTTATCAAAATTATTTAATATACTTCTAATTTCATCTGTTTCATTGATTGAGTAATTATCCAGTTTTACTTTAGACGCAAAATAGGCCATAGGGTTTATATCCGTTCCAATTGAATTATAACCTAATTCTTTAGCAACCAGGTTTGTAGTTCCAACACCACAAAAAGGGTCTAAAACGTATAAATTTTTATCTGGCTTTACATCTTCTAAAATAGAAGCAACTAAATTACGAGCATAACCTTGTTTATAATCGTACCAACTGTGTATCGGAATTTCTTTGTTTGTACTAAAATTGACTAAATTCTTATATTCATCTTTAGTTACAAAATCATATTTATCTATTAATCGAGTAATAATTTCTTTATAATCCTCCAGTAAACCTGTATGATTATCATTGTCTAATACTATCTTATCTACACTTATTCTACTCATTATTAATATACTTTTTTTAAATACGCTTTATTAAATTTTGAAAATAAATTATGCTTGTTAGTTTGTAAAAATGACTTTGAAAACCCTTCTATTATTGGTAATGAACTATTTAGGAAACTCATTAACCAATCATATTTACTCACTTCATCAATATTCGAGAATTTATGGTATAAAGCGTCTAAATCATTAGAAAAGGATTCTTCGCTTTCATAAGTCTTTAAGTTTTTTGTGTCACTTTTTTTAAAGACATAAATAAAATCCCCATAAGGTGAACCATCAAATCTTGTATGAGCAGTTTGTTTGTAATTATCTACACCACTTTGAAAATAAATTCCATTTTCTTCAAGTGTAAACCCTGAACGAAATATTGAAAAAAGAAGAGCTAACCAAGCACTTATATCTTTATTATTAAAGGTTAAAATCATATGCTTTTCAGGTTTTAAAACCTGAAAGCATTTATTAAATACACTATAAAGATTGTCTTCATATGTGTACATTGATTTAGCTCCATCAAATCCTTTTTTTCTATTTGATATTGCTTCTAATGAAAAGTCTGGATGGTTGTTATATAAATCTCTATTCCAAACATACCAGAAGTGCGACAACTCTAAGTATTGCACGTTACTACCATAAGGTGGGTCGGTTATTATTGAATCAATACTATTTTCAGGTAAATCGCTTAATGCAATACTATTGTTATTTAATAAAAAGTTAGACTTATCATTTAAATCTTTAAAATCACTTGTCTTACTTACCTTGTAATCAAATGTATTGTTATAGGATAACGAATTTTTTACACGTTTTAAAGATTTAATAAAAGCGGATAAAATGTTTACTTCACAAAATTGAGAAGGAATCCAATAAGCGTGTTTACTCCAGGTGGTTGGTTTACCTCCTTGCCAAGCATCATTTGTAAACGACATAATATTTGTTTCTTTCACTGTGTTACTAAAAGCAATCCTTAATAACTCATAATCATTTGCTGAAAGATTATTTTTCTCTTCGTTAATATAATAGAGTAAGATGTTGTTTATTAATAGGTTTCTTTCAGTAAATAAATCTTGAAAGTTTAAGATACCTTTTTCTACAAGAGTATCTTCTTTTTGCCTATCCCAGTTTTGAGGGATTAAATCTTTTGTTACGGCTATTTGGTTATTAGTGATTATAGATTCTAGATATGTAATATGCTCTTTTAATCTTTTTTCATCTTTTTTTAATGGCTTATAAACGATCTTCTGTCTATTAGAATCAAAACCTACTAGATATAAATACTTGTGTCCAATACGTTTTGAATGTCTTTGAGCAAAACCTTTCTCTTCTTTTAAATTATTATCACAAGACTTATTTAAACATTTGTAAAATCCTGGTTTATTCCTGAGTTCATTAGATAATAAGGTTTCTTTGTTGCATTGAGGACATATTACTTTAAAAGTAGTTTCTATCCAATCTATATAAATTCGCTCACCTCCAATCTCAAAGAAATAATAGTCATCATATAAACTACCAATCTTTTCAATGATTGACTTAAAACTTTCAAATAGCAGTTTTATATCATCACCTTTACTTACCATATTATTAATAATAAAAATGGACAATGGGTTTAAGTCATAGCCAACTACTTTTCTGTTTAATTTTAACCCTTCGTAAAGGGTTACACCACCACCACAAAAAGGGTCTAAAATAATCTCATTTTCATTACTGAAGGACTTAATTATTTCAGAAAAAACATTCCAAGGTCTTCGGGCAAAATATTTATGTATTTTATAAGGTGCTGTATGACCTAAAGCTTTGATTGGATTATATACATTACTATTAATATGAGTATTAGTGTTATCTTTTTTATTCTTCTTCTCGAAAAGGTGTAATTGTTCAGGTTCAGAAACTAAATCAACATTTACGAGTTCTTTTATTTCGTTTGAATATTTTAACATTGAACTAAGTTTCATTATTTATTTTTAATTCTTTCTCTGCAATTTTTAGGGCTTGCAAAGCTTGTTTTTCATTTTCTACTAATTGAAATACTTGGTCTGCTAACCAAAGAGAAAACAGGTAGTTACAGTCGAGCTTGAAAAGCTTTGCTAATGTCTCTATATGTTCACGTTTTACGGTTTTTTCTCCTCTTTCTATTTTACTAAGCATTGCGGTATCCATATCTAACTGGGCAGATAAATGCCTGAGTAGCATTTCTTGTTCTTCTCTTTTAGACCGAATTAAGTCTCCGAATTTATTCATTACTTATTTGTGTTAAATACGTTTGTCAAAAATAGACAAATTAATAATCAACAAGTCTTTTTCAAACAAATTGTTTTCAGATTACTAAAATGGTTGCGTTGGGAAAAGTCAAGCTCTTTTTATTTTTTGAGGCACGAAAAAAATGAAATGTGCTTGACTGCGCGTTGGCTTTTCAGCTTGCAGGTAACGTGTTTGGCTATGGTTTCGTTGCGTGGGTTTGGCACTAAGTTAGTAAATAAAAACTGGCAATAATTCAGCGCGAGGATTTTCCGAAGGAAAATCAGAAGCAATGAACTTTAGCCATTGTTGGCAACAGTATTTTTAATTATTCCTATTTAAATAAGCGGTAATTATGATTTCCTTATCCGATTGGCTAAGTCCATAGTCGATTTCTGCCCCTGGTTTAACAGGCGGAAGTTCGGTATCATTTAATAAAACATAGCGCATTAAATATTCGCCAATTTCAAATTCGAAACCTTCGCACCCTGCGGAATAAAAAACATGATATTCCTTGTCGTCTATTGCCCTAACAATTAAATCAGCTTTTTCTTTAAAATCTTTTTGCTTGATTAATCCTTCGTAACCTATTGCTTTTACAGTTCCGTTTGGATATTTGGTCAGATTCATTAACTCGCTTAGGGTCGCATTATTCATTATCCAATGTCTTCTTTTTTGATATTTTTCCATTGAGCGACCATTTGGTCCAATTCCCCCGGTGTAACCAATATCTTTTGCCACTAAAACTGAATCCTTTATGGATTTCGAAACACCATTCCAATTGTGAAACCAGCTTTTATCATATCCAGAATATAGCACAGCAACAATCCCAATTCCGATTATTGTCAAAATCGGGAATAACAAGGAAAATCGATTTCGTCTAATGCTATTTCTGCGTTTGGTTTTCATATTGTTGCCAACGGTCTCGTATAAGAATAGTGCGGTTTTGCGTCCGAGGATTTTCCGCAGGAAAATCAGAGTGACCAAATACGCACTAACCTTTTGGTTTAGGATTAAACTTAAGCATTATTTTTATACATTGTTGCCAGTAGTTTTTTGTTTTTTTACAATTCGGTTCTTTCGTCTTTAATTCAGGCCAAATTCAATAAATTTCATTAAAAAAATATATCAAAAACAAAGGGAACCAGATTGAAAAAAGCATATATAGTATGCTATAAAAACCTATTTTTTTGTCAATTATTTTTCTTCGAGCTATTATTTTTTCAGTTCTGTTTTTGGATATGTATTTATAAAAATTAATTCCGCTAAATATTATTGCTAAAGGAAATATTGAATATGCAATATATTTTTTATCAATTATTATATTCAGGTCAGTCATAAAATAGATTACAATTATTAAAATCAGAAAATTTGCGCCTTGGCAAAATGAAATAAATATTATTGGAAATGCTTCTGGACTTGAGTCGACTTTTTTTTGTTTATTATAGAGGTATTGAAATAAATCATCATAGAATTCCATTATGCTATTCAATGTCATATTTATTCAGATTTGAGTGAGTTCAAATTACTGGCAACGGTTACGTATAAGAATAGTGCGGTTTTGTGTCCGAGGATTTTCCGCAGGAAAATCAGAGTGACCAAATACGCACTAACTTTTGTTTAAGCATTAAAATTAGCATTATTTTTATACAATGTTGGGCACTGGCTTTTAATTTTTTAGTCAAAACCTTATAGTTTGGTCAGTTTGTATTTATTATATTTTCTTAAATTAATCTCACTTATTTCGGGCTTTCTTTTGGAATAAACTACTTTGAATGTCATTCCAACACATCCTTTTTTATTATTATTTTCCTCATCGCATTTAAAAGAAGAAACAGCCTCCTGTCCTTCATATTCAATTCCATCAACAGAGTATTTATAAGTAACCCAATTTTTACCTTGACTACCATAGGAATAATTTATGATTTTAGCATTAGTAGAAACACCAAAATCAATTAACTCTCTTTTTGGTTTGTAGTTAAAAAAATAATACAAAACACAAATGGCGACAATTATCAATACCGCTGTTATTCTGTTTTTATTCATTTTGTAATTCCGATAGTTTTAGTTTATGCACTTATTTTAGTTTTTTACCCAAGTTCCTCAGCTTGTGCCTAACGTTTAGTATAAGAATAGTAGCGGATTTTTATGCACTTACCATTTTGTTATTACTATTGTTTGATTTATAACTCTCATTTCGTTTAAGCGATTAAACCGCTATTATTTTTATACAATGTTGTGCTTAGTACTTATTCTCTATCATTTTCAATAAACCATCTAATATTTCATCATTTTCATCTAATAGATGGTCTTTTATGTATATGTCAGGAATAACACCTTCAGCTTTTTTACTTCCGTTTACACGTACAATGTAGCCTTTGGAAAGTTTTACTTCAATACCTGTTTTAGGTAAGTTATATGCATATTGTGAAGCATACAAACTTGGAAAATCACCTGTTTCCTCACCCACAATAGTTGCAAAATTATAATCTTGGATTTGTGATGCTGTTACTGCTGATTGGGAATGACTTTGCCTATTAACTAGAACGTAAACAATACCGTTAAATCTTTTTTCTTTGGGTTGAGGCTGTTGCGGTTCGTACTCATATGTATAAATACTCCCATCTTTGTTTTCCATTACCTTTTTCCAATATGGCTTGGAAATGTCATAATTCTCTTTTACGTGAGCTTTCAAGATTGCGCTTGTTTTTATGGTTAACTCAGAAGTCCAAAGGAAAGGTTGGTTGGCAATGTATGACACCAAATAATTACCAAAAGGCTCATCTCCACCAAGATTGTTTCTAAGGTCAATAATAAGATTTGGAAGACTCTTCTTTTTTATTTCTACAAAGGATGAATCGATAAATCGTTTGTATTTTTCTATGTCACCGCTTAAATCACCTGGTATTAAATAGGCAGACTGATTTATGAACTGTAATTCTCTTTTCCCAAATGGAATATCATTTCTCTTATATTCATAATCTTCAAGAATATCTATTGGTTTTAAATAGTGTTTAGTTATTGTACCATTTTTTTTTGTCTCAATTATAAAGTCTTGTTGTTCCCCAAAAACTTGCCAATAAAGTCTTGGGAAAGTTATTAATTCTAGTTTTGCATTTTTAAAATTCTGCCTTTCGGCCGAAATTAATGGATACATCTTCACTAGTATCTCTTTAACAGATTGATTATTAATACTTAAAATTTCAGTGCCAATTTCTAAAGAATCTTTATTTGACCAGTTCTTTCGTATAAGTGCTTTACCATCTTCAATTGCGATTTCTAATGGAAAAATTGTTCCACCTGAATAGGCATATTCGGCATAAGATGAACTAGGGAACCAAATTTCAGTATGTCCATTATTAGCCTTTGAAATAACAGTTTGAAATAAGGATGTAGTTTCAAGAAGGGAAAGGCTGTCTTTTTTTATTGAAGATTTTACCTTTTCAAAATTCTCATCAAAGGACTTTTTTGTGACGTAAGCATATAAATTGTAATGTGCTTCTTCTAGAGATTTTCGTAAGTAATCTAAATCTTCAGTAACATCTTTTTTAGAAAAGTTTTTCTGCCCAAAAACAGGAATTGAAAAGAATGCAAGTATAATCGTTAAGTGTATTGCTTTCATTATTAAGTCAATTGATTCATTTTGGTATTAAGCACAACGGTCTCGGCTATGAGTAGTTGCGTGGTTTAGCGATTAACTTTGCAAGTACACACCAAACTGAAAATCCGCGAGGATTTTCAGAAGTAGGCGAGAACAAGCAATTACTTATAGCCATTGTTGGCAAACGTATTTTTTATTTATCGGTTTTGTGTTTTTCGTAATATTCATTTTGTAAATATTTTTCAATTAGAGGATATGGCATTTTAAACCATTCATAATTGTTATCCAAGTTCCAACCATTGATTTCAGATATTGGAATTTTGAATTTTTCAATGATAAAATCCAAATTAGTATTACAATCAAATAACATTACACTGTCATTTCTGATAATAAAGCATTTATTGCTTTTTGGCAGTTTTTGAAAGTAATCCTTTCGGTGTATTTGTTCATTAATTTCACAATCGTTTCCAATAGAAATTGAAGCCGTATCTTTTTTAAAAGAGATGTATTTTCTATCTGGGTTTTCAAATTCTATATAAAGTACGCAACCTTTCCAGAGTTCCGTTTTCTCAACAATTCCGACTTTTTGATTTTGATATTTTTCCAAATAAATTTCTCCCATACTGGGATTATCCCATGGTCTGTCTAAAAGGAAGAGAAATACCAAAAACAAAATTGGTAATGCAATTAAAATTTTTATTCCAGGTTTTTTGTTCAATCTGGTTTTCGGTTTTATATGTTTGCCAACTTGTTTATATAAAGAGCTTTTATCTTTTTATTTGTCCAAAATAGAGGGCTATACGGAAGTTACAGCTATATTTACTCTTTTTAGTCTCCATATTAAATTGATAGAAAATTCTTATTAAATAAAGATAATAATGATTTATAGATTATCAAAAGGATTTTTAATTTTTCTTATACTAGTTTCAGAAACATGTGTGTAAATCATAGTCGTTTTAGGACTACTATGGCCCAATAATTCCTGAATATACCTTATGTCTGTGCCATTTTCTAATAAATGAGTAGCAAAACTATGCCGAAGAGTATGTAATGTAATACGCTTTTTAAGACCAATTTTATCTACGGCATTTTTTAATATTTTTTGAGCACTGGCACTACTATATTGTTTGCTTTTTTGACCCTCAAACAAATATTCAGTTGGTTTATATTGTTTATAATAGTTCCTTAATAAATGCAAAAAAGAATCAGACAACAATGTATATCTATCTTTTTTGCCTTTAGCACCTTTTATATGTATAAGCATTCTTTTGCTATCTATGTCTTTTATTTTTAGAGAAATAGCTTCTCCAACTCTTAAACCAGCTGAGTAGATAAGACTTAATAATGTTTTATGTTTGAGGTTATGAGTTTCATCAAAAATTTGTTTTATTTCTTCAACACTTAAAACAACAGGTAGTTTCTTTTCTTTTCTAGGTCTCTTTAATTCTAATTTATCTACTTCTATACCAATATATTCAAGATATTTTTTAATACCATTAATACATTGATTTTGGTATGAAATGGATTTGTTTGGCTTGACAATAAAATCATAATTAAAAGATTCAATTAGTCTTTTAGAATAATTAGACGTATTTTTCAAACTTGCATACCTTATAAAGAATACCGTGACTTCAACATAGGTGTTTACGGTATTTTCACTTAATCTTTTTTGTTGCAACCATTTTTTAAATTTTTGTATGTCTTTATTTTGATTTTGTTTAAGCTTTGGTAGCAAAATATTGGTAATGGAATTTGAAATAACTCTATTAGTTTTAAAATCATTATAATCGATAAAACAATTGATATCTCTAAGGTGATCATAGATTCTTTTTTTGTTTTCCGAAGAATATTTAATATAAAATGTTTTATGAGTTTTACTCCATTTAACATCTGATAACTTTTTTAGATGTAATCTAACCTTTTCATTATAGTTAAATTTAATAGCAATTTGATTGACACTTTTATGTTTAAGAGGGCTTAGTTTAACTTTAATCATGGGTTAAAGATATTTAAATGCAATCTGTTTTATAAGTTATATTATAATTCATTGAATATCAATAAATTAAGCGCTAAATTATTAGATTAAAACATTGATTTTAAGCATATTATAAAAATAATACTACCTATTTTTCTAATGAAGAAAACCAATGCTTCCGCTAAAAGTAAAGAATTAAATTCAGTTTTAAGCTCACATTTTAAAGGTAAAATCAATTTAGCAAAGATAAAGCTCATATCACACTTCATTATTGCGCTTTGCAAGGTACAAACCGTTACTTTTAAAAAATTGGCTAATACCTTTGAGAGTTCTGTTGATAGTAAATCGTCATTAAGACGTATCCAAAGATTTATCGCTGATTATAGTTTAGATGCAGCTATTATTGCACGACTTATTTTTAATTTACTGCCAAGAAAGAACAATTAATACTAAGTATTGACAGAATCAACCAGAAGTTTGGACAGGCAAATATTAATATCTTTATGATGAGTGTAGTTTATAAAGGTGTTGCCTTTCCTTTATTATTTACCATGCTAAATAAACGCGGTAATTCTAATAGTCAAGAGCCTATAAATTTAGTGAATCGTTTTATACACCTCTTTGGCAAAGACATCATAAAATCTATTGTGGCAGATAGAGAGTTTGTTGATGATACATGGTTGGAGTTTTTGAACAAAAATCAAATCAAGTATTACATACGAGTTCGAAATAATTTTAAAGTAGAACTGCTCCATAAGAACAAAACCATTAAAGCGTGGCATTTGTTTAATACATACAAGGTGTAAGAGTTTATGTGCTATCCTAAAATAGTTGCATTAATGGTAGCTTTGTTATCTGTCTGGTTGTAAGCTACGGCCTAAAAATGGCAAACAAGATTTTTTTATTATTGTGTTATTTAACAAACCAGATAAAGCTATGCAGCAGTATAAAGAGCGATGGCAGATAGAAATGTGTTTTAAAGCTATAAAAACCAGTGGTTTTCATAGCTTTAAAACACACGTTTACAAGACATAAAGCGTATTTAAAAATTAGTTTTGCTTGTAATGCTGGCTTTTGTGTGGTGCTACAAAGTTGGCATATATTTGCATCAACTAAAGCCTATCAAAATAAAAAACATGGAAGAATGGCTAAAAGCATATTCAAAAATGGACTGGATTACATGGCACCTGTACTCTTATCCTGTAAAGCTAAATAATACAAACTTGACTAAATTTTTGTCATGTAGTTAGATAATTTTTATTACTTAATACTTTGTAGCCTTTACTGTAATTTTAAGTTCAATATCATCGTTAATAAACTTGTCTCCCAAATCATCAAAAAACGATTTAGAACCATATTTTACATTCCATTTAGAACGATCAATAGTAAATGTTTCACTAGTTAAAATTACTGTACCATCAGTGTTAGTAACCGTTACAGGAAAAGTAACATTGTTTTTTGTTTCTTTAAGTGTTAAGTTTCCAGATAGCATAGTTTTTCCTTCAGCTTCACTTAAACCAGTAATTTCAAAAGCGGCACTTGGGTGTTTTTCAACATCAAAAAAATCAGCA
The DNA here is from genome assembly GCF_021728535.1 of Wocania arenilitoris. Taxonomy (GTDB): domain Bacteria; phylum Bacteroidota; class Bacteroidia; order Flavobacteriales; family Flavobacteriaceae; genus Wocania_A; species Wocania_A arenilitoris. The sequence goes on along the minus strand of NZ_JAKKDU010000022.1, from coordinate 19,318 downwards.
CTTTTTAAGTGTCCAGTAAGCTTTGCGTTGTATTCGTTTTCTTTAGGCATATCTAAAACTTCAATAGAGTTCATATCAATTAAAAACGTACCACTATTAATTTTACCATCAACCATATTTAAAACCCCATTTTCAATACTAATGGTTCCGTTATGTGTTCCTGTTGGTTTAAAACCTTTCCACGCAATGGTAGATTCGCTTACATTAGCAGTATATTTTTCTGCCGAAGCCTTTGTAGTTGCTGCTTCTTCAGGTGCTTTCGTGTCAGCTTCTTTAGCTTTGTCTTTACATCCAGTTGCACTTATAACTAAGGTCGCAATAGTAAATATTGCTACAATTCTTTTTTTCATGTCTTTGTGTTTTTTAGTGTTAAGTCACAAAAATACATGATTTGCTCCGTTTTTTGTAAAAAAAACATTAAAAATATATTGTGACATTTTGACATTTTTATAATAATGGCAGTACTTTTGCCAATTCAAAATTGTAAGTTGATAAATTTAAAACGACAATGTCTAAAAAAGATAAAAAAAATATAGAAAAGGAACAGGCGGAAAACATACAAACCGAAACTGTTGATGTTGAAGAACAAACTATTGAAGAAAAACTTAAAGACGAAGTAAAGCAAGAAAAGGATAAGTTTTTAAGGTTATTTGCTGAATTTGAAAATTATAAAAGAAGAACCTCTAAAGAGCGTATTGAATTATTTGCAACTGCAAGTGAAGATGTAATGCTTACTTTATTGCCAGTTCTTGATGATTTTGAACGTGCTTTAACGCACATTGAAGAAGATAAAGAAGCCGAAGAATTGCGTAAAGGAGTTTTGTTAATTTATCAAAAACTAATAAAAACATTAGAGCAAAAGGGTTTAACAGCAATTGTAATTAATAAAGGCGAAGATTTTAATGCAGACAACCACGAAGCAATAACACAAATACCAGCACCAACTGATGATTTAAAAGGAAAAATTATTGATGTTGTAGAAAAAGGATATAAACTGGGAGACAAAATAATTCGTTTTCCTAAAGTTGTTATTGGGCAATAAAACAAAACTATGGCTAAAAGAGATTATTACGACATATTAGGAGTAAGCAAAAGTGCTAGTGCTGCCGAAATTAAAAAGGCATATCGCAAAAAAGCTATTGAGTTTCACCCTGATAAAAATCCAGACGACAAAGACGCTGAAGCAAAGTTTAAAGAAGCAGCCGAAGCTTACGAGGTATTAAGCGATGCCGATAAGAAAGCGCGTTACGACCAATTTGGTCATCAAGCCTTTGAAAATGGCGGCGGCGGTTTTGGCGGTGGCGGCATGAATATGGATGATATATTTAGTCAGTTCGGAGATATTTTTGGTGGCGCTTTTAGTGGCGGCGGATTCTCCGGTTTTGGCGGCGGTGGTGGTCAACGCAGAGTAAAAGGTAGCAATCTTCGTATTCGCGTAAAACTAACGCTTGAAGAAATAGCAAATGGTGTAGAGAAAAAAATTAAAGTAAAACGTAAAAAGCAAGCACCCGGAACAACTTACAAAACCTGTTCTACTTGTAATGGTAGTGGTCAAGTTACTCGAATTACAAATACTATTTTAGGTAGAATGCAGTCTTCTGCCCCTTGTAATGTTTGTGGTGGAGCAGGACAAACCATTAATAAAAAACCAGCTGATGCCGATGCTCAAGGACTAAAAGTTGCAGAAGAAACCGTATCAATAAAAATACCAGCAGGTGTTGTTGATGGCATGCAACTTAAAGTTTCTGGAAAAGGAAACGATGCTCCAGGAAATGGTATTTCTGGTGATTTGTTAGTAGCTATTGAAGAGTTAGATCATCCAACATTGCAACGCGAAGGCGATAATTTACATTACGATTTATATGTAAGTTATCCAGATGCGGTTTTAGGCACATCAAAAGAAATTGATACTGTTACAGGAAAAGTACGTATTAAAGTTGAAGCTGGTGTACAGTCTGGTAAAATTTTACGCTTACGCGGAAAAGGAATCCCGAGTATTAATGGATACGGAAAAGGCGATCTTTTAGTGCATGTAAACGTGTGGACGCCTAAAACATTAAACAAACAACAAAAAGAATTTTTTGAAAGTATGAGAGATGATGAACATTTTTTGCCTAAGCCAGAAAGTTCGGATAAATCATTTTTTGAAAAGGTAAAAGATATGTTTTCTTAGTTAAAGAAAAATTTAAAGTTCTCTTATAGTTTTGGCTTTAATTCCAAAAAAAAAACTATATTTGATCTATCACTAATTAACTTTAGTGATAATTTTTCTTTTTCATAGCAATTTTTTTCCCATCCTTAATTTTATTAAGGGTGGGTTTTGTTTTTAGTGAGATACTATTTTTTTAAGTCGCAAAGCGACCCATAAAAAATAGCAAATCGAACTAACCCTGTTGCAGAACAGGGTCTCATAATCTATTTTTTACCTGATTTAAAAAAGTTTAACAGTCTTCTCTAAGTTACTCTGTAACATTTAATATATTTACAACACTTATTTTAAATACTAATTTTTTTTAAATGAATAATATCTTAGTGACGGATTCGGTCTCTAAAAATTTTGGAAGTTTTAAAGCATTAAACAATATTTCTATTGAAGTACCTAAGGGCAGTATTTTTGGTTTGTTGGGCCCAAATGGTGCTGGTAAAACTACTTTAATAAGAATTATTAATCAAATAACGATGCCTGATAAAGGCACAGTTTATTTAGATGGCGAATTGCTTAATCAAGATCATATACGGGATATTGGCTATTTGCCAGAAGAACGTGGTTTGTATAAGTCGATGAAGGTTGGTGAGCAAGCACTGTATTTAGCGCAATTAAAAGGTTTAAGTAAAACTGAAGCAAAAAGTCGATTAAAATATTGGTTTGAACGTTTAGAAGTAGGCGATTGGTGGAACAAAAAAATTCAGGAACTTTCTAAAGGAATGGCACAAAAAATACAGTTTGTTGTAACCGTATTACATGAGCCTAAATTATTGATTTTTGATGAACCTTTTTCAGGTTTCGATCCTATAAATGCGAATTTAATTAAAGATGAAATTTTGCGTTTAAGAGATAATGGAGCAACCATTATTTTTTCTACACATCGTATGGAATCTGTTGAAGAATTATGTGATGATATTGCTTTAATTCATAAATCCAATAAAATATTAGACGGTAAATTAGTTGATGTTAAACGTCGGTATAAAACTAATACTTACGAGGTTGGTATTAAAACTACTAATAATGATAATTTGGATCAAGAATTATCAGAAAAATTTAGTGTGTCTAAAGCCAATTTCAAAACTTTAGACAACGAATTGAAATTGAATATAAAGCTTAATAGTGGCGATAAACCAAACGAATTTCTATCGTATTTAACTACAAAAGGCGAGGTGTCTCATTTTGTAGAATTAATACCAAGTGTTAACGATATTTTTATTCAAACTGTAAAGAATAATTAATCGAAAAAAAACGCTCTGAGGTAAAACCTCAGAGTCACCGTTGAAATTGTCATTCCCGAGAATTCGGGAATCTAAAATATAGAATTTTAGAATTAAAATTATTTATTTAATGAATCATTTACCACTTATAATAAAGCGCGAATATTTAACAAAAGTTAAAAATAAATCGTTTATAATTATGACTATTTTAAGTCCTATTATTATGATAGTACTTATTTCGGTTGTAGCATATTTGTCGCAGTTAAACAATAATAAAACACGTGTTATTTCTGTTTTAGATGAATCAGAAATAGTGAAAGATGTTTTTAAGAATACTGAAAACACAACCTATCATATTTTAGAAAATATGTCTTTAAGCGATGCTAAAACCATAGTTAAAGAAACATCTAATTACGGTCTGCTACATATTGAAAAATTTGATGATTTTAATAAATTAGCAAAACATATAAAATTTTATTCAGAAGAATCTCCATCACTGTCTTTAATTTCTGGATTAGAATCAAAAATAGAAAAGAAACTAACCAATTTAAAGCTTCAGAAAAAAGGCGTAGATGTTGAGATGATTAAAGCTTCAAAAATAAGTGTGAATTTGGGACAAGAAAGTTTTGAAGGAGAAAAAACATCTAAAATAGATAGTATTATAAAACTTATTTTTGGACTTGCAGCAGGATATTTACTATTTATGTTTATTATTATTTATGGCAATATGATTATGCGTAGCGTTATTGAGGAAAAAACCAGCAGAATTATTGAGGTTATCATTTCATCTGTAAAACCAGTTCAGTTAATGTTAGGTAAAATTATTGGGACATCGTTAGCAGGTATCACACAGTTTATAATTTGGTTAGTTTTTGGAGGGCTTTTAATGACTATTGTTTCACTCGTTTTAGGTATTAGTTTATTCGATTCTTCAATCCCTCAGCAAGAATTAATTGACGCTGCTACAAATGGTGGATCTGATATGAGTTTTTATTTTGAATCCTTTAAAATAGCGTTACAGAATATGCCATTTGTTAATCTTATTATAGCCTTTGTTTTGTTTTTTATAGGAGGCTATTTATTGTACAGTTCCTTATATGCTGCAATTGGAGCAGCTGTAGATAACGAAACCGATACACAACAATTTATGCTGCCTATTTTAATGCCTTTAATTTTAGCAGTTTATATTGGTATTTTTACAGTTATTGAAGATCCGCATGGTACAGTGTCAACTGTTTTTTCATTTATTCCGTTAACCTCGCCGGTAGTTATGCTAATGCGCATTCCTTTTGGCGTACCTTTATGGCAACAACTTTTGTCCTTACTAATATTAATTGGTACATTTATGCTAACGGTTTGGTTTGCAGCAAAAATTTACAGAGTTGGTATTTTAATGTATGGAAAAAAACCAAGTTATAAAGAATTAATTAAGTGGATTAAATATTAAATGCAGGATAAAGTAACAGATAAAATAGAAAAAGAAGCAGAATCGCTAGGTGATGTAATTACCGAAAGTACGGTATGGGAAAAGTTTGTTGATTTTCTTGAATTTAGACTAATAGACTTTTCATACGACACAGGAGAAAACGCATACGATGTTGTACTAAAGGTGAAGTACGTGTTATTGGTGATTTTGGTAATTGCAGCTACAACTTATCTGTTACGTTGGGTTAAGTATTTGATTACCAAAAATATGCCCAAGCAAGACAAAGCAAAATTTACTACGGTTTTTTCTTTTGTAAGGTGGATAATTTATCTAATAGTTATGCTTGTTGTTTTCGATTCAATAGGTATAAATGTTACAGCAATTTTTGCTGCTTCCGCTGCCTTATTAATTGGTGTTGGTTTAGCGTTGCAAACATTGTTTCAGGATATTATCTCGGGTATTTTTATATTGATGGACCAATCGGTTCATGTTGGTGATATTATTGAAATAGAGGGTAAAGTGGGACGTGTTGAAGAAATTAAACTGCGTACCACAAGAGCCGTAACCATTGATAATAAAGTGTTGGTGATTCCAAATCATTTGTATTTAACAAACAGTTTGTATAATTGGACACAGAATGGTTCAACAACAAGAGAATCTGTTAATGTTGGTGTAGCTTATGGTAGCGATGTACAATTGGTAAAAAAACTATTAATTCAAGCTGCTAGCACTCATCCAGATGTATTAAGTAGCCCAGGACCATTAGTTGTATTTACAGATTTTGGTGAAAGCTCGTTGGATTTTAAAATAATATTTACTTTAAATGATAGTTTTAAAGCACAATTTCCTAAAAGCGATATTCGATTTGAAATAGATAAATTATTTAGAGAAAACAATGTTAGCATTCCATTTCCGCAAAGAGATATACATATTAAATCAAAAGAATAAGAAATTAATGTTGTATGTTTTTAATATTAAAATAAACAATAACAATAAAGAATATATAATATAATATGCCTAAAATATTAATAATAGAAGATGAAGCAGCTATAAGAAGAGTTTTAGTAAAGATTCTTTCTGAAGAAAGCGATACCTACCAAGTAGAAGAAGCTGAAGACGGATTAGTTGGTATTGAAAAAATTAAAAATGACGATTTCGATTTGGTTTTATGCGATATAAAAATGCCAAAAATGGATGGTGTAGAAGTGCTTGAAGCCGTTAAAAAAATAAAACCAGAAATACCAATGGTAATGATTTCTGGTCATGGCGATTTAGATACAGCCGTAAATACTATGCGTTTAGGAGCATTCGATTATATATCCAAACCACCAGATTTAAACAGATTATTAAATACTGTTAGAAATGCTTTAGACAGAAAAGAGCTTGTTGTTGAAAATAAATTGCTTAAAAAGAAAGTAAGCAAGAATTTCCAGATGATAGGAGAGAGCAAACCCATTTCTCATATCAAAGAAATAATTGAAAAAGTTGCACCAACAGATGCACGTGTACTAATTACAGGTCCAAACGGAACAGGAAAAGAGTTAGTAGCGCATTGGCTACATCAAAAAAGTGAACGTTCTAAAGGTCCAATGATTGAGGTGAATTGTGCCGCTATACCTAGCGAACTTATAGAAAGCGAATTATTTGGGCATGTAAAAGGTGCTTTTACAAGTGCTAATAAAGATCGTGCGGGGAAATTTGAAGCTGCAAACGGTGGTACTATTTTTTTAGATGAAATAGGAGATATGAGTCTATCTGCTCAAGCAAAAGTATTACGTGCATTGCAAGAAAGCCGAATTCAACGTGTTGGTAGCGATAAAGATATTAAGGTAAATGTACGTGTTGTTGCAGCTACCAATAAAAATCTAAAAAAGGAAATAAAAGAAGGTAAATTTAGAGAAGATTTATACCATCGTTTGGCAGTTATTTTAATTGAAGTCCCTGCTTTAAACGATAGGCGCGACGATATTCCTTTACTTATTAATTATTTTTCTGATAAGATTGCTAGTGAGCAAGGTACAGTTAAAAAAGTGTTTTCAGATAAAGCTATTAAGCTACTGCAAGATTATGATTGGACGGGTAACATTAGAGAACTTCGTAACGTTATTGAACGTCTAATTATACTTGGTGGAAGCAAGGTTAGTGAAACTGATGTTAAAATGTTCGCAAGTAAATAAAAAGTAAGAGGTCTTAAAAGTAAATTTTATCTTACACTAAACCTGCCGAAATATTTTAACACTCTGATAATCAAAATCAGTTTCGACAAGCTCAACTTGACAAATTGAATTAAGGTAGTCTCTTATTTTTAATATTTTATTTATCACATAAAATAAGCTCAGACAAATAGTTTGAGGCCAGAGTTTTAAGAGTATTTGTAAAATGTCTTTTTATCGCTTCAATACTTTTAGCACTTATATCTATTGTCGCATTTGTGTCTTTTAAAGTTTCATGATTGCAATCACAAATTTTTAAAGCATCATTATATGCTTTAATGTTTGAAGCAACAGCGGATTTATAAGAAACAACCAGTTGTTCTTTTTTAAGTATTAACGCTTTCTCTTCTTGTAACGCAAGTTTGTTTTTTATTTGAGTGGCTTTAATTTTTAATGCTTCTTGTTGTTTATTTAATGCTAATTGCTCGTTTTGCAACTCAGAAAGTTCAGTGTTTTCATTAGTTTCAATTTCGTCAGAATGATTATTATATGCACATTTATCAATTTCAATAACACTTTCTTTACTTAAATCGCGAGCGCGTTTAACAAAAAATCGACCATCTTCAAAAGTTTCTGCATGCTCAACTTTAGTTAGAAACTCCATGCTTTTATTGGTTAAGTTTAATGCGGTTTCGCATCCACAGTTTTTTAATGTTTTTTTTGATAGATTAAAAGACTCTAGCGATCTGTTGGCATAATATTTTAAATGGCTTATGTTATTAGAATCGTAGGCATCTTTAACATGAGAATAAGCATTTACAAGATAAGAGTTTGCTTCATCGCAGTTAGCAGTTTGTCCTTTTGAGTGTATCGTGGTTATTAAAAGTAAAATGAAGTAATAGTATTTCATGAAATTTGGGGTTAAATGGTGTGGGTTGGACGAATATATTAAAAACAAAACGTAAACATATGATTTATTCAAGATTTTGTATTAATTAATGAGGTCCTAGAAGCTTAAAGTATATTTTAACGATAATTTTTATGAAGTCGGAATCATTTTTATATATTTAAAAAACAATAACAAATACAAGATATTTTGAAAACTATTGATGTTAACGATTTTAAAATCACCTCCAAAATTAAGTTAAACGAGCAACCTTCTAGTTATCCTTTAGATGCCACAAAAGAAAACCTAAAAGAGGCTTTACAGTTTGTAAGCAAAAAACTAGGAAAGCTACAAAACACTATGTATGCGCACGATAAATATGCGGTTTTAGTTTGTATACAAGGTATGGATACCTCAGGAAAAGATAGTTTAATACGCGAAGTTTTTAAAAACTTTAATGCAAGAGGTGTAATTTCTCATAGTTTTAAAGTGCCTACTGATTTAGAGTTAGGTCATGACTATTTATGGCGACACTATATAGCACTGCCAGAACGTGGTAAGTTTGCTATTTTTAACCGAACGCATTACGAAAATGTTTTGGTAACTCGCGTTCATCCAAATTATATACTAAACGAAAAGATTCCTTCTGTAAATTCTATTGATGATATTAATGATGAATTTTGGGATAAACGTTTTGAGCAAATCAATAATTTTGAAAAACATATAGCAGAAAACGGGACTATAATATTTAAGTTTTATTTAAATCTTTCTAAAGACGAACAAAGAAATAGATTGCTTCGCAGGTTAAATAAAAAGGAAAAACACTGGAAATTTTCCCCAGACGATTTAAAAGAACGCGCCTTGTGGGATAAATATCAAGAATGTTACGAAGATGCAATAAACAGAACTTCAAAACCGCATGCGCCTTGGTATAATATACCCGCAAACGATAAAGCTACGGCGCGATATATTGTTGCAAAAATTATGTACGATACGTTAAGTAAATATACCGATATACAGGAGCCAGAATTAGATGATAAAGTAAAGGCAAATCTAGATGAATACATAAAACAGCTAAACAATGAGTAGTATTTGGGCGCTTTAACACGCTTTACTCATTAGTTTCATTTAAAATTTTGGAAATCGTGAATATGAATATTTCCGCTATATCTTTCTTGTGCTGAACTTGTTTCAGTATCTCATCAAGTGTTTTCTATATATTTTAATTTTGTTTTTTACCAAATAGTATTGTTAAGCACAAAAAAGGATGCAGCATCTCCCCATAGTTATAGGGACATTTAACGCGCTCACCTCATGTAATTAACACAAATTTATGTTTCAAGTTAGTGCTCAGCTTTCAATAAATAGTATATTTAAACAAAAAAAACATGTTTCGTTTAAGACTTTTTATTTTTCTTTTAGTCATTTTATTATCTATTTCATCTAACTCACAAACAGACGAAAAAGTAATAAGAGAAATTTACACCCAATCTTTAACAAATGGTAAAAGTTACGATTGGTTAAATCATTTGTCAAATCAAATAGGAGGTAGGTTATCGGGTTCTTTAAATGCCGAAAAAGCAGTTAAATACACTAAAGAAGAACTAGATAAATTGGGATTAGATAAAGTTTGGTTACAACCAGTAATGGTGCCAAAATGGGTGCGTGGTGCAAAAGAATTTGCTTACATAGAAACTGCACCAGGAAAAACTACACCAGTAAATATTTGTGCTTTAGGGGGGGCTGTAGCTACTCAAGCTCTTGGTTTAAAAGCAAATTTAGTTGAAGTTAAAAATTTTGAAGAGCTAGCAAGCTTAGGAAAAGATAAAATAGAAGGCAAAATAGTATTTTATAACAGACCTATGCAGCCGCATATTATAAGTGCTTTCGAGGCTTATGGAGGTTGTGTAAACCAGAGGTACTCTGGTGCTTTTGAAGCAGCAAAATATGGTGCAGTTGGAGTAATTGTACGCTCCATGAATTTAAGGTTAGATAATTTACCACATACTGGTAGTATGACTTATGGCAATTTACCAATTAATAAACGAATCCCATCTGCAGCAATAAGTACAAACGATGCAGAATTATTAAGTTCCATGTTAAAATTGGATAAATCGATTAAATTTTATTTTAAACAAAACTGTAAACAACTAAAAGATGTTTTATCCTATAATGTTGTTGGCGAGATTACTGGAAGCGAATTCCCAAATGAATATATTATAGTAGGTGGGCATTTAGATTCGTGGGATTTGGGTGATGGATCTCATGATGATGGAGCAGGCGTAGTGCAATCTATGGATGTTTTAAGGTTGTTAAAAGCATCTGGTATTAAACCAAAGCGTAGTATTAGAGTGGTGCTATTTATGAATGAAGAAAATGGATTGCGTGGCGGCAATAAATATGCCGAGGTTGCTAAACAAAAAGGTGAAAATCATGTGTTTGCTTTAGAAAGCGATGCAGGCGGATTTACACCTCGTGGTTTTAGTTTTGATTGTAATGATGCTAGTTTTAATCAAGTTTTAAGTTGGAAACCTTTATTTAAACCGTATTTAATTCACTATTTTGAAAGAGGTGCAAGTGGAGCTGATGTTGGTCCGTTAAAAAACAAAACCAATGTGTTGGCAGGATTACGTCCAGATTCTCAACGGTATTTCGATCACCATCATGCGGCAAATGATACCTTTGAGCACGTTAATAAAAGAGAGTTAGAATTAGGAGCAGCTACTATGACTGCTTTGGTATATTTATTTGATAAGTATGGAGTGAACCCTATTTCAAACAATAAACGCATTAAAAAATAGATTTTTATTTGTGGGAAGAAAATAAAAATCTATGATTTATACTTCTGCTAATGGCTATATGTTTTCAGAATTAGCATAGGTATCGAACAAACAGACATTGAATAACTCAAAATCTACTAGTCTTTGTAACGCATAAAAAATAGCACTTTGACTTACACCAAAAATTTTTGCTCGCTCATACTGATAACAATCTGGATAGTTCTGAATATCTTCTCTTAAAACTTCCATATCAATCTTTGTAGAAGGCTTAATACGATTAGTTTTAGGTTCTATGTGTTGTTGCCACCTAAATAGTGTTTTAATTGGAATACCAAACCTATAACTTAACTCTTGAAAAGTTAGTTGCTCTTTCTGCTTTACTTTGAATACTTGTTGTCTGAAATCTAATGAATACGCCATACTACAAGACACAAAAACATATGACAAATTATAATGATTTAGTTGTAATTTTCGATGATTTATAATTGAATTTTATGTCATATTGATCCTGTCGAAATACTTTAAAACACTATTAATCAAAATTAGTTTTGACAATCTCAACTTGACAAATTAAGTTACAATGACTTTTAAGACAGCCTTGCTAAATATTTAAAGTTTTTTTACTATTTAACTTCTTTTAATGCGTTATCTATTAGCGTTCTTAAATGTTGTTTATGTGCTATAGAGGCAATATTACCAGAAGGAGAAGCCATAGTACGTATCTTTTTTAAATTATATAATGCCATAGATTTTGCATTATTTATATACCTGCTACTACTTTTTCCTATTAGCATTTCAATTAGCTTGTTGGTATACTCTAATTGTAAATTTTGTCTAAATGAATTTACGTTGCCATAAATATCTGCTCTAAATATAGCATTATTCAAATCATTCATTACTGTAGATAACTTGTATTTATTACCATACAATTCAGAATCTGTTATTCTTTGCAATGTATTTGGATGTAGTAAGTGATTTAATACAGATTGTTGCGAGGATAATACTAAATTGTGAATTTTAGGGTCTTCTGGACCAGCACCTAAATTAAATCCTCTACGTTGTCTAGCAAGATAATTATATAGCCCTTTAGGAGCTTCAAAGGCATTGGGAGAAAAGATGTATTTCCTTAATCCATTCATTGCTCTTTTTTGGTCTTCTAAACTAACCGGAGTATAAGGTTGCGTTCCACCTTCTTGACCTGCCATGGTACGGTCAACATAAACCCCTCCAATATATCTAGACATCGTTGTTCCAGAATTTCTATATTCACGTTGCAAAATACCATAAGCTCTTGTTAGTTCTTGATATGATTTCCCTTCGGTTACTAATTTGGTTTTTATATTTTCCATAGTTTCATTCACAAGATGAATTCTGTCAATTGCATAACCAATAGCATCATTTGATAAATCGTAAATATTTACTCTAGGGTCAATACCTCTATTTGATGAACGCATATCATCTGCATCATTTCCAAATGCTAATTTTGGTTGCGCCGATTTATTTAAAAGTTCTTGCTTTTCAGCTTCAGATGAAAAATCTTTATAACCAAATTCTATTGCCCATTCGTCATAAGGACCAACAGCGTTATCGTAATAAATTCCTTGTTTACTGCGATCTCTAGTGATATTTATCGCAGGATATTCCATAACCGAAGTTGATAGTGATTTTCCTTTAATTAACTCTGGATTAGATAGTTCTTCAGGTGAAAATAATTGACTTCCTCTCATATTATGGTTTAGTCCTAGAGTATGTCCTACTTCATGCATTATTAAACGCATCATATTGTCATGTAATATCTTTTCAAGTTCTAAATCAGAATCTTCAAAAGCTCTAACTACAGCTTGACCAAATAACGTGTTTTTTGCCATAAGATAACCAGCAGAACATCTCATTTGATTTTCATTACTAAAATCAAATGCTTCTTCATTAATGTCTGCATCAAAAACTTTACCTACCAATACACGTCCACTAAAATGAACAAACTCTAGCATAACATCTGCACCTAATATTTGTCCAGTTTTTGGGTTAACAAAACTTGGACCATATCCACCAAAAGGAGGTCGAGGAGAAGATGTCCAACGTAAAACATTATAACGAATATCTCCAGCATCCCAATCGGCGTCATCCGGCTGTGTTTTTACAACCATAGCATTTTTAAAGCCTGCTTTTTCAAATGCTACATTCCATTGTAAAACAGCATTTTTAATTGTTTTTCGCCATTCCATTGGCGTTGTATTTTCAATCCACCAAGTAATAGGTTTAACAGGCTCAGATATAGCTGCGTTTGGATCTTTCTTTTTTAAATTCCAACGGTGTACTAAATCGCGATATGGTGTTGCACTAGTTGATGTTTGATCGGTTACCTGCGTAGTAAAATAACCAACTCTAGGGTCATCATATCTAATTTCATAATCATTATCAGGCATTTCAATTAAACTATGAAGCACTTTAATACTTACGTTTCTTCCATCAGTAACCGCATTTGAGCCTCTATTTAAAACAGATGGCGAGGAGTATACATACTCTACCACTAGGTTAGTGTTTTTATCGTAATTTCTTATTGAATTTACTTTTGTTTTAGTTTTACTTAAATTACCTAGTTTGAAAGCCATAGGTGATTGCCCTGGGGATCTTGGTGGTTTTATTTGAGAGAATGTTTCACTTAAAAACAAACCATCAGCCTTAATTAAATACAATCCTTTATTTTCATCTTGAGCTTCAATTTTAACACTTTCCATGATGCCATTACTAATATTAGCATCTTTAGATTTTGACAGTGGGTTTTCTGGATCAAAATAAAATGAAGTGTTTTGTGTAACAAATTCAATTTTATTAAAATACTTCTCAATTTTAAACACTTTAGAACCTCCATAAGCGCCTCTAAATCTTCCGGCTTCTAAAACGCCATCTGCAACTTGGTTAAAGTGAATAAATTCTTTATCAATTTGATCTTCAGAAATTAACATTTGTAACGAGCCTGTAACAGTATCTTGATACATAGTAAATAATCCTTCAATTTTTTTACTAGATTTTACAAGGTCTGATATTTTCTTTTCTTTAGATTTTTTTGGAGCTGGTTTAGCTGGTGCTTCTACTTGGTCTTTTTTCTTTCCACGCTTCTTTTTTTGCGCTTCAGCATTTAGTGGAGTAAGAAAAAGCGTCATCAAAAAGACAACGCTTAAAAATTTTAAAGCACTAAGTTTTTGGTGTTTCATAAATTAAATGTTTAAAAAGTATATACCTTCCGAGTTATTATTTAAAAGTTAGTCTTGTTAAAAGTAAAAAGAATGGAATAGTTATTTCTTTATAAAATGTTAAAACATGATAAGAGAATTATTTGATTATCAAATTATTCATAGAGTATATAGGGAGACATTATTATGATATTTCATTACCTTTATAAAATATGATAAAAGACACTAAAATTGCCGTATTAATTGACGGCGACAATATTCCATCAAAGTATATTTCTGAAATGATGGAAGAAATAACTAAATACGGTACACCAACAATTAAACGAATTTATGGTGACTGGACTAAGCCCCATTTATCAAAATGGAAAAATATCCTGCTTGAAAATGCAATAACTCCCATACAACAATATGGCTACACTACGGGTAAAAATGCTACTGATTCTGCTATGATTATAGATGCGATGGATATTTTATATACCGAGAAAGTTAACGGATTTTGCTTGGTGTCATCAGATAGCGATTTCACAAAACTGGCAACTCGCTTGCGAGAAGCAGGAATTGTTGTTTACGGCATGGGAGAGAAAAAAACGCCAAATCCGTTTATAGTAGCTTGCGATAAATTTATTTATTTAGAAATTCTTAAAACCGATTCTGATAAAGATGATAAAACTGGAAAGAAGAAAAAAGAAAATCTATACAATATTACCCCAAAAGTTATAAGACTTCTTAAAAATTCGGTTGCTGATGCTGCAGATGATGATGGCTGGGCTTTTCTTGGTGATGTTGGGTCGTTAATACTAAAAAAACAACCTAATTTTGATTCTAGAAATTTTGGTTTTGAAAAATTAACTCCATTATTTAAATCTTTAGAAACCCATTTTCGACTTGAACAACGCGACCAAAGTAACACACGATTTAAGTTGATTTATGTTAAGAATACTTAGGCGGAGACTTGCTTAGTATAATTTAGAAAACCTAATGCTTTTTATGGTGACTAGCATTTTGGTAATGTTCTTTAATTAAATTGCGCCCGAAATCATCATTAAAATCTCGCCATACGGTATGAACGTGGTTTGCATTATTTTGAGTATTATCAAATTCAATTAAAAATGTATCACCTTGAATTCTGTAGTAATAGCCTTTTGATTTATTTGTAGATCCAGCCCAAGCAAATTGGATATCATCAAATTCAGATATTCTAATAGCTCTATAGCGTTCTTTGGCTAATTCCTTAGGTATGGTTAACAAGTACTCTTTAATTAATTCAGTTAAGATTGCTTTTTGTTCTTCGTTTAGATTTTTAGCCTTTATACCTTCATTTTCTAATGGTTCAACTTTAGATTTGTTAAAAGTCAATATGTCAGGAAAGGCAATTGAATTAAATATGGCTTTACTTTTTTGCTCTTCATCCATTGAATTCATTAACTCAAAAGCTAAATCTTCTTCTTTTTGTAATACCCGCTCTCCTTTTTGAGTACCTTCCTTTATCTCTGCAGGATTTGTTCCCATAAATCTTGGCGAAGCAGAAATTTTTTCATTCGAAATGGTAAAATTTAAGGAGATGTGATGTCCCTCAAAAGACCAAGACCATAAAGTATCTATTTTTGGATTTCCGTAGATAGCGATATAGTATTTTTCAGGATCTCTAAATACTTTGTCTCCAGACAGCTCTCCAAGATAGCGTTCAAGCTCAATTATTTTTTTTGCTTTTAAATATCCTACATTGCTTAAATGATGTTTTAGTAAATTAAATGCATATGTTTTTTGAGTTTCATCTAAATCATACAAAGCAATGCCATGTCTTTTATACATAGTTGCTGGTAGAAAATGCCATGTTTCTCTACTTAAATCATCAAAAGATAAAGCAGTTTTTTTAAGTTGATTTTCATTCAAAGAATTTATAAAAGCAAGTACTTCATTTGATTGTGCGTTTGAAAATGATATCAAAAACAATATGACTAATACTTTAAATGATTTCATAATTTTATCGTATTAATGATTAGTCAATTAATTTACAAAAAAAAGGAGCAATGTCCTCTTTTTTAATATTTATTAATATTAAGTTTTATTATTCTGTTTCTTCCATAGTATGATATACATTTTGTACATCATCATCTTCTTCAAGCTTTTCTAATAACTTTTCCACATCTTCAGCTTGTTCTGGAGTTAGTGATTTTGTTACTTGCGGAATACGCTCAAAACCAGAAGATAAAATTTCAATACCTCTATTTTCTAATTCAGCTTGTATAGCTCCAAAACTCTCAAAAGGCGCATAAATTAAAATGCCATCGTCATCTACAAAAACTTCTTCGGCACCAAAATCTATAAATTCTAACTCTATTTCTTCAGGATCTAATCCTTCAGCGTTAATTCTGAAGTTACAGGTGTGATCAAACATAAACACCACCGACCCCGATGTTCCTAAACTGCCATCGCATTTATTAAAATAGCTGCGTACATTGGCAACGGTTCGTGTGTTATTGTCAGTTGCAGTTTCTACTAAAATAGCAATACCGTGTGGTGCATAACCCTCAAAAACCACCTCTTTGTAATCGCCTTGGTTTTTATCACTAGCCCGTTTTATAGCACGCTCAATATTGTCTTTAGGCATATTTACAGCCTTTGCGTTTTGTATTACAGCACGCAAACGAGAATTACTATCTGGATCTGGACCACCTTCTTTTACTGCCATAACAATGTCTTTACCAATACGTGTAAAAGCTTTGCTCATAGCAGACCAACGTTTCATTTTTCTTGCTTTTCTAAACTCAAAAGCTCTTCCCATAGTGTATTTATAATTTAAGATTCAAAAGTTTTTTGTTCACTTTGATAAGCTTAGTGTAACACTCACAAATTTAAAAAAATCTTCGAGCAGAAATAATAGTTGTTAGTTTTAATTTTTAATTGATCGCGAACTATTTAAAAAATAGTTTTTTGCTATTCGTCTGGTTCAACAATATGCTCAATGGCATCAGCTAATTTAAAATCTTTATTAGTTACGCCATTAGTCTCGTGAGTTGATAATGAAATAGTAAGTACATTGTAAACGTTGCTCCAATTTGGGTGATGATTCAATGCCTCACACTCAAAAGCTATTCTACTCATAGCACTAAAGCAATCTTTAAAATTTTCAAATTCAAATTCTGCATGAATAGCGTTGTCATAGTATTCCCAATCTGGGAAACGCAATAGTTTTTTTTCTATATCGTCTTCTGATAGTTTATTCATAATAAATCATATTTAGTAGCAGTTTAATATAATAACTTTTAGGCTTAAAAACGAACTAAATTTTTAATTCTCTTATTATGTCCTGGCTTTGTAATTGCAAATTTTTAGGTAGTAAGTTATATTTTGGCAATACAGCTAAGTATCTGTCGTTGTTAGTTGTGTAAACTTGTTTAAATATCGGTTTTTGGTTGTTTAGTGTTTTTATTATTTCTTTCACAAAATCATCATGATGTACCAAATCACTACTTCCTAAATGAAATATACCAGATTTATTCCTGTTAATTATATAATGTATTTGTTGTGTAACTTTAGTATCTGTGGTTGCATTAATTATTAAATTTGGGAATACCTCAATAGGTTTTTTTTCTTTTATATGTTTAAGTATTTCAACAACTCGAGGTGATTGATTTCCAAATACCATGGGCAACCGTAAAATCACAACTTGCTTTTTAGGTAATCGTAAGAGCATGTTCTCAATTTTAATTTTGAAATGCCCATAAATACTAGTACTATAGGTTTTATCGGTTTCGTAACTAGGGTATTTGCTGTAGGCATCAAAAACATTTGCTGATGATAGAAATATGAGTTTTATTTTATTTTGAAACACGTATTCTGTAAGATGCTGATGCACTAAAACTTGTTTTGAAAAATCGCCACGAAGCGCAGAAATAATTATGGTTGGTTTTACAATATCTAGAATTTCGTAAATATCATCTTCTTCAATATTATATTGAAAAAAATGATGGTTCTTCTCAAAATTTTTGTTTGCAATATTATAAGTGCCAAAGGTTTTAAAATAGGAGCAGAGTTCTTTATAAATAGCTCCGCCTAAGAATCCACTTGCGCCTAAAATTAAAATTCTATGTTTGCTTTCTGTCGCCTTCCTCTTCATTTAAAACATTGATAAACAAACAATTAACCCTTATAAAATGGAGGCTTTACAACGGTTGCAGGAATTACTTTTTTACGTATTTGAATATTAATTTTGCTATTTACATCTGAAAAAACAGTTGGAACGTAACCCAAACCTATGCCTGTGCCTAAGCTTGGAGACATGGTTCCAGATGTTACATTGCCAATTTTTTTTCCATTGCCATCAACAATATCGTAGCCTTGGCGGGGAATACCACGGTCATCTAATTTAAAAGCTATAAGTTTGCGTTCTGCACCACGTTCTTTTTCGGCCTTCAATGCTTCAGAATTAGTAAAATCTTTGGTGAATTTTGTAATCCATCCTAAACCAGCTTCTATGGGTGATGTAGTATCATCAATATCATTTCCGTAAAGACAATAACCCATTTCTAAGCGCAGTGTATCACGAGCTGCTAAGCCAATGGGTTTTATGCCAAAATCTGCTCCAGCCTCAAGTACTTTATCCCAAACTTGTTTAACCTCAGAGTTTTTACAGTAGATTTCAAATCCACCACTTCCAGTATATCCAGTAGCAGAAATGATAACATGTTCAATACCAGCAAAATCACCAACAACAAAATTATAGAATTTAATAGCTGTTAAATTATGACTTGTAAGAGATTGCATTGCTTCGATAGCTTTTGGTCCTTGAATAGCTAATAACGAGTAGTCTTCGCTTAAATCTCGCATGGTTGCTCCAACATTATTTTTAGATGTAATCCAATTCCAATCTTTTTCAATATTACTCGCATTAACAACTAATAAATAAGTGTTTTCTTTTACTTTGTAAATAATTAAATCATCAACAATACCACCATTATCGTTTGGTAAACAGCTGTATTGTGCTTTACCATTAGTTAGCTTGCTGGCATCGTTACTGCTTACTTTTTGAATTAAATCTAATGCATGTTTGCCTTCTATTAAAAACTCACCCATGTGAGACACATCAAAAACTCCAACAGCGTTTCTAACGGTTTCATGTTCAATATTTACACCATCGTATTGCACAGGCATATTGTAACCTGCAAAAGGCACCATTTTAGCTCCAAGCGCTTCGTGTGTTGATGATAAAGCTGTATTTTTCATTTGCTAGAATCTATTATTTATAGTAAAGCAAATGTATTGAAATTTTATCCTTATAAATTAAATGTAGCGAAATAATATAAAGAAAAAAACGTTAAAGTATGTCGCTTGTTTAATCTAAAGAATTCCTCGCAGCTTGCTGCGGGGTTCAAAGGAAAAGTTTGAAAAACGGATGGTTTTTCAAAACACTTTGAAAAAGTGTATATTGGATTTATGAGTGATCATATCTACAA
>NZ_JAKKDU010000021.1 GCF_021728535.1 Wocania arenilitoris | reverse complement strand
AGTTTAAAAAAATGGCTACACAATAGCGTCAACAATATGAGTAATGACCTTATTAAATCCATAACGAGTAATTACCATTATACAAATGCTTTCAATACGACTTTATGAATTTAAATTGGTATAAAAAGTAAAAGCAAGGTCAAGTCTAACGAAATATTGTTGATATCCTTTAAAACCCGCACCGCCAATAACCTGAAAATTAAGTCCGACTTGGAATTTAGTGTTCTTCATAATTAATTAAAATTCATAGACTATTATTTCAAAACACCTATATACCCTTTAAATTATTATTCTTTTAAAGCCCAAATATGTCAACAAATTTAAACTAATTCATCACTATAATCTTCCAAAACTTTCCTTCAGTCTTTAGTATATAAATTCCAGTAGTCAAACTTCCAACAAACGCTATCTTAGTTTGATAATTTGTCTTATTAAACTCAAAATCTATGGCTACACTCTTACCTTGCAAATTAAATAGTTCAAATTCCATTCCTTCATTTGTATTGTTAATAAATAGTTTATCCGATTCACTCACTGGGTTGGGAAATGCCATCATTTTAACTTCCTCTTCAGTTTTATTATTAAAATACTTCTTTGCAAAATCAAACGCTTCTACTCCTATTTTCTCTCCTATTATTCTTCCAGGTATATCATCCATAGGTGGGTGGATGCCCCCCCATATTCTTGAAAGACTACACTGATCAGATGCATCTCTATATGTAGCCCATTGTAATATTATATCTTGACTAGGTCCTTCTTCAAAAACTAAAAACTCATTTTTGTTAGCATGAAACTCTCCAAGTCCTCCCGGAAAAAAAGGAGAACCTGTTAACCTAGTAAGAATTTCGGCAGCAGCTCTCGAATAAGTTGAGTGTCCAGAAACATAGCCAGCAAACGGAGGAGTAACAAATGATGGACGTTGGTACGGCCACCAATTTTCAGCAAGAATCCAACCAACACCGGCTTCATCTGTTTCTGCATCTTGAATATAACTATGACCTCTCCAAGCATATAGTTTAATCTTGCCTACATTTTCACCATTATCTCCAGCCAAAGAGTCATCTTCACCAACTACCTCAACAAATCCATCCATTAAAGGCATACCATCAATATCAAAATTATCCATATTTGTTTCAGAGCTTTGACCTTTACCTGCCATGTATCTAATAGCAGAAATAGGACGTATATAGTCATACCACCCTTTAATACCCCATGCAGCAATAGCTGCATCATGCATAGCTCCTCCCAATATAAAATAGGACTTTACTTCCCATTCAATATCACTTAAAACAGAACCGTTCCCTTCGAATTTCTTTTGAATTAATGGGTGGTCATTAATATAATTTAACAAAACAAACCAATGTCCTGGAGGGGTTTCTGAGTCGGGGCCATCAGCCCAGAATTCAGCCAAAACCCTAGTATAGTCCCCTCTAGGCACTATTTGCTCGATATAAGCTTGGTTTGTAATTGGGTTTAAATTGTGGCCATTACCAATATCTCCTCCTTCAATCTGCTTATAAAAATCTTTATAAGCATAAAAATCATTAGGAAAAGAACTTGATGCTATGTTACCTATAGATTTCGGAGATATATCCCACATTACACCATCAATAGGAGACAAATGAGAACTCCAAATGGAAACCAAAGAGAACCCCCACTTGTACACATTAGATAAAGAAGCATCTTCTGCATCTATAAAAGGAGGTGCTCCAGGGTCATGGTATACTCTATAACTGTTTGAATTTCGAGAATAAACACTCAAATCGTTCTCCTTCAAAGAAAAAGGAAGCGTATTACCCCATTCTGGACTCAAAAATTCTGGAACAGAATTAGTAGGAGACACTATATTCCCACTTTGATCAATATACACATCTAATGAAAGTGGTTGCCATCTATTAGGGTTAGAAATGGTTTCGTTGCCACTAACAATTGGAGCTAAAGACTCATTTACAGGAAAATAATATTCGTTGGTATACCCATTTAATTCATTCGAACCATCTTGAAGTCCATATTCAATTATTTTAGCTCCAATAAAATTGCCTAAAGCAGCAGGTTCTCCATTTGAATAGTCAATAGAATCATAATTAATATCATAACCTAGTAGCTCCATTAACTCATCTAAGCGTTTTGAAATAGTTTCCCAGTTTGGAGATTTTCTAAACCTGTGCTCTAACAACCTATAAACAGCAAAACTTAAAGTTTTATTAACTGCATCAGAAACCTGATAATCTACAGAATGTGAAAAGCCATCAAAGTCACAAATAAAACCATGTAAATCCTTACCAATTAAATAAGCTTCATTATTCTTATTATAAATGGCCCACGAATCATACATTGCGACACTTGTATGAAACAGGTTTCGAGCATGAACTGTAGGTCTTGCATAATCTGTCCTTATAGCTTCCAGCAATAGTTCATTCCATAATCTTGCTATAGAATAATTAGCATCTTCTAAACGCAAATTTATAGATAAGGGTACTTCTAAAGAAACAGTGTTAGACATGCAATTATCATTCTTATTAACAACCGAAACAACACCTTTAGAGGCTATATCCCACTTAACACTAATTGTATTTGTCCCTTGTCCATCAAGAATTTCTCCATTCACAACCGTCCAAAAGTATGCTTCTCTGTCAGTTAAACTATGAGTATATTTCTCTGTTCTCAGTGGATTAGAACTAGAATTACCTAAAATATTTCCTGACTCCGCAAAAACGCATGAACCATCATCAACAGTCGCATCAGGATTAAAATTACACGAATTAGGATTCACGCATCCATATACAGGGGTAGCCTTACTGCCAGTACCTTCTTTTAAAGTTAGTGATTGGTTAACATCAACGTTATAATAATAGTCTTCAATACCACTTAACCATTTTACTTTAACATAATCTACTAAAGTATTACTCCCAACCCCAAATATTTCGTATGACGAGTTTTGAGATAAATACCCTTCTCCACACAACGTATAACGGTATTGTTTTGTACCGTTTGCAGAAATCTCTATTACCGATCCTATTCCATCTCGGTTACTTACAGTTCCTTCTAATTCTATCCTTAACCAATTATTGTTAGTAACAGATTCGTTCATCCAAAGATTAATAAACTCATCATCCGTATTAGACACAATAATATCGTATAAACCATCATTATTTACATCTCCAATTGCATTTGAATGACTGGGCTTATTGTCATTAAAAAACCCTACATTTATATCACTTTGAAATTTATTATCGCCTAAATTCTCAAAAAAAACAGAGGAATTATAAACTGAAGTCCCGTTTAACGAACTACTAACGTACAAGTCTAAATCTTTATCATTTTCAGCATCCAGGAAAACTGCTCCCCAACAAACACCAAAAACTTTGGTTCCAGTGGATGGAGCTATATCGGTAAAAGTGCCATTTCCATTATTTCTTAAAAAAACATTGCCATCATCAGGAGAATTAGTTACATATATATCAAACCAACCGTCGTTATCAAAGTCATCAATGGTTACGGACATTGCGTCTATCCTTATATCAGATTTAGATTCCTGACTTTTATCAGTAAACGTACCATCGCCGTTATTCTTGTATAAAATATTAGGATTAAAAATCCTATCATTAGATATATAAATATCTTGCCAACCATCGTTATTATAATCAAAAAAAGCAGCACAAAAAGACAAATGCCCTAAAGAACTTATACCAGCAGATTCACTTACATTAGTAAATGTGTTATCACCATTATTTTTATAAAGAAAATTTGGAATTGCTTTATTAGAATCAAAACTACAAATAAAAACATCTAAGTAACCATCATTGTTATAATCCCCCCAAGATGCTCCATAAGTGAATATATTTTGCTCGGGTAAACCTGAAAAATTCGTAATGTCAATAAAGTTTAAATTGCCATCATTTACAAATAATCTATTTCCATTCGTATCACTCGTAACATATAAATCTTTATCTCCGTCGTTATCTATATCTACCCAATTAACTTGTTTAGTTTGATAGTTTAATTCAGAAATATTAAGATGTTCTTCAATAAAACCATTACTACCCGTATTTTTAAAAAACCTTATGTTTTGTCCATCTTCAGTTGCAAAGGTTAAATCATCATAGCCATCATTGTTATAGTCATAAAAGGACACTCCATTACCTAGATAAGTTGTTCCACAAGATATACCCAAACCTGAGCTTTCTGCCCTATCTATAAAATTAATCTGGCCATTTACGACATTGATTACTAAAATTGCTAATAATAAAATAAAATATTTAGTGTTTTTTTTCAATAACATGTAGATTAACTTTTCTATAAATTTACAAAAAATAATAGACCCTCTTTTGGGTTAAAAATAGAAAATGTCCATTGAACTAATTATCGCTTTAGATAATTTAAATTTTATAATGGTAACTTTTATATCTTTACCCCATGCAAGATCAAACACAAATTTTTGGTATTCGTGCCATTATAGAAGCCATAAATGCAGGCGAAACAATAGACAAAGTATTTCTTCAAAAAGGGTTACAAGGTGAGCTGTTTAAAGAGTTGGAATCGCTTATTAACAGAAATAGTATTAATAAATCTTATGTTCCTGTTGAAAAACTCAATCGCTTAACTAAAAAGAACCACCAAGGAGCAGTTGCACAAATATCCCCTATCGCTTTTCATAACTTAGAGACATTGGTTTTGAACGTTATGGAGTCTGGGAAAACGCCTTTGTTCCTGCTATTAGATCAACTAAGTGATGTTCGTAATTTTGGAGCTATTATTAGAACGGCAGAATGTACAGGTGTTGATGGTATCATCATTCAAAAAAAAGGCGGCGCTCCAGTAAATGGAGACACCATAAAAACAAGTGCAGGAGCAGTTTTTAAAATACCCATTTGTAAGGTAGACCATATAAAAGACGCTGTGTTTTATATGCAAGCTTCAGGTATTAAAGTAATTGCTGCAACCGAAAAAACTAATGATACTTTATACGATGTGTCTTTTACAGAGCCTTGTGCCATTATTATGGGATCGGAAGGTAGAGGTATCAACCCATCAACTTTAAAAGTAGTTGATGCTAAAGCTAAACTTCCTTTATTAGGCGATATTGAATCTTTAAATGTGTCTGTCGCTTGTGGTGCTTTTTTATATGAAGTTGTAAGGCAACGTCGTTAATTGACGGTTTTTGATTTACGAATTACGATGTCCATCTTTTGATGCCATTTTTATTTTTCATCATCACTATTTTTATGAAATAGAACTTATTGTATTCTGAAAAATTTTAAATGTTTTGCGACCTTCTTTTATCTACCGTCTTGATTCTTTGTTCTTGATTCTTCCTTATAAGTATAATTTATAATAGGTAACTCCTCTTCTACTTCAGGTTCAAGGATTTCTATAAAATTACCATCCTTATCAAAATGTTTTAAAAAAGGATCCTCGTCTTCATTGTAATTTTCGTGTTCCCAAGCATATTTTTTAGGTTTTGCAATTTCTTTTCTAAAGAATAAAGCAAACAACAAGCCTGTAATTAAGCCTGATAAATGACCTTCCCACGAAACACCCTTTTCAACTGGCACAACGTACCAAATCATGCTTCCGTATAGAAAAACTACTAATAACGATAAGGCTATTAATCTATAATGCTTTGCAAAAACACCTTTAAAGAAAGTAAAACTAACTAGCACATAAATAAGTCCGCTAGCACCAATATGATACGATGGTCTGCCAATACACCAAGTTAAAAACCCTGAAATGAGAATACCAAAGAATAAGACTTTCCAAGCTATAGGACGATAGAAATAAAATAACGCTGTGGATAATACAAATAACGGAACGGTATTATGGTATATATGCTGAATATCTCCATGAATAAACGGACTTAAAACCACACCTCTTAATCCTTTTAATGTTTGAGGGTAAACGCCATATTTATTAAAGTTTACACCAAAACGTACCTCGAACCAAAACACCAACCATATAATTAGCACAAAAAATATGGGATATGCGATTACGCCTGTCGAGAATTTAAAATGTTCCTTATTATTCATTGAAATAAAGATAGCAAATAGTTAACCATGTTTTAATTAGGTGCTAAAATGGCAGATAGTGAGTGAGGGATTGGAGTGGAAAGCCCACAGCGCAGCGAGGACTTATAACGTAAAGCCCGACCCCGATTTTTTTCGGGGGCACGCCCAAAACAAAAAAATTATTGGTGTAGAGATTCCTTTTGCAAAGGAATTGTTTTAATTTTACAGTTATGAATGAGCCCTTAGCTGAACGTTTAAGACCTAAAATTTTAGAGGATTATGTGAGCCAAACACATTTGGTTGGCAAGCATGGTGCTTTAACGCAGCACATAAAACAGGGCTTAATACCGTCGATGATTTTTTGGGGACCACCAGGAACCGGAAAAACTACGCTTGCCAATATTATTGCAACCGAATCTGGCAGACCGTTTTACACACTTAGTGCTATAAACTCTGGTGTAAAAGATATTCGGGACGTGATTAACAAAGCGAAGCAAAGTGGCGGATTATTTACTACTAAAAATCCGATTTTGTTTATTGATGAAATACACCGCTTTAGTAAATCGCAGCAAGATTCCTTGTTACAAGCCGTTGAAAAAGGTTGGATTACCCTTATTGGTGCTACGACTGAAAACCCTAGTTTTGAAGTTATTTCGGCACTCTTATCGCGTTGTCAGGTT
Organism: Wocania arenilitoris; assembly: GCF_021728535.1. Taxonomy (GTDB): domain Bacteria; phylum Bacteroidota; class Bacteroidia; order Flavobacteriales; family Flavobacteriaceae; genus Wocania_A; species Wocania_A arenilitoris. Next base: position 31,949 of record NZ_JAKKDU010000021.1, on the reverse strand, counting down.
TATATTTTAAATGCTTTTGATAAAAAGGATTTAGAAACTCTTTTAAAACGCGCCATTGATAATGACGAATTAATTTCTAAAAAAAACATTAATTTAAAAGAAACCAACGCGCTTTTAAAACTCTCGGGCGGCGATGCTAGAAAACTGTTGAATATTTTTGAGCTTATTGTAAATTCATTTGAATCTGATAGCGTAACAATTACTGATGATGCTGTTTTACAAAAAATTCAGAATAATACTGTACGCTACGATAAAACAGGCGAACAGCACTACGATATTATTTCTGCATTTATAAAATCCATTCGCGGTAGTGACCCTAATGCTGCGGTGTATTGGTTGGCGCGTATGGTTGAAGGCGGCGAAGATGTTAAGTTTATTGCGCGCCGTATGCTTATATCGGCAAGCGAAGATATTGGTAATGCTAACCCCACGGCTTTAGTAATTGCTAACAATACTTTTCAAGCGGTAGCGACCATTGGCTACCCAGAATCTAGAATTATTTTAAGCCAGTGTGCTACCTATTTAGCTTGTTCGCCAAAAAGTAATGCCGCTTATAAAGCTATTGGCAATGCGCAACAATTGGTAAAAGAGACTGGTGATTTAAGTGTGCCTTTAGAGATTAGAAATGCTCCAACCAAACTCATGAAAGAACTCGGTTATGGCGATAATTATAAGTATGCACATAACTATGATAATAACTTTGCTAATCAAGAATTTTTACCCGAGGAGATAAAAAACTCGAAGCTTTACGACCCTGGAAATAACGTTCGAGAACATGCACATCGTGAGTTTTTAAAACAGCGCTGGAAAGATAAATATGGGTATTAGGTGTTGGTCATTGGTTGTTGGTATATACTAAAATTTAATATTTAAAGTTTGCTGCACTAAAGTATTACCTTTATAAAACTCTAAAACCCAATCTTCTCCTTTTTTGTAAATAATAGCACTTTTATTTTCAATTAAAAACACATGGTTTAAGTTGGTGTTTTTAATTCTGTATACCACTTTTGGGCTGCTATCGACCAACTGAAAGCCATCTGCTATTTCTTGAGCGTATAATACATTAGAAACACCTTCTATAACAATTTCTTTAATTGGTTTTTTTTCTTCTACAACAACTTTAGCTTCAGGTTTTACTTCTTTAGCTTGTGTTTTAACAACTTCAACAGCCTTTTCTTTTTCTTTTTTAAGCGTTTTAATTTCTTCTTTTAATTTCTGGATTTCTTGAGCTATTTCTTTTTTAGGTTCATCGGCTATTTTTGCAACAGTAGTTTCATTTTTACTATTCGGTACATAGCTATAATTAATGTTTTCAAACGATTTAAAAGCATTTCGCAAGGCTTCATTATAAGATTTATCGTATTCTTTTATTCTACTTTCTCCTACTTTGGATGTAAAAACTACTTGGTCGTTACAGTCTTTTAACGCAACTGTTAACTTTGTTTTAAACATTCCCGAATCTTTTATAACATTAGACTTTAACCCCAAACAACGATTTTGCTTAAAATCATCTGGATAATTTTCTCCTTCTAGCAAGGTGGTAAATCCATACTTTTCAAACAAAAACTTGGTTAACGAATTTAAACGGTACTGGTCTTCTTTCTTTAAAAAATCAAATTTTTTAGGAACAATTATATACTTATAATCGTTTAAATTGGTTTGAGAAAGTGCGTTAGTAATAATAAAACAAGTTATAAGGGTAGCGAGTAATCTAGTTTTCATTTTTATTAAATATATAGTTAAAACCTAATTGTAAAGATACACTTTGTGTGTTATAAATGTTTTTATATTGCAAAAAATTATCTGCCATAACATAAAAATTAAGCGGTCCCAAATATGCAGAAACACCTAAACCTACATTGTTAAACGAATAAGAATCTATAGTATAAGTGGCTTTAGCACTTAGTCCATTAAACAACCGTCTGTAATAATATGCTGTTAATGCTACTTGTGGTTGTTTGGGTCTGTTTATTGTATAAAGCTGCATACCAACAGCATTTTGGTAACCTGAATCTTCTTTTAAACACTTACAATCTTTATACTTTTTTTTACCAAAAGCATAATTGAGTGATGCGTTAAGTTTTATTGGTCGCCAAGTGGTATATTTTGTTGTAGTACTATCAGCCTCAAATAAATCTTTAAAAGCTTCGCCTACTTCATTCCAATAATCTTCAGCCGTTTGCCCGTTACTGGTTTCTGGAAAAAGCGGGTTTATGCCTTCAAAGTTATATACATCATCTATTTCGTAGTTTTTTATATCCTTATTGTGTCTCACAAATCCAACATCTAATAAGCTAGCATCTACAGTCCACTGCTTTGTTAAATTATATGTAAAACCAACATCGAAACCTAAGCCTAAGTTTCCTCCTAATAAAGTTCTTTTAATTACATCTTTTGCTGAAAATTCTGAATTATCTTCCGTTATACTATTTAATCCAGATGTTCTTAATTCAAAATCTAAATTAAAAATATGACTATAAAAATTATTTTCTCCATTTGTAGTTATAAACGAACCTCTGTTTTTAGTTGAATTAACGTTAACAATACTTGAATATATTTTTCCTCTAACACCATATGTAAAATTCCTATTTACTTTTTTATTATATCCGAGATGAAAAACAGAAAGTACTTCACCACTAAAATTAATGTGATTTAATTGAAATGGTTTATTAATATTATTGGCATTACCCTCTAAAGCTAAAATTGCAACATCTTTAGGAAAGTAAGCTATAAAATCTGTTTCTTGATATAAACCAAAACTTAAATATTTATTTTTATTATAGCTAGGTCCAATAGCAAAACCTCCAGAAAAAATTTCTAATTGCTGGTTTAAGGTAAAAAAATCGTTTGGTTTTAATTTATTTACCGCTTTTTGAAGCTTTATATTAAAATCTTGTTCGTCTTTTGCAAAAAGGTCGTAGATAGAAATTCCAGATGAGCCCCCACTTGCATGAATATGTGATAATAATGGCAAACCAAAATACCAATCGTTTTTAACTAAGCCTCCAGGGTTTTGCAAAAGAGACTGAGGGATCTCAGAAAATCCATAAAGTATTTGCTTGTTTTGTGAAAAAGACAAGCAGGTTATTAAACTAAATAACAAACTTGTTTTCCTCATTCAGATACTTCAATTTTTAAATAAAATATACCTTTAGATTTTAGTTGAATTCTACCCTGTGTGTTATCGTTTAATAGCGCCCCACTAGACAATGCTTGTACTGTGAGCACTACTTTATTAGAAGATTTCAAATCATCAAGCGATGCGTTTTCAAATACTTCGGTATGCATTACAGTAATATCATTATTTGTTGGAGAGGCTAATGTAGAAATCGAAAAGGAGTGTCTTAGCGCATCAAAACTATCTAAAAAATCGACCTGAACATTAAAAGCTCTGTTGATTGAGTTTTTAGTTTCGAACACGAATTCTGCTTTTACTAAATTCTCTACAACAAAATCTCGATTAAACAAATCAATAATTACTGAATCTCGAACAGTGCTTAACTCGACACCATTAACATTAAATTTAATAGCTGGTGCTTTAAAAAAAATTAAATCTGAAGCAACAATGGGTTCTAGTACTAAATCTTTTGCTTGATTAAAATCGACCTCTTTTGTACAGGAATTTGTAAAAACAAAAAAAATAACAGCAACTAATAGGTGCTTTAAAAATTTCTTTATCATAGTTTAAGTAAAACGGTTACAACCTAAAAGATATTATAGTTATAGGTACTTTTTTAAATGAATTAAATTATTTACTTGTTTAAGCTTACCTGCTAACACATTGCTATAACTACCAAAATAAATAGCGTCCATACCAACATTTAATGCTCCAAGTATATCTGCTTCATAGCTATCTCCAATCATTACAGATTGGTCTACTTTTACATTAGCAACTTTCAATGCATATTTAAAAATTTTAGGATTTGGTTTTTTAACGCCTACTGTTTCAGAATTTGTTACGGTTTTAAAATAATGATTAATATTTGCTTTTGTTAGTTTTTTATGTTGAACTTCACTAAAACCATTCGTTATAATATGAAGATTGTAGTTGGTATTTAAGTACTTTAAAATTTCGAAAGTGTTTTCAAATAAATGATTAAAGCTACTTAAATATGTAATGTAATCTTCTGAAAGTTGATTAATAAGTTCTTTTTCAATATTAAAATTTATTGCAGTAAAAGCATCATTTAATCGCCCAAATCGCAACGAAGCTTTATCTATTTTCTCTTCTCTGTAAAGTTTCCAATACTTTAAGTTTATGGGTTGGTAGCACGATAAAAATTCACTCAAATTCGCGTCAATATTATTAAGTTTAAAAATTTTATCGAATGTTAATGCAGAGTTTTTATCAAAATCCCAGAGTGTATGATCTAAATCAAAAAAAATATCTGTAACTCCTTTAATCTTCATTTACCGAATCTAATATCATATTAAACAACTCTTTAAAACCTCGCCACCGTTGCTCTTCACTAAATGTGTAGTTATGGAATATAGGCACAAACTCTCCGTTTACTTGTTTTACCTGATTTATAATGCGATTTAAATCTTTCTTTTTGTCTAATAGCGATTTGTTTTTTAATAATGCGTAATCCATAAGATGATAGGGATATACTTTTAAAGGTGTTTGTATTTCGTAATCTAAATCGTAAAACAAAAATGGTGTACAAGATCCTGCTCTAAAACCTATGTGGTTTACATAACCCATTGTGTAATCTTGTTCAATTTCAAGTTCAATAAGGTTTCTGTAAGATTCTGGTAAGTTAAGCTTAGAATACGATTGTCTTGAGGCTTTTAAATTGGTATTTATTATGCCTTCCATCTGTAGCTTCTCTTTCTTTAAAACAGCAACATTATCAATTGCGAAAAATGATATTTTTAATCCAACGTTGCAATAATCTGCTACTTGTTTTATAAGCGATATAAATTTCTTTTTATTAGCATTAACACCCTTATCGTAAGTAGAGTACGAACCAATTAAAAAGAAAAATATAAATTTAAACTTACTTTGCTTTTGTTTATTTATAATATACTTAAACGTGTCAAAAGGGTCATGCTTTAAACCAAAAAGTACCATAAATCTATCATACAAACTTTTAAACTTAAATCGTATTACATCTTTTAATGCGCCCCCAAAAGTTCTAATAATACCCTTTAGTTTATAGTTATATGGACTTGGCACATCAATTATAGGTTTTATACTATACTTCTTTTTAGGAAAACTAAAATCGGGAAAATTGTTTTGTAAGGTTTCTTTAAATTTTAAAGCCCAAATATCAACCACCGGTTGATGTAAAAAATCATACTTAAAAGCAATGCTTTCAGTTGCCATAAAGCGCCCGTATTCGTCTCTTACTTGTGGCAAATACTCTTCGTAACGTGATAATAAATAAAAGGATGCTGCAAAAATATCAAATGGAATGGCACTTTTATCACCATTAAAAAAAAAGCCTTTAGTATCGCCCCAATTATGCACATGAATATCAACATCTGAAAGGCCTTGTTCAAATAAAATATCATGGCTTTTAATAAAAAATTCATTACCCAATTGTTGTCTTGTATAAGACATTTTTAAACTATCGTGAGCAATAAACTCTTCTATTTTTGTAGTAAACGAAACTTTTACACCTAGTATTCTGGTACAAATATGTTTAAAAGCATATTTTAATCTAGGGGTTATTTTATGGGTATAAACTAATAGCATTTACAATAAAGTTTCATCAGCAAAACTAAAGTATGCTTTTTCTGTTATAATTAAGTGATCTAACACTTTTATATCTAAAATTTGTGCTGCTGTTTTTAATTTATTTGTTATTTGTTTATCTGCCTCACTAGGTTTTAAAGTACCAGATGGATGATTGTGTGCTAAAATTAAACCAGTAGCACCAACCTGCAATGCGTTTTTTAATACCAACCGTACATCAACTAAAGTTCCTGTAATACCACCTTTACTTAATTGACTTTTTTGAATGATCTTATTTGAATTATTTAAATAAATAATCCAAAACTCTTCGTGTTTTAACTCGCCAATTATGGGTTGCATCAGCTCAAAAACTGATGCACTTGAAGTAATTTTATTTTTTTTTAAAGCCTCTTCGCCTCTTCGCCTTCTACCTAACTCCAATGCCGCAGTAATGGTTATTGCTTTTGCCTCACCAATGCCCTTAAATGCCATTAATTCTTCAACAGACAGCTTTCCTAATTTGCTTAAATTATTATCTACAGCTGCTAGAATACGTTTACATAATGCTACGGCGCTTTCTTCTCTATTACCCGAGCCAATTAAAATAGCTACTAACTCGGCATCACTTAAAACCCTCTTACCTTTATAAAGTAATTTTTCTCGAGGTTGATCGTCTTGCGCCCAATTTTTTATTGAAAACGATGATGGTTTATCTTGCATTGGTTAAAGATAAATATTGTAAATTTCAGGTGCAATTAAAATACAAAATATGAAGTCTTTATTTGAAACTGAAAATCAACAAAGCATTTTAAATAGAATACAAAACTTAAATGAAATTTCTCAACCTAATTGGGGGAAAATGGATGTAGCGCAAATGCTAACACATTGCCAAAAACCATTGGAAGTTGCCAATGGCACTTTACAATTAAACACCAAAATTGGTTTTGCAAAAAAACTTTTATTTAAACTTTTTAAATCTACTATGTATAATAACAAGCCTTGGCAAAAAAATTTAAGTACCGTACGAGAATTTAGAATTACAGATGCTCAAGATTTTACAAGTCAAAAAGAAAAATTAATACATGTTATTAATGAGTTTTCGCAATTAAAAGAAAAGAAATGCTGGCCAACACATCCGCTTTTTGGAGATTTCACAACTAAGCAATGGGGTAAAATGCAATACAAACATTTAGACCATCATTTAACTCAATTTGGAGTTTAGCGTTTAGAAGCATCTTACAAAACATTATGGATATTCTACTATTAATCATTTAATTGAAGTAATTAAAAACTATCACTTAATTCTTGAAAAGCTAGTTGTTCTTTCTGTTTTACTTTGAATGCGTGCTGTCTGAAATCTAATAAATATACCTTACTATAGCTTTTACGGGAAGTTTTATTAAAAATCAAGAAATAACTAATCTTACTCGCCTTAAAAAAACTATTGAAGAAAACTCTAAAAATTATTAATCTGTAGAAAACTAGTTTAGTAATTACTTCTTTCTTTCAATGACATAATTCACCATAAGTTTTAGTGAATTTTTATATTCTGAATCTGGGTATATTTCTAACAATTGTAAGGCTTCGTTTTGAAACGCTTTCATTTTGTTAATAGCATAATCTAAACCCTTATTTTCTTTTACAAAAGCAATCACTTCTTTAACGCGTTTAGCGTTTTTATTATGATTTTTTATAGCGTTTATTAACCAACGTTTATCTTTCTTATCAGCTTTATTTAGCACATGAATTAATGGCAAAGTCATTTTTTGTTCCTTAATATCAATACCTGTTGGCTTGCCTATTTGCGTTTCGCCATAATCAAACAAATCGTCTTTTATTTGAAATGCCATACCTATAAGCTCTCCAAACTTTCGCATCGTTTCAACATCTTGCGAATCTGGTTTTACCGATGCTGCACCCAAACTGCAACACGCCGCAATAAGTGTTGCTGTTTTTTGACGAATTATCTCGTAATAAATAGCTTCTGTAATATCTAATTTTCTGGCTTTCTCAATTTGAAGTAGTTCGCCTTCACTCATTTCTCGAACAGCAATTGAAATAATTTTTAGCAAATCAAAATCGTTATTATCAATCGATAGCAACAACCCTTTAGATAGTAAATAGTCGCCTATTAAAACTGCAATTTTGTTTTTCCAAAGGGCGTTTATAGAGAAAAAACCTCGACGACGGTTACTATCGTCAACCACATCATCGTGCACCAAAGTAGCGGTATGAATCAACTCAATTACCGAAGCACCTCTATAGGTGCGTTCGCTAACCTCACCATTTGATATCATTTTAGAGACTAAAAACACAAACATTGGGCGCATTTGCTTCCCTTTTCGATTAACTATATAATGGGTAATGCGATTAAGCAGAGCGACTTTACTAGACATAGAAAGCTGGAACTTCTGCTCGAAAAGATCCATTTCGTAGGCAATAGGTTGCTTTATTTGTTCTACTATTTTCATTGAAGATTCAAAGATACTATTTCAAATGAAATATGAGAGAATTATTAATAAGATTCCCACCTTCCTAGGAATAACAGGGTTTAACTTTTATTGGCTAGTTGCCCGCAAGCGGCATCAATATCTTTACCTCTACTACGGCGAACGTTGACTACAATTCTGTTTTTTTCAAGTGTGTTTATATAATCTTCTAAGGCTTGGTTTGTTGCTTGTTGAAAATCGCCATCATCAATTGGATTATACTCTATAATATTAACTTTACATGGTACGTATTTGCAAAACTTTACAAAGGCATCAATATCTTTTTGAGTATCGTTTATACCTTTCCAAACAACATATTCGTAACTAATTTTACGTTTTGTTTTAGCATACCAATATTCTAAAGATTCTTTTAAATCTTTTAAAGGAAAGGTTTCATTAAAAGGCATAATGGTTGTTCTAACTTCATCAATAGCAGAATGTAACGACACTGCTAAATTGAATTTAACGGCATCATCAGCCATTTTTTTAATCATTTTTGGCACTCCTGAGGTTGAAAGTGTTATACGCTTTGGCGACATACCTAAACCTTCTGGCGATGTAATTTTATCAATAGCTTTAATTACGTTATTGTAATTCATAAGTGGTTCGCCCATGCCCATAAATACAATATTGCTTAACGGGCGATTGTAGTATAATTTACTTTCGTTATCTATAGCAACTACTTGATCGTAAATTTCGTCTGGATTTAAATTACGCATGCGTTTCAATCTAGCTGTGGCGCAAAATTTACAATCTAAACTGCAACCTACTTGACTAGACACACAAGCTGTTGTTCGGGTTGTTGTTGGTATTAAAACAGACTCTACAATTAATCCATCGTGTAAACGAACAGCATTCTTTACAGTGCCATCATTACTGCGTTGCATAGTATCAACCTTGATATGATTTATAACAAAGTTGTCTTCGAGCATTTGGCGTGTTTCTTTTGAAACATTGGTCATATCCTCAAAATTATGCGCCGATTTTTGCCATAACCACTCGTAAACTTGATTGCCTCTAAAGGCTTTATCGCCTTGTTTTACAAAGAAATCTCTTAACTGCTCTTTGGTTAATGCACGTATGTCTTTTTTCTTGATTTCCATGGAATTGCAAAAATAATAAAAGGGATTCAGCATAAGTAAAAAAGCCTCTTTCTTAAGAGGCTTTTTTAGTTTGTGAATTATATGATTAACATAGCATCGCCATAGCTATAAAACTTGTATTTTTCTTTTACAGCTTCATCATAAGCTTTTTTAATAAAGTCGTGTCCTGCAAATGCAGACGCCATCATTAATAATGTAGATTTTGGTGTATGAAAGTTTGTAATCATACAATTTGCAATACTAAAATCGTAAGGAGGAAAAATAAACTTATTGGTCCAACCTTCAAATTCATTTAGTTTCCCGTTTGATGATACTGCACTTTCTATAGCTCTCATTGCCGTTGTACCTACTGCACAAACACGCTTTTTATTATCTAAAGCAGTGTTTACAGTGTTTACTGCTTTTTCGTCTATTCTTAGTTCTTCGCTATCCATTTTATGCTTAGAAAGATCTTCTACCTCAACTGGATTAAATGTACCTAAACCTACATGCAGTGTTACTTCGGCAAAATTAATACCTTTAATTTCTAAGCGTTTTAACAAATGCTTTGAAAAGTGTAATCCTGCTGTTGGTGCTGCTACTGCGCCTTCATTTTTAGCAAAAATAGTTTGATAGCGATCTTCATCTTCTGGTTCAACATCACGTTTTATGTACTTTGGCAGCGGTGTTTCTCCAAGCTCGGTTAATTTTCTACGGAATTCGGTATAAGATCCGTCATATAAAAAACGTAAGGTACGTCCTCTAGATGTAGTATTATCAATAACCTCTGCTACTAAGGTTTCATCTTCTCCAAAATATAATTTATTACCAATTCTTATTTTTCTTGCAGGATCTACTAAAACATCCCAAAGGCGTTGCTCTTCGTTTAACTCTCTTAATAAAAATACTTCAATTCTAGCACCTGTTTTTTCTTTGTTGCCATATAATCTAGCTGGGAAAACTTTGGTGTTATTAAGAATCATTACATCGTCTTCATCAAAATATTCTATAAGATCCTTAAACATTTTGTGCTCTATGGTTTGCTCTTTTCTGTTTAAAACCATTAAACGCGATTCGTCTCTGTTCTCTGCTGGATATTCTGCTAATAATTCTTCTGGTAAATTAAAACCAAAGTGTGATAATTTCATATGTAATGTTTATTTATTTTAAGAAAGTTGCAAATATACAATCTGCAAATAGGGGTTGTCAAGTAAATAACTAATTATTATTGTGTTATTTTGATCCCTATGGATTTTAAATCATTCCAAAATGTTGGATACGACTTTGAAACCACCGTAGCATCTTCTACAATAATTGATGTTTTTAATGCTAAAGGCGCAAAAGCCATAGCCATTCTGTGATCATGGTACGTTGCGATTGTAACCATTTCTTTAATTGAATTTGATGGATGTAAGTAAAGTGTATCGTTTGTAACATCTACTTTTCCACCTAACTTTTCAATTTCGGTTTTTAACGCAACTAATCTATCTGTTTCTTTTATTTTTAAAGTGTGTAGTCCTTTTAAATGGCATGCTATCCCTAAACCAAAACAAGTTGCAGCTATAGTTTGTGCAATATCTGGTGCATTTACTAAATTAAAAGTTTTGGGTTCTAGGTTTTGGGTTTTCTTTTTTAAGTTAATTGAATTGTTGGTAAAAACCGTTTCAACGCCAAATGCTTTGTAAATATCAACTAATACAGAATCTCCTTGCAACGAATTTTTTTTGTATGATGACAAAGTGATTTCGGTTCCAATTTCACTTAAAGCAGCAATACTAAAGTAATAGGATGCTGATGACCAATCTGATTCTACGATTAAGGTTTTAGGTTTTGGGTTTTCTGTATTGGGTTTTACAGTAATTGTGTTGTTTATAAAAGTTGATTTAACACCAATCTCTTCTAACAAGCTTAATGTCATTTTTATGTAAGGAATAGAAGTGATTTCACCTTTAAGTGATAATTCTAAACCATTTTCTAGTTTTGAAGCTATAAGTAATAGTGCTGATATGTACTGACTGCTTACATTAGCCTGTAACGACACTTTATTTTTAGTTAACTTTTTTCCTTTTATTTTTATCGGTGGAAAACCTTCATTTTCATTATAACTAATATCTGCTCCTAATTCTTGTAAAGCTTTTACCAAAATTTTAATAGGGCGTTCTTTCATTCTTTTAGATCCCGTAAGTACAACTTCTCGCCCTTCTTCAACAGCAAAAAAAGCGGTTAAAAATCGCATAGCGGTTCCTGCATGGTGTATATCGACAACTTGTTCTTTTGATGCAAGTGCTTTAGTCATTAAATTACTATCATCTGAATTTGAAACATTTTGTAATTGAAACTCAGGAAATAATGCTTGTAGTAGTAATAATCTGTTCGATTCGCTTTTAGAACCTGTTATTTCTATTATTGATTGTTTTTTTATTACCGACTTATGTAGTGTGAAATTCATTATTACCTATTAAAAAACGCTTCTAAAATTAGAAGCGTCAAAGATAATTATAAATTATTTTAATTTCTCGTTATTATGATGCCTATCGTGGTCTCGTTTTGCTTTTTTATCCATTCTTTTATCAAACGCTTTTTGCAAATCTACTCCCGTTTGGTTTGCTAGACATAAAACCACAAACAGCACATCGGCAAGTTCTTCTCCTAAATCTTTGTTTTTATCACTTTCTTTTTCGCTTTGTTCACCATAACGACGTGCTATAATACGGGCCACCTCACCAACTTCCTCTGTTAATTGTGCCATATTAGTTAGCTCATTAAAATAGCGTACACCATGTTCATTTATCCAATCGTCAACTATTTTTTGTGCATTTTTTATATCCATTATGCTTTGGTTAATACGATTTGTTCTTTACACTTTATTATCATTTGATTAAAAAACTGCTTTAAAAACAAATAGTTATCTGTCATTATTCTAGGTTTTTTTATATCAAAAGTAAAAATTAATTGAATATTCTTTTCAGTTACTCTTGGAATATATTTGAGTTCTCCTAAATCGTTTGGTATTTTCAATCTAACAGGTTCGGGTGTTGATTCAACAGTATAACCTTCAGGAAATGCAATACTAACCATATATTTTTTTGCAAAAGGGTACCCAAAATCTACAGGGAATTTTCTTTCTTCTAGCTTAAAAGGATTTTCTTCTAAACTAAGAAAAGATAATGGTTGAATATAAATTTTACCATCAACAAAATCAGCTCCATTTTCTTGATAATATTCAAAAGATTCTGCAACAAAACCTTCATAACTATCAGTGTTTTTTACTGTATAATTTGATATTTCAATATTATCTAATGATTTTTCTTTACTAGCAATAAAACTTTCTTCATCTTGGTCTTTATATTCTTTTCTAAATTCAAGTGCATTATGTTTTGTATATCTTGCACTAAGCTTTCCATTGATTTCCCCGTCTTCATTTAAATTAGCATTAATGGAATATTGAGCAACAGCCTGCTCAGGGCTACTTATATCAATTTGTTTCCATATTAGTTTATTGTTATCAATATAAATCCCTTTCCAATTATAGTCTTTAACTGGCAGCAAGTTAATATCGCTAAATTCTTCAGTTGCATCTAAAAAATATTTCTTTTCATTTATAACTGCATAGGCGATAACATAATTTAATCTATCAACGGTTGGAAAGAAAGGTATTACGTTGTCTTTTGTACTTAATATAACCGGGTTTGAATCAATTCCAGCATATCTTAACATAGCTACTAGTGTTAAATTTATATCGGCTACATTACCCTTTTTTTCTTTTAAGGTTTTACGAATACCATTGAAAAAATATTTTCCATCTATACCATTCCATTTTAAATTATCCTTAATGTATTTAAAAATAACTTTCATCTTTTCTACTTGATCAGTCTTTCCTGAAATAAGATCATCTAATTCATCATCAAAAGAATTAGTTTTATCTAGTTGGTTTTTATAATCATCTGAACTACCAATAGTTTTTGCCACATCTTTCCATGTTTGAGAATAGCTTTTAAAATATCCCGGAAATTCAACTGAAACCAGTTCAAACATAACCCCAGCTCTGTAGTTATTAATATTGTCTACATAACTTTCCTCTTTAAGCGCTGGAACATTGTTTAAAAAATACTTGTTTATAACTACTTGCATACCTAAACGATTATCAGTTTTTGTACTTCGTTTAGGAAAAAAAGTTATATGACCTTTATTTGTTGTGTTAAACCTAAATCCTTTAGGGGTTCTAATTTCTGCTTCTAGCTTTTTTATGGGTATATCGTACTGAAATACAAATTCATCAATACTCCAGATAAAAGGTGACCTTTTTTGATATTTAATATCTATAACAGAACCTTCCTTTACATTTGGCATTGTAAGTTTAACTTGATTGTAGTTATAACTTAATTTTGATTTAAAAATTTGATCTTTTTCTAACTCGGTTTTCTTTACCTTGCCGTTTTCAATATTAAAAGTATAAGCCTTAATTTTTCTTGCAACTTCTGCACTACTTCCTGCTCTAAATAAGTTTATTACTTCAGTTGCATAATCAAAACCATCACCATTATAAATTTTGATTCTTTTATGAATCTCAGTTATTAACTCGTTTGCACCGTATGTTGAATTGAAGTAAGTTTTTTGTTGTTGAAACAAGATAGCTGCATTGGCCGATTTATCTGGCGCATAAACATCTTCTAACAGCTCTTCTTTTGTTACTTTACCAAACTCAATCTCTTGACCTAAGCTTAATTGAAAAGAAATAACAAACACAAAAAAATATACTTTTTTAATCATAACTCTATAGTTTTTTTAATATTATTTTATAGTTATCCATTTTCGAAATTTTTTTTCTAAAATTTCTATATAAATCATACTCTAATTTAGGGTATTTCCCTTTTAAAATCTTTAACTTCCTATTGTAGAGTATTTTATTACCATCTTGTATAAATTCAATAAAATATTCTCCAAATTTATTTTTTATTGAAACATTTTCTGGAAGTGATTCAATCACATATTCATTTGGAATTGTGTAACTAAAACTATCTTCATCTAAATATCCTCTTTGTATCTCAACTGGTAATTTACGATTACGGTATCTGTTAGGTATAAATGAATTTTTATTGAAAGCATTTGGAGCAAAAATGAGTCTATCTCCGTTTATAGAACCATAGTTTTGAGCACGAGATTTTATCTTTTCAGTAAATTCAACATCTTCTTTATCGTTCTCAAAAGAATAATCATTTATTTCTAAATTATTAACATTACCCCAATACTCTTTATAATATTCATCAATATCTTTCTTAGATTTTCTTTCAATATAAAATCTATTATCATATTGTACACCTTTAGTTTTAATTGTAACTTCTGAGTTTATACTTCCATCAACACTTAATTTAATATCTGCTTTAGTAAATTGATAATTGATACTATCGGGATAATTGATAGTTTTTAAAATTTCACTATAATCTTGTTTTATGACCAATACTTTTCTATCATCTGTAAAATCGCCAATAAATCCGAAAGGATGTATTTGACTTGTACAATCTAACCATATCATTTCGTCGTTATTAGGAATTCCTAAAATAATATGATTCCCTTGTTCTAAAGACGCAAAATCAGTATCAAAGTCTATTATTTCCTTTCCGGCTTCTACTACTGTGTAATACGATTTTACTCCAGCAATACTAAGAAGTGATTGCGTATAATTAGTTAAGCCCTTACAATCGCCATACTTTAAATTATCAACTTCTAAAGCTGCTATAGGCTGTACACCACCAATACCAACTTGAACACTAATGTATCTTGTATTGTTTTGTACAAACTCATAAACTTTTTTTGCTTTTTCAATGGGGTTATCTATACCTTTTACTAAATCTAAAATTTGCTGTTTCGTTTTTTCAGTTACCTCATTTCTACCCTTTAAAAGCGAGTTTCTAATCCAATTACCAAACTCATTCCAGTTTTTTGCATGTCCATCTACTCCATTAAAATGAAATTTTTCTACTGCAACCATTGCATAAGGTGTAATACTATTTAAACTAGGACTTAAATCTTCTGGTTTTATTGGTGGTACATTTGAGATAGTATAGCTTAGCGTATTACTTGAAGTGGACTTTTTAACTTGAAATTCATCAAAACTTATTTCTTTAGATCTTAAACCTAGATTAGCTTGATCATTTAAAATAAAACTATCTTTTTCAACACTTAAAAAGTAACTATTAATTGGTCTCCAAGTTGGAATAGCTGCAGTATTTACTGATTCAACTTCATAACTAAACTTTACTGTATATGGATAATTAATTGGTGTATAGCCTAAAAACAAAACTCTAGAATCAGAATAAAGTGTTCCTCCATCTACGGCACTATAATCAATAAAGTCTCTTTTCTTTTTTTTCTTTAGCACTTCTCCATTTTCATCAAAAATAACAGCTTCAATTTTTTTTACCTTTATATGATTATCATAACCAACTCCAGCTTGAAGGTGTTGATTCCCCTTTTCATTAAAAACAGTAACAACTCTATCGAGTGATATTAATATTTTATTTTGGGATTCTATCACAACATGCATCTCATTTAGCCTTACAACTGCATTGGCTCCTTTTTTTAAGTCATCTGGAATTGTTAAACTGGAATATAAATCGTCTTGCGAAAAAGCGGTAAGCGTTGCTAATAGCAACATAATATTAACTATAGGTTTTAACACCATTGATTGGTTTTTAACAAAATAAAAAAGCAAATCTAAAGGAATAAAACCTTTATTTATATGAGGGAAATCATATTTTAAGAAATGTTTTCTTTACCTTTTTAATTAAAATTCTTACGGCTAATATAAAAAAACAAGGGAGAATCACATATTTTATTTCACTTAAAATAACTTGGGTGCCCCATTCTGAAAAAAAGTTTTTCAGCCCAAGTGGAGATACTACTATTTCTCTAAAAGGAAAAAAATATCTAATGTTATTAAACGGAATTAGGAATCCAACGCCTTCGCCTCCACTCGTCATTGCATGCAATATACCATGAGACATTGTAGACAAAAATATAACTAAAAACCAAATTAGTTTGTTTTTTCTGCCTAGTGTAAATATTAAAATGAGTGTCCATAAAACTGCAAAAACAATTGAATGTGTAAAACCTCTATGACCTAATACATGTGAATAAGATATACCAAATTTAAAACCTATTACATCAAAATCTGGCAATATGGTTGAGAAAATAGCAAGGAACAGCAATAATCTACCATTCTTTTTATCAATAAGTTTTGCTAAAGTAAAACCAACAGCACTATGTCCGAAAATCGACGCCAACTAGACTTTATTTTTAGAATCGATTATAATGGTTACTGGTCCATCGTTTATTAATTCTACTTTCATGTCGGCTCCAAACTCACCAGTTTGAATTGGTTTACCTAAATCTGATTCTAACTGATCAACAAAGGCTTTATACAACGGAATAGCAACATCTGGTTTTGCTGCTTTAATATAACTTGGTCTATTTCCTTTTTTAGTTAATGCGTGCAAAGTAAATTGGCTTACCACAATAACATCGCCCTTAAAATCTGAAAGAGAATGATTCATTACACCATTTTCGTCTCCAAAAATTCGAAGATTTACTATTTTATTTGAAAGCCAATTGATATCGCTTTGAGTATCTTCATTTATAATACCAAGTAATATTAAAAAACCGCTTTCAATTGAAGCAACTTTTTTACCTTTTATGGTTACACTTGCTTTTATTACACGTTGAATGACTACTTTCATTTACTAACAACCCTTAATTAAAAATAAGATTTTTATCAATAATTTTGTAGTGTATCCCTTCATAAGCACCACTTATACCAGCCTCATATAACACTAAAATATTCTCGTTTTTTAACTCGGTAAGGTCTGAATAAGCCGAATGAGATTTATAAATAGATAGCTTTTTATCCCAATTTAAACCATCATCAAAACTTACTGAAAGCGTCATATTAACTCTAGCTAAAGAATCGGCAGGATTTGTAAATAATAACACATTTTTATTGTTGTTTTTAATAGATAATAGCGCACCTTGGCACCTTGGTTCTGGCAATTCAATATCAAATTTTTGATTAATCCAAGTTACTCCTCCATCTTTACTTATGGCTATTTGTCTTGCTTTGGTTGCCTTTCTATCGTAATTACGCATATTAAGTAGTAAATCTCCATTTGTTAATTCGGCAACTGTACACTCATTGACTTGATCTGCTGGTGTACTCTCTCCCAGTTTCCAAGTTTCCCCATGATCATCAGAGTAAATAGCATGCGAATAGTACTTTTTTGAATCCTTTTCAATATGATCGCAAGGGATTACTAATCGCCCTTTATGCACCCCTTTTTCAAGCTGAATACCATGAACTGGACCTGTTGCATACCATGTCCAATCATCTTCTTTTGTGCTTTCAGTAATATTTTTAGGTTCAGACCATGTTACTCCATCATCTGTTGATTTTAAATGATATACTAATCTGGTTTCAATACTTGTTTCGTTAATAATTTCTGATTCATGATCATTACCATTGTTCCATGTTGAAAGTAAATGAATAGTGCCTGTTTCTCTATCAACTACAGGAGCTGGATTACCACAAAAATTAGCTTTATCATCCCAAATAATTTTAAGATTACTCCACGTTATACCATTATCAGAAGATTTTTTCATTACTAAATCAATGTCGCCAGTATCTGAACATCCTTTTTTTCGAGCTTCACTAAACGCTAAAACTGTTCCGTTATTGGTGGTAACAATTGCAGGTATTCTATAACAGGCATAGCCATGATCACCATTTTTAAATAAGGTGTTGAATACAGACGGTTCTTGAGGTTTTACTTCTTTTTTTTCAGTTGAAATATTCGATTTTTTATTGTTACAATTCAGAAATAGTAAACAACTCATTATAAATACAAAGTATCTCATCAAGAATAGATTTTAAAATTTAAATAAAGAATTTCTTGAAACCAACTATTCACATGGTATGCTTCGACTGCGCTCAGCACAGGTTTCGCTAGTTTCATTTCGACAAGCTCAATGTAACACATTTTGACCTTATAGTCAAAAACAAAATTCTATTATTTAGATTCCCGTTTTCACGGGAATGACAATTTCAGCGGAAACCCCGATGCAAGCATACGGGAATTCTTTTCGATTAAACTAATTTACTCTTTATCCCAAATATCGGTTCTGTAGTGTACATCTTCACCTTCAATAATTTGCAAATAACTGCGGTAGCGCGAAAATGCTATTTCATCATCATCCAGCGCTTTTTTAACTGCACAATTTGGCTCTTTAGTGTGTAAACAATTATTGAATTTGCACGCTTGCTTTAATTTAAATATCTCAGGAAAATAATCGCCAACTTCTTCTTTATCCATATCTACAACACCAAAACCTTTTATTCCGGGTGTATCTATAATTTTAGCATCAAAACTTAAATCGAACATTTCTGCAAAAGTGGTAGTATGCTGTCCTTGCATATGCTGCGTTGAAATTTCTTTAGTTTTGATATTTAGCGAAGGTTCAATAACATTGATAAGTGTGGATTTACCAACACCTGAATGCCCAGAAAAAACATTTACTTTACCTTGCATTGCAGCTTTTACTTTATCAACGTTTTTTCCTGTAGTAGCAGATATTCCTATACATTCATACCCGATTTTTCTGTAAATGTGAGCGAAGTACTTTACTTCATTTAACGTAGCTTCATCATAAGTATCTATCTTATTAAAAAGTAAAATGGGTTTTATAGAATACGCCTCGGCAGTTACTAAAAACCGATCTATAAAACTGGTTAATGTTGGTGGATTATTAATAGTAATCATTAAAAACACCTGATCGATATTTGCAGAAATAATATGGGTTTGTTTAGATAGGTTTACAGATTTCCTAACAATATAATTGGCTCTTTCGTGAATATTGTAAATAACCCCTGAATCTTGGTCATTATCAGTTTCCAACTCAAAATCTACAACATCGCCCACAGCAATAGGGTTAGTACTTTTTATTCCTTTTATGCGAAATTTCCCTTTTATACGGCATTCGTAAGTCTCACCTAATTCGGTTTTAACGGTGTACCAGCTGCCTGTAGATTTATAAACGCGTCCTGTCATATATTTTTCAAAAGTAAAACTAATAAATATTTTATTTGGCATAGATATTAGTTAAACTTGTAAATTATTAATTATTACAAAAACAAACAACATGAAAAAATTACTTATTGTTTTGGCTATTGGCCTTTTTGCATTTATTGATGCAAGTGCTCAAGTAGAGTACAAAGTTGTAACTAGTGTAGAATCTATTGTTCCTAGTGGTTTAGGGCGTTCTAGAATTATTAGCGCCAACGAAGAGAAAGATTACAAAGAGTACACGAGTACCCAAACAGAAGAGGATAATACACGAAACAAATCTAAACGTGGAGAAATAAGAGTTAAAGGTTTTGATGAAACTAAGCTATTAAACTTCTTTAATCTTGGTGGCATTCGTTTTCAAAACATAGCTGCAAATGATGCTATAATAACTTCTAAAATTAATACTATGATTGAAGAAGGTTGGGAGCTTGCTTTTGTAACTAGTGCTGTAGAAAGTGCTGGTAAAGGTGATAATCAGGGTATTTTCATAACACGTTATATTTTTAAAAGAAATAAATAATACTATTTCTTATTTGAAATAACTGTAAAAGAAAATAATGATTTTTTTATTTGTACAAAAAATAAAGCATAGCCTTAGTTACGGTTTCTTATTCTATTGAGGCAGAAAGGAAAAAAGCGTTTTCTTTTACAGTTATTTCTAAGTAAGTAAGGTGTTTAAACCTTGATAAATATCTTTTTCTTATAGAGTATATATCCTAGAAATAAATAGAAAGATACTACAGTTAATGCATAAAGAAGAGATGATAATTTATCGGCTAAAAAAGATTGAACAAATATGTTGTTGTATAGCCAAGAGTGAATACTTTGTTGCGGATTGACTTTTATTAAATAAAAACATTTAGATATAAAACTGGATAAAAAGTAAATTATTATAGCATTATAACCAACATACTTAAAAATACTACCAAATTTCCAATTTAGCACATCTGTAAGGCAGTAAATAATAGATAAAATTAAAGTTGCCCAACCGCTCGTTACTAATACAAAGCTACTGCTCCAAATGGCTTTATTAATAGGAAACCATATGCTTAAAATATAGCCACAGACTAATAACGATATAGCAGTAATTAGCAAATAAATTAACTTATTAATGTTTTTGTTGGATAAAATACCACCAACCAAAATTCCACAAATACAGGTTGCAATTGCAGGTAATGTGCTTAAAACACCCTCAGGATCATAGTCTGCTTTCCACATATGCTTTCCTAAAACTTTTAAATCTATATAATTTGCCCAATTATTAGGTGCTCTATCAAAAGTTGGTAAACTTCCATTGGGTAGTGGTATAAAACCTAAAAACAGCCAATAACCAATTAAAATGAATATACTAATTGTTAGTAAAGTTTTCCAATTGAAGTTTATAAATAAAATAGAAGATATTAAAAATACAACACCAATACGTTGCAAAACACCAGGAAATCTTAAAGCTTCAAAGTCTTTTACAAATGGGAAATAGGGTAAAAATAAAGCTAAAAACAACCCAAGACCAATAAGTTTTAAACTACGAATGACAATTTTTTTATAGGTTGGCCAAATTTTAGGTTTGTTTTTGTAAGCAAACGAAATTGAAATACCAACAATAAATAAAAAAAACGGAAACACTAAATCTGTTGGAGTTAGCCCATGCCAATCTGCATGAAGTAATGGTGTGTAAACTTTACTCCAAGTTCCTGGAGTGTTAACTAAAACCATTACTAAAATGGTAAATCCTCTA
Source organism: Wocania arenilitoris (assembly GCF_021728535.1). Lineage (GTDB taxonomy): Bacteria > Bacteroidota > Bacteroidia > Flavobacteriales > Flavobacteriaceae > Wocania_A > Wocania_A arenilitoris. The sequence continues at coordinate 10,848 of NZ_JAKKDU010000021.1, read as the reverse complement.
AGAATATCTACAGATACAATTCTTTGTTTTATTTCCATTTTTTAATATTTTATCTGGTTTAAAAAAAGAGACTTAAATATTAAATCGTCCAAAAACTAGATTTGCTTGTCTTCTTTAATATTAAATATGCGTTCTTTGGTTTGCTTTAAATAGTTTCTTCCAATAGGGATTCTTCTACCAGCAATTTCAATAGTATTGCCTTCTAAAGCAACAATTTTATTTATTGAAATATTATATGAACGATGTACACGTATAAAATTTGATTGTGGTAACTCTTCAGAAATAGCTGTAAGCGATTTGTGTACTACATAATCGCCTAGTGTTGTAGCTATTTTAATGTAATCTTTTAAACTTTCAATAAACAAAATATCATTGAGGTTAACTTTAACTAACTTTTTATCAACCTTTAAAAAAATATGAGGTTCTTGGTTTAAACTCATGTCTCCAGAATTTGCATTAGCATATATTTGCTGATATACTTTATTTATTGTTTTTAAAAACCGATTAAACGGTATTGGTTTTACTAAATAATCAAGCACATCTAACTCAAAACTTTTTACAGCATATTCTCTATAAGCAGTGGTTATTACTATTAATGGTTTAAAGTTTAAATTTTCAATAAAGGTAAAGCCAGTCATTTGAGGCATATTAATGTCTAAAAAAACAAGATCTATTTTTTCTTGTTGTAAAACACCAAATGCTTTTAATGGGTTGCTAAAGGTTTCTACAACTTCAATATTATCGAAATTTTTTAAATGATTCTCTATAACGCTTATGGCTAAAGGCTCATCGTCAATAATAATACACTTAATTGTCATCTCACAGGGATTTTTAAAAATATACTATAAATATCGTTATTAATACTAGGCTGCAATATAAAATCTTTTGCAAATAAGAGTTTTAACCGTCTTAATGAGTTAGAAATTCCGATACCTTTTTTTTCATTGTTTATAGCCAAGGGATTAAAATTATTAGATATTTTAAACTCAAGATATTTTTTATTAATAATCTCAAAATTCATTTTTATAATAATTTTATCATTGCCTTTTAACCCATGCTTAAAACAGTTTTCAACAAATGTAATAAGTAATAATGGTGGAACTTTAACGTCTTCTAAGTCGCCTGTAATATGCAATTCTGTATCAATTTTGTCTTTAAATCTAAGATTTTCAATATCAATATAATTGTTTATATGACTTATTTCTTCTAGTAGATCTGCTTTTGAGTCGGTTACATCATAAAGCACATACTCCATCATGTTAGATAACTTTAAGATGAGTCTAGGCAAACTGTTTGATTTGTTAAGTGCTAATGCATATAGATTATTTAAAGTGTTGAAGAAAAAATGTGGTTGAACCTGTGTTCTTAAAAACTTTAGCTCGGTACTTAATTGTAGTTGCGAAAGTTTTTCATTTCTTTTTTTTTCAATACTCCATTCTACTATAATTTTTATAGCAGAGGCAAATGCTATTACATATATTTGACCAATAAACTCTGATATAAAATGATTAAACATGGATTGATTTGGCATTGTAGAATACATACTAATCCATATTTCGTTAGAGACAAAAATAAAATTTAAACCAAGTCTTAAAAAGTAGGATGTTATTAGTGCCGTAACTAAGCTTAATATAAAGGCAATGTATTTGTCTTTTAAAATGAATTTAGGAATAAAATAATAAATGTTTAAATAAACCAATATAATGTGTATTGGAAATTCTATAAGATTCGATTTTAATGAGTAAATAAAATCGTTATTATAACTACCCCATCTTATAACATTAAAAATAAAATAACTAACCCAAAATACAACATGGTATTTTAGAGGAATAGTTGTTTTTATTTTGTTTTTAAAGATAGTGAAAGTGCTTTTCATTTTATAAACTTATTTACTTATTGTGTAAATTAAACAAATTAACTCTATCATCATTATTAGTAATAAGTATTGTAGAGCCTTCTTTTTTGTTAATGGCTATAATATCTTTTGAATTTCCTATGTTAACAAAACCTGTTTCCTCCATATCAATAATTTCAAAAGTCTTGTTTTTATAAGATAAAATACTGCCTAAAGAAGCATCATAACGTACTGTTTCAACTTCGGCATTATAATGATTGCCAATTGCTATAATTTCTTTTTGATTATCATTATTAATATCAATAAACTCAAAATCCATAATTGGTGCAATTTGAAGCATTTTAGGTAAGTTTTTAATGCTAAAATTACCACCGCCATCATTTTCTAAAAATACACTATTAAGCATATGTACTTTAAGATGAAGTGCTTTTTCTAAAGCTACTTTACCATAAATATCTTCAAGAGAAGCTTCAGAAAACTCTGTAAATGTTGGAAATTTATCTTTAATAAAAGGCATTTGCTGCGATGAACATTCTAGCCCTCTTGATGGCACTAAAGTGCCTTTATAATTTGAAGTTAAAACAATATCATAAGTTCCAGAATTATCAAAATCATCACAAAATACATGAAAAGGTTTTTTAGTACTGGCTTTATATTTTGTGTTTAGTCCTAAGTTTCCAACAAAATAATCTATATCTCCATCATTATCAATATCTACACTTTCAATGCTAAACCAAATCCCTTCTGTGTTTTTTAAAGAGTTGTTTTCAATTGGCTTTAATGTTCCGTTGTTGTTTTCAAAAATTGTTATTGGCATCCATTCTCCCACAACAATTAAATCTTCATCGCTATCATTATCATAATCTGAAAATATAGCATCCGTTACAAGCCCCACATTTTTAATTGCAGGAGCTATAGTTTTTGTTTTATTATAAAACTTGCCATTTTCGTTAATTAAGATGTAAGACTCTGGCGCATATGGGTATTTATCAGGTATTACTCGCCCTCCAACAAATAAGTCTAAATCACCATCATTATCAATATCTGAAGCTTTAATAGTTTGCCCACTAGAAGTGATTTTAGGGAGTATATTTTTACCTTTACTAAAGTTGCCTTTACCATCGTTTATATAAATTCTATCTTGGTATAGATTGCTGTTTTCTTCAAACTCTGCACCACCACTAACCACATAAAGATCGTTGTCTTTATCATTGTCAATGTCTAAAAATAGCACACCTAAATCTTCATATTCTTTATCTTCTTGCCAGATTTTTGTGTCTTGTTTTATAAATTTACTATTCTCATCTTGAAAGTATAATTCTCCACTTTGACCTTTTGCACCGCCAATAAAAAAATCTTCTAAACCATCTCCGTTAACATCAGATTTATCTATAAACGGACCATTTGTTGACTGACTGTGTGGTAACAAAATTTGCTTTTTATAGTCATTAAAGTCATTTTCATTATGCTTATAAGCAATACCCTGTTTGTAAGGACTGTCTTTTTGTAATAGTGTTTTTGGTAAACTTTCATTAGTGACTCCTGATGAAATAGCATTTTCTTGATTCACAGAAATGATTTGATTCGATTTAATATTTGTAAGTTTAGTTATTTTTTGATTAGGCCATTCAATTAAAATCTCATCAATATTAGCGGCATCTCCAACACCAAAATTTATAATGTTTTCTACAGAAGATATAAAACCTCTGCTAGTATATAATTCTTGATATTGTTTTATATTATTTGCGGTAACGGCAATTTTAGAACCTATGGCAAATTTGTTTTTATCATCACCTTTTAGTTTAATTTGAATAAAGTTATTAGTATCATTATTTTGATAGAGTAGTGGTGTGTCGTTAATGTTATTTATTACTAAATCTAAATCACCATCGTTATCAAAATCGGCATAGGCGGCACCGTTTGATTGGGTTTTTTCTTTTAGACCCCAATTTTCTGGGTTTTTAGAAAAATTTAAGTTGCCTTCATTTTTAAAGGCATAATTTTGAATTTTTGTAGAAGGTTGCAAATCTGTTATTTCTTTAAAGCTAGGTTTGTTTTTTTGTTTAAATCTTTTACTTAATTCGGTTCTAAAATCTTGATTTGCCATGTCTTTTAAGATACCATTAGAAACAAAAATATCTTTGAGTCCATCATTATCAAAATCTGCAATTAATGGTGTCCAACTCCAGTCTGTTTTCGCTAATCCACTTATTTGAGCTATTTCACTAAAATTCCCATTTCCTCTATTAAGCTGCAATGTGTTTACCATGTATTGATGGTTATAACCATTTTTAACTAAGTTGTTAAAATTATTTGTATTCATTGATGCCATGTTTTGTTTACTGCGCACATGGTCTTCAAATGCCATTTCTAATACAAATAAATCTGGATGTAAATCGTTGTTTAAGTCAGCATAGTCTGATCCCATACTGCTAAAAGACGTATGTTTAATTCTATTTAAAATCTCATCGGTAAACTTGCCATTTTTATTATTTATGTACAGTTTGTCTGGAGTCAAAAAATCATTACACACATAAATATCTGGCCAGCCATCATTATTAAAATCGCCTATTGATGCGCTTAAGCCAAAAGCTTTGTTAACTATACCTGCTTCATGCGTTATTTCAGTAAATGAAGAACCATCATTTCTATATAATATGTCCGAGCTTAACCTTGAATAATCTCTCTCGATGCGCATATTAAGCCTACCAGTATTCTCAAAGTCTGGTCTGTGGTTTACTAAATACAGGTCTAAATCACCATCTTTATCAAAATCAAAAAAATAGGATTGCGTACTAAAACCAGGGTCATTTATTTTCCAACCTTTGGCTTTATCAATAAAGGTGTTGTTTTTTTGATTAATAAATAGTTTGTTTTCTTTTGAAAAGGTTGTTTGATTAGACCCTGATTTACATATGTAAATATCCAGCCACCCATCATTATTAATATCAACCACTGATACACCTGTAGACCACCCTATAGCATCTTTTAATCCAGAAGTTTCTGTAATATCCTTAAATTTAAAACCGCCTTCGTTTAAATAGAGTTTGTTTGAATTTTGATTAGCAACAAAAAACACATCTACTAAACCATCATTGTTGAAATCTGCTGTAGCAACGCCTCCGCCATTATAAATATTACCAAAATTTAAAAAGTTTAAATCTGGTGTTTCTTCAACGTTATTCTTGAAAGTAAAATTTGTTTTATCATTAGCAATTAAAGAAAATAGCGTAGTACTATTAGACGTTTTCTTTTCTATTGTTTTTAAGGTTTTATACGATTTGTTTTGATTACAATTAACTAGGATAAGACTTAAAATTGTAAAGAGAATATTTTTTTTCAAAACACTATTTTTTTAATAATTAATTAATGATAAATATAAAAAATATAAAAGGGAGAATCATATAGATTCTCCCTTTTAACAATATAAATTTAAATTATATTAATTTTGTTTAGCCCACCATAATGGTGTGTGAACTTCGTCTGGACCACCTAAGTGCTGAACAGCTTGGGCGTGACCATTAGGAATATTATTAACAAAAGACGAAGGGTATTTTACACGTTGTCCAAAGAAGTTAACTTGATTAGACATTACATTCCCAGGATTTAATTGTGGCATATTTGGGAATGGATCTTCAACTGCAGGGTTTTCAAAGAAAGGTAACCCTAAACGTCTGTGATCATTCCATAATTCAAGAGGTATCCACGCACTTGATGCGATAAACTTTTGTGTAATAATTTTAGTTAAAAGATCGTTTTTAACGTTACCACCTTCGTAAATCGTGTTATTTGGGTACGTGTATTCAAAAGTACCTGGAGTGTCTGTATATCCATCAACATAGTCCATAGTTACACTTGCAGGAGGTTCAGTTGTATGATCCCAGCTTACTGATGTACCGTTGTTGTTATAATCTTCAGAAGCTATATAGGTTGCTAAATGATCTGAAACACCATAGTAAGCAAAGCTTTCTGCAATTCCTGTTTCGTAAGCATCTTTACCAGTTATTGGGGTATTCCAACCTCTAGTATAAGCCTCAGCAATTAAGAAATGCGTTTCCCAAGATGGGAAAAAGATACGCTCACTTTCTCCATGTCTGAAATCAAGACCTAAACGTGGCCAAGATCCAGGACCTATTAATCGGTTTTTCGAACCTGGTTCACCAGTATTTCCAGCTGCTGTAGCATTATAAGTAAAGGCAGCGTCAATTGTCATTAACTCATCACCATTATCATCAAGTAAAGTTCTTTCGGTTACTGTATGGTTGTTACTCCATGTTGGGTAATTACTATAATTAGTGTCATCAACGTTTCCAGGGATTGGGAATGTTTTATAAGATCTAGGATCTATAGTATTTGGTAAACCATCTAAAAAGAAACCTTTAGCAGGATCGTTAGTAAGCATTGAAAAATGATTTTCAAATCTCTTACCCAAATAACCAGCAGGTTTAATATTAACTTGATCATCAGCTGGCAATTGCTCCATAGATGTTACACTACCTAACCCTACAACTAAATTTCTGTACGTTGGCGTTATATAGTGGCTATTCCATTGTCTAGACTGTGGGTTTGTGTAATTGTTCCATCCACCACCAGAAAACACGCGCATATCATCTGCAGATGTAGCAATAATTTGCCCACTATTGGCTGCTTCTTCAAAGTGTTGTTTAGCAAGTGCAGGAGCAACTTCAGATAAACGCATAGCTAAACGCATTCTCATTGAGTTACCATATTTCTTCCATTTATCGTAGTCATAGCCAAAAGCTGGATCTAGATTTGGATCTGGTTTAAAAGCGTTTGTGTCGTCAATTTTACTAACAGCATCTTTTAATTCATCAAGCATAAATGTATAAACTTCTTCTACGCTGTTATAAGCAGGGTTTTCACCTTTAAAACCATCAATTGGAATTGGACCGAAAGTGTCGCTCATTTCACTCATAATGTACACTCTCCAAATTCTTGCGATATGCATAACATTCTCGGTATATTCTTTAACATTACCAGTAGCGATTTTCTCTTCTGCTACGTTAATTGCATTTGTGGCGTTAAGTAACCATTTAGATACATAGCCGTTAAAGTAGTCATTTGTCCAACCATCGTTAAACCCCCCATGAGAAAGCACTCCTAATCTGGAGGTTCTAGAAGCATCTTTCCAATATAGTACAAAAATACGTTCTGCAATATGAGGGTTTTGCTGTGCGCCTCCAATGGAGTTATTAATAAAAAATTCTACTTCTACTTGCTCTGCTGTTGCAGCTAATGGGTTCTCATTGATTTCTTCAAAATCACTACAAGAAAAAACCAATAGGGTTGCACAAAATAGTGCCATTGTTTTACTTAATACTTTTTTCATAATTTTTCTTTTTTTTAAAATTTAGCAGCTATATTCAAAAATACAGTTCTCGTTGTTGGTGGTGCTAAGTTCTCAAAACCTGTAGCATTGGTATTTGTACCGTTTACAGCTTCAGGATCCACACCATTTAGATGACTTGTAATCATCCATACATTGTTGGCAGAAACTCCAAGAGATAAGCCTTTAAAAGGCGTTTTGTCTAACCAATCTTTATCAAAGTTATAAGTTAAATTTACATTTCTTAACCTTATATGAGTAGCATCGTATACATTAGCTTCAGTAATACCCAAGTTTCCAGAACGTCCAGTAATAGCAGCCCATAAGTTTTGTGGTGTAGCACCAACAGTATTTTCACTTAAATTACCAGCACCATCATCTACAACACCATTAAACACTACAGGAGCTCGGTCTCCATTAACAACGGTTACGGCACCTAGACCAGATCGTTGTAAAGCGTGGTTAGTACCAGAGAAAATCTCTCCACCAATACTTGCATTAAAAAGGAAACTAAAAGAGAAGTTTTTGTAAGTTAACATATTTGTAATACCTAATAAGGCATCAGGTACTTGTGTTCCTAATACTTCTTTTTCTGATGACGATGTAGCTAATGGCAATCCATCAGCATCAACTAAAATTCTTCCAAAAAATGGGCTAGACTCATCTTCAACTCTTTGGTATTTTGTACCAACAATAACCCCATAATCTTGACCAACATCGGCAGTAATACTAAAGTTGTCAAAAGTTCTTAAGTTAAATGTTACAACATCATCCGCTAAAGCTTCAATCGTGTTTTCGTTTCTTGAATAATTAAAGTCCATATCCCAGGTTAAACCATCTTCATTATCTAAGATTCTGGCTTTTAAAGTAGCCTCAATACCTGTGTTTTGAATATCACCAGCATTAACCTTTTTATTGTTAAACCCACTAAAAGGGTCTAATGGAAGATTAATTAGCTGATTTGTTGCATTAGACTTGTACCATGCCAAATCTAAACCTATTCTATTATCAAAGAAACGCGCCTCTAAACCAACTTCATAAGATTTGATTAACTCATTAACAATATCAGGGTTAAGTAGTGTATTTTGTGAAGAAGCTGTCGTATTTCCTAAAGCGTCATTTCCTATGTTAAATGCATTTTGTAATTGGAAAGGTGCTAAGTCATTACCTACCTCTGCATAAGAACCTCTTAGTTTACCAAAAGTAAACCAACTTGGTAATTCACCACCATTTTTTGTTATCATATCCGAAATAACAAGAGATGCATTAACAGAATTATAGAAGAAAGATCTGTTTGCTTCGCTAAGCGTTGATGACCAATCATTACGTCCTGTAAATTCTAAAAAGGCATATCCGTCATAGTTTAAAGAGAAAAGCCCATAAACTGAGTTAATTTTCTTTTCGCTAAAGCTTTGAGACACACTTGCTGGATTAACTCCATTATTTAAGCTAAACAAATTAGGCACTAATAAGGTTCCTGAATTACTACTTAAACCACTTCTTTCTTGAGACATTAAATTTCCACCAATAGAAGCCGATCCTCCAAATTTACCAAATAAATTGTCTTTAGAGGCAGTTAATAACATACTATAGTTTTGTTCATTAAATGTTCTCTTGCCTAAACCATAAGTTGAGTTGCTAGAAGTTCCTGCAAATACTTTAGATTCTGTATTAGTGGTGTAAATATCTATACCAGCTCTTACTTCCCCTCTTAACCAATCATTAAAATCATGGTTTAATGTTCCTGTCATTATAAATCTATCTCTAGAGTCCCAGCTTAAACGTCTTTTGTTTGCCCAATACGGGTTAATTTGGTTTGAGTTAGGATCAAACCAAATTTGATTACCAAATTCATCTACGCCAGCAGAGTATTGTCTGATATCTCTAGAGCGTGGAAAGTTTATTATAGTTTGGTATTGGCTTAATGCACCAAATCCAGTTCTTGGTCTGTTATTGGCCGTTGTTTTGTTATACTGTACTTTAGTATCTACAGACCAATTTTTATTAGCACCAAATTTAGAAACACCTCTAGCTGTTAAATTTAAACGCTCTAATGTAGCCGATGGTGAAATACCTTCATCTTCTAAATAATTGGCCGATGTATATATAGAACCATTTTCTGTTTGATTTTGAAAAGACAGACTGTGTTGCTGACTAAAGCCACCATTATAATAGTTGTCTATATTATCGTAAGCTCTATCAAAAACAACTGATCCTTGCTCATCTCCTGTTTCTGTTTGACCTTCAATTTTTGGTCCCCAGCTAGATTGACCATATTCATCGTAAACACCAAGAGAACCTTGTCCGAAGCTGCTCTGTAAATCCGGTGATGTAAAAATACTTTGGAAACCAACGGTAGACGAGTAAGAGATTCCTAAACCGTTATTAGATTTACCCGTTTTAGTGGTAATTAAAATAACACCATTACCTGCTCGCGAACCATATAATGCAGCCGCAGATGCACCTTTTAATACCGTTAAGGTCTCAATATCTTCTGGGTTAATATCGGCTATACCATTACCTAAATCGGCAGATGGACTCCAGAAACCCTCATTTGTAGAACCTGTAAAATTATCCATTGGCGTTCCATCAACAACTATTAATGGTTGGTTATCATTAGTTAACGAGCTATATCCTCTTAATACAATTTTAGAAGATCCAGCAGGACCGTTACTAGATTTAACAACCTGTAAACCTGTAATTCTTCCTGACAATGCATTAACCATGTTAGGTTCTTTCTGTTCTGCTATTGATGAACCTTTTATTTCTTGAACGGCATATCCTAAAGATTTACGCTCTCTTTTAATACCAAGTGCAGTAACAACAACTTCATCTAGTTGACTAGCATCCTCAACTAAAGATACGTTGATAGTTGATTTGTTATTAACTGCAATCTCTTGGTTGGTATAACCAATATAAGAAATAACTAAAGTAGCTGTAGAGCTAGAAACAGTAATACTATAGTTACCGTCAAAATCTGTAGAAACGCCATTTGTGGTTCCTTTTTCAATAACATTGGCACCTCCTAAGGGAATTCCAGTTGCGCTATCTGTAATAGTTCCAGTAATTGTGCTTTGCGCTTGTAAGCTTTGCATACTTAACAAGCAAAACACAAACATGAGTTTAAGTAATTTTTGAATCATAATTTTTTTGAATTAGTTTTTAATTTTTGATTGTTTCAAGATTATTCTTGAGGAGTTAATTTAGCTTGAATCTTTTTCATTTAACAAATCGGTTTATTTTAAAATTAATTATTAAGCAATAATAGTATTATAAACAGCAAAATATTGAATAATATGCTTGCTAAAAAAAATTATATATATACAACCTATTTTTAATGACGAACAACAAATAATCACAGATAAATGGTATTGATAAAAATTTAACTAAGTGTTATCTTCGTGAATCTTAATACAATAAAAAACGATTTATTAATAAGAGCATAATTTAGTTCTCATTATAATTATTTTTAGCATCTTTAGTGTATAAAGAAGCGAAAAAACAAATTTGCACAAGAAAAAACGAAGGTTTCGTGTAGCACAGTATTTACTGAAAAAATTAGGAACCCAAAAACAAGCCAGTGAAGTATTTGGCATTACAGAGCGATCTGTCAATAAAATATGGGCGCACTACAAACAAGGGGGTA
>NZ_JAKKDU010000020.1 GCF_021728535.1 Wocania arenilitoris | reverse complement strand
GCCACCTGAAAAGTGTACGGATAGGAATTGAAAATCTATCACTTGTTTGCTCAAAAGTAAGCTTTTCTTTTTGCTTTACTTTAAAGACTTGTTTCCTGAAATCTAATGAATATGCCATACTGAAAAATACAAAAAATATGATAAATTACAATGATTTAGCTATATAATCAAAAATTATGCAAACCCTTTTTAGCTCATTTTAATGTGTAATTGGCATAAAATCCTATAAAAAAGAGGTTATCTTAAAAGTTATTGTAATTCAAATTCTCAAATTGATCTTATCGAAACTAATGTTGATTATCAAGGTGTTAAAATATTTAGACAGGCTCAATATGATATAAAGTTCACTCTTAATACAGTCTCTTTTTTTAAGCTTGACCTGTTGGCCCAAAATTTAGTGGAATAGGAGGTTGGTCGTAATCTTTAATTTCACCATGGGCGTTTTCAAATCTAGTTATATTATCGTTTAACGCTTTTAACAAACGCTTAGCATGCTGTGGTGTTAAAATAATTCTAGACTTGACTTTATTTTTAGGAACTCCTGGCATAATATTAACAAAATCTACAACAAATTCTGATACAGAATGGTTTATTATTGCAAGATTTGAGTATGTACCTTCTGCTACTTTTTCATCGAGTTCAATATTTATCTGACTCTGTTTTTGTTTGTTTTTTTCTTCAGCCATAATCTTAGGTTTTAAATATAAAAGCCTTCAAGTTAATTTACATGAAGGCTTTTGTTTTATAAGATGCTTAAACTACGCTCAGCATAAATTCAACTTACAATTTTCGCTTCACTTCGGTTTGCATAAATTGAGTTTCATGTGTTTATATTTATTGTTATTCAACGGTCACATGTAACATCCTAAATAATCATTTGGTTGTGTGATTAAATATTAATCATGGATGTTTCATTTAATTATAATTCAACTCTTTTTTTACTTGCATCATTTCATCAAATTCTTCTTTAGAACCTACAATGATATCCGTATAGCTACGCATACCTGTACCTGCTGGAATTCTGTGTCCAACAATTACATTTTCTTTAAGTCCTTCTAAAGTATCCACTTTACCTGCTACAGCTGCTTCATTAAGAACCTTAGTAGTTTCTTGGAACGATGCCGCAGATATAAATGATTTAGTTTGTAATGATGCTCTTGTAATACCTTGTAATATTGGTGTTGCTGTTGCAGGTTGTGCATCTCTTGCTACTACAAGATTTTTATCTTCTCGTCGTAAAATAGAGTTTTCGTCTCTTAGTTCACGAGGTGAAATAATTTGACCTGCTTTAAGGTTTTCAGAATCTCCAGCGTCTTCAATCACTTTCATTCCGAAAATTTCATCATTTTCTTTAATGAAATCAGCTTTATGAGCCAATTGATCTTCTAAGAAAATAGTATCGCCAGAATCAATAATTCTAACCTTACGCATCATTTGTCTTACAACAACCTCAAAGTGCTTATCGTTAATTTTTACACCTTGTAAACGATATACTTCCTGTACTTCGTTAACCAAATATTGCTGAACCGCAGAAGGGCCTTTAATATTTAAAATATCATTAGGTGTAATAGAACCATCAGATAAAGGCATACCTGCTTTTACATAATCATTTTCTTGTACAAGAATCTGATTTGATAATTTTACTAAGTATTTCTTGATTTCACCTAATTTAGATTCTACAATAATTTCGCGGTTACCTCTTTTAATTTTTCCAAAAGAAACCACACCATCAATCTCACTTACTACTGCTGGATTAGATGGGTTACGCGCTTCGAATAATTCGGTTACACGAGGTAAACCACCAGTAATATCGCCTGCTTTTGCAGATTTACGAGGAATTTTAACTAATATTTTACCAATATTAATTTTCTCTCCATCGTCTATCATTAAATGTGCTCCAACTGGTAAATTGTAAGAACGAATTGTTTTTCCTTTAGAATCTTCAATATGAAGTGTTGGTATTAACTTCTTATTTCTTGATTCTGAAATTACTTTTTCTTGGAAACCAGTTTGCTCATCAATCTCTACTTGGTAAGTAATACCTTGCTCAATATTTTCATATTTAACTTTACCTGCAAATTCTGAAATAATTACACCATTATATGGATCCCACATACAAACAACATCACCTTTGCTTAACTCTTGACCATTTTTAACATAAATAGTAGAACCATAAGGAATATTATTTGTGCTTAAAACAATGCCTGTTTTCTTATCTGTTAATTTAATCTCAGATGTACGAGAAATAACAATATCAACATCATTACCCTCTGCATCTTGACCCTTAACCGTTTTTAAATCTTCAATTTCTGCAATACCACCAAATTTAACGGCTAATTTATTTTCTTCAGAAATGTTACCTGCAATACCACCTACGTGGAATGTACGTAATGTTAACTGAGTACCAGGTTCTCCAATAGACTGTGCTGCAACTACACCAACAGCTTCACCACGTTGTACCATTTTTCCAGTAGCCAAATTACGTCCATAACACTTGGCACAAATACCTTGTAAAGCCTCACAACTTAATGCGGAACGCACTTCTAAAGTTTCAATTGGAGATGCTTCAATAGCTTTTGCAATATCATCTTCAATTAACTGACCTGCAGCCACTAAAAACTCATCAGTTAATGGATTATAAACATCATTTAAAGATACGCGTCCAACAATTCTTTCTTGTAAAGTTTCAACAACTTCATCATTCTTCTTTAATGGCTCAACTTCAACACCTCTTAATGTACCACAATCTTCTGTGTTAATAATAACATCTTGAGAAACATCAACTAAACGACGTGTTAAATAACCAGCATCGGCAGTTTTTAGTGCGGTATCGGCAAGACCTTTACGTGCACCGTGAGTAGAAATAAAATATTCTAAAATAGAAAGCCCTTCTTTAAAGTTAGAAAGAATCGGGTTCTCAATAATTTCTCCACCACCTGCGTTAGATTTTTTAGGTTTTGCCATTAATCCACGCATACCTGTAAGCTGACGAATCTGTTCTTTAGATCCACGAGCTCCAGAATCAAGCATCATAAATACCGAATTAAATCCTTGTTGGTCTTCTCTAATACGCTTCATTGACAACTCTGTCAATTCCGCATTAGTAGACGTCCAGATATCAATTACTTGGTTATAACGCTCATTATTTGTAATAAGTCCCATGTTATAGTTTCCAGTAATACCGTCAACCAAACCATTGGCTTTATCAATCATACCTTGCTTTTCTGGCGGAATAATAATATCACCTAAACTAAATGATAATCCTCCTTGAAATGCAAACTTAAATCCTAAAGTTCTAATGGCATCTAAGAAATCTGCAGTTTCTGGAACTGAGGTTACTTTAAGAATATTTCCAATAATATCTCTTAACGATTTTTTAGTTAATACTTGATTGATATATCCTGCTGCTTGAGGTACATACTGATTAAATAGCACACGACCAACAGTAGTTTCAACAATCATTCTATCAAGTTTGCCTTCGTTATTAATATCAATAGTTCTAACTTTTATTCCAGCATTTAAATCTACTTTTTTCTCATTAAAAGCTATAACAACTTCTTCTGGAGAATAAAATGTTAATCCTTCACCTTTAATAGGTGCTTCCGGAGTAGATTTACGCAACTTAGTCATGTAATATAACCCTAGAACCATATCCTGAGAAGGTACTGTTACTGGAGAACCGTTTGCTGGATTTAAAATATTATGAGATGCCAACATTAATAATTGACATTCTAAAATAGCCTCTGGTCCTAATGGTAAATGTACTGCCATTTGGTCACCATCAAAATCCGCATTAAATGCTGTACACACCAATGGGTGTAACTGAATTGCTTTTCCTTCAATTAATTTTGGTTGGAAAGCTTGTATACCTAAACGGTGTAATGTAGGGGCACGGTTTAGTAATACTGGATGTCCTTTAAGAACATTTTCCAAAATATCCCAAACCACTGGCTCTCTTTTATCTATAATTTTCTTTGCAGATTTTACTGTTTTAACAATACCTCTTTCAATGAGTTTTCTAATGACAAAAGGTTTGTATAACTCAGCTGCCATATTTTTAGGCAATCCACATTCGAATAATTTTAATTCTGGACCAACAACAATTACAGAACGGGCAGAATAATCAACACGCTTACCAAGTAAGTTTTGACGAAAACGCCCTTGCTTACCTTTAAGTGAATCTGATAATGATTTTAATGGTCTATTAGAATCTGTTTTTACAGCTGATGACTTACGTGTGTTATCGAATAAAGAATCCACAGACTCTTGTAACATACGCTTTTCATTACGTAAAATTACTTCTGGAGCCTTAATTTCAACCAATCTTTTAAGACGGTTGTTACGGATAATTACACGACGGTATAAGTCATTTAAATCAGATGTTGCAAAACGTCCACCATCTAATGGCACTAACGGACGTAATTCTGGTGGAATGATTGGAATAACTTTCATAATCATCCATTCTGGACGATTCTCTCTGTTATTATTAGATTCACGTAATGCCTCAACAACTTGTAAACGTTTTAGCGCTTCTGTTTTACGTTGTTTAGATGTTTCAGTATTTGCTTTATGGCGTAATTCGTAAGATAATCCTTCTAAATCAATTCTTGATAAAAGCTCAATTAAACATTCAGCTCCCATTTTAGCAATAAACTTTTCTGGGTCTGTATCATCTAAATATTGATTTTCTTGAGGAAGTGATTCTAGAATATTTAAGTATTCTTCTTCTGTAAGGAAATCCATTTTTTGAATTGGTTCGCCTTCTTCATTTTTAGCATTACCAGGTTGAATAACTACATAACGTTCGTAGTAAATAATCATATCTAATTTCTTAGATGGTAAACCTAATAAATAGCCAATTTTGTTTGGTAGTGAACGAAAGTACCAAATATGAGCTACAGGAACAACTAAGTTAATATGCCCTACTCTATCTCTACGTACTTTCTTTTCAGTTACCTCAACACCACAACGGTCGCATACAATACCTTTATAACGGATTCTTTTATACTTACCGCAAGCACACTCGTAATCCTTAACAGGACCAAAAATACGCTCACAGAACAAACCATCACGTTCGGGTTTGTGCGTTCTATAATTGATAGTTTCTGGTTTTAAAACTTCACCTCTAGATTCTGCTAAAATAGATTCTGGCGATGCTAAACCAATTGAGATTTTATTAAACCTCTTTACTGTATTCTTATCTTGTTTTCTTGCCATAATATATGGTTGAAATGAATTTAATTAATAACTACTCCTCTAATCTGATGTCTAAACCTAAACCTTTCAATTCGTGCATAAGTACGTTAAAAGATTCTGGTAATCCTGGATCTGGCATGGGTTCGCCTTTCACTATACTTTCGTATGTTTTAGCTCTACCAATAACATCATCAGATTTTACAGTTAAGATCTCACGTAAGGTACTTGATGCTCCATAAGCTTCAAGTGCCCAAACTTCCATCTCACCAAAACGTTGTCCACCAAACTGTGCTTTACCACCTAATGGTTGTTGGGTAATTAATGAGTAAGGTCCTATAGAACGTGCGTGCATTTTATCATCAACCATATGTCCTAGTTTCAACATATAGATAACACCAACTGTTGCTGGTTGATCGAAACGCTGTCCTGTTCCACCATCGTATAAGTATGTATGACCATATCTTGGAATTCCAGCTTCATCTGTAAATTCGTTAATTTGATCGATTGTTGCTCCATCAAAAATTGGAGTAGCATATTTACGTCCTAATTTTTGACCAGCCCAACCTAAAACAGTTTCGTAAATCTGTCCGATGTTCATACGCGATGGTACACCAAGTGGGTTTAACACAATATCCACAGGCGTTCCGTCTTCTAAGAATGGCATATCTTCTTGACGAACAATACGTGCAACAATACCTTTATTACCATGGCGTCCTGCCATTTTATCACCAACTTTAAGTTTACGTTTTTTTGCTATATAAACTTTAGCTAATTTGATAATTCCTGCTGGTAATTCGTCTCCGACAGAAATGGTAAACTTCTCACGACGTAACGATCCTTGTAAATCGTTTTCTTTAATTTTATAGTTGTGAATTAAGTCTGCAACAAGCTTGTTAGTATGAGCATCAGTAGTCCACTTTCCTGAAACTAAATGCGCATAATCATCAACAGCATTTAACATTTTAAGTGTGAATTTTTTTCCTTTTGGTAATACTTCTTCACCTAAATCATTAAAAATACCTTGAGCAGTTTTACCATTGACAATAGTAAAAAGTTTTTCAATTAAAACATCTTTTAAGGCATCAAATTTAGCATCATACATAGCTTCTAATTGCAAGATATCATCTTTGTCTTGAGCTCTTTTACGTTTGTCTTTTACGGCTCTAGAAAATAATTTCTTTTCAATTACAACACCGTTTAAAGATGGCGACGCTTTTAATGAAGCATCTTTTACATCGCCTGCTTTATCACCAAAAATAGCACGTAATAATTTTTCTTCAGGTGTTGGGTCAGACTCTCCTTTTGGTGTAATTTTACCAATAAGTATATCGCCTGGTTTAACCTCGGCACCTACACGAATCATTCCATGTTCATCTAAATCTTTAGTTGCTTCTTCTGAAACATTAGGAATATCATTAGTTAACTCTTCGTTACCTAATTTAGTATCTCTAACTTCTAAAGAGTACTCATCAATATGAATTGATGTAAAGATATCTTCACGAACTACTTTTTCAGAGATTACAATAGCATCTTCAAAGTTATACCCTTTCCAAGGCATAAAGGCTACTTTCATATTTCTACCTAAAGCTAATTCGCCTTTTTGAGTGGCATAACCCTCGCATAAAACTTGACCTTTTGTAACTTTATCTCCTTTAACAACAATTGGTTTAAGGTTAATAGAAGTTCCTTGGTTAGTTTTTCTAAATTTTACTAATTCATAAGATTTAATATCACTATCAAAACTTACTTTAGCTTCATCTTCTGTACGTTCGTATTTTATTTTTATTTCGTTTGCATCTACGTAAAGTACTTCTCCATTTCCTTCTGCATTAATTAGTACACGAGAATCTGAAGCTACTTGACGCTCTAAACCTGTACCAACAATTGGAGCATCAACTCTTAATAACGGTACTGCTTGACGCATCATGTTAGATCCCATTAATGCTCTATTCGCATCATCATGTTCTAAGAATGGGATTAAAGAAGCAGAAATAGATGAAATTTGATTTGGTGCAACATCTGTATAATTTACAGAAGTTGGTTCAATTACAGGAAAATCGCCTTCCATTCTTGCAATTACCTTATCGTGTAAAATCTTTCCGCTTTCATCAACTTCAACAGTTGCTTGTGCAATTAATTTTTCTTCTTCCTCTTCTGCACTTAAATACGTTGGTGCATTTTTAATATCTACAACACCATCAGTTACTTTTCTATAAGGTGTTTCAATGAATCCCATAGAGTTCACTTTAGCATAAACTGAAAGTGACGAAATTAAACCAATGTTTGGTCCCTCAGGTGTTTCAATAGGGCATAAACGTCCGTAGTGTGTATAATGAACATCACGAACTTCGAAACCAGCTCTTTCACGAGATAAACCTCCAGGTCCTAAGGCAGATAAACGACGCTTATGTGTAATTTCAGCAAGAGGATTAGTTTGATCCATAAACTGAGATAACTGGTTTGTGCCAAAAAACGAGTTGATTACAGACGATAAAGTCTTAGCATTAATCAAATCGATTGGCGTAAACACCTCATTATCACGCACATTCATTCGTTCTCGTATAGTACGCGCCATACGTGCTAAACCAACTCCAAATTGTTGTGATAATTGCTCACCTACTGTACGTACACGACGGTTTGATAAGTGGTCAATATCATCAATCTCTGCTTTTGAGTTGATTAACTCTATTAAGTATTTTATAATGGTAATGATATCTTCTTTAGTAAGCACTTGCTTATCCATCCCGATATCTAAACCTAATTTTTTGTTCATTCTGTAACGCCCAACTTCTCCCAAAGAGTAACGTTGGTCTGAGAAGAATAGCTTATCTATAATTCCACGTGCTGTTTCCTCATCTGGCGGCTCAGCATTACGTAATTGTCTATAAATATGTTCAACTGCCTCTTTTTCAGAGTTTGTTGGATCTTTTTGAAGTGTGTTGTGAATAATGGCATAATCACCCTGTTCAGACGTTTCTTTATGTAAAAGAATCGTTTTAACTTCAACTTCAAGTATTTCTTCAATATTTTCTTTATCAAGAACGGTATCACGATCAAGCACAATTTCGTTACGTTCGATAGATACTACTTCTCCTGTATCTTCATCAACAAAATCTTCATGCCATGTATTAAGTACACGTGCTGCTAATTTTCGTCCTAAATATTTTTTCAATCCAGATTTTGATACTTTAACTTCTTCAGCTAAATCAAAAATCTCTAAAATGTCTTTATCTCTCTCAAATCCGATTGCTCTGAAAAGCGTTGTAACAGGTAATTTTTTCTTTCTGTCGATGTAAGCATACATCACTTGATTGATATCTGTAGCAAATTCAATCCAAGAACCTTTGAACGGAATAACTCTTGCTGAGTATAATTTAGTTCCATTTGCGTGAAAGGATTGACCAAAGAATACACCAGGAGAACGGTGTAATTGAGATACTACAACACGCTCCGCACCATTAATACAAAATGTACCAGAAGGTGTCATGTAAGGTATAGTACCTAAATACACATCTTGAACAATGGTCTCAAAATCTTCATGTTCAGGGTCTGTACAATATAACTTTAATCTTGCTTTTAACGGAACACTGTAGGTTAAACCACGTTCAATACACTCTTCAATAGCATATCTTGGAGGATCTACAAAGTAATCTAAAAATTCTAAAACAAATTGATTACGTGAATCTGTGATTGGAAAATTTTCCATAAAGGTGTTGTAAAGACCTTCATCACCTCTTTCTTCTGATTTAGTTTCTAATTGGAAAAAATCCTGGAAGGATTTTATCTGAATATCTAAAAAGTCTGGATATTCTGTTCTATTTACAATAGACGAGAAATTTAATCTTTCAGCTTGTGTTGATAACATCAATGGACGGAATTATGATTAAAAAAATAGTGATAGTGCTTTTATACACTAGTAAAAAAACCAAAAAATTATTTGGTAATTACGAGTTTTTTTTTGTATATCATTATATACGCAAAATGGTTTAGGTCTTAGAGTGACATACTCCAGACCTAAACCTTTATGTTTTTGAGATGGTAAGCTTACTTAAGCTCAACCTCAGCTCCAGCTTCTTCTAAAGATGCTTTTAAAGCTTCTGCTTCATCTTTAGATACTGCTTCTTTAATAGCACTTGGTGCTTCATCAACTAAACCTTTAGCTTCTTTTAATCCTAAACCAGTTAATTCTTTAACTAATTTTACAACTGCTAATTTAGAACCACCTGCTGCTTTTAAAATAACATCAAATTCAGTTTGAGCTTCACCAGCGTCTTCTCCTCCACCAGCAGCAGGACCTGCAACAGCTACAGCTGCAGCTGCAGGTTCGATACCATACTCATCTTTTAATATAGTTGCTAACTCATTTACTTCTTTTACTGATAAGTTAACTAATTGTTCTGCGAAATCTTTTAAATCTGCCATTTTTCTATCGTTTTAATAATTTTTTAATAATATAATTGTAATAAAGTGCGTACTGTTTAATACTATCCTTCTTTTTCAGATAGTGTTTTAATTATTCCAGCTAATGTTCCTCCACTTGATTTAAGTGCAGAAATAACATTTTTAGCAGGAGACTGCAACAATCCAACAATCTCTCCTATCAATTCTTCTTTAGATTTGATATCAACTAACATGTCTAATTGCTCGTCGCCAATATAAACAGCTTCCTCAATAAAAGCCCCCTTTAATAAAGGTTTCTCTGATTTTTTACGAAAGGTTTTAATTAACTTAGCTGGTGCATTACCTGTTTCAGAATACATCACAGATGTATTTCCTTTTAAAACAGATGTAAGATCTCCAAACTCTTTATCTGAAGCTTCCATTGCTTTTTCAAGTAATGTGTTTTTAACTACTGCCATTTTTACGTTTGCTTTAAAAGCAGCACGTCTCAAATCTGAGGTAATTCCTGCATTTAATCCCGAAATATCTGTTAAATAGATATTGGTATTATTGGCTAATTCTGCAGTTAAGTCCTCAATTACTTGCGATTTTTCTTCTCTAGTCATAATTTAAAGTTTTAACTTAATTAACCAATTTTAGGATCAACAGCTATACTAGGGCTCATTGTAGAAGACATGAATATGCTTTTTACATAAACTCCTTTTGCAGTTGTTGGTTTTAGTTTCATTAATGTTGTTAATAATTCATTTGCATTACCTGCAATTTTATCAGCACTAAATGATGCTTTACCAATAGATGCGTGTACAATACCTGTTTTATCAACTTTAAAGTCAATTTTACCAGCTTTTACTTCGCCTACTGCTTTTGCAACATCCATAGTTACCGTACCAGTTTTAGGGTTTGGCATTAAACCACGAGGGCCTAACACACGTCCTAAAGGACCTAATTTACCCATAACACTTGGCATAGTAATAATTACATCTACGTCTGTCCAACCACTCTTAATTTTATCAAGATACTCGTCTAAACCCACGTAATCTGCCCCAGCTTCTTTAGCTTCTGCTTCTTTATCTGGAGTAACTAATGCTAATACTTTCACATCTTTACCAGTACCATGCGGAAGCGACACAACGCCTCTTACCATTTGGTTTGCTTTTCTAGGGTCTACTCCTAAGCGTACTGCTAAATCTACTGACGCATCAAATTTTGTATTAGTAATATCTTTTACTAATGCAGATGCTTCATCAAGAGAATATACTTTCCCTTTTTCTATTTTCGCTAAAGCTTCTTTTTGCTTTTTTGTTAATCTTGCCATTTTTTAATGTCTTTAATAGATTATGATGGAAATTTTCCTGTTACGGTTATTCCCATCGATCTTGCTGTACCAGCAACCATTCTCATAGCAGACTCAGTAGTAAATGCATTTAAATCTACCATTTTGTCTTCTGCAATAGTTTTAATCTGGTCCCAAGATACTTTAGCTACTTTTTTTCGGTTTGGTTCTCCTGAACCTTTTTTCACCTTGGCCGCTTCTAATAATTGTACTGCAGCTGGAGGCGTTTTTATAACAAAGTCGAATGACTTGTCTTTGTAAACAGAGATAACTACTGGTAATACTTTACCAGGCTTATCTTGGGTTCTAGCATTAAATTGCTTACAGAACTCCATAATGTTAACTCCAGCAGCACCTAAAGCGGGTCCAACCGGTGGCGATGGATTCGCTGCACCTCCCCGAACTTGTAACTTAACTACTTTACCTAATTCTTTTGCCATTTTTAATAATTTAGTTTGATATGCTTTTAATTGGAAGCAAAAACCATATCATTTATATAGTGTAACAATTATTATACTTTTTCTACTTGCATATAACTTAATTCTAACGGTGTTTTTCTTCCGAAAATTTTAACCATCACTTCAAGTTTACGCTTTTCTTCATTTATTTTTTCAATGGTACCATCAAATCCATTAAACGGTCCATCAATAACCTTAACAGTTTCTCCTTTAGTAAAAGGTATGGCAACATTTGCACTTTCTTCTACTGCTAATTCATCTACTTTACCTAACATTCTGTTTACTTCAGATTGTCTCAACGGCACAGGATCTCCACCTTTTGTTTCTCCTAAAAACCCAATTACATTGGTAACAGAACGTATAATGTGAGGAACTTCTCCAGTTAAATTAGCTTGAATCATAATATATCCTGGGAAAAACACTTTTTCTTTGTGTATTTTTTTTCCGTTACGAATTTGTATAACTCTTTCAGTTGGAACTAAAACTTGATCAACATAATCGCTAAGACCTAAACGAGCAATTTCATTTTCTATATAAGTTTTAATCTTGTTTTCTTGACCACTTACAGCACGAACAACATACCATTTTTTTTCACTTACTTCAGACATAATCTTTATTTATTTAATTAAATCAAAGTAAGCTGTTATCACCCTACTAAAAACTGTATCAACGCCCCAAATAGCAAGAGAAAATATAATAGAAAACACAGCTACTAAAACTGTTAAACTTTGTGCTTCTGCCCATGTAGGCCATGACACATTATTTTTTAGTTCTCCGAATGATTCTTTTATATAAGTTATAAATCCAGCCATTTTATTATTTTCTTTTAATTAAATTGAAATAATTTCAATCTATATTGCACGGGTTGGGAGACTTCCTTCGACAAACTTCGTTTGCGACTTTCAAAACAAAATATATTTTGCTTCTCAGTAATACTCAGTATAGACTTCTCGTCTCGCTTTTTCAATTTGCACGGGTTGAGAGACTCGAACTCCCGACACCTGGTTTTGGAGACCAGTGCTCTACCAACTGAGCTAAACCCGTAAATATAAGTCAAAAGGCATCACGTAAAAACGTGATACCTTGACTCTATATTTATTAAACTTTTATTTTAGTCTAAAATTTCAGTTACCTGACCCGCACCTACTGTTCTACCACCTTCACGGATAGCAAAACGTAAACCTACGTTCATTGCAATGGTGTTAATTAACTCAACAGTAATTGTTAAGTTATCTCCTGGCATAACCATCTCAACACCATCTGGTAATTGAATATTTCCTGTTACATCAGTTGTACGAACATAGAACTGAGGACGGTAATTATTATGGAAAGGAGTATGACGTCCACCTTCTTCTTTTTTAAGGATATAAACCTCAGCTTTAAATTTAGCATGTGGTGTTACAGAACCTGGTTTACAGATTACCATACCTCTTGATATTTGAGTTTTCTCAATACCTCTTAGTAGGATACCGGCGTTATCTCCAGCTTCACCTCTATCTAATATTTGACGGAACATTTCTATACCAGTAATAGTAGATGTTAATTTCTCTGCACCCATACCTATAATTTCTACAGGATCTCCTGTATTAGCAATACCTGTTTCAATACGACCAGTAGCAACAGTACCACGACCTGTAATAGAGAATACATCTTCGATAGGCATTAAGAAAGGCTTATCAACCTCACGTAATGGCTCTTCAATCCAAGTATCACAAGCTTCCATTAATTCCATAACTGTATCAACCCATTTTTGCTCACCGTTAAGTGCACCTAAAGCTGAACCAGAAATTACTGGACCGTTATCACCATCGTATTCGTAGAAGTTTAATAAGTCTCTAACTTCCATATCAACAAGCTCTAAAAGCTCTTCATCATCAACCATATCTACTTTGTTTAAGAAAACAACGATACGAGGAATTCCTACTTGACGACCTAATAAGATGTGCTCACGAGTTTGCGGCATAGGACCATCAGTAGCAGCTACTACTAAAATTGCGCCGTCCATTTGCGCTGCACCAGTTACCATGTTCTTTACATAATCGGCGTGACCTGGACAGTCAACGTGTGCATAGTGACGATTTTCTGTTTGATATTCTACGTGAGATGTATTAATTGTAATACCTCTTTCTTTTTCTTCTGGAGCGTTATCAATTTGATCAAAATCTCTCGCTTCTGATAAACCTGCATCAGCTAATACTTTAGTAATAGCAGCAGTTAAAGTTGTTTTACCGTGATCTACGTGTCCAATAGTACCAATGTTTAAGTGTGGTTTTGAACGATCGAAAGTTGCCTTTGCCATGTTTTTTAAATAATTTAATCTTAGTTATATAATAATATTAGTGTGTCCTAAATTTTAGCTTTAAAATAGAGCCAATGACGAGATTTGAACTCGTGACCTCTTCCTTACCAAGGAAACGCTCTACCCCTGAGCTACACCGGCGTAAAGTTTTTATTTCCTATCCTTTTAAAAAACAATCTTTAATTATTGATTGTACTATTTTAAAAGAAGAGATTCCTGCCTTCGCAGGAATTTTAGAGCGGGAGACCAGGTTCGAACTGGCGACATTCAGCTTGGAAGGCTGACGCTCTACCAACTGAGCTACTCCCGCATTTTTTTGATAAACTTACATTTACCAAGGTTTCAAAATTTCAACAAAAAATAAAAAAAAAAAAAATGGATTAACTCCTGTTAGTCGTTGATCCTGATTGGTTACCCAATCCAAATAATTTAAAAACATCATTTTACAAAAGCGAGCTTTTGACAACTCTTAATTTAAATTATTTGTGGGGAGAGCAGGATTCGAACCTGCGAAGACGTAGTCAGCAGATTTACAGTCTGCCCTCGTTGGCCGCTTGAGTATCTCCCCAATTATTTTTTACTTTTTTAAAAGAACGTTCTCAAAACAGGTTTTTTTTCTACTTTAAGACCCCTGCTTTTGCAGGATTTTAAGAGCCGATGGAGGGACTCGAACCCACGACCTGCTGATTACAAATCAGCTGCTCTAGCCAGCTGAGCTACATCGGCTTTTTTTACATTTTTTACGCATAAAAAAAGCCCGCTATTTCTAACGGACTGCAAATGTATAGATTTTTTATTTTATTCAAAACATTTTTTGAAAAATTTTATTATAAATGTGCTCTTAATTTTTCTTTTCGCTTTTTTAGCTGTCTTTCTAATGATGATACTGCCATATCTGCTCCTTCTTCAAAACTTTTACATTGTTTTTTTACTACAAAACTATCTCCTGGAACACTCACTCTTGCTTCAAATACTTTATTTTCTTTATCGCTAGTGTTCTCTATTTTTAAATAAACATCAGACTTTATAACTTTATCATAAAACAAATCTAACTTATCCATTCGTTTTTGAATAAAATCTATTAATTTTTGATCTGCACTAAAATTAACTGATTGTGTGTTTACCTTCATACTTTTATTTTTTGGTTAGACAATAAAACTCTTATTCTATTTTTCGCTTCTTGGGTGTGCTTTTACATGCACTTTTTTTAGTTCGGCTATACTATTGTGTGTATAAACTTGTGTTGCTGCTAAACTTGAATGCCCTAAAAGTTCCTTTACCGCATTTAAATCGGCACCTTGATTAAGTAAATGAGTTGCAAATGAATGCCTTAATATATGTGGACTCTTTTTTACCTTGGAAGATGCTAAACTAAAATACTCATTTATTATTCTGTAAACAAGTGTTTCATATATTTTAATTCCTTTTTTCGTTAAAAATAAAAAATCAACATCCATAATGTTTTCTAATTTATTTCTCGAAATTAAATACTTACTTATGGTTTGCACTACTGAATTTAATAACGGAACGATGCGCTCTTTATTTCTCTTCCCGAGCACTTTTAACGTTTTATTATCTAAATTAACACTTGTTAGTTTTAACTCTACTAATTCTATGCGCCTTATTCCTGTTGAGTAAAATAATTCTATGATGAGTTTGTTACGGATGCCTTCAAAATCATTTTCAAAATCTATATCATTTAAAACCGTCATTATTTCGTCTTCAGAAAAAGGCACTTGAATCTTTTTGCTTGTTTTTAGGGCTTTGTGTTTTGCAAGTGGGTTAGTTATAATATCACCTGTTTTTAAAAGGAATTTAAAATAGGTGTTTAAGGCTGAAACTTTACGATTTATACTTCTGTTGGAGAGTCCATTTTCTACCATGGAAACTATCCAACTTCTTATTTGAGGATAATTAACCTTATTGATGGTATTAGTTCCGTATTCGGTTTTTATAAATTCGTAGAAACTTTCTAAATCGGTTTTGTACGCATTTACGGTTAATGCAGAATAGTTTTTTTCTAGCAATAAATAATCTGTAAATGATTTGAAAGGCAAAGTTTAAATTGATTAGATCGTTAGACTAGATTAGTTAGATTTTCTCTACTCCAGATAAAAGTACAACCTTTTTATTTAATAATGAAGCAAAAAAAATCCCGCTATATGCAGGATTTTTGTTTTATAAGTAGCAGATGCTATACTTCTTCTGCATCTCTTAACCTTTGTATGTACTGTGCTTTTTGAATTTGAGCTCTACGTACTACAGAAGGTTTTTTAAACTGCTTGCGTTCTTGCAATTGGTTTTTAATTGTTGTTTTTACAAACTTACGTTTGTAACGTTTTAACGCTCTATCTATATTTTCTCCTTCTTTTACTGGTATTATTAACATAGTGTCTTAACCTCCTCTCTTTTAAAATTTTCAGGGTGCAAATATAAAAAGTAATTTAAATTTTACAATTATTTAGATTGATATTTTTTTGGTCAATTTTATATTTAAGTTTTGACTTTGTTAGAAAAAATGATAACTTCGTTTAACGGCTGATATAAAACATTAAAACGATTTCATATCAGTTGAACGTTAAACGAACCTTTCTAAAAAATAATTTCTTTTTGATTAATCACAAAAACTAGCAAACAAGTGCGTTAGGGATTGCAATGGAAATTCTTTTTGTGAAGCACGAGCAAAAAGATTGTAATGTAAAGCCCGACCCGTTAGGGTAACGCCCAACTTCTCGATAGTTCTGTTGAGCTTGGCGAAATACAATTTAGATAAAAAATAGAAATCACTCGAAGTGACGATTAATTAATAATTATAGACTTATTTAAGTTGCTGATTTATACTCCTTTTTATCGATAATAATTTTGGCTAATATCTCGCAGAGTATCTCTGAGGTTCCTCCTCCAATTGGTCCTAATCTGCTATCGCGTAAAAGTCTTGCCATTGGGTAATCTTCCATATAACCATAACCGCCTAAAAACTGAAGGCATTGGTAGATAACCGCGTCTGCCATTTTTGTAGATTTAAGCTTAGACATAGTGGCTTCTTTTACCGCATACTCGCCTTTACTTAGTTTGTAAGCTACTGCGTAGTTATACGTTTTACAGATTTCCATATCGGCATACAATTCAACTAGTGAGTGCCTTAACGCTTGAAACTTATTTATTGTTTTACCAAAAGCCATACGCTGGGACATGTATTGCTGTGCATACTCCAAAGCATATTCTGCTCGTGCATGTGCATTAACACCCATAACTAAACGCTCTAAAGAAAAGTGCTGCATAATGTATGGGAAGCCTTTATTTTCTTCGCCCAATAAATTGCTTGCTGGCACTTTTACGTTATCGAAAGCTATTTCTCCAGTATCAGATGCTCTCCAACCCAACTTATCTAATTTGGTTGCCGATACGCCTGGTGCTGCTCTATCAATAACAAAAATGCTAATCCCTTTATTACCTATTTCTGGAGTTGTTTTAGCTGCAACTACCAAATAATCACTACTAACCCCGTTTGTTATAAATGTTTTTGAGCCATTAATAATATAATGGTCTCCATTTTTAACAGCCGTAGTTCGCATACCTGCTACATCGCTACCGCCAAAGGGCTCTGTTATGCATAGGCAGCCTATTTTATCACCCGAAATACTTGGAGCTAGGTAACGCTCTTTAATATCTTGACTTCCTTCTGCGTTAAGATGCGTCATCGCTAAATAACAGTGCGCCCAAATTGCTGCAGCAAAACCACCAGAATTTATTTTTTGAAGTTCTTCTAGAAGAATAACGGTATAGAAAAGGTCTAAATTTAACCCACCATAAGCTACAGGATAATTGATGCCAAAAAAACCCATATCTCCCATTTTTTTCCAAATAAAGCGTTCAATATTTCCATCGTTTTCCCATTTTTCTATATGAGGAACTACTTCTTTACTTAAAAAATCTTGTAAACTTTTTCTAAATAGTTGATGCTCTTCGGTGAAGTACATTGAATTCATTTAATTTTCTTTTTCAAGATGCAAATATAATTTAATTATCTCTATTTTATTTACAGGAAAGTCTTTAACTTTTGTTAATTCATCTAATGCCTTATAGCCATCTCTCAATTTTCTTTGCTCAACTATTTGGTACGCTAAATCGTAATCGATATGTTGAATGGTAACAAGCTCTTCAATATCAGCTTTATTTACATTAATTTTTTTGATGCTTCGTGGTGTTTTAACGGTAAACTCCTCTGTGATTTTCTCTATGAGTTCTGGTGTTAACCCGTAAACATCTTGCAGCTGAATATCGGCTATAAAACCGCCGAGGAATTTATTCCTAAAGTTCACAATTCGTTCTGAGTAATATTCGCCAACACCTTTTACTTTTTGCAATTGCTTTACTGTTGCCGTATTTAAATCTTGTTTTTGGGCGAAGGTTTTTGGTGTATTATTATAGAATGTTGAATTGGTTTTAGACCTAGGATTTGCCACCCAATCTGGAAATTTAAAATATGGAGAAATGGCTTTTAAAAGCGAATCTGATATTTTAGTAATCTGCTGAAATTCTTTTGTAGAATTAATCCATTTATTATATTTTCTAAACGCATGTAATCTATCTATTTCTTCATTCGACATACCTAATGAAGCTCCTTTATAATCGGTAATATAATTGGGGTTAAATGAAAGTTGTTTTGGCTTTCTTTCTTGTAGTTCAATAACTTTTAGTGAATCAATTTCTTTTTGAAATTTGGCAAGTTCTTCTTGATTTATTACAATGTTTTTTGGCTGTTTATTAATAAAAAAACAAACACATTGCAATATTATTATAAGTAGTATTAATAAAAAAATCCCATTTCGTTGCTCTTTAGAAAACGTGAAATAGGATTTCATTTTTATTTGCTTTTTATGTTATTATTTCTCTTTGCTGGTTCTTATAGCTCCAAGATACTTCCCCATTTCTTCTCTTACTTTAGGAAATAAGAAAAATAGACCAATCATATTTGGGAATACCAATGCAAGAATCATAGCATCAGAAAATTTAATTACGGCATCTAACGTAGCTGCTGCTCCAATAACAATAAAAATTAAGAATAATACTTTATAAACAGTATCTGCTGTCTTCCCCTTTCCGAATAAATATTTCCATGATTGTAAGCCATAATAAGACCATGAAATCATGGTTGAAAATGCAAACAAAACAATAGCTACTGTTAGTATATAAGAGAATCCAGGAATTACAGAATCAAAAGCCATAGAGGTTAAATCTACACCTCCAATTGAACTTCCGTCCGAGTTTAAAACTACATTGCTAGCACCATCTCCTCCATATTGAAAAACACTTTGCATGTTTCCGCCATCAATATTAAAAAAGATAATAACTAAAGCTGTCATTGTACAAATAACAACCGTGTCAATAAATGGCTCTAGAAGCGCCACAACACCTTCTGATGCTGGGTAATTAGTTTTAACTGCTGAGTGTGCTATTGCAGCAGAACCTGCTCCAGCTTCGTTTGAAAACGCTGCACGTTGAAACCCTACTATTAAAACTCCAACTAAACCTCCAAGTCCAGCCATTGGAGTAAATGCTCCTTCAAAAATTAATGTGAAAGCTAATCCTATATCGCTTATGTTTGCAAAAATAATTACTAATGCAGCAAGCACATATATTCCTGCCATAAAAGGCACAATTTTTTCAGTAATACTTGCTATTCTTTTAATACCTCCTATAATAACTACACCAACTAAAATGGCTAAAATTACACCAATCACAAATCCCATAGAGCCTCCTTGAAGTCCTAACATTGATGTTAACTGAACTGTTGCTTGGTTAGATTGAAATGCGTTACCACCACCAAAAGAAGCTCCAACACAAAGTATAGCAAATAAGCCTGCGAGTACTTTACCTATTGCTGAAAAACCTCTTTCTTTAAGCCCTTTAGACAAATAATACATTGGACCTCCATAAACAGTACCATCTGCTCCAACATCTCTATATTTTACACCAAGTGTACACTCCACAAATTTTGTAGACATACCTATTAAACCACAAACAATCATCCAGAAGGTAGCTCCGGGACCACCAAGTGCAATAGCTACAGCTACACCAGCAATATTACCTAAACCTACAGTACCAGATACTGCTGTTGCTAAAGCTTGAAAGTGACTAACTTCTCCTTCTTTACTCTCATCACGAATAGTATCTGGAATATCACCATCAATTGCCATATCTGGATCTCCAGATGCATGCCCCCCTTCTATTTCATCAAATTTCCCTCTAACGGTATTTATTGCTAATCCAAATTTTGTAAAACTTGGAAACTTAAAAAATATAGTAAAAAAGGTTGCTCCGCCTACCAAAAGTAAAACAACAAAAGGCACATTGTAAGCCCCTATTGGCACCGTAGAAAGAACAAAGCCTTCCCACCAAGTAGCAACTGGCATAAACGCATCGTTTATCTTTTCATCTATACCTTTTTCTGCTTCTTGAGCAAATGTTAAAATTGGTAATATTAATGTAAAAACAGAAAGAAGGGATTTCTTCATAATTGTATATTGTTAGTTAGTTTTATTAAAAAATTTAGGTGCTTTAAGCTAGCAAGATGCTAAAAAAAAATCATTTTATAAAATATACCTCGTTAAAATAGAGAATCCTTTAATCTATATTGTAAACAGAATTAAGCTTATCTATTTGCTCTGGGCGACCTAAAACTATTATTTTCGAATTAGGTTCGAGTTTCATTTCGGCTTCTGGATTTACCAAATATTCTCCCAATTGATTTTTATAACCAATAATTGAACAACCCGTTTTTTTACGTAAATCTAAGTCCTTAATAGTTTTAACATCGTTAGTTAATTTTTCAACTGCTATTTCTTCTATGTTAATGTTAGATTTTCCAACTATTGAAAGATTATCAACAAATTCCATTAATCCTGGCACAACAACCAATGAGGCCATGTGGTCGCCTCCAATTTTATCTGGTAAAATAACATTATTAGCTCCTGCAAGTTTTAATTTTTTATAAGATGTTTCTTGAGATGCTCGACTTATTATATTTATGTTTTTATTAATTTGTCTTGCTGAAAGAACGACAAACAAATTATCGGCATCGCTTGGTAGTGCAGCTATTAAACATGATGCTCTATCAATACCAGCTTGCAATAAAGTTTCATCTTCACTTGCGTTTCCTAAAACAAAAGGTGTTTGGTTATTTTCAATTTTATCAACCAATTCCTTGTTCTTTTCTATAATAACAAATGGCTTATTATAGGCTAATAATTTAGTTGCAGCTTGTCTGCCATTTCTTCCGTAGCCACAAATTATAATGTGATTTTTTAAACTATCAATCATTTTCTGCATCTTTTTTTGTTTTAATTTTTCTAAATCATTTTTACTTAAAATATATTCGGTAATTACAGACAAGGCATACCCTAAAATAAAAACGCTTGTTAAAATTAATGATATTGTAAATATTTTAGTGGCATCGTCTAGCGGATGTACTTCTTTAAAGCCAACTGTGGTAATAGTTATTACAGTCATGTAAAGCGCATCAATCCATGTATAGTTAGACATAGATTTATAACCAACAACCCCAACAAGCAATAATAAAACTAGCAAAATTACTGCTGTGTAAATTTTAGTTCTAAAAATTTTAAATAGTGGATTCATAAATCAAAAACCGATGAGCGTTTTGTATAAACTAAATCTTTAATACGCATCCAAAATGCCAAAAATAAATATAGTGCAAAGCCAAAACCAACAGTTACAAAAGTAAGATACATAAAAGATGTACGTACCACTTTAGCTCTAATACCAAACCTATCGGCAATACGCTGGCAAACATAATACCCATGTTTTTGAAAAAATAATAATGGTTTGTAGATGTTATTCATGTTGCAATTTAACACTTACTTTTTTAGTTTAAAAGTTTCTAAGTTTATTTGTTTAAAAGTGTATTACCAACAGCACATTGTAAGCATGCATTATTATTACAATATTCATTTTTTAGTTGGAGTAACCCTTGCGATTGTAAAGCAGAAGCTGACACTTTTTTTAATGAATTAAATTTTTCGATAATGCTATTTTTTTCTGAAGTTATTTGCTGAATTAATTTTATAATATCTTCTTCTATTTGTTTACATTGATACTTTGCATAAGCAAATTTTATTGGAATAATGGTGTTAATCATCAATAAATCTATAAATGCTATTGTGAGTTGTTTTTTTGATTTTTTTGAAACCTTATCGAAGGTGTAATGAAACTCCCAAAACGGCGACGTTTCTATCGAAAAAAGCAAATAGAAATCTTTAATGGTATTTAATTTATTAATTTTTGAAAACAAATTTTGTTCTTTATAATACAAAGTTGCTAACTGGGATAAACGAATAGTTGGAAAATTTGATGGTCGTAGTCTAAAAAATTGAATAGGCGTAATGCTTTTGTTGGATAATTTAAATTTCTGTTTTAAAAATTGATATTCTTCAATTAAACTTTGTGAGTAAGGATCTTGAACTTCTGCATTTAATAAATCAGCTTGACCAAAAAATAAAGCCTCTAAACTGGTTTGATTGTTTTGTAATTTTCTAATTACTGAAAAATCTGTTGAATTTGCCAAACTTAAAAATGCATCAGCGTTAACTTTAAGTCCGAAATTTTTAGTAAGCATTTTAAACAAAACGGCTTCCCAATCATTTTTTGATGTTTTTAATAGTTTATCTATATCTTCAGCCTTTCGTTCTAAACGCTCAAAATACAAACGTTCTAACCAATTTTGGACTATAAAATCATCAACACTATTAAAATCATTTTCACAGTTAATCCATTTTTTAGTTTTAGAAAATAATTGCTGATAATTATTTAAAGCCGATTTAGAGACACAATTCTTTAATTCTAAAGTTGGAATTGTTGTGTTATCTTTTCTGTAAACATTAGTATCGTGTTCCCAAACCACATGTAAAATAACATTATCGTAAGCCTTATCTTGCTCATGATTATGTAAAAACCAATCGGAAGATTTTATATGAATTTCTACATTACCAGCCCAAAGTTGGTTATTAATTTTAAGTTGTGCATTAAAAAAATCTGGGCCAGAATTTGTGTTGTGCTGACCAACTGAAACTACAACAATATTCTCTCCACTTGTAGTTTTTAAATGATTAGTTTTAAATTTTTTAAGTTGCCATATATGGTTTAGAAAATCTTCTTGCATGCCACTAAAATAAAAAAATCATAGTAAAAAACGATTAGGATTTCCGTTATTAATTGTTAGTTTATTTTTTTAAGTTTTCAGATAATAAACAACAAGCTTCATTTGCTCGAATCTCCTAGAGCTATTACAAAAAATTATATTAACTCGGTTATGGCTTGGGTTCTGGTTACACAGATTCGTTAATCCCATTTCCTGATGCAAAAAAGAGAGCGAACTCCTTTTGATTTATGGAAATATGGAGGCAAAGGAAAATCTTCGTTTATAAATCCAAATTTTCCTATGGAATGGTAAGAATGGCTTAGTTTTAATAAAAAAATATGAAATGGCAAGAAATACAGGTTTATTTATTAGTAATGATGGTGTCATACTAATTAACAATCAGTGGTCAATACTTATTGATCGAATTAAGGAATTGATATCATCTATAAGAGTAAAGAAGATCAAAACCATAATCAAATCAAAAAATTGCAAAAAAAGACTATCTTTTCATACAGTCTCATTTCACTCACTTATAAACGAACCTGAATTTTCAAAAACTACAAAGCACTAATAATATCGTACTTAGTAATAATTTGATGAACTCCATCATCTAGCTTAACTAAAACCGCATTATTATCTCTGTTGAATAGTTTAGAAATATCTTCGATAGCTGTATTTTTACTAACTACCGGAAATGGTTTATTCATTACCTCTTTTATTGGCAAATCTGAAATATCTTTATTTTCAATATACATACGTAGCAAATCTGCTTCATCAATAGCGCCAACAAATCCTTCAGAATCTTCAACTGGTATTTGAGATATTTTATACTTTTTCATGCGCTCTATAGCATGTGATACTAACTCTTCTGTTTTTACAGTTACCAAATCTTGATTTTTAGTATTTTTAACAAGGTCTTCGGCGGTGGTGTTTTCATCTTCTATAAATCCACGTTCGCGCATCCACTCGTCGTTAAACATTTTACCTACATATCTGCTTCCATGGTCATGGAACAATACCACCACAACATCATCTTTTGTGAAATGTTCTTTTAATTGCAAAACACCTTTAATGGCAGAACCTGCCGAATTACCTAAAAACATACCTTCCTCTTTGGCTAATTTTTGTGTGTATATAGCTGCATCTTTATCGGTTACTTTTGTAAACCCATCAATAATAGAAAAATCTACATTTTCTGGTAAGATATCTTCGCCAATACCTTCTGTGATATATGGGTAAATTTCATTCTCATCGAACTCCCCTGTTTCATGATATTTTTTAAATACCGAACCATAGGTATCTACACCCCAAACTTTAATATTTGGGTTTTGTTCTTTTAAATATTTACCAACACCAGAAATGGTGCCTCCAGTACCAACGCCAACCACAAAATGCGTGATTTTACCATTGGTTTGTCTCCAAATTTCTGGACCTGTACTTTCGTAATGTGCTTTGGCATTACTAGGGTTATCATATTGATTTACATACCAAGAGTTTGGTGTTTCTTGGCTTAATCGTTTTGAAACAGAATAATAGCTTCGTGGATCTGTTGGTTCTACGTTTGTTGG
This sequence comes from Wocania arenilitoris, assembly GCF_021728535.1. Classification (GTDB taxonomy): domain Bacteria; phylum Bacteroidota; class Bacteroidia; order Flavobacteriales; family Flavobacteriaceae; genus Wocania_A; species Wocania_A arenilitoris. The sequence goes on along the minus strand of NZ_JAKKDU010000020.1, from coordinate 40,897 downwards.
ACATACTATCACTTTTGCACCTACGGCTCGTAAAATATCCATTTTTTCTTTGGACTGCTTATCGCTAATTACAAAAACACATTTGTAACCTTTTACAATAGCTGCTAAGGCTAAACCCATACCGGTATTACCCGAAGTGCCTTCTATAATTGTGCTCCCAGGTTTTAAACGACCGTCTGCCTCTGCATCTTCAATCATTTTAAGAGCCATTCTATCTTTTGTAGAATTCCCAGGATTAAAGGTTTCGTATTTTGATAGCACTAAACACGGTAAGTTTTTAGTTAGAGTATTTATTTTAACCAGTGGCGTATTACCAATAGTTTCTAATATATTTTTTGCGTAATCCATGATATATTTACAGTGCAAATTTAAGGTTTTACTACGATTATTTTTATAAGTTAATGTTAATAATGCGAGTTCTAGTTTGCGTTAACGATTGAAAGGTTTGACTGCGCTCATCGCAGGCTAAATGTTTGAAATCCTTTTTGCTTTTTTTTTGCAAAAAGATTGAATAGTAAAAGCGTGTTAAAACGCCCAAAAAGATTGCCTCTTTCCCTTAAACTACAGGTTAATAATTTTCTAAAATATTAATTTTCAGAAGTTTTCTTTTAAATTATTCAAACCGCATTGCTTTTACTGGCGATATTTTTGTAATAATGTAAGATGGCACTAAAAGCATGAGCAAACAGAGTACGAGTGTGCCAATGTTTAAAGCTACAATATAGCCAAAACTAATAAACACTGGTGCTTCGGTAACATAATACACACTTGGATCGAGCGGAAATAGTTTGAAATATTTTTGGGCAAACAATATGCCTAAACCTAAAATATTACCCCACAACAAACCTAATAAAATAAGGTATGAGGCGTTGTAAATAAATAGTTTACGAATACTAAAATTAGTGCTACCTAAAGCCTTTAAAACACCTATCATTTGGGTGCGTTCTAGTATTAAAACAAGCAAAGCAGTTATCATATTAATACCCGCCACAAGTATCATGATAACAATAATACCATAGATGTTTTTATCGAAAATTTTAATCCATTCTAAAATTGAATAGTATTTTTCGGCTATGGTTTGTGTATTTAATGTTGATGGCGTATTTTTATAAATTTCGATACCTTTTTGTTGCAACTCACTATAATCGTTAATAAAAACTTCGAAACTACCAATTTGATCCTTTTCCCATTTATTAATGCGTTGTAAATGACGAATGTTTCCTATTAAATATTGTTTATCAAATTCTTGAAATCCCGAATTATAAATACCAACTACAACGCATTTAACCCTACTTGGTATATTATAAGGGTCGTCTTTAGTAAATAACATTTGAAAGTCGTCGCCTATTTTGTATTGCAATCTATTTGCTAAATATTGAGATATTAAAACTTCTTCACTCCACTTTTTGCTAAAATCTGGTAATCTTCCTTCTACTAAAAAATCTTTAAAATAGCTCCAGTTGTAATCTAATCCAACCCCTTTTAAAATAGCAGCTTCCCAAACGTTTTCGTCTCGAATAACACCATATTTTGTTGCTACAGCTTGAATATGATTAATCCCTTCAACCAATTTAAAATCTGGATAAAACTCTTGGTTTTTAGATATTGGGACTGCGCTTTCTTGCGAATTATTACTATCGTAATTTGTTATTGTAATATGCCCGTTAAACGCCACTACTTTATCGCGTATTTTTTGTTGCAAACCAATACCTGTAGCTATAGCAATCATCATTACCACAATACCAATGGCAATAGCTGCAATACCAATTTTTATTATTGGAGCAGATATGCTACTTTTATACGCTTTACTTCCAATAATGCGTTTAGCTATAAAAAACTCGTAATTCAATTTATATGGTATCGTTTAATGTTTTCAAAAATACAGTTTTATTATTTGTTTTAGTAATGATTTCTTGCGGAAGTAAATCGAAACCTAAAGATAATTTAGGTACTAATCAAGATGAGATTCTGAAACAAGTTAAGAATGACAAAAAAATTATTGTTGGTGCAAATCAAACTAAAAATTATTTAACCTTATTAAAAGGAAAGCGTGTTGGTGTTGTTGCAAATCAGACTTCAGTAATTTTTAAAGATGAATCTAATAAAATCTACACACACCTTGTTGATTCTTTAATGGCTTTAAATATTGATATTAAAAAAGTATTTGCTCCAGAACATGGTTTTCGTGGTAATTTTGATGCTGGCGAATCTGTTAAAGATGATATTGATACAAAAACTAATTTACCTCTTATTTCACTTCATGGCAAAAGCAGAAAACCATCTAAAGAACAACTTGAAAATATCGATATTATGATTTTTGATATTCAAGATGTTGGTGTTCGTTTTTACACATACATTTCTACATTACACTATATTATGGAGGCTTGTGCTGAAGCTAGTACTCCGTTATTAATTTTTGATAGACCAAATCCTAATGGACATTATGTTGATGGCCCAACCTTAAAGATTGAAAACAAAAGCTTTTTAGGCATGCACCCCATCCCTTTAGTACATGGTATGACAATTGGCGAGTATGCAAAAATGGTAAATGGTGAAAATTGGTTAACAAAAGCATTAAAGTGTGACATTACCATTATACCTGTTAAAAACTACACACACGATACCTTTTACAGTTTGCCTATAAGACCTTCACCTAATTTACCAAACGATCAATCTATAAAGCTATATCCAAGTTTAGGACTTTTTGAAGGTACAACTGTTAATGCTGGTCGTGGAACAGAGTTTCAATTTCAACGTTATGGCGCACCTTTTTTAAATAAAAAAAAGCTTAAATTTACTTATACACCTGTTGAAAATTTTGGTGCTAAAAATCCAAAACACAAAAACGCATTATGCTATGGCGAAGATTTAAAAGATGAAACTATTAATGGTTATATGACCTTAAAATGGATTATAAAAGCTTATAAAAATTCAACCGATAAATCTTCATTTTTTCTTACTAGCGGATTTACAAGACATGCTGGAACAGACAAACTACAAAAACAAATTGTTGATGGATGGACTGAAGAAGCCATAAAAGAAACATGGCAAGATGACTTAAAAGCGTTTAAAAAGGTTAGGGCAAAGTATTTAATTTATAATTAACTTCTCGATAGTTCTGCTAAGTTTGTCGAAGTACAATTTCGATAAAAATCGGAATTACTCTAACTGACAATTTTATTATTTAAGTAGATTTATCAATCTATCTGGGTAATCTGTGATTATGCCATCTACTTTAAAATTAATCATTTGCTGCAAATCTTTTACATTATTGACTGTCCAAGGAATCACTTTAAAATTTTCAGCTTGCAAGTTTCTTACCTTTTTTTTATCTAAGAGTTTGTAATCTGGACTTACTATTTCTGGACAATAACTCATTAAAGCTAGTTTGTCCCAAATATTCTCATTAGCTTCAACCAAAAGCGCAATTTTCATTTTTGCCGATTGCTTTTTAGTTTCTTCTAATATTCTTAAATCGAAGCTCTGAATATTAGTGTTTTTAAAAACCTTATTATCATTTACTACTCTTAAAACAAGAGCAACAAATCCTTTTGGATTTGGTGTAAATATGTTGTCGTATTCAGGGTTAGATTTAAGCTCTATATTAAATTTAATATTTGGATTTATTTTTTTAGAAATTTTTATAACTTCATCTAAAGACGGTTTATACGTTTTAAGTTTTTGTTGATTTTTAAATCTCGGATGAAATTTTGTGCCACAATCAAACTGCTTTATACTATCAAAAGTCATTTGATAAAGATTGTACTTTTTATCGTCTTTTTGGTGTATTTCAAATCCGTTTACGTCCAAACAAGTCGTTCTACTCATGAAAGGTTCATGAGATACAACAACAATGTTATCTTTAGAAACTGCCACATCTAATTCAATGGTATTTACACCTAGCTGTATGGCTTTTTCAAAAGCTTCAATGGTGTTTTCTGGCATCAAACCACGACAACCACGATGTCCTTGAATATCTATAGCTTCATTGCAGTTCATAAAAAAATTACAAAAAATAATAATTAAAACAATTCTTAATTTATTAATCATCAAATTTAATTATTGGGTTTTCTATATTTCTGAAAAGGTTGTTTCAATAAATCTTTAATATTGTTGTTTTCTTTTTCATCTGGAAACACATCAACACCATATACAATTTTATTGGTATCTAATTCCATATACGTTCCAAATAATCTATCCCAAACTGAAAAAATATTGCCATAGTTAGAATCAGTAAAAGGCATTTTATAATGATGATGTACTTTGTGCATATCAGGTGAAACTAATACATAACTTATTAATTTATCTACTTTTTTAGGTAGTCTAATATTGGAGTGATTAAACTGGGTTGCTATAATTGATAAAGATTGATACAACATAACAATACCAATAGGTGCACCTATAATAACAACACCTATTAAAGTAAAAATATAACGAATAATGCTTTCAATAGGATGGTGCCTGTTAGCTGTTGTGGCATCTACTTTATGATCGGAATGATGCACCAAGTGTACCATCCACAAAGGTGGTACTTTATGCTCTATTAGGTGTGGCAAATATGCTCCAAAAAAATCCATTAATAACACCCCAAAAACTGTATATAATGTTAAAGAGATGTCTGGCAACCAATTTAAAATGCCAAAATTATTAGCAATTACCCAATCGGACGACATTAATAAAAGAAATGCCATTGGCAAATTAACCAAAATGGTCGTTATTGTAAAAAAGATATTAGGAATCGCATGTTTCCATTTTTTATAGTTAAAATTAAACAATGGAGTCACACCTTCTAAAAACCAGAAAAAAGTTAAACCTACAACAATTATAAGTCCGCGATGTAGCGGCGGAATGGTTTCGAAATATTGTAACAATGTTTCCATGAACAAAGATTTTTTTTTTAAATATAGGAAAAATAAAGATGTTCTCGAAAAACGCTTAGACGCAAAGTATTACACACTAAATTGCAGGAGGTGAAACTAGAAACTAAATCTTAATTTTCTTTTTCATGCCCTCAACAATATTAAAAGCCGCAGGACATATAGCCACATTTTTTAATGTTAAATTAGAGATTTGCTGAAACTTTTTTCTATCCGTATGCGGAAATTCTCTACATGCCTTTGGTCGTACTTCATAAATGGAGCAATAATTATCCCCTCCCAAAAAGGAACACGGTACTTTTTGTAACACATAATCGTTATCCTCGTCTATTCGTAAATACTGTCCAATAAATTGTTGTGGTTTCTGTCTAAAATGTTTCGAAATTCTATCAATATCTTTATCGGTAAACAATGGCCCTGTAGTTTTACAACAATTAGCACAAGTTAAGCAGTCGGTTTTTTCAAACGCTTCGTCGTGCAATTCTTGCATCACATAATCTAAATTTTTTGGTGGTTTCTTTTTAAGCTTCGCAAAGAATTTTTTGTTTTCGTTATGCTTATCTTTGGCTTGCTTTGGCAGGCTTTCTATTTTGGATTCAATATTCAATATTCAATATTTATTATTGGAGCTAAATTACGAAAACTACTCAACCCATAATTTTAAACTTTAAACATTGAATTTAAAAGACCTTTTCGGAAACGCATTGTTAGATTACCAAAACGGAAATTACACTGAAGACATTATTACTTCAACCAGCATTTCTGATGAAGATGTATTGCCTATCCCCTATTTATTTAGGGGTTTTAAGGATATGCCAAAGTTGGAAAAAAAAGCACTTAAATTAGCAAAAGGTTCGGTTTTAGATGTTGGCTGCGGAGCAGGAAACCATAGTTTGTATTTACAAGAAAAAGGTTTTAAAGTGAAAGCTATCGATATTTCAAAAGGTGCTATTGAAGTAGCGAAACAGCGTGGTATTTTGCGTGCCGAAGAAAAAAATATTTTAAATGAAACTGATACGTTTGATTCCATTTTATTACTAATGAATGGCACAGGAATTTTTCAAGAATTATCACAAGTTTCAAAACACTTATCACATTTAAAAAATCTTTTAAAATCAAACGGACAGATTTTAATCGATTCGTCAGATATTAAATATATGTACGAAGATGAAGATGGTGGTTTTTGGCAAGATATGAATGCGAATTATTATGGCGAACTCGATTATTTTTTGAGTTATAAAGATAAAAAAGAAAGCCCAATGAAATGGTTGTATTTAGATTTTAATACGCTATCAACTGCTTGCACTTCTGTTGGACTTAAATGCGAGTTAATTTTTGAAGGTGAGCATTTTGATTATTTGGCTAAATTGAGTTAGTCTGATAATGCCCTATAATTTTAAAGTTAAAAAGACAATCTTCTATAACCTGACCTGCACCAATATTATGAACGATTAAGTTACGCTTTCCGTCTTTTGATTTTTTATTTACTACAATACCAATGTGTGTTGTTGCTCCTCTTAAATTCCAACACACCACATCACCAGGTTTATAATCGTTGGCATTTTTAGTAATTGGCTTTTCTGCACCTTGGCGTTTAAAATACACCATTAAATTTGGCACGCGTCTGTGGTCTATATTTTTATCGGTAGTTTTTAACCCCCATATTTTTGGGTACACATTAAAGTTAGCTTTCATATCCTCGTGTACTTCCTTTTGTAAATCGATACCTAATTTTCTATACGCTCTAATTATAACATCGGTACAAACGCCTTTATCACTTGGCACATCGCCATTTGGATAATCTATTGAGAAATAACTTGGGTCGTAAGTCACTTTTTGGTTTGTTAATTCTAAAGCAGCATCATAAAGATTTAATGTTTGAACTTCACTTTGTGAAATACAAAGATTGAAACAGAAAAGAAGTAGAATAAATTTTATCTTTTTCATGTGTTTATATTTATTGTTATTCAACGGTCACATGTAACATCCTAAATAATCATTTGGTTGTGTGATTAAATATTAATCATGGATGTTTTATTAAACTATTGATTTCAATTTGAAAAATTACAGCGTCGTTACACTCCTCGTAATGACTTTAGAAATCAAACTTAAAAGTAGCACCAGCTAAAAACTGGATACTTTGCACCGGGAAATTTTGCCAACGTTGATACGCTTTATTATTTATATTATTAGCCTTTGCGAACACCGAAATTTTGTCATTTATATGATACCCTAAGTGTGCATTAGCATCAAAATAGCTATCCAAAACCATTGTAAAAGGTGTAGTAATAGTAATTCCATTGTTTAAAAAAAACTGGTCTTTCCGTTCTCCAATATAAAACAAGTTAGCACCTGCAAACCAATGCTCATTTATTTGATAATCTAAAAATAATGAGCCCTTTACATCGGGTAAATTCCAAGCTTCTGTTTCGGTATCGGTTGTATATTTAAAATATTCGGCTTTTATGCCTAATTTAAAGTTTCGGTTTACATCAACATTAATTTCTCCAGCAACTCCAAAGGTATCAACATCATCATAAACAATTCCAAAAGAATTTCCGTAGGAATAGTTTTGACTTGTTAAAGTAACATCGTTGTTTCTATAGAGCGCTTTATTTCTATCAGCTAAATAACGTCCACTAATATTGTAGCTCATATTACTTGAAAGCTTACCTTTTAAACCAATGTGCGCATTGTACTGCTGATCTGTCGGCATAACCATTAAAGTTGGTGATACAAATGGATTTTCGGTTGCAAAATCGTGATATGAATTTTGAATTAATTCACCTTGAATACCTCCATAGGCAATTAAAACATCGTTAACCAATCTGTATGTGGCGGTTATATTTGGATATAAATAGATGCTGTTTTCTTTAGTTTCAGAATCTCTTAAATATGAAATTGAAGCCCCTAAATTAAGCGTTAAGTCGTCCTCCTTTAATTGATAAGTTGGAGAAACGCTTATTTGAAAGTTACTATGTCTTAATTCATTATTAAAAAAATAGCTCCTATCAAATGTTCCGTTTATATAATCAAATTTAAAATCAGTCGAAATTTCTTCACCTTGTATTGGCATATCTATTTTGGCTTTGGCAATAAACCTATTTTCACCAGAACCTTGATTATCTCCAAAGCGCCTAAAAAATAAACTTCCAGAATTAATATATGTGTTTTCGAATGAAATATCACCGCCAAAGTACGCACTGTAAAACGAATGATCTACATCAATATTATTAGTTTGTGCTTGAGCAATTTGAGATTGCGGCACACCATACCAATTAAACATTTGTTGCTGAAAACCACCTTCAACATGCCACGCTAAATCACGCAATCTGCTTGAATAATTAGCATTTATTTTTGTAGTTGAAAAATTATCATCAAAAGATAGATCTTCTATACCACCTTGCGATGAATGATGGCTAACATAACCACCTACACTTTCGGTTCTACTAATAGCATGATTTAAATACACTTCTCCTAAAATTGTAGTGTAAGTTCCAAAACCTAAAGTGGCATAATTATCATATAATTTAGCAGGTTTAGCTTTTTCAACTACAGCTGCCTTTCCTTTTGCAGGTGTAAATGTTGAAGCCACTGGAAATGAAAAAATGTTATACTTAATTTCTTTTTTTGTCGCTGTTTCTTCATCATCTAAAGACGGAATCTCTTTTACCTTAAAAGCATCAGAAATTGAAGGTGTATATGGTTTCACAACATCAATAACACCTGTATTAATAGTATCGTTTTTTCTGCTTTGAGAGAAAACAGTTGTAACGCTTAAAGTAACAATGGCTAATAAAATATATTTTGTTTGCTTACGCATAGCTTTTGATTTACGATTGATGTTTTTAATTTTCTTCGGTTTCAATTGATGAATTTGTTTTGGCTTCTTCTGCTTTTATTTGACGTAATTCTTCTTTAGCTTCATTAACAACATCATCAAGCTCAGCAAAATTTTCAATAACACTTTCCAAAATATAAGTAGCTTGAAACGCATCTTTTAAAGCATAATAATTTTTAGCCATTAGCACTAAACCTTTAGCACTGTAGTATTTATAGCCTGAAAAATCTTTTGCCAGTTTTTGCACCGTTTTGTTTGAGGCTGCATGCTTACCTTCTTTATTTTTAAAGTAAGCGTTATAGTATAATGCCTCGGCTGCCATTTCTCCTGTGGCTACTTTTTCAACTTTCGTATAAGCTATTTTAGCTCTATCTTCATAGCCTGTTTTTATGGCTGAACGTGCTATTATAATATGTGCATCACTTTTAATCTTATTATCAATTTTAGAGTTTTTTAGCACTTTTTCGGCATAAGACACAGCTTCACCATAATTTTCTAATTGGTAATTAGTTTTCATTAAATTAGATTGTGCAAATATCACATTTTGCGAAAAATTAGCCTCTTCTTCTAAACGCAATAATAATGGAATGGCTTTATTCCAGCTTTTACTTTCTAAATAATATTGCGATAATCGAGATAAAGCTTCTTCAGTATATTCGCTTTGCGATCTTTCTACAATATATTTATAATGTGGTGTAGCATTAGCTAGTAAATCTTTTTTGTAATATAATTGAGCTACGTAAAAATGAGCTTGTAATGCGTGAATTCCGTTAGGGAATTCGTTTAAATATCCATTAAATTGTTTGATTGCCTTATCGGTATTATTATCTAAATATTGTTTTTCGGCAGCTTCGTAAGTAGCATTGTCTAAATCGGCATCGGTAACCTCAACATAATCCAAGGTTTTTACCCAACGTGCATAATCGTCTACACGACCTAAATCAATATAAATTAAGCGCGCCGTTGCAACCGACTGAACTGCTTCTGGTGTTCCTGGGTAATCTCGGGCTACTTTTTTAAACTTGTTTAATGCTTGTTCATTTTCACTACCATTATAATATACCAACCCTTGCCTTAACAATGCTTTTGAAACAAAAGAACTCATTTTGTACTCGCTACTCAAACGATTGTACATTTGCATCGCTTTTTCTGTTTCATTTTCTTTTACATAAGAATTTCCAAGTTCGTACATGGCATCATCACGCAATTTTGACTTTGGATAAGCTTCAATAAATTCTTCTAAATCCTTTATTTTTTTTGAAGACTGGCCAATATAACCTACACTTATTGCTTTTTGGAAAAACGGATAATCTGAAGCAAACTCATTAATTTCAATGGCATTTTCGTATGCTTTTATTGCTTTGTTATATTGGCTTAAAACGAAATAGCCATCACCTAATCTTAAATAAGCATCGTTTGCTCTTACACGATCTACATCTCTACGAGAAGCAAACTGATTAAAATAAATGATAGATTGATCGTATTTTTTTTGCTTGAAATAAGTATATCCTAAATTATAATCAAGATTAAAATATTCTGGTGTTTCTGATGCGTTGCTTATTGCATCAAATTGTTTAAACCCAACTAAAGCATCATCATAGTTTGTTAAATTGTAATCGGCTTCGGCTTTCCAAAAGGTGGCACGCGCTGTATATTTAGGGTCTCTTGGTTCGCTTAAAGATTGATCGAAAAGCGTTTCGGCCTCTAAGTATTGTGTATCATTATACAACTCAATGCCTCTGTAAAATGCTACTTTTTGATAGGCTACTTTATTTTCAAAACTCTTTTTACCTTCTAAAAGTTTCAGTGCTTCTTTATAATTTTTAGAAGTAATATACGAATCGATTAAAAGCGTTTCAATTTCTTCCTTATAAGATGTTTCGGGGTATTTATTCAAATAATCTGCTAATACTTGTGGCGCAGACTGATAAGGGTTACCAATTTCGTAACTAATTTTAGCATAATTTAACCACGCATCTTCTTGAATTTTTAAATCGAAACTCATTTGCGACGCATTTCTAAATGCATTTAAGGCCTGTTGTTTTTTATCTAAATGAATATAACTTTCTCCTAAATGATAATATGCATTTTGAGCGATTGCGTTATTTCCCCCAACAATTTTATTAAATTCTGAAATTGCATTTTCGTAATCTTTCTGCTTGTAATAGGCGTAACCTAATTGATAAAAATCGGTATTATTCCACTTTGCATTTCTATCTCGTTTTCCTTTTTTACCTTTATATTCAGCTAAATACGGAATAGCCTCGGCATACTGTTCTAAATTAAAATAGCTTTCACCTATAATTTTTGAGAGCTCAGATACTTCAGCTTCATCACTAGATTCTAATCTTTCTTTAGCTAATTCGATAGCTTTTTCAAATTTACCTAGTTTAAAATGAAGATCGGCTTGATAATACGACAGCTTTTCTTTGTAGCGTTCTTGATCGCTTACTTGATCGAAATACTCATTCGCCTCATCATAATCATCACCTTCATAAGCCATAAAACCTATGTAATATTTTGCTTGCGACCCGTATTCTTGAGAGTTTTCAACACGCTTTAAATATTTTTTGGCTGTTTTATATTGTTTAACCGCAAAGGCAGAATATCCATTGTTAAAATTGAATTTTTCTTTTTCTTTTTTAGCTAAAGCCTCTTCATTTACTTTATCGTACCATTTTCTAGCATGTGGATATTTTGAATTCTCGAAATAATAATCGGCAACATCAACAAAAGCGGTATTCCGTTTTGTACTTGTTGGATAATCTCTTACAAAATCTTGAACTAACCGATCTGCGGCTTGCTGATTAAGTCTTACTGCACAATTGGCTATGTAATAAGCACAATCGGATTGTAAAATATCTTCTTTTGCATTCTTTTTTACGTTTCTAAACAAAGACTGAGCTGCAAGATATTGTTGATTATTGAAGAGAGAGAGCGCTTTTTGATAGTCTACCAAATTACTGGTGTAAGTTGCAGACTGTTGCGCCATGATTTGGAAACTAAAACTTATGGCTACCAAGAGGGAAACAATACTATTTTTAATCATTAACGATTCGTTTTTTAATTTAATCAAATATAGATATAAGGTTTGAGATTCCCACCTTTGTGGGAATGACAATTTCAAATGAAATCAAGATAAAATATCTTGAAGAATTATTTTACTTATAACGTAATAATCGTGCCATAATTATAAACCGAGTTATTAAATGTTAAAAAAGCTGGAAGTTCTGGCTACAACTATTTCAAACTTTTTGCGTTTAACTTTTAACTTTTAACTTATTAATAATACATTTACAACACTTAAATTTTACATCTATTTTTTATGTCTAATCCTATATTACAATTAAAAGAAGCGACAATTTACCAAGACAAAAGTTTAGTACTTGCCAATGTAAATGTAGAAATTAATAAAGGTGATTTTGTTTACTTAATTGGTAAAACGGGTTCTGGTAAAAGTAGTTTTATGAAAACGCTTTATGGTGATTTACCATTAACAGAAGGCGAAGGACATATTGTAGATTATAATTTAAAAACACTTAAAGAAAAAGATATCCCTTTTTTAAGACGAAAGTTAGGTGTAGTTTTTCAAGATTTTAAATTATTAACTGATAGAACTGTAAACGATAATTTATTGTTTGTTTTAAAAGCTACAGGCTGGAAAGATAAAAGTGACATGGAAGCTAGAGTTGAAGAAGTTTTAACGAAAGTAGATATGAAAACCAAAGGGTTCAAATTTCCACACGAGCTTTCTGGTGGCGAGCAACAACGCATTGCTATTGCCAGAGCTTTACTAAACAACCCTGAATTAATACTTGCCGATGAGCCTACTGGGAATTTAGACCCTCAAACAAGTGTTGAAGTTATGGAGGTTTTGCAGGATATTAATAAAAATGGCAACACTATTTTAATGGCTACTCATGATTATGCTTTACTTTTAAAATACCCAAGTAAGACATTGAAATGTGATGATAACGCTGTTTATGAGGTGGTGCAACGTAAAAGTTAATCTTCCTTTTTATAAATATGCGGGTTTTTCCTAATCCCTTTTTTAAAAAATTTCCTAATTAGCATTCTCATTTTTGCATCAAAATCAAGAATTAAATTTATAAAAGTATCCTCAGGTCTTCCTCTAAATTTTGTAACATGAAATTTATCTGAATCTTTTAGTGGCGCATCACTAAAATAATAATTTGAAATACAACATCTGCTTTTATCTGTCAATACTTTATTTACCGAATGCCAAGATTTATCATGAGTTGCCATTACAACTAACCTATTGAATTTACTTTCTATAACTATTGGCTCTTTTTTAGGACCATTTGGCCATAATTCTAAATGTCCTCCGTTTTCTTCCTTCCAATCGGGAGATACATAATATAACAAGTTTAAAACTCGCCATCTTTCTCTTTCAGCATCATGAGAATTGTCTAAATGTGGATGTAAAAAATTATTTTCCGTCATTAATGACAAACCACCCGCATACAATAAATCATCAGCATACAAAGATTCTATTTGACATATTTTACCAATTAATTTTACTATTTTATCATCTTGAAATGCATAAAGTATTTCTTCCAGAAACTGATGATGCAAGTTCATTTGCGCTGATACATATTTATATTCTCGCAAACTTTTTTTTAGTGTCATTTCAGATGCATATGGAAAAACTTCAAAACATTTTTGTGCTATTTCTATCGGGAGTAAGTCATCAATATAAAAATAGCCTATTTTATCTTCAGTATTATTAAAAGAACGGATTAGACTTGTCTGATTTTCTTTAATTTTATTGTAAATTAATTCTGAGATTTTTTTAGAATACAAAACACAATATTTTTATATCGTTGATTGCAATTTAAACTATTTTAAATAAAATTTAATTAATTTTAAAATGTATTTTTACAGATAAGTTTGTTATAATGCTATCAATTCTCATACCTACATATAATTACGACATACTACCTTTAGTAAAGTCAATTAAAAACCAAGCAGTTAAAGCAAATATTTTATTTGAAATAATATGTATTGATGATGGCTCTTCATCAATTTTAAATAAAAAAAATAAAAAAATGAATACGCTTTCTAACTGCTCCTTTAAAGTAAATAAATTTAATCAAGGGCTTAGTATTAATAGAAATACTTTAGCTGAAGCATCAAAATATAAGTATTTACTTTTCATTGATGGCGATTCAGTTTTAATTCATGATAATTTTATAAACAATTATCTAAATGCAATTCCTAAAGGTTACGATGTTATTTACGGAGGTAGAATTCATCCAAAAAATGCTATACCTCAAAGAAAATTAAGATGGAAATATGGAAAATCTCATGAAGATAAAAATTATTTGGATAGAAGAAAGAATAAATATAAATCGGTATTGTTTAACAATACAATAATTAAAAAAGAGGTTTTTAATAAAGTATATTTTGAGACGAATATAACAGAATATGGACATGAAGACACAATTTTTGCATATAAATTGAGTAAAATAAAAGCTTCTATTTACCATATAGATAATACTGTTTTACATGGAGATGTAGATTTAAATAAGGTTTTTTTTAGTAAAATGCATAAATCGTTAAATAATCTTGATAAAGTATATAAAAATAAACTAGTTGACCCAAATTTCATTACTTTTTTAAAAATCTTTAATAAGCTTAAATTTTGGAAATTAAATTATTTACTAGCATATTCTCATATAATATTATATCCAATATATAAAAGACAACTCATATCGAACTACCCTTCTTTATTTCTATTTAACCTGTTTCGGCTAAGCTATTTTTGCAATATAAATTTAAAAAAATGATTCCATATTTTTCTGTTGTAATTCCACTCTATAATAAAGAAAATTTTATAAAAAACACTATCAGTAGTGTTCTTAATCAAACGTTTAGTGATTTAGAAATTATAATAGTTGATGATGGAAGTACAGATAAGAGTTTTGAAATTGTTTCAAAATTTCAAAACCCTTACATTACATTATTTAAGCAAAAAAATCAAGGTGTTTCTGTTGCAAGAAACTTTGGTATCGAACAAGCAAAATCAAAATTTATAGCCTTAATTGATGCAGACGATTACTGGCATAAAAACCATTTATCTGAATTGAAAAAACAAATAGAATTATTCCCAGATGCCGGTTTGTACTGTAACAATTACCAAATATATTACACAAAAAACATGTGTCGTCCCGCAAATTTCAATTTTGGTTTTAAAGAAGATTGTTTAATTGTTGCTGATTTTTTTAAAGCCAGCATTATAAACTCAATTGCGTGGACTTCTGCCGTTGGGTTTGCAAAGGATAAATTTAATTCCGTTGGAGGTTTTAACACCAAATTAAAAACGGCTCAGGATTTGGATTTATGGATTAAAATGGCTTTAAAATATAAGGTTGCATTTAACCCAACTATAACTATGTCTTACAAATTATATGTTGATAACAGCTTATCTAAAAGCGAGTTTAATGATATAAGATATGAATTTATTAATAGCTATTTAAAAGAAGAAAAAACTAATCCCTCATTAAAAAAGTACCTAGATATAAATAGATTTGCTTTGACTATTAGATGTATCTTAAATGATGACAATAAGCTTTATAAAAAGATAAAAAAGGAAATAGATTTTAATAACCTAAATTTTAAACAAAAAGTGCTTTTATATTTTCCAAAACTTGTGCTTAAACTCATTAAACAATTTCAAAAATTTTTAATTAAAAATCGGATTTATGTAACATCTTTTAAGTAATGGTAAAGTTTAATTATTATCATCCTTTAAACCAAGTATACTAAAAAAGAAGCTAAATAAAATTAATTGAATTCCTAACACCATAACTACTGTAGCAGGCACTATAGTTTTTAATGTTTGTTGGATATTTATTCCCTCTTTAAAACTTAAATAATACAATATAATACTAACAAAAGTAAAGAGTGCTCCTACTAACAAACCTCTTTCTAAAGTAAAATAGTAAAAAAGCTTATTAAAGCTTTTTTTTCTTGGTATCAATCCATGGTTAGTAGCATAAATTTTTGTCAGTGCATAAAACACAACAAATTGAAAACTAATTAAGAACAAGCCAGCAAATAGTGGCATCAAATTTAGGCTTCCATTATCGTCATTAAACAGGATATAAAGTGTTCCAACAACACCTATTAACATGCATAATATCCCTGGAATTAAGAACAACCATTTTGGGCTGTATAATAATAAAAATCTTAAATGCCTCCACCCATCTGGAAATGTTCTTAAATGTGCTTTTCTATTTCTTCCAGAAGGAAAAACTGTAGTTGCCACTTCAGCAATACTAAGGTTTAACAACGATGCTTTTACAATAATTTCTGAAGCAAATTCCATACCTGTTGTTGACATATCCATTTTATTATAAGCTTCTCGTGTAAAACCTCTTAACCCACAATGAAAATCACCTAAATCTGTTTTAAAGAACAGGTTGCCTAAAAACGTTAAAATAGGATTCCCTAAATATCGATGCAAAAAAGGCATAGCATCTTTTTTATTTTCACCTTTAAAGCGATTACCCATAACTAAATCGAATCCATCTCTTAGTTTTTCAACAAATGGGTTGAGGTTAAGAATGTCGTGACTGTCATCTGTATCGGCAGTAATTATGTATTTCCCTTTAGACGCTTCAATGGCACCTCTTGAAGCGTTTCCGTATCCTTTCCTTTTAACATTTACAACAATAGCTCCCTGTTTTTCAGCTATTTCTTGCGAGCCATCTGTACTGCCATTATCGCCAATAATAACTTCGCCTCTAATATTGTTTTTCTTCATAAAAGCTTGAGCTTTTTCTACGCAAATGGCAATAGTTTCAGCTTCATTTAAGCATGGCATTACAATAGATAGTTCAGGATTCATTTAGTGTTTCCTTTTTAAAAATTTCGTTGAATAAAATTATAAACGTTGCAAAAACAACCCAATCAAAATAAAATATGTAACGCTTTATTGAGTGAACCACTAATGCAATAAGTGTGTTATTTGCAAGCATAAATAAGGTTGCTATTACTATAAATTTATAAATATCTCTGTTGGTTTTAAACAAGTTAATCAAACCATAAAATAGTAATACCATAAAGAAAAGCATTTGTTTTGATGACCCAAATGAGTTTTTAAGGTTTTTACTAAATAACTTAAACCAAATTTTAAAGTTCTGCTTTATTAATGGATAAACCATTTTTGAACACAATTTGTTTAAGGCTATGTTTTGTTCTATAAAATTATGACCCTTTTCTTTATAAAAATTAAGACCTAAATCTAATATTCTTCTATTACAGATTTTAGGGAAATTATTTTGGTAAAACATATAATCGTCTTCATCCAAATTTTGATTTCGTGTTAATTTTGCTTCTTTTAAACTGTTATGTATTAATTTAAAATATGCTTTTTCATCTTCATTTGTAAAAAGGTTGACATCGCTTTCGTTGGAAATATAAAATGGCGAACTTATTAAGTGCACATAATTCATGGCGTTATTTATAAAATAACCAAATACCGCTTTATTGTAAACCCTTTCACTTAAACTTGTTACAAAAGGAAGTGCAATAAGCATTACTAAAAAATAAAAGTTTTTAGCTAAGGATTTTGTTTTAAAAACCACATACCCAACAATTAAAAGCAATACTGGAATTAAAGCTAAAAACTGACCTCTGGTTAAAATTAAAACAAACAGTAAAGCACAAATTTTATATAGGTACTTTAAGTTTTCCTCAACAAACAGTTTTAAAGTAAATGCGAAAATCACCAAGAAAATGGGATAGGTTAAGGCTTCACTTAAAATAGCACTACCAAGATTATGTACATATACACAAGGTGCTAAACTTATAAGTTGTAAAATTATAAAACCTGTATGGTGTAGGTTGAAAACAGTGTTTAGCGTTTTAACAAAAAAGTTAACTCCAAAAACTATAATTATGTATTGTATAATAATTAAAGGCAACTCAAAATAATCTCCAAAAATACTTGTTATTATTTTTAGAAAAATACAGTAAAATGGACTGTGGTTTAGTGCCATATCTAAAAATGTATAGCTGTCTGGGTAGTAAATAGCACCTGTACTAATTATAAAAATACCAACAACAAAATATATAGCATAATAAACTATATTTAGTGCATTTATACGATTGTTTAATAGTTCCATTTTTTAGTAAGTTAAAACGACTAATTATTTTTTAAAAAAAGTATCATAATTAATAGTATCCTTTATTATCCTTTTTCTTTCTTTAAAATATTTACTAAAAATACTTCTTGTTGTATCTACTTCATTTGCCTTAATACATAATAAATCTGCCAAGGAATGAAATAAATCATCAACCATATAATTTCTTTCTTTATCAAAAAAAAGGTTTTTTTGTTGTTTGTATTTTTCTGATTGCCAAAGTAAAAATGGTATATCGAACATTTGTTTTGAATAAATATCTTCATTATGCCCTGCCATATTTAAATCATTAAACATTTCTTCTCCGTGGTCAGACAAAAAAAGCACTGTACCTTTTGTTTCTAAACTGTCTACCTTTTTTATGATTTTTGATATTATAAAATCATTGTAAAGTACTGCATTATCATAATGATTTATTTTTTTAAAGCTTTCGGTTGATTTAAACTTTGTTTTTGGCTGGTTTTCAAATTTAGCAAAAGCCAGTGGATACCTGTTCTCGTAATGATGATGAGTACCCATTAAATGGATAAAAATCACCTTTCTTTTTACATTATTGTTTAGTGCTTTATTGAATTCTGGAATAATTGTCTCGTCTAAAACCTTGCTGTTACCTGCAATTGTGGTGGTTAAAAATTTACTGGTCTTTGCAGATAAACTAATTTTAGTAATCATGCTCTCATAGGGTCCAATAGGTCTTTGGTTAGATAACCAATACGTTGTGTAATCTGCGCTATTAGCCAACTGTATTATTGAACCTTCAGAAACTTTTTCGGGGCTTTCATAATTGCCTAAGGTTAGCATTTTGGTTAAAGAGCCTACTGAATATGCATGCGGACTTATAACATCGTTAAACACTAGCAATCTGTCTTTCAGTCTATTAAGCCCAGGCGTTGTTTCTCTGTAATAATTGTAGATTCCTAAATGAGAACGCGTTGTAGATTCTCCTAAAATTACAACATGCACCTCTTCTTCGTCTTTTTTAGATTGAAATACATTGGTAAAGTTTCCATTTTTATTTTTTTTATAATCACCTAACTTTTTAGATTCTATGTGATACTCAAAACTAGATTTTAAAATTAAATAAGGAACATTAAAAACAATAAGTGTGGTTAGCTTTAAAAAAGTTAATATTAGAATAAATACACTTAATAATTTAATTTTCTTTTTTGTAGTAACAGTTGACGATACAAACGAACTTATCTTTTGTTTTTTTAAAACAAAAAGTACTATTAAAGCAATAATTAACAAAAAAGCAATTGCAGGTTTATTTATATAAAAACTACTAAACTCTTTGGCTTCATTAGTATTAGACTCCAGAATAACAAAAATAGCAGACGAACTAAAATAGGTTTTAAAAAGATAGAAATATACAGTTTCAAATATTATACAAAAACTAAAAACTAAATAAGAAAAAACAAAATAGGCTCTACTAATGATTTTCTTTTTAAAAAAATATAAAGGAATTATTAGTGCTATAGCAAATAAAATATTTTCTATAAGATTATGAAATGCGTTAACCTTAAGAGAATTAAAAACTGTCTCAAATATAAATGCCACCAGAATAAGCAAAAAATATCCAGAAAATATTTTAAAAAATTTATTCATATAATCTTTTTAACTCTTTAAATTTGTTAATACCAGCCACACCTACTTTATATTTTATAGTAAACTGTTTAAACGATATTTTTTGTTTTCTTAAAAGAAAGAAAATAAACTTAAATAAAAACGCATAGCTTAAATTTTTATAATTATAATAATAAAGTGCCGCTTTAGTTTCAACAAAATTATCGCTTGCAACATTACTTGTCGACCTTTCTAATTTGTGTTTTACAATAAACAAATTTTCAAAATAAACTTCGAGATTAGTTTTTAAGGCTTTTTTAAAAAACAAATATTCTTCACCAGATTTAAAATAACTACCTAAGCCAAAAAGAGGATTAAATAAAATATTTTTTTCTATAATTTCTTTTCTTTTAAATGCTATTTCAATTGAAGATGCACTTATTAAATCTTTATTCCTTGTCAATCTTTTAGATAATTTCGGATAATTTTTATAAGCTACACCACTAAAAGTTTTAATTTTAAACTGAATTATTGAGAAGTGTTGTAGTTTTGAAAAAGCTTCAAAAATCTTGCACTCAAAGTTTGGTAAATATTCCACATCATCATCGGCAATTAAACATATATCTCCTATTGCGTTTTTTATGGCTATATTTCTACTTATTGAAAGTCCTTTTTCATATGAATTAATAATTCTAATATTTTTATAATTTGAATTTAACTCATCTCCTTTTTCTGTTTGATTTATTATAAGAAGATTCAGTTTTTTTAAATCATGATGAGGAAACATATTATCAAGAAAAGACAATGATGTTTTATACATTGTTGAAATTAAAATTTCAAGTTTTAAATCATTATCAAAAATGTTTTTATTCATTTAAAATTATAAAACTCTGTTTTTACCAATAAAATTATGCCTTAAAATAAAAAGCACAACGACTAAATATATAACATATCTAACAAAATGTGCCAAAACAATACCTTCTGTATTATAACTATGTATAAAACAATTAGAAAAAACATAAAACATTATTACCGATAACAACTCGGTGAAAACAAAATTACTTATCTGCCTTTTTGCAATAAACTGATAAGACAACACCAATGCTGTTAACTTTACAAAATCACCTAATAATTGCCATTTGAATAAAACGGACATACTTAAAAAATCTTCTGTAAACAAAATCTCAATAAGTATATCTCTAAAAAAGTAAACTAGTAACAAACCAATGGCGAAAATTGGTAACAATAACTTATAAATTTTTATAACTTCTTTTCTGAAATCAAAACTGTTATTAATTTTTGCATACTGCGGAAGAATATATAAAGAAAAAATTGCTACTAAAAATTGCATATAATTTTTAGAAATTGAGCCTAATGCTGTCCAATATCCAGCTTCATTAACACTTACGTTTTCTATAATTAAATTTCTTATTAATACATCTGCAACATTAATACTAATTACAACTATCACTGTCATAAAACTATAGGACAACAACTCATTTTTAAAACTTAGTTTAAATGATATATTCTTAAAATTAAAATATGCCCTAATCTTTTTAGAAATAAAAACCAGATAGCTAAAAAACTGAACTAGAGGAATCAAACAAATAGCAAGCAAACTACCATTAAGTCCGTCATTTAATGTAAGAATTACTATTAATAATGTACTAAGTATAATAGCCCCAAAAGCGATTTTCGAATATAATTTATACGCAGAAATTCCATTTAAAACTGAAAATAAAAACCTATTCATCCCCATAAAAGGTATAACAAATGCTAACACCTTAAATATATAGACGTAGTTACTGTTTTCTCCAAAAATAATATTGTTAAGAGAATTTGACCAAAAAAATAAAATCACAAAAGAAACTACTGATGCGGTAGCTTCAAAAACAATAGCCGTAGAAAACAATTCATTGATTTTCTTTTTGTTACCTCGGAACTCAGAAATATATTTAACCAATCCATTTGAAATCCCTAAAATAGAAAACTGATCAAAAAAACTAGTAACATTTTTTAAATTCCCAACCAAAGCAATCCCTTCAGCACCAATGAGTATGGCTAATACTTTTTGTGTAATTACCGAAAAAATCATTCTAATAAAAACTACAATGGTATTGGCAGAAGTAACCTTTAAGAGCAAGTTGTTTTTTATATAGTTAGGTATATTCAAAAAAATATTTTAAAAAATAGGAATAATTGCATTACACTTTCTTTTCATCAACTCTAAAAAGTGAGCTTCCAAAAATTAACAAAATAACACCATAATACATTAAGTAACTTACAAAATGCCCTATTACAGCTCCTTTTACACCAAACATTTTAATAAAATAAATACTTGTTATGTATAAAATTATAATTAAAAATGATTCTGTTACCACATAATGCCAAAACATTTTTTTTGCTAAAAATTGGTAAGCTATTACTAATGATAGTACCTTTAAAAAATCACCCAAAAGTTGCCATAAAAACAAATCTTCAACAGGTTTAAATTCATCAGAAAAAACTAGCGTTACAATAAATGGCTTTAATAAATATATTAATAATAAACCTAATGCCAATATTGGCATTACGGTTTTATAAAACTCAAAAACTTCTTTTCTAAAGGCTTTAACGGTATTAATTTCAGTAAATCGCGGTAAAATATAAAGCGCCATTAAAGAGCTAACTAACATTAAATAATATTTCGAAATACGTGTCATAGCTTCCCAAAAACCAGCATCTTTATAGCCTTCTGATTCAATAATATATGACCTGATAGCCAACGCTACTAAAGGCAACAAAACAGCCGAAAACAAAGCCATAACGGAGTATAAGCTTAATCGTTTAAAGTAATTAAAGCTCACGTATTTTACTTTAATAAGAGGCGTTAAACTACGCCTGTTTATAATACCTACCAATGTGATTAAAAATATTAACGATTCAGCAATTGCTACCGAAATTAAAGCACCATCAATATTGCTTTGATAGATTAAAAGCAACGCGATAGAAACCCCTAAAATTTGCCCGATGATATTTATTACAATAAGTATTTTATACTTTGAAAATCCGTTCATTATTGAAAATGAAAACATATTTAAAGAATAAAAAGGGAGTACTATAGCAAATATCTTTATTACATATGCGTAGTTACTATAATTCGGAAATATAATATTACTAATATTGTCTGCATTAAAATAACATAAAAGAGACACTAAAATTGATGACACAAAACCAATATAATATACTGTAGAAATGGTTTTACTTAGCCTAACAATATTCTCTTTATATTCAGCTATATATTTTACAGAACCTTTATAAAAACCAAGTATTGCAACTGATTGAACAGACCCTATAAAATTGCGTAAATTACCAATTAAAGCCAATCCTTCTGGCCCAATAAAAACAGCAATAGCTTTAGAGGTTAATATGCCTGCAATTATTCTTGTGAAAATGGCAGCGGTTTTTAACGAAGTTACCTTTATTAAAACATTATTATTTATATAGTCTATTAATTTTTTCAATTAATATGAATTTTCTTTCTCTTATGAGTGATTAATTTTAATGCAATTTTTAAATAGAACACAGCAAATAAATTGTGTTTTCTGAATGAACCAAATATACAAAATCATTTAACGCATTTAGCTTAACATTAGTATAGGTAAAAAAATACAATTTCGAGAAGCACTACTCTTGTTTTAAAAACAAATAATATAAATTAACCGAGAAAATTGCAACATTAGCAATAATTATTGGTAATCCAATCCTTATAGTAGACATTAAAAACCCATAAATTATAAACAAAATACATCCTGCCATATTTACTAATCGCAATGTTTTTACACGTTTCATTGTAAAAGATATGAGCACCATTAACGATGCTAAATAGCCTATATATTCAGTTCCAGTAAGTCCAAATAATTCCATATTAAAAAATCATAAAAAAAAAAGAGAAATTCTAATTGAACTCCTCTTTAAAGAATTTTACTAATTTAATAAAATTAGATTGATTTATTTCGCTTTCTTTCAACCTCTGTTAAAAATATTTTACGTAAGCGTAAGTGCTTTGGGGTAACCTCAACATACTCGTCTTTTTGAATATATTCTAGAGCCTCTTCTAAAGAAAACTTAATAGCAGGAACTATTTTAGCCTTATCATCAGCTCCAGAAGAACGCACATTACTTAACTTTTTAGTTTTCGTAACGTTTACAGCCATATCATCACCACGAGAATTTTCGCCAATAACTTGACCCTCGTAAATATCTTCACCTGGATCAACAAAAAACTTACCTCTATCTTGTAATTTATCAATAGAATAAGGGATAGCTTGTCCTTTTTCCATAGATACTAAGCTCCCGTTTTGTCGTTCTGGAATACCACCTTTTAACGGTTGATATTCTTTAAAACGGTGCGCCATAATTGCCTCCCCAGCAGTAGCAGTAAGCAACTGATTACGTAAACCTATAATACCTCTTGATGGTACAATAAACTCACAAACCATTCTGTCACCTTTAGCTTCCATACTTAGCATTTCACCTTTCCGTAAGGTTACCATTTCTATGGCTTTCCCTGAGACTTCTTCAGGCAAATCAATTGTCATTTCTTCAACAGGTTCGCATTTTACGCCATCAATTTCTTTAATAATAACTTGTGGCTGCCCTATTTGAAGCTCGTAACCTTCGCGACGCATTGTTTCAATTAAAACCGATAAATGCAATACACCACGGCCGTAAACCATAAATTTATCAGCACTCTCAGTTTCCTCAACACGTAATGCTAAATTCTTTTCAAGCTCTTTTGTTAAACGTTCTTTTATATGGCGAGACGTTACATACTTACCGTCTTTTCCGAAAAATGGCGAATCATTAATAGTAAACAGCATACTCATAGTAGGCTCATCTATAGCAATCGTTTTTAAACCTTCAGGATTTTCCCAATCGGCAACCGTATCGCCAATTTCAAAACCTTCTAACCCAACAATTGCACAAATATCGCCCGCTTTAACCTCATCTACTTTTTTACGCCCTAAACCTTCAAAAGTATGTAACTCTTTAATTTTAGATTTTACTATACTGCCGTCTCTTTTTACTAAAGAAATATTTTGACCAACTTTTAATTCGCCACGAGTCAAACGACCTATAGCAATTCGACCTGTAAACGACGAAAAATCTAAAGATGTAATGAGCATTTGCGTTGTACCCTCTTCAATTTTTGGCGACGGAATGTGATCGATTACCATATCTAGCAATGGCTCAATATTTTGGGTTTCATTTTGCCAATCATCACTCATCCAATTGTTCTTTGCAGAACCATATACCGTTGGAAAATCTAACTGCCATTCTTCAGCACCTAACTCAAACATTAAATCGAACACCTTTTCATGCACCTCATCTGGTGTACAATTTTCTTTATCAACTTTATTAATAACCACACATGGTTTTAAACCTAAATCAATGGCTTTTTGTAGCACAAAACGTGTTTGAGGCATTGGTCCTTCAAAAGCATCAACTAATAATAAAACACCATCAGCCATATTTAAAACACGCTCTACTTCGCCACCAAAATCGGCGTGACCAGGAGTGTCAATAATATTAATTTTAGTGTCTTTGTAAATAACAGAAACATTTTTAGACGTTATGGTAATACCACGCTCACGCTCTAAATCGTTGTTATCAAGAATTAAATCACCAGTATTTTCGTTCTCACGGAATAATTGGCAGTGATACATAATTTTATCTACCAAAGTGGTTTTACCATGATCTACGTGCGCAATAATTGCAATGTTTTTAATATTAGTCATAATGTATGCTCCCTTATTTTAAGCGTGCAAAGGTACTTATAATTAATTGATAAATGGAATAAATAATTTTATTTGGGCATTCCCCTTTATGGCAATTAAAACTAGGATTAAAAATAAAGGTAAATAACTCAGCCACAAAGGGTCGGGCTTTCACAAGTCGCAATCAAAGATGTGCTCCAACAATTGTTCAATCGCTAATGCAGCTAGCCAACTAAGGCAAATTATTCAATAAAAAACTGGGTATATTTGTTTCGGTCATTAATTCTATATTTGTAATTCAAAATCAGCAACATGAATCTTCAAGAAATTCCAAAAATTAAACATACAAACTCCAACAACTTTTTTCTTTTATGTGGCCCCTGTGCTATTGAGGGAGAAGATATGGCTATGCAAATTGCAGAAAAAGTGGTCTCTATTACAAACAAACTAAAAATCCCTTACATTTTTAAAGGTAGTTTTAAAAAAGCAAATCGAAGTAGAATTGATAGCTTTACGGGAATAGGGAACGAAAAAGCTTTAGAGATTCTAGCTAAGGTTTCTGAAGAATTTGATGTACCAACAGTAACAGATATTCATGAAACCAGCGATGCAGATTTAGCAGCACAATATGTTGATGTCTTGCAAATCCCTGCGTTTTTGGTTCGCCAAACCGATTTGGTAGTTGCCGCTGCAAAAACAGGTAAAGTTGTCAACTTAAAAAAAGGACAGTTTATGAGTCCTGAGGCTATGAAACATGCTGTACAAAAAGTAAAGGATGCTGGTAGCGATAAAGCTTGGATAACCGATAGAGGCACCATGTTTGGGTATCAAGACATGATTGTAGATTTTCGTGGTATCCCAACTATGCGCCAATTTGCACCAACTGTTTTAGATGTTACACACTCATTACAGCAACCTAATCAAAGTGCTGGAGTAACTGGTGGACGACCAGACATGATTGAAACCATTGCCAGAGCAGGCATCGTTAATCATGCAGATGGTTTGTTTATAGAAACGCATTTCGATCCTGCAAATGCAAAAAGCGATGGCGCAAATATGTTACATTTAGATAACTTGGAAAAACTACTTACTAATTTGGTAGCTATAAGAAAAACTGTAAATAGTTTCTAATTATTTATTGTAAAACGATTTTCCCTTTTGCTTTTTGGCTTCTTTTAAAATGGCTATAAATATATCGTCGTCTATATCTTCTAAGGAAATGTATCGAAGTGATTTTACAACTTTTCTATTCTCACTAACAAGGTATTCATCAAATTCTGAAAGGTAGGCTGAATGCCAAAAACCAACATCTACAAATTGCTTTTTATGGCTTGCATTTAAATAGCATACAGGTGTTTCTCCTAAATAATAACAAGGAATTCTCCATTTATATTTTAATTCCACATTAGGAATGGTATGCTCAATAATCACTTGAATATGCATTAAAATAGAACGATAAGGTTCGGGTTGATTAAGTATATATTCTTCTGCTGGATTCACTATTAAACAAATTCAATTATTTTCAAACTTAACAAAAATTTATAATGCCTATTTAAAAAATATTTATTTACTTTGCAATTCAAAGTACTTTTACATGGAATCAAAAGATTATTTGAAAGACATTACCGAGATAAAAGATTTAATGAATAAATCATCTCGTTTTATTTCATTAAGTGGTTTATCAGGAATTTTAGCAGGGGTTTACGCCCTAATTGGAGCTGCCATTGCCTATTGGTTAGTAAAAACTTATAGTAATGGTGTTTTAATTCTTGATGGCTGGGTTTTCGAATCTTGCTTGTTTACACTATTTGCAGTAGCAGCACTTAGTGTTGGTACAGGTATTTTTCTAACCACAAGAAAAGCAAAAAAAGATGGCGCTAAAATTTGGGATGCTACATCCAGACGTTTAGTTTTCAATTTTTTAATCCCATTAATTGTTGGAGGTCTATACATTTTAATCATTTTAAGTCAAGGAAAATATGGGCAATCGGGTGGTTCAATGCTAATATTTTATGGCTTAGCATTAGTAAACGCTTCAAAGTATAGTATAGGAGATATTCAGTATTTAGGGTACGTTCAAATAATTCTTGGGCTAATTGGAGCTTTAGAACCTGGATATGGATTTTGGTTATGGGTTTTAGGTTTTGGTGTTATGCATATTATTTACGGAACTTGGATGCATTTTAAATATGATAGAAAATAGTTCTTAGTTTTCAATTGATGTATTCAGTAACTTTGAATTATTAAAAATGAGCATAATTAACAACATAAATAAAGCTTTTGATCATCGCATTAGATTAGGCATCATGTCTGTTTTAATGGTAAATGAATATGCCGATTTTAATATGCTTAAAGAATTGTTAGGAGCAACCGATGGTAATTTAGCTAGCCATACCAAAGCATTAGAAAAAGTAGAATATATAAAAGTTGAAAAACAATTTATAGGTAGAAAACCAAATACGCGCTACTCTACTACAAAACTAGGAAGAGTAGAATTTAAAAAACACATAAACGCATTGGAAAAATTAATAAATAAGCAGTGATATTTCGATTAACTAAAAACAAACTATTTTTTTATCAATTTACTTTGTAATTCAAAGTACTTTAAATATAATCATTATGGAACATTCAAACAAACAGCATCAAAACAAACTCGGAAATTGGATAAAAACCTCAATAACAGCTCGTATGCTCATGGTAGGTTTTTTAGTCATAATTTTATTAATCCCATTATCATACATAAATAGTCTGATAAATGAGCGAGCTTACAGACAAAAAGATGTTGTAAACGAGATAAACGATAAATGGGGAAACAATGTACTTGTTTATGGCCCTGTACTAAAGCTCCCTTACAAAACCTACAAAGAAACCACTATTTACAATAAGGAAACAAAAACTTATTCAACCGAAACTCAAACAAATATTAAGTACGCTTATATTTTTCCTGAAAATTTAAACACTAATGTTTCTGTAGACTCTAAAACTTTAAAACGTGGCAATTTTGAATCGGCTGTCTACACATCAAAAATGAATTTTTCGGGAGATTATATAAAGCCTCAACTCAAATTAAAAGACATAAAAGATGAAGACATTGTTTGGAAAAAAGCCACAATAATCATTAAAACATCAAATTTAAAAGGTATTAAAAACGAGGTTGTTATAACATTAAACAACTCAAAATATGCTTTCGAAACCAATTTTAACAACTCAAATAATTCTTATTTAAACGAATTAGAATCTGCATTTATAAAAAAAGAAGACTTACCTATAAATACAATTAAAAACTTTGATTTTAGCATGACTTTCAACGGAAGTGAACAAATAGAAATAATTCCAATTGGTAAAACCACTACAATGAAAATAGAATCCAATTGGGCAGACCCTAGTTTTATGGGTAACTATTTACCAAACGACGAAACCAAAGAAATAACAACAAATGGTTTTAAAGCAGACTGGAAAGTATTGCATATAAACAGAGCGTTTTCGCAATTACATTTAAACAAAATACCAGACCTAAATCAGTTTGCTTTTGGTACAAAATTTATGGTTATGGTAGACGAATACCAAAAAAGCGAACGTTCAGCCAAATACGGGTTTCTTGTTATCGGACTCACCTTTTTAATTTTCTTTTTAATACAAACTATGAGTAAAATTAGCATTCATCCTTTCCAGTATTTAATGATAGGGTTAGCGCTTACCATGTTTTACACCCTTTTGGTTTCAATATCAGAACATAGTAACTTTTTAAAAGCCTATTTAATTGCAGGTATTTCGGTAATCATACTCATTACTCTATACTCAAAATCCATTTTAAAAACATTTAAGTTTCCCATATTTATCGGGCTATCGCTAAGTGCTTTATACACCTTTATTTATGTTATTATACAATTAGAAAACTATGCGCTTTTAGTAGGTAGTATAGGCTTATTCCTAATCCTTGCCATCGTTATGTTTGTATCTCGAAAAATAGATTGGAGCAACGGTTAATTTTATTAGTTAGTGATTGTGTTGGGCGTTACCCTATTTCGTTTCGAGAACCTCAACGAACATAGGGTCGCGCTTTCACCACTGGCTTCCTCTCCCGATAGCTATCGGGGCGCTAACACACTTACTTGCTATGATTTAATCAAAACCCGCAATCAAAAAAACATGCCTGGAAAATAATATCATTTAAAATGAAAGATTTAATAACAACAATTAAATCCTTAGCCCTTATAAGTTTTATAATTGGCACAATTTTATTTGCGCTTCAATTATACTTTAGAACATCAGATTCTCTAATATATTCAGGAGTCATATTCATTATTATAGCTACACTTATAAACACCATATCGTTAATAGCTTTAATATTTTCATTATTAGGTAAAACCAATCTTAAACTTGAATTATTAAAAACTTGTGGTATCGTTTTATTAAATATTCCAATTGCCATTCTTTACTTCTATATCTTAATTGTAATCTTATGAAGCTTAACAAAACCTATTTAACAATCACCATAGCTCTATTTGTTATAGAAGTACTTATTGCAGTGTTTTTTAAAAGCGGTTTTATCCGCCATACGCTTGGTGATTTTCTTGTGGTTATTCTTATTTACAGTTTTGTAAAAAGTTTTATAAAAATAGATTCACTAATCCTAGCTATTGCTGCTTTATTGTTTGCATTCCTTATTGAATTTTTACAACTAGCCAACATTTTAAAACTACTCAACTTAGAGAATAACCATTTAGCAAAACTTATTTTAGGAAGCACATTTCACCTATCAGACCTTATAGCATATACAATAGGAATAATCTGTGTTTTAATAATTGAAACCAGACTTGTCAGGTTTATAAAACCTAACAGGTCTCATTAAAATCATAACTCATGGACAACATTAAAAAATTTATTTTTAAACGGTTTAAAATCTTTTCAATCATAACTGTATCAGTAGTATTAAGTCTTACGTTACTTATGTTTAGAATGAAAATCTCACATTCATTCTTTTATATATTCCTAGTTTGGAATTTATTTTTAGCAGCTGTACCCTACACCATTTCAACATATTTATTAAGCAATCCCAAGTTTAATAAAGTTGGGCTAGCATTTGGTTTTGGGTTATGGCTGCTTTTTTTACCCAATGCCCCATATATTGTTACAGATTTAATTCATTTAAAACTTAGCAATTCTTATTTTATTTGGATTGATATTTTAATAGTAAGCTCTTTTGCTTTTAACGGTTTATTGCTGTTTTACTTGTCTGTTTTAGACATGAAAACTATCTTAGAAAAACACATTAAAAAAGTCATCGTCAAGCGCAGTATAATACCAATTTTGCTGTTATCTGGTTTTGGGGTGTATCTAGGCAGATTTTTACGCTATAACTCTTGGGAAATTTTAAGTAATCCTAAATATTTAATAACTGATATTTTTAATATTATTACACAACCAATAGCCCATAAAGAAGCGTGGTTATTTACACTACTATTTGGTGCGTTTTTAAATGTTGGGTTTTGGATGTTTAAACAGTTTTACTCAAAACCATCAACATAATCTTGTAAATAAGAAAACGCTTTTGTTAGCTTTCCGTTTTCGGTAATTTTAGCACGTTGTAAAATACCATCTGCATCGTTATTAAAAAAAGCAGGAATAACATGCTCTAAAAACATATCACCAAAACCTTCGCTGGCATCTTTTGGGAGTTCGCATGGTAAATTATCGACTGCCATAACGGTAATAGCGTTTGGTGTATTAAAAGCCACTTCACTTTCGGTTTGTGCATCATAACCATAAAACGGATCTGCAATGGTTGAAGCACGTAGTGTTGAGGCTACAGGACCATCAATATCACAAGAAATATCAGCTACTAAATTAATTTTAAAATCTGGATGTTTAGCATCTTCTCTGGTATACAGATAAGGCGCATTGTTACCGTAAAAATGGCCAGCAATAAAAAAATCGGTTTCTTTAGCATAGGGCATAAAATTACTTTCGTAACCTGTTGGATCTTTATAAAACTCCCACTTATCACCAACTTTACCATCTTTACGTCTACTATATTCCATAACATCAACCATGCAATACACGGGCTCTGTAAATTTTGATGTTAAATACAAAGCATCACTAACTTGCTTTATTTTTAAATAGTCTAAAATTTCTTTTGCTCCATGGGCTACCTTTCCTATTCCTGAAAGTAATATTTTAATATTTGGAAGATTAATTTTATCTAATTCTGCTTTAACAGCTTCTAAATCAGCAAGTGTTTCTACTTTTGGTAAATCAAATAAATTATCTCTTAAACCTAGAGCTCTAAAACCATTATAAGCACCAACTAAACCTGCATATCGCCCAAAACCTATTAGCCTAAATCCTTTTTGATTTATAATAGTTTCGTGGTCGTACATCTCGATATTTTTATCAAGTATGGCTTTTAGCAACTTTCTATTATAGGGTTGTTTTTTTATGGTATGCGAAAAGAAAAAGTATTTTTTATTGGGTATTAAATTTTCAATAGGAACCTCTTTTACACCAATTAGCACATCGCAGTCTGACACGTTATTTGACACCTCAAATCCTTGGTTTTTATATTGATTATCTGAAAATATTCTAATATCTGAAGCTTCTACCTTAAAGCTTACCTGAGGAAATTGCTTTTTAGCTTCTGTTAATTTTAAAGGCGAAAATACAACGCGTCTGTCGGGTGGATTTTTACGCTCTTTTATAATAGCAAACTTCATAAATTTTGGTATAAATTTTGCACAAAAATAAGAGTTAATGTAGGCGTATACAAACTTTTTTGATAACTTTGCGACCCGCGTTAAGGATTGAAGCATTTATTGAAGCTCTTTTTTGTTTTTTACAAAAAAAAAGCGACTGCCGAAAGCCTGACCCTCTTTTGCCATTAAAAGCAAAAGTGAGTAACGCCGTAATAATTATTATTTAATTGATGAGTTTTCGATGTAAGTTCGGAATTAATTAAATTACGCAAATTAAAATTTACTATTTTATTAAGGGGTCGACTGGTTTTGACAGCGAGATTAATTGAACGGTAAGCATGTCGTGTAATGGCATTGAAAACACGTAAAAGGCTATGTCAAACTTTTAAACGGCGAGAATAACTACGCTTTAGCTGCTTAATCTGAATCACAGTAAGATCAGGCCTCGTCCTACTAGGTAGGAAAGCTAAATGTCTCTTGAAAGCCTTGGTTTATGGCGTTCTAATTAGAGGCATCGTAAAAGTAAACCTAGAAAATGTAGTGCTTTGATACATTTTTGAAACTAAAAAAGCTAAGTAATACATAGAGTGTTTTTAATCAGTGTATTAACAAAAATCATGAAAAAACTAAGTATGTAGAAAGCCTTTTGGTAGCTTGTTTGGACGAGGGTTCGATTCCCTCCGACTCCACAATTAAAAACCTCAATATATTGTAAATCAATTAGTTGGGGTTTTGTTTTTTATAGAATTGTACGATTATTGTATTGTCAAAAAAAATAACCCTGTTTTTAGAGTTATTTAGATAAAAAAATAAAGTTGTTTTTAGGGCTTCATTTCGTGCATTTCGTACATCAATACAAATCAATTATTGATTCTCTTTTTTATGGTGTTCAAAAATTAATAGGAATCAACTATTAATTCTAACTTATAGAATAAAAACAACTTGAAAAAAATTGATTAATCAAATCAAAAAAGTAATTATTAATGAATTGAAAAAAGCATTGATTAATATAATAGTTAGATTTTATAAATATCTTTAATATTAAAATCGTTTCCTATTTGCTCTAAAAATAAAGGTCGCTCATTATTATTGTCTTTACAAAAGGTCTTAATATAATATTCAGTAGATTTTATAACCTCATCTTTACTCATATCAAACAAACAATATACATTTAATGCCTTACTAACTATTGTAATGGCTTCTTTAGATTTAACAAAGTCTTTTTTTATAAAATCCAGTAAATCGTTATAACTTCTTATTTCTGTTTTCATTATTCTTTTATCTCTCTTACTATGGTTACTGTAATAGGGTTAAAACCGTTTTCGGTATCGGTCGTTAATTCGGTGGCTCTTAAAGTAGGTACTACAAATTTTGATAACTCTATAATCATTTTAAGCCTTTGTAATGGCTCTAAACTTTTTAAGTCTTCATTTAGTTGCTCTAAATTATTAGAAACCAAATTTTGAAAATGCTCTCTTATCTCTTTAGTCGTTTTGTTTACCGCTCCTTTTGGTCTTCCGTTTATGTTTCTTACTCCTTTAAATCCTGACATATCTATTGTATTTAATTGTTATTTACTATTGTATTTTCGATTAAATAATAATCTGCTAAATCAAAACCATTATTAAAATCGGTTTGCTCTAATATGTTACTTACAGCTATGTTAAACCCCTTTTTACTTAACTCACTTGCTGTTTTATTCCAGTTGATAAATTCGCCTTTATCAGGAAATGCAAAACAATTTCGCCTTTTTAATGGCTCTAATAATTTATACTTAAAGTTTCCTTTGCTCCCTGTGGCTAACCAAATATAATCGGGTAAAAATAAACTCATTATAATAGCTGTTTTTTCACTCTCAACTATGGCAATATCTTTTATGTAGTCTTCATAAATTAAGTGCAAACCAAATAAGCATTGATTAAGATTAAAATCAGGCTGTTTAATAGCTTTATGCAACCAGTTAATATGATTATAAGGTTCTTTTATTCTTTTGCCTGTATGCTTATCGTATAGCATTATTTTAGCCCCTCTTATATTCTCTTTATGGTCTATTTGCCAAAATACAGTTGCATTATTCCAAAAATGATTTGTACCAGTACCGTAATAATTTAAAATTCCATTATTTACCTCATCTTTACTAAATACAGTCTTTAAATACTCGGTTAAATTATCTTGTATAGGGTTATTATTATACATCTCATCTAACAACTCTAATTTATGATAACTAGGTTTAATCGCATCGGGTGGCTTTATGTTTTTTACTTCATTAATAATACTATCATTTTCAGAATTAAAATACTTAAATTCATTACATTGATAGTTTATGATTGAGGTCTTTAAATACCATTCTGTAATATAACAACTATTCATATTATGCTCTAATATTTGCGAGGTAGGAATAATTGAAATAAGCCCGTTTATATCAGTTAATTTAACCGCCTTACTACTAATTTGCTTTAATAGTAAAAACTCAATTAAATAAGCCTTTTTACCTTTTGGCGGTGCGTTATGATAACTACAATTTTGCTCTCGGTCGCATCTACCATATTGAGAGGGCAAATATTCGCCCGATGCTGTATTAAAGTAAAACACAAACGTTTTTTTATTACAGTTCGGGCAAACATATTTTTTACTACTCTTATCTAATGAATATTTAAAAGTTTCCATTTGATAAGAATTTATTATCAGTTTTAATAAAGGCTACATTACCAATGCTTTTACGCTCAACTAAAACTTTAAAATGCCTTAAACGTTTCATGAAATTAGACTTGTTTACTTTATGAAAACCGTCTTCAATACAATAGGCTTTATATTGGTTGTACAGGTCGCTTATTGGCGTGTATTCCGTTGAGGTTTTATACTCAAAGTCTTCAATAAACATTTTTACGCTGTCGCTGTGTTTTTCGTAATCACTTCGGGCGTTTTCTATGGCTTCGCACTTACTAAAATTCTTTTGACTTAATAACCTGTCAAGCCCTTGTAATATCCAATTAAAAACGCCCGACAATTCATTATTTATTATCTTATTAGAGAGTTCCTTATCTTGTTTATTTTCGGGTATGGTAACATCAAAACCAATAATTAAAAACCGTCTGAAATATGCGTTTGTATGCTCTACATCTTTTGGCAAATCATTACAATTAAATATAAGCTTTGCATACTCATTTAATATAAAAGGCTCTCCATAAGGCAAACGTACACTTATAGGCTCTCCCGATGCCATTTGTTTAAATATATCTGTTTCAAGTTTACCGTTTATCTCACTTGCATAGTTTACCAACTTGTTACCTATTTGCGCCCTGTAATAACCGTTATCATTTGTTAAATCTTGTAACGAATAACTACTAAAATTTTGAGTACCTAAAAGCGCATTTAGTATGTCAAAAAACACACTCTTACCATTTGCACCAGTACCATAAAGAATAAGCATTTTTTCAAGCTTTAAAACACTCGGTTTTATAAAAATGTAACCGCAATACTCGGCAAAAACTTTTTGCTTATCCTTATTGGGCAAAACCTCATCTAAATACTTACCAAATAGCGGTGCGGTGGCTTCACTATCATACTCAAAAGGTAATTGATGCGTTAAAAAATCGGTTCTTTTAAAACCTCTTAACTCTCGCTTACTGGGTGTTATTTCATAAGTACCATTTAGCAAATTAATTAATACACTCCTTTTATTTGCTTTTGGCGTGGGTAAATACGCATCTGACATAAATTGCTTAAACAACTCATCTTTGAAAGTATGTATTTTGCACTTGAATTTTTCAACCCCCATTTTTAAGGCTACATTACCCAAAAAGGACTGAAAACTCTCTTTGTCAATTTCGCTCCAGTAACAACCGTTATACAAATAAATAAAACCGTTTTTTTTACATAAGCCCCAGTTATTAACCTTTGCTATTTTTAGAAGTTGCTCAATACACAATACTAAATAATGGTTTTTGGTTAGCTTATAACTACTTAACTGCTTATTAAGTTTATTGTATTGGTCGTACTCGGTTTTATTAGCCTTGTTAATACTGCCGTCTTCATTATAAACAAATGGTTTTAAGTCTTCTATTTGCTGTTTTAGATTTTCAATATCAGGAAATGCCAATATTTTAAAATCTATTTGCCCGATGCTGTCGGTTAGTTCCTTTAAAATGTCATCAGTTGTTTTTTCTAATGACTGAAAACCCTCTTTAAGCTTTAAAACATCATTTTTAATAAGCTTTTTTAAATTTTTCTTGTCATGCATAGCCTAAAACAATTTTAATTGGTTAGACTTAGGAAATAAATCGGGGTTTGCTGTGTATTCATTTACATAAGGATAACCAGTAATAGAACATTTGCGTTTTCGTATAATAGCAATTTTATTTTGCTCTAAAAGAGTGTCAATATATCTACAAATATTTTCACGCATTACACCTGTAAATACATCAACTTCTTTCATAGTCATAGGCTTATACATTAATGCCTTGTAAACCATTTTTAATTGCGCTGTAAAATGCTTATATTTAGCCTGTCCGTTACCAAAAGAATTAAGGCTATGTTTACTTTTTTTTGTACTCATAGCTTTACTTTTTTAGAGGTTTGATATTCTCGAATAATTCTGACCGTTTGTAATAGCATTTATTAGCAAACTTGTAAACGGTAATCTTACCTTTGTTTTGCCAATGCCATAAAGTACTCGAATTGATTTGTAGAAGTTCCAAAACTTGCTCTCGACTTAATAAGTCTTCTTTGTCGTTTTGAAAATTAAGTTCTTTTTTAAAGTCATCTAACTGACTTTTAACACCCTCTTTTATTAGTTCTGCTAATGCTTCGGGGGTTACATTTTGTAGTAAGATTGAATTTTGCATATTGCTAACATTTTTAAATTGTTTAGCAAAATTGCATTGATTTTCAAGATATTAAAGACACAAAAAGTTGCTTAAATTGTGCTTTTTTTGTGCTTTTTTTGTAATTGGTCTTTAATTGAGTTGTATAGCTTTGACTTATTATTACCGCTTAAATCTAAACGCCATTGTCTGCTATCAATTTTGTTGATATTCCTATCGTAATTTTCACTTTGTAAAAAATTAACAAAATCAACTTGACTACAAACTAAAAAATCTTTTTTCATTGCAAAAAACAGAAAACTAAAATTTGCATTGTCTTTATTTTCGTCTTTATACAATTCAAACATTTTAGTAAACAACGTAAAACCTAAATCATTTTTGAAAATTTTAGGCTTACAGTTTTTTAATAATACCTCATCATGTTTATTAGTTTCAGTTTCTTGAGATTCATCTATTTTTCTTTTTAAATATTGGATATAGGCTTCACATACTATAATCTCTTTTTCTCTATTCTTATATTTATGATACTTATGTTTTAAAAGATATTCTTTTTGAGCTTCAATACGACTTTGCATAAATTTAATTTGAACATTTACAAACTTTTTAAGCTGGTCGCTCTCATTGTATAGTTTACCTAAAATTTGTTTTTGTTCTTGCCTATATTCATTTAATGCCAAATCAAAGTATTCAGGGAATAAATTAGGACAATTAAAAGGAAATTTTAATTCACCATTATTAAAACAAGTTTGTCTAAAAAACTCAATACCTGTATAAACTTTGTTTTCCATTACAAAAAAATTACCCTCATCACATTGCAAAGTTCCTTTTGCTTCATAAAATTCAATTGCTTGAATAGAAGATAAACCATAATTTTTTAAGTTTTCAATAGTCAACTCAAATATTTCATTTTTAGAAACTTGTTTATTCTCTATTTTATCAGGAGAAAAAAAAGTAAATAACCCTTTAAATAACTTATCTAAATAAGAATTTAAACGTTCAGGTTTTGATAAATAATTAATTTTAGTACTTAGCCTATATTCAATATACTTGCTTTCACATTTTAATATTTCATTAATATCATTCTCATTAAAATCATATTTTAACTTATCAATTTCTGAAATATTCCAGTTATAAATTGTGTTTAAATTTTCAAAATCACAAACATTAAGTTCATTTATTTTAACCTCTATTAAATCAATAACATTATTCTTTAAAATCTTATACTTTTCATCAATTTCATTAGCCAGTTTGTTATATTGAATTTTATCCGAATAATCTTGTTCATGATTTAAATCATTTGCTTGTTTAATCAATACCCTATAATCGTTAATAACCTCATCGTACTCTTTAAAATTACTAATATTAGCATGTAAAAAATCAATAAAACTGAATAGGTTTTTTATTTTGTCTGAAATCATAATTTAAAAATGAATGTACGAAATGCACGAAATGAAGTAATAAAAATAACTTTATTTTTCTATTTAAAAATATTTAAAAGTTTCTTTCGCTAAATCTTTATTGCTTTTGCCAACGTATGAAAGGAATTGACTCTCGGTTGCATGATTGGTTATATTTATCAAATATGATGTTGGTATTTTACCGTAAAAGTTAGTTGCAAAACTTCTGCG
This sequence comes from Wocania arenilitoris, assembly GCF_021728535.1. Lineage (GTDB taxonomy): Bacteria > Bacteroidota > Bacteroidia > Flavobacteriales > Flavobacteriaceae > Wocania_A > Wocania_A arenilitoris. The sequence goes on along the minus strand of NZ_JAKKDU010000020.1, from coordinate 2,544 downwards.
CCCGATATGACTTGTTACCAGTTCCCATTTTTTATAAATACCTGTTTTTTTTCTGAATATTCCGCTATCAGTTTCGGTTTCAATTAACTTACTCCCTTTGGTTGGCTCGTTAAGTTCTGCCAATTTGCAAACCTCTTTTATGTAATCGTTATACTTTTGGTCTGAAATTGAATAAGGGAATTTACCGTTTCTTTTATTGAGTATTTCAATAACCTTTGGATGTACTGGTATAGTGGTTAATTTGTTTGTTTTCTTTTGAGTAAACTCTAATAAGTGTTTGCCGTCTTCAACTCTTATTTGCTTATCAGTAAAATGCATGAAATCTGAAATTCGTTGCCCTAAGTACGCCGAAATTATTAACCAGTCTTTAGTATTGTTTAGGCTTTCAGTTAATTTATCTTTGTCGATATTTTCAATTTTGATTAAGTCTTCAAAGGTTAAGTATATTTTTTGAATATCGTCATCCCTCTCTAGGCTTAGGCTTTCAAGTTGAGGATTAACTTCAATACCTTTAAATTTTGCGTGCTTACAGAACGTTTTAATAAAAACAAACTCTCTTTGCCTTGTGTTTTTAGAGTATAATTGTTCTTTTTGATAGTCAACAAATTCATTCTTAAAATCATCGTCAATTTCTATTATTAATATTTGCTTTTTACGATAAATTTCAAAGCGTTCTAACTTGTGTTTAATAACCTTAAATTTTTTGATTGAGGTTTCTTTTAATTCATCCTTACGACAATCAATATAGTAATCTATGTAATCAATTAAATTGGTTGGTATTACGCTTTCTTTTTTAGGTGGGTTGTAATAATAATCAATTTGCATTTGTAACCATTCTTTAGTAACCTCATCAGGACTAACAGAATTGAAAGCAGTTAAAATATGGTTTTTAATCTTATTAAGTTCTTTTATAGTGTCTGTTTGAAAGTTCTCTAAATCTACATCATTAAGCCTTTTACGGTTATGCTGTTTAGTCCAGTAGTGTTTTGTAACTTCATATTTAGTTTTAGCTCCAATAACAAAATCAGTATAAGGCACATCAATTAATAATCCTGTTTCTTTGTCTTTAATTTTAGAACTAATATTTAAATTTCTAAACAATAATCTCAAATTTAGATTTGCTTTGTCTTTAGTAGAACGATATAAAAAATTAACAGTAGCCATATTTAACGCATTAATACAATACAAATATAATTTATTTGTACGGTAATTGTACGGTAAAATGCAAATTGTTAATAACCACAACAAACAAAAACAAAAATAAAAACTTAACAAATCAATGTTAGATATTGTTTTTATTGATATTTTAGAGAATATTAAAGGTTTTATTAAAAATAGTAGTTTGCAATAATAGTACTCCCTCCGACTCCACTTTTTGAGTATCAAAATTCACCAAAAACCCTGTAAATATATGATTTACAGGGTTTTCATTTTATTTGATATCATTTAATTGCACACTAATTCATCTAAAAAGTGTGCAATTCGGTGCCTATAGGTCTCCCTTAAAAATTGCACACTAATTCATCGTAATTACCTGTATTTCAAACATTTGAAATGATTTAAAATTTGTTTATAATTACTTATTTGTGTACATTTAGTGTGCAATTTAATAGTAATATTATGGAAGATCGTTTTAGCAGTACTTTTTTTATCCGAAAAAGCAGAAGTAAAAAGCTAACGGCTCCAGTCTCTAAAAAATAGATTCCTAGACGGTCACCACCATAAATGATTTTTTGCTTATCCGTTTGTTTCCCTATTTAATTTTTCGTATCTTGAAGGTATGAAGCTAATAGAATTCACCAAGCACTTTCCAGACGAGGAGAGTTGCAAAGAGGCTTTCAAGGCCTACAGGCTAAAACAAGGGGTCAGGTGCACCAAGTGCGGCGGCATGTCCCACTATTGGAAAGGGTACCGCGAGCAATGGGAATGCAAAAAATGCAAGCGCCGCACGACCCTCAAGAGCGGCACGGTCATGCATGGCAGCAAATTACCCTTTCAATATTGGTTTATCGCCATGCACCTTATCACAAGCACGAAAAAGTCGTTTTCAGCCAAAGAGATACAACGCCAGTTGGGGCATAAGCGCTATGAGCCCATATGGGCCATGATGCATAAGCTGAGAAGCGTCATGGGGCTCAGGGACGGTGAGTACAGGCTAAAGGAAGAGATAGAACTGGACGAGGGCTTTTTCGAGACCGTTTCAGTAGCGAGGGACAAATCCGAACCCTTGAAGCGTGGTCGCGGCAGCCAACGCCAGACCACGGTTTTGGTGAGCGTTGAGTCCAAGGACGCTGGAGACGGCCACAACCCCAAGAAACATGGCAAGAAGAAAAAGGTGGGATACCTGAAGATGAAGGTCGTTGAGTCCTTGAAGAAGGAATGCATCTACGATAATGTAAGCACATCAGTTGAGAAAAACACGAAGATATAGCTAAATCATTGTAATTTGTCATATTTTTTGTATTTTGCAGTATGGCATATTCATTAGATTTCAGGAAACAAGTCTTTAAAGTAAAGCAAAAAGAAAAGCTTACTTTTGAGCAA
>NZ_JAKKDU010000002.1 GCF_021728535.1 Wocania arenilitoris | reverse complement strand
AAGTAGCTGCTGAACAGTTGGGCTATAAATCTGTCCTAGAGCTAAAAAAAAAGCTAAGTATCAAACCTTAATCAAGGCCAGAGAAAAGTCAAAGGGATTTGCATCCTTATCAACTATAACTGCCTGTTTCGGACTTAAACGTGATGCTTACTACAAATATAAACGTAGAGAAGACAAACGTTTAGAGATGGAGAAAAAAGTGGTTGCAATAGTAAAGAACAGACGCAAATCCCTTCCTAGAGAAGGTGTTAGAAAACTTACCAAATCATTAAAACAAGAGTTTACCAATGCCCATTTAAAAATAGGTAGAGATACCTTATTCAATATTCTTAGAAAACACAATATGCTTACACTTAGAAAGAAATACAGCTCAAGAACCACTAACTCTTACCACAGGTTCTACAAGTATAAAAATATCATTAAAGATTTAGAAGTTAATAGACCTAACCAAGTTTGGGTAAGCGACATCACATACATTAGAACAATAAAAGGCTTCTGCTACTTAGCTCTAATTACAGATATGTACAGCCGTAAAATAGTTGGATACGACATTAGTAATAGTTTGGAGCTTAAAGGCTGTCAAAGAGCTTTAAACAAAGCTTTATATCAAGCTAAAGATACTACTGGACTTATTCACCATTCTGATAGAGGCATACAGTATTGTAGTAATGTTTACACACAAATACTCAAACGAAACAACATAGGCATCAGTATGACTGAAGAAAATCATTGCTATGAAAATGCAGTCGCTGAACGTGTAAACGGTATCTTAAAAGACGAGTTCTATCTTGACCAGACCTTTGACAGTCTGCAACACGCAAAAAAAGCAACAAAAAATGCAATTAATTTATACAACCAAATAAGATTACATTTATCTTTAGACTATAAAACACCTAATATGGTATATTTAAAAACAGCTTAATTCAATTTTAACCTGTAGCCATATTTCAGGACTAGACATTAAATGGGAAAATTAATGAGGAAAATTATTCAACCAGTAAAGACTGTTTTTATTCTAATCATAAGTATGTACATGCTTAATTGTACATCAAACACACAAAAAATAAAGAATAATACAGATCCGGCACAACAAGTAATAAGCCGCATTGTAGGAGAAGACAATATTGATAAATTTGAATTTAATCTAGATTCAAACTTACATCAAAGCTATTCTGTAAAAGTTGAAGATAACAAAGTTCATGTATCTGCATCATCTCAAGTCGCATTATGCAGAGGAGCTTATGATTATCTTTCAAATGCCTGTAATTCAATAGTTAGTTGGTCGGGAAATAATATACGTATTCCTGAAACATTACCTGATTACAGCCGCACAGTAAAATCTCCGTACAAGTACAACTATTATTTTAATATAGTAACACACGGTTATAGTACTACATATTGGGATTGGGTTCGTTGGGAAAAAGAAATTGATTGGATGTCAGTACACGGTATTAATATGCCTCTATTACCAGGTGCTCACGAAGCTATTTTGCAACGAGTTTTTAGAAAACTCGGGTTATCAAAACAAGAAATTGATAGTTATTTTACAGGCCCAGCTCATTTTCCATGGAATAAAATGGGAAATATTACAGCGTGGGATGGGAAAATTCCAGATGCTTTTTATGAGAAACAAATACAATTAAATCATAAAATTCTTAATAGAGTAAATAAATTGGATATGCACCCAATTGTTCCTGCTTTTGCAGGTTTTGTTCCTTCAAGTATTAAAAGACTGTTTCCTGAAGAGAAAATACGAGAATTAAGTTGGGGAGGGTTCGCTAAAGATTATCATACTTATATTTTAGAGCCTGGAAGCGATCTGTTTTTAAAAATTGGAGAAATGTATATTAAAGAATATGAAAAAGAATTCGGGAAACAAGAATTTTATTTAGCTGATAGTTTTAACGAAATGGATGTGCCTCTTTCCGAAGATTCGACAACAGCACTTAAAGAGCTTTCTGCTTACGGAGAATCTGTTTACTCTTCAATAGAAAAAGCTAATCCTGATGCAGTATGGGTAATGCAAGGGTGGACATTTCCTTATCAAAAAAAAGATGGGAAATTATTTTGGACAGCAGAGCGACTACATGCCTTAATTTCTAAAGTTCCCGATGATAAATTAATGATATTGGATTTAGCTAATGAGTATAATAGATTGTGGTGGAAGTCAGATCCATCTTGGAAAATGTATTCTGGTTTCTTTGGCAAAATGTGGATCTATTCTTTCATACCCAATATGGGAGGAAAAACAGCAATGAATGGCAGACTAGATCTGTATGCTAAAATGCCTTCGGAAGCATTGAAATATAATAAAAAAGGTAATTTAGTTGGTTTTGGTTTTGCTCCCGAAGGCATAGAGAATAACGAAATTATATATGAATTACTTTCCGACATAGGGTGGACAAGTGAAGAAATTGACCTTGATAAATGGGTTGAAAAATATGCTACAAGACGTTATGGCGCATGTCCTCCAAACATGAAAAAAGCTTATAATCATTTTAACAATTCATTTTTTGGAAGTTTTACGGATCACCCGAGAAATACATATCAATTTCGACCAGATACAAAAAGTAGGGGAACTGTAAACAAATCTGATGAGATTAGACAAGGACTCGCTTTGTTTTTAAGTTGTAAAGATGAAATAAAAAACAACGAACTTTATGAAATAGATGTTATTGAAATTACTTGTCAATACCTGGGCTTAAAAGCTGATGAATTACTAGTAGAGTTTCAAGAAACTGGAGAAAATAATATGGCTAGTCTAAGTGAAGCCCTACAAATCATGTCAAATATCGATAGATTACTGGAGTCTCATCCTTCTTGGAAATTAAAAATCTGGACAGACTATGCGAAAAAATGGGGGACTACACAAGAAGAAGAAGTATATTATCAATCGAACGCTAAACGTTTAATTACTACATGGGGAGGCGGTGTAAACGAGTATGCAGCTAAAACATGGAGTGGATTAATTCGAGATTATTATATTCCAAGATGGAAGCTGTATTATGAAGCAAAAGCAAATAACACAAACTTTGACATCTTAGAGTGGGAAGAACAGTGGATTAAATCTACAGGTATTTCAGAAGTAAAACCATTTAATAAACCAATTGAAATGGCTATTAAATTATTTAATGATCAGAAAAACAAACGCTAACAAAAAATATAGTGCATTTGGCAGATTGTGCTAAATATGTAGATGATAGTAATAAAGAAAATAGTAATAAATTGAAAGTTTGGAGCGTTGAAATGCCAAACGCACCATATTCAAACCGTTAAGCGCAATGGAACATATCCAAGTTGGACTAAAAGAAAACATGCAAAGCCGGAATAATGAAAACAACGATTTTAATTATTAGCCTTTTATTGACAGTGAGCCTTTCCGCTCAAAACACCCTGGAACTGAAACCGGATACATTAACCGTAAAAATTAACAAAGAAATTTACGGCCATTTCTCCGAGCATCTGGGAACTTGCATTTATGAAGGTATATATGTTGGTGAAGATTCGGATATTCCTAACATTAATGGATATAGAAAGGATGTGGTAGAAGCTTTTAAAGAATTAAAAGTTCCTGTATTGCGATGGCCCGGAGGTTGTTTTGCAGACACTTACCACTGGAAAGACGGTATAGGCCCTAAAGAAGATCGCCCCTCAATAGTAAATGTGTTTTGGGGTGGTGTTACCGAAGATAATAGTTTTGGCACCCATGAATTTTTAAACTTCTGTGAATTAGTAGGTACCGAACCGTATCTGAGCATCAATGTTGGTTCGGGAACCGTTCAGGAAGCTGTTGAATGGGTAGAATACATTACTTCGAGTAACAAAAGTCCAATGACTGATTTGCGTAAGAAAAACGGGCGTAAAAATCCCTGGAATGTTAAATACTGGGGGATTGGTAACGAAAACTGGGGATGCGGCGGAGACATGGCTCCCGATTACTATGCAAATATTTACAGGAATTACTCATCATATATACGTAGCAACAATTATCATAAAGTAATATGTGGTCCATCCGGTGGTGATACCAAATGGACGGAGTCTATTCTCAAGGGATTGGAAGGTAAAACACACCTTGCCCAGGGAGTTTCTTTGCATTATTATACATTGCCAACCGGTGACTGGGGGAGCAAAGGTTCTTCAACTGAATTCAAGGAAGATATGTGGTTTGCAACACTGCGCAATACCATGTATGTTGAAGATTTCATAAAGAAACATCTGGCAATTATGGACAAATACGACCCGGAAGGAAAGATGAAATTAATTGTTGATGAATGGGGTACATGGTACGATAAATTGCCAGGAACTAAGGAAGGCTTTCTACAACAACAGAATACTGTCCGAGACGCTTTAGTTGCCGGCATTAACCTAAATATTTTTAACAACCATGCTGACCGCATAAGTATGGCAAATATTGCGCAGATTGTGAACGTACTGCAATCGGTTATTCTGACTAAGGGTCATGAAATGGTTAAAACCCCTACCTACCATATATTTAAAATGTACAATGTTCACCAGGATGCCAATCTTATTCCTATCGACTTAGAAACTGAAAACTATGAGTACAAGGGTGAGTCTATCCCGGCTTTAACTGCCTCCGCTTCGGAAAAAGATGGCATAGTAAGTATTACCATAACTAATGCAAATCCCAATAAGGAAATTCCTATTGACTGTCAGCTCAGAAACGATTTCAAATCAGTAAGCGGAAAAATAGTTGCCGGTAAAGAAATTACAGATTTTAACGACTTTGGCAAAGAGGAGAAAGTTTATATTTCAGATTTTACGGTTGGGAAAACAAAGAATGGAGAATTGAAAATCGAAGTTCCTGCGCATTCTGCAATTTTGGTTCAGCTACAATAAGTTTAGTTTAAATAGTAATTTGTTGTTCGGTACCAAACATGTATTTATTGTTAAAAATTGCCAGTCGTTTTTCGAAATGGTTTTTGAAGCTAGAATTTCTAATAGGAGAACGCCAGCGTACAACAATGCAATGTGTAAAATAATAGCCGATTCGGGGGGGGGTAAATTCAAGGATTGTAGCCCGATCCAATTTTTTTGTAACCTGATAGGAATGAGGCTTACAATCGGCTACTATTCTTACACTAACCGTTATCTGTCATTTTGCAGATATACTCTTCGATAAATCAATGAAAATAAAAAAGACAACCAAATGAAAAGCATACCAATTTTAGTTCTGTTAATAATCTTTCTTACTAGCTGTACAAATCAGATGCAGACAATTGACATTGTTATTCCAGTAAATGCTGATAATATTGAAGAGCTGGCAGCTAACGAATTGAGTAAATATCTGCACACTATTTATCCAAACCATGAGTTTCCAGTAGTAACTGCTTCAAAAAAGAAAAAGAATATATACATAGGTACAACGGAAAAACTACCAAAAGACCTATGGCCTGAATCTGCTATTCCATCAAGTAGTGAAGGGTTTTCGATTCATCGTAAAAATGACAACACAGGCGTTATTACCTCCGCTGGCAGTATGGGGCTCTTATATGGTGTTTATGGGTTATTGGAAAAAATGGGGTATTCATTTTTGTTCAGTGGCGACTACGCTCCTTCACTAAAAGAAAAATTCAATTTTGACGAATGGGACATGGTTAACGAACCATTGGTAAAGGAAAGAACTGTGTTTAACTGGCACAACTTTCTAAGTGGTTGTACCGCATGGAATTTCGAGAATTGGGTAATGTGGATAAACCAGTCTCAGAAAATGGGTTATAACACCATTATGGTTCATGCTTATGCCAATAATCCAATGTTCACATTTGAGTATAACGGATTTAAAAAACCTGTAGGTTACCTAACAACTTCAGCAAAAGGTAGAGATTGGTCAACTGAACATGTGAATGATGTAAGAAGGCTTCCGGGAGGAGATGTCTTTAGTTCACCTATTTTCGGCAGCAAGGCTGGAATTGTTCCCGATGAAGAGAGAGTTGAAGCAATACAGCAATTAATGAGTCGTGTTTTTCAGCATGCAGAAGATAGAGGTGTTAAAGTAAATTTTGCACTTGATTTTGACATGGTAGCTGCAATCCCTCAGGAAATGGTTGCCACTATTCCAGAAACTGATAAATTCATGGTAAATCATAAAGGGATTCTTTGGATGGGAGAAAAGCCTGGCGATGTTTGGTTGCCGCGTCCAGATCGCCCCGAAGGATATGATTATTATAAAACCCAAGCTGCTGCTCTGCTTAAATTATATCCTCAAGTCGATAAATTTGTATTGTGGAGACGCTCTGATGGTTCCGTTTGGGACGAGTTAAAATACAGCGAAATTCCGGAGGAATGGCAAAAAGAATATTTTGCAAAATTAGATGAGAATCCAAAAATAAAAGAAATGAAACAATCGGTTGGAGCTTTTTCACAGGCTAAGTTGGCTTACGCCTACCATAAAGCTTTTACCGAACTAAAAAGAGATGACATATCAGTAGCCTTTGGCACATGGCGCTGGCCTTCGTTACCTGCAATGAATGAGTTTTATCCAGATTCCGCCACCATTTATATATTAGATTCTGAAATAATCAGAGGAGAAATGCATTTGCATAATCAATCCATGATTGATGATATATCAAAATGGAGCAAACCAGGTAAGATAATTCCCATTATCTGGCCCCACCATGATGACGGTGCTTACATCGGGCCACCATTACCTTCATTTGAGAATTTTAATAATACCTTGATTCAGCTTAAATCAGATGGGTTTGGAGTGATTCATTGGATGACTAGACCGTTCGACATTTTTTTCCTACATCATTCCAAACAAGTCATGTTGAACACACAAAACCAATCAATAGAAAAGACTATAGATTTTTATAGTGAAAAATGGTTTGGTGAAGCAAATAGCGCGGTGATGGCCTCATATATGAAACTTTTTGTAAATGACATGCCTGCATTTGGTCGTGAAACAAATCCATATTTTATTGATGTCCATCAAAATAAGAAATTTGATGATGCACAAAAAGTAATAAGGCAATGCGATGAGAGACTAGATTTACTGAACAAGACAAATATTGAAGAGTTTACCGCAGACGCCAAAGAGAACTATTTGTTTTTTGTAAATTATGAAAAATTTGTAAAGATATTTTTCGAGCAACAGAGTATATTCCTGAGTTTTAGAGAAAAGTTTGAAGCCAAAGATTTTAATTCTGCAAGGTCTATTGCTAATCAATTTCAACCAGATACTGTTCTTGAGCAATATGCTAGAACCATTCAATTTGGGCAAATTACTGCTGGAGAACAAGGGCTTCTTTTTTCAATGGGCTTACGATGGTTGCCACGATTTTTATCTATGAAGCAATTGGTGCAGGAAGAAGATATACGCATCAACTTTAGCAATACATCACACGAAGAACTAGCTCAACTAGCAGGTACAAAAACCTATTTTATTGATTCTGATAAGAACTATTGGAAAGTATTAGGTGAAAAAGAAACAGGGAAAACAGTAGTTGAAAATTCAGTTAAGGGTGCAGAGTATGGTGAATTATTTGAAAAAGGCATTTTACTCGATGCTAATACAAATATTACTCTTAATCCTTTAAGTGGCAGAGAAAAACTAATTGCAGGAGAATATGACTTGAAGTTATTACTCGCATCAGAGGGAGCAATAAGTAGCATAAAGGTCGATATTAATGGTTTAATTAAGGATGTATTAATTAATAAGTTTACTATTAAGAAAATTAGTATTAAATTTGACGGCACGGCAAATCCTGTAATTAAATTTACCTCTCAGAAAGGGAAACCAATATTATGTGGATTAATTCTGGAACCATAAAAGAACGACAGATAACATTTTGTATAAGTAGTAGCAGGCAAAGTACTAAATATCAAGGTTTGTAATCCGCTCAAACTGCGTAGCGGTTTGATAGGGAATTACCACGCAATCTGCCACTACTCATACAATTTACCGTTGTGGCGTCCGGAATATGTTAATAGAGAGAAAACTATAAGTACAAGAATTAGATGGGATCTAATATACTAAGTTCCCTGCATGTTAAATTAATACAAAACTGATGATAAACAAAATTTTTAAATTGAAACTCAGATTAAGTATATCTATTTTTTTACTAAACATAAGTATCAATGTATTTAGCCAAAACAATGAGGCAAAAAGTGAAAAGCCAAATGTTATATTAATTCTTGCAGACGATTTAGGTTACAAAGATGTGGGATTTAATGGCTGTGCTGATTTTAAAACCCCAAACATTGATAAGTTGGCTGAGGGTGGTGCTATTTGTACTAATGCTTATGCTTCCCATTCTTTTTGCGCTCCAACAAGAGCTGGAATAATGACGGGTAGATATCAGCATCGCTTTGGTTTTCAAGAAAACCCGAGCCAACGTTTTCACAATTTAGGACTACCTGAATCGGAAGAAATACTTCCTAAAGTGTTGAAACAGGCGGGTTATACCAGTGCCTTAGTTGGGAAATGGCATCTTGGGGTAATGAAGAACCAACATCCAGTACATAAAGGTTTTGATAAATTTTATGGATTTACCGGAGGTGGACATCATTATTATCAATGCGACCCTAAAGTCAATAACGATCATTCATATACGGCTTTAATTGAAGAAAATGGTAAGAGAAAAAGCTTTGACAATTATCTAACAGATGATTTAACTGATTATGCTTTAGATTTTATAGAAAGAAATGCAGAGCAGCCTTTCTTTCTTTATCTTTCGTATAATGCTCCACATACTCCTCTTCAAGCACCTCAGGAATATTTAGATAGGGTTTCTAACATTGCCGATAAAAAAAGACGAATCTATGCAGCTATGATTACGGCATTGGACGACGGTGTTGGGGCTATAATGTCTCTGTTAGAAATGTTGAAGATTGAGGAAAATACACTTGTGTTCTTTATGAGCGATAATGGTGGTACTCCTGGTACATGGTCGGATAATAAACCCTTTAGTGGAATGAAAGGAACTGTTTTAGAAGGAGGGATTCATGTTCCTTATGTGGTGTACTGGAAAGGGAAAATTCAACCACAGATTTATAAACATTTGGTTATGAGTTTTGATGTTTTTTCTACGGCAACAGAACTGGCAGGAATATCTCATAAGACAGATAAGAAGATTGACTCGAAAAACCTGCTGCCTTATTTGCTCAATGAGAAGAAATCTAAACCACATGATTTTCTTTATTGGACCCAGGGGCACTTTCAGGAAGCATTGCGTTGGGATGATTATAAATTTATCAAAATCGATGGACAAGAAAAGTTTCTATTTAACCTAAAAAATGATGTTGGCGAGACAACAAATATTAGTAAGAAAAAAAAGGGTAAGTTGAAAAAAATGAATAATGCATTTGATAGCTGGAAATCAGAAATGCCTGAAACCAAACACCTGTCAACCGGTATAGCCATTAAATTACAGCAGGAAGTTATTGATAATTTAAGAAGTAAAAAGTAATTTTTTTAACTCTTAAAATTTTGTAAAATTACATATAAAGAAATATGAGAAATCTAGTAGTATTATTTGTATTTGGGATTCTATGCTTTGCATGCACAAATAAGCCAAACAGCATGGTGTTAATTCCTGAGGGAAATTTCAATGAAATTATCGATGGGAAACAAGTAAAACTATTTACGTTAAAAAACAAAGATGGTATAGTTTCGCAAGTTACCAATTACGGTGGTCGCGTAGTTTCGCTATGGGTACCTGATAAGGAGGGACAATTGGAAGATATTGTTTTAGGGTACGAAACAATTGATGGTTATTTAAATAGTAATGAAATTTATTTTGGAGCTCTTATTGGGCGCTATGGTAATAGAATAAATCAAGGAAAGTTTAAATTGAATGATCAGGAGTATTCGTTAGCAACCAATAACGAAACTAACCATTTGCATGGAGGTATTAAAGGGTTTAATAATGTGGTTTGGAATACTGAGCAGTTAAATGACCAAACATTGAGATTGACCTATCTTTCTAAAGATATGGAAGAAGGATATCCCGGAAACTTAAAGGTTAAGGTAAGCTACACACTAACTGATAACAATGAATTAAAAATTGAATATTGGGCAACAACAGATAAACCAACGGTTGTAAACCTTACTCACCACAGCTTCTTTAATTTACACGGAGCAGGTAACGGAAGTATAAATGACCATCATTTAATGATTAATGCTGATAATTATACACCTGTAAAACAAGGGCTAATACCAACCGGAGAGATTTTATCGGTGAATAATACTCCCATGGATTTCACTGAAGCAATTGCTATCGGGGAAAGGCTTAATCATGATTATAAGCAATTAGAGTATGGGTTTGGTTACGATCATAACTGGGTGCTGAATAAGACGGACAAAGGGTTGAACCTTGCAGCAAAGATATCAGAACCTCAATCGGGCAGAACCATAGAGGTGTATACGAATGAACCAGGATTGCAATTTTACGGGGGAAATTTCCTGAATGGAGATGATATAGGAAAATTAGGAAAAAAATACAACTACAGAACTGCATTTTGTTTAGAGACTCAGCATTTCCCGGATAGCCCAAATCATAATAATTTTCCCTCAACAGTGCTTACACCAAATGAGGAATACCATTCAGTTTGCATATATAAATTTAATATCGAGAAATAGTGAAAACATCAATTAAAATTATCTGCATTTTATCTATTATTCTATTGAGCGCTTGTGCAGGTAGAAATAAGCAAAAACAAGGTGCAGCAGACAATATTGAGGCGACCAATAAAAAAGAAATAACAGACCGCTGGACTGTTGAACGTATTACTGAGTGGTATAATCATCAACCTTGGATTGTTGGGTGTAACTATGTACCTGCAAATGCGATAAATCAATTAGAGATGTGGCAGGAAGAAACTTTTTCTCCCGAGCTTATTGATAAAGAATTAGCTTGGGCTGAAGATCTGGGTTTTAATTCTCTTCGTGTATTTTTACATTATTTGCCATGGAAAGAGGATAAAGAAGGATTTTATCAACGTGTTGACCAGTTTTTAGAAATATGCCAGAGTCATAATATTAGGGTTATGCTTATCTTTTTCGATGATGTATGGCATCCAAATCCGAAATCAGGCAAACAGCCCGAACCGACAAAAGGTGTTCATAACTCAGGATGGGTACAATGTCCTGGAATAGAGATTCTTCAAAACTTGGGAGAGCATGAGGCTAGTATTAAGGCATACGTTAAAGAAACAATGAAGAGATATAAGAGCGATAAACGCGTGTTGATATGGGATTTGTATAATGAACCAGGTAACCCTAACACTTCAAGTTATGGGGATATTGAGTTGAAAAACAAAGAGACCTACTCATTGGCCTTGCTTAAAAAAGCATTTCAGTGGGCAAGGGAAGTAAACCCAACTCAACCTATATGTGCAGATGTTTGGAGAGCAGGAGATGCCGATCTCAATAAATTGGATGCGATAGATAAGTTTTGCTACAAGAATTCGGATGTAATTAATTATCACGCATATTTCCCGCTGGATAAGCAGAAAAAGGTAGTTGCAGAGCTTAAAAAATCCAATCGTCCATTGCTAGCTACTGAGTATATGGCTCGAACTGCTAACTCAACGTTTGAAAATTCTTTGCCATTTTTCAAGGAGAATAAAATTGGCGCATATAATTGGGGGTTTATAAATGGAAAATCAAATACAATATATCCATGGCACAGCTGGCAAAATCCTTTTGAAAAAGAACCCAAAGTATGGTTTCACGATATTTTTCGAAAAGATGGAACTCCATTTTCAACAAAAGAAGTTGAACTTATTAAGTCTTTGACCCAAAATTAGTAACTAATGTGTTGATAAAACCTTATGCAAGAACTAGGATTGATATCGATTTTTTTGAAGTATTGCTCCTTAAAGATTGGATTTAGCACATTGAGTTATTACAATAAACGGGTATTGATATCTGTAATGTATTAATAGTTTTTTGTGTATTAAGGAGTTAGCATTTGGCGTTTTCAAAGTATTTAATTCAGGTAATATAGAAAGTCCAATGCCCACTTACCATGCCTTTGTATACGCACATACCCAATAATCTTGGTAAACACCCCTTCAAATACAGATTCTGGGTATAATTGGCCGGATTAGTTCCTGAAATACGCAACGAAATCATACACAAAAATGTTAAACGAAACTCTAAAATTTCGTAGCTTTAATTTCAAAAACCAAAGGATACAATTTATCTTTTATAACATACATTCTAGAATCTGTTTTAACCAAATCTGGTAAAACATTGTAAGGACTTTCGTTGTGCTCTTTTAAATAGTCTATATGCAAACCTGCTTCGGTTAAAGCACTAACAACTTCGCCCAATCCATGATTCCAACCATATTCTTTACTAATCATCTTTGAGTTTTCGTTGGCATAAGTACCTTCATATTCTTCATAAATCACTTCATCTTGCATGTACCCATATTTCATAACAGGCTTTCCTTCTAAATAATCGAACATCCAAACAATAGGGTGAAATTCAACCATATAAAACGCACCACCTTTAGTAAGTTTTTCAGCAATCATTTTGCCCCAAGGTTTTAAATCAGGCAGCCAACCAATAACACCGTAACTGGTAAAAACAATATCGAAAGTTTCTTTAACAAACTGAGACGTATCCAAAACATTGCAGTGTACAAAATTTGCATTTAGCTTTAAATCTTTATTTAATTGTTGTGCTAGCTTTATGCCTTCATCACTCAAATCAACTCCTGTACATGTTGCACCCATTCTACTCCAACTTAGTGTATCTTGACCAAAATGACATTGCAAATGTAAAAGTGACTTTCCGTTTACATCACCCAAAGCATTTAATTCGTATGGCATTAATGATGATTTTCCTTTTTTAAAATCATTCAAATTATACATGTCACTTTTAGCATGCTCCTTTACTTTCTGGTTCCAAGTGGCTTTATTAGTTTTAAAATATTTATTGTTTGTTGTCATCTTCTAAATGATATCTTTACAAAAAATCTAAATTATGAAAAAATTAATAGTCATTTTAGGTATACTAAGTCTTTGTATTTCTTGCAAACAAAAAGCTAAAACAAAAATAGCCGAACCAGAACTTTCTGTTGCTCAAAAAATAGCAAATGCCCATGGTTTTGAAAACTGGGAAAAGATTTCTGAAATTCAATTTAAATTTGGACAAAACAGAAACTGGGTATGGAACCCAAAATCGGATAATATTACGCTAAAAACTGACAAGGACACTATAAGTTACAACAGAAAATCGTTAGATAGTATTTCTACAAAAGCGGATCGTGCTTTTATAAACGATAAATTTTGGCTGCTAATACCTTTTCAGTTGGTTTGGGATGAAGGTATTACTATTTCTGAACCAGTAAAAGCGCAAGCACCTATTAGCAAATCTGAAATGAATAAAATCATATTAACTTATTCAAAAGAAGGCGGTTACACTCCTGGTGATGCCTACGATATTTTTTACACTAATGATTTTATAATTAAAGAATGGGCATTTAGAAGAAGAAATAAAGCAGAAGCGGAATTAATCAATACTTTTGAAAACTATCAAGATTTTAATGGTTTAAAACTAGCATTAGATCATAAAAAAGCAGAAGGTGATTGGAATCTTAAACTTTCAAATGTAAAAGTGATTTTAGAATAATTTTTAAGAATCCTTGTAATTAAATCATCTAACTTACGACTAAGTTCGTATATAAAGTATAAAATAGTTTTTTCCGCATTTGCGCCTATATATATGAAAAGCGCTTCAACCATTGGTTGAAGCGCTTTTCCTTTCTAATTATAATCTATTTTTAACCTTTAAATGATTCTTTTACGTGCATTCCATCACAAAATGGTTTGTTGTTAGATGCACCGCATCTGCAAAAAGCAGTAGTTTTATTTTTAGTTTCCTCACTGCCGTCTTTATGGGTCACTTTAAGCGTTCCATAAACTAATAACGGGCCGTTTTCTAAAACTTCAACTTTTGTTTCCAAAGTTTCAGACGATTTATCTCCTTCAGCATTCATATAAAACCTTAAAGCTCCAGAAGGACATTCTTTAACTTGATTAATTATAGTTTCTGTGTTTGCTGCGTCAATTTTTATCCATGGTCTGACCCTAGGTTGAAATACTTCTGGTAATCCTTTTGCGCATATTGCAGAATGAATACATTTTTCAGCTTCCCAAGCCACTGTTATTTCTCCGTTTGAATATTCTTTAATTTTTCCCATACCTTTTAGTTTTTAATAAATATACAAAAAAGATTATTCTAAAATTTAGTATAATTTATCGGTTCATTTCTAAATTTATAATTCTTATTTTTGTTAGAAACCAAAAATGCAATCACTTTGTCTAACTACAAACTAGGTCTTAAATACGCAAAACAACAAGACCAAAATGATGAATTATCACTGTACAAAAATCAATTTCATATCCCTAAAGATAAATATGGAAACAAGTTGATTTATATGACAGGTAACTCACTTGGTTTACAACCAAAATCTACACAATCATACATTAATCAAGAACTTAAAGATTGGGCGAATTTAGGTGTTGAAGGTCATACCGAAGCTAAAAACCCATGGTTACCATATCATGAATTTTTAACTGAAAGTATGGCAAATGTAGTTGGTGCAAAACCCATTGAAGTTGTCGTTATGAATACCCTAACCGCCAATCTTCATTTTATGATGGTATCCTTTTACAAACCCACTAAAACACGTTATAAAATTCTTATTGAAAGTGATGCTTTTCCTTCTGATAAGTATGCAGTAGAATCGCAATTACGTCATCATGGATTTGATGATAAAGAAAGTTTAATTTTATGGAAACCTCGCGAAGATGAAAAGTTATTACGATATCAAGATTTAGAAGATATTCTTGAAAATCAAGGTGAAGACATTGCCTTAATTATGATTGGTGGTGTAAATTACTACACTGGGCAGTATTTCGATTTAAAAAGAATAGCACAATTAGGACATCAATATGGCTGTATGGTTGGATTTGATTGTGCGCATGCTGCTGGAAACGTGCAATTAAATTTACATGATTCGGGAGCAGATTTTGCCGTTTGGTGTACTTATAAATACTTAAATTCTGGACCAGGAAGTTTAGCAGGTTGTTTTGTTCACGAGCGACATGCTTACAATAAAAATTTAAATCGTTTTACGGGTTGGTGGAGCCATAATAAACAAACACGTTTTAATATGCGTGATGACTTTGATGTGCTTCCAGGAGCTGAAGGTTGGCAACTTAGTAATCCACCCATTTTATCAATGGCTGCTATTAAAGCATCACTAGACATGTTTAACGAAGTGGGTATTAAAAAGCTAACCGAGAAATCTAAAAAATTAACAGGTTATTTCGAATTTCTTTTAAAGCAATTAGGAAAAGACACCATTAAAATTATAACACCTAATAGTCCTGAAGAACGTGGATGCCAGTTATCCATTCAAGTTATAAATACCAATAAAAATTTGCATAGTAAACTAACTCAGGCTGGTGTTATAAGTGATTGGAGAGAACCAGATGTTATTAGATGTGCTCCAGTACCATTTTACAACTCGTTTCAAGATATTTATTATTTAGTTAAAAAATTGAAAAGTATTTTGAATTAATTTGTCATTCCTGCGAAGGCAGGAATCCAATTTGAATTAAATTATAAATAATAATGAAATATTGGAACAAGTTCAGGATGACAAAATGAAAGAAAAACAACAAAACATACTAATCATTGGCGCTGGCCTTTGTGGCTCTCTACTAGCATTACGCCTAGGTCAAAGAGGCTATAATGTTGCTGTTTATGAGATGCGCCCAGACCTTCGTAAAGTAGATATTTCTGCTGGGCGCTCTATAAATTTAGCATTTTCAAATCGAGGTAATAAAGCTATGAAACTTGTTGGAATTGAAGACAAAGTAAAAGCACTTTGCATTCCTATGAATGGCAGAATGATTCACGATAAAAAAGGAAACACATATTTATCAAATTACAGCGGTCGAAAACATGAATATATTAACTCCATTTCTCGAGGTGAGCTCAATGGATTACTTTTAACCGAAGCCGAAAAACATAAAAATGTTTCCATTTACTTCAATAAAAAATGTAAATCAGTCGATTTTAAAAAAACCACCGCTCTATTTCAAGATTATAAAACAAAAGATGAATTTGTAGAAGATGCCGATATAATTATTGCTACCGATGGTGCTGGTTCCGCAATGCGAAAAAGCTACTATTTAGGTAAAAAGTTTCTATTTAGCTTTTCACAAGATTATTTAACTCACGGCTATAAAGAACTTACCATTCTTCCTAAAAAAAATGGCGATTATAAAATCTATAAAAATGCACTTCATATTTGGCCTCGTGGTAGTTTTATGCTTATTGCTTTACCAAATTTAGATGGTAGTTTTACGGTAACACTTTTTTTAAGTTACGATGAGGGCGAATACAATTTTAATAATCTTACAACAGAAAAAAAAGTGTTAGAATTTTTCCTAAAAGAATTCCCCGATGCTTTGACTTTAATGCCGAATTTAGTTAATTATTTTTTTAAAAACCCAACGTCGCCATTAGGCACAGTAAAATGTTATCCTTGGCATTATAAAGGTAATACACTTTTAATGGGAGACGCTGCTCATGCGATTGTACCGTTTTATGGACAAGGTATGAATGCTTCATTTGAAGATGTTGTTGAGTTTGATAAAGTGTTAGATAAAAATTTAGAAAGTTGGGAGGCTACATTTAATACCTACGAAAAAACACGTAAAAAAGATACTGATGCTATTGCAGATTTAGCCATTGATAATTTTCATGAAATGAAAGACCATGTAGCTAAAACTGTTTTCCAAGAAAAGCGTAAATTAGAAATGGCTTTGGAAGAAAATTTTCCTAATGAATATTCATCAAAATACGCGTTAGTAACTTTTAATGAAGATATAGGGTATAGAGAGGCTATGTTAAAAGGAAGAGCACAAGATAAAGCTATTTTAAATTTACTGTCTGATGGAAAAATAGATTTAAAAGAAGACCTAAAAATCATTTTAAAAAAAGTAAAACAAGAAACTGAAGCTATTCTTGAAGACGATAGAATTGTAAGGTTAAAATAAAAAGCCTTCCTAGCCCTTCTAAAGGAAGGAAACTGGTACGCTTTAAAAAAAACAACAACAAATTCTTATTCGCCCGAGTAAGAATTCCTTCCCTTAGAGAAGGTTAGAATGGGCTTTTTAGTATGAGTAACAAAGTAACACCAAGAGGCGCATACCCACATACCAAACGTGTAGGCGATTTTATATTTGTATCTGGCACCAGTTCAAGAAAATCAGATAACACTATAGCTGGTGTCGATATTATTGACGAAATGGGAACCAAACATTTAAATATTGAAGTTCAAACTCGCGAAGTTTTAAATAATATTGAAAAGAATTTAGCCAATGAGGGTGCCTCTTTAAAAGATGTGGTTGATGTCACATCTTTTTTAGTAAACATGAATGATTTTGCAGGTTATAATAAAGCATACGCAGAATTTTTTAACAAGGAAACCGGACCAACACGAACAACCGTTGCAGTACACCAATTACCGCATCCAGATCTGGTGGTGGAGATTAAGGTGATGGCCTATAAACCTAAGTCCTAAAGCTAAAAGCCTTATGCAAAACATCCAAAACTATATAAACGGTAGCTATCATAATCCAATTCAAAATAATTGGATAGACAACTACAATCCATCGAACGGAGAAGTTTATGGACAAACACCAAACTCAACCAAAGCAGATATTGATAATGCTTATAACGCTGCCAAATCTGCCTTTAAGCATTGGTCTCAAACCACCTTGGAAGAACGAAGTAGGATCTTAATAAAAATCTCAGAATTATTAGAAGATAATCTAGATCAATTTGCAGAAGCCGAAAGCAAAGACAATGGCAAGCCTATTAGTTTAGCAAAAACAGTAGATATACCTAGAGCAGCAAGTAATTTTAGATTCTATGGAAATGCCATAACTCAGTTTGCTAGCGAAAGTCACGAGAGCGTTGGTCAACAAGTTATAAACTATACCCTTCGCCAACCTATTGGTGTTGTTGGTTGTATTTCTCCTTGGAACCTTCCATTATACCTCTTTACTTGGAAAATAGCACCAGCCATTGCTGCAGGTAATTGTGTTGTTGCAAAACCAAGTGAAGTTACACCAATGACAGCTTATCTATTAGGTGATATACTAAATGAAGCTGGCCTCCCAAAAGGAGTACTAAATATTATTCATGGGTTAGGCACAACAACAGGACAAGCCATCATTGAACACCCAGATATTAAAGCCATTAGCTTTACTGGAGGCACTTCAACTGGAGCACATATCGCTAAAGTAACTGCACCCATGTTTAAAAAGCTATCTTTAGAACTTGGTGGGAAAAACCCAAACATCATATTTGCAGATTGTAATTATGAAGATATGCTGGAAACTACAGTACGTTCATCATTCGCAAATCAAGGGCAGATTTGTTTATGTGGAAGTCGTATTTTTGTAGAAGCTTCAATTTACAATAAATTTAAAATAGATTTTGTTCAAAAAGTAAAGGAACTTAAAGTTGGTCATCCTTCAAATAAGAACACAAACATTGGAGCTTTAGTGTCAAAATCACACTTAGAAAAGGTTTTAAAATATATTGAAATTGCTAAAAAAGAAAATGGAGAAATTCTATGTGGAGGAAATCGTGTAACTTTAAAAGGTTATGAAAATGGTTATTATTTAGAACCTACTGTTATTGAAGTGAAAACCAATGATTGCACAGTAAATCAAGAAGAAATATTTGGGCCAGTTGTAGCTATTATGCCTTTTAATACTGAAGAAAATGTACTACAAATGGCTAATAAAGTAAAATATGGTCTATCGGCAACACTTTGGACAAACGATTTAAAAAAAACCATGCGTATTAGCAACCAATTACAAGCTGGAATAGTATGGATAAACACATGGATGTTGCGCGATTTACGAACTCCTTTTGGTGGCATAAAAGCATCTGGAATTGGAAGAGAAGGAGGCTTTGAAGCTTTGCGCTTTTTTACTGAATCTAAAAATGTTTGTATAAAATACTAGTTTCCACAAAAGTGGAAATCTTATAAAATGAATCAAATTTTTAAATTAAACAAATTCTACCTTAACTGGAAATATTATGGATTTAAAACTTAATAATAAAAATGCTTTAGTTTGCGGGAGTACAGCAGGAATAGGTAAAGCAACCGCTATGGCATTAGCTGCAGAAGGTGTTAACGTAACCTTAGCAGCGAGGAATAGAGAAAAATTAAAAGCTGTTTTAGCAGAATTACCAGAACATAGAAACCATAGCTACATAGTTGCAAATTTTTCGAACCCTAGAGACTTGCAAGAGCAAGTGATAAAATTTATAGAAAAAAATCATGGGTTTCATATTGTTATAAATAATACTGGTGGCCCACGAAGTGGTTCTATTTTAACGGCTGCTTTAGAGGAATTTGATAATGCTTTTATTCAACATTTAAAATGCAATCATGTACTAGCGCAAGCCACCATTCCGTTTATGAAAGAAGCTGGTTTTGGTAGAATTGTTAATATTATTTCTACCTCTGTTAAAGAACCAATTCCAGGTTTAGGTGTTAGTAACACAATAAGAGGGGCAGTTGGTAATTGGAGTAAAACTTTAGCTACCGAAGTAGGTGAATTTGGCATTACTGTAAACAATGTATTACCTGGTTTTACCGAAACTGAACGTTTAAATGAAATTATTAAAATTAAAGCTACTAAAGAAGAAAAAAGCGTTGAAGATATGGCAGAAATAATGAAAAACCACACCCCTGCTAAGCGTTTTGCGAAACCTGAGGAAACTGCCAATGTCGTCACTTTTTTAGCCAGTGAAGCTGCAAGTTACATTAACGGAATTAACGTACCTGTTGATGGTGGTCGCACAAAGAGCTTGTAACTTTAAACTAATAAAAAATAGAATTATGAGTAAAGTATATCCACCAATAAATTTTAAAGCTTGGATTAACGAAAACAGACACCTTTTAAAACCACCTGTTGGCAATAAAGTTGTTTGGAAAGATGGCGATTTTATAGTTATGGTCGTTGGTGGCCCTAATAGCAGAAAGGATTATCATTATAACGAAACTCCTGAATTTTTTTACCAAGTTGAGGGCGATATTGTTTTAAAAATTATTGACAAAGGCACACCAAAAGACATTCATATTAAAGAAGGGGAGATTTTTTTATTACCACCAAAAGTGCCCCACTCTCCGCAGCGTCCAGCAAATACCGTTGGCTTAGTAATTGAATATCCAAGAGAAAAGGGAGTACAAGATGCATTGCTATGGTTTTGCGAAAATTGTACAACCAAATTATATGAAGAAGATTTTACGCTTGATAATATTGAAACCGATATGCCTAAAATTTTTGATAATTATTACAGTAACAAAGACAAAAGATCTTGCCCTAACTGTGGCGAAGTCATGCAGCCTCCAAAGAAAGTAAAAATAGAAGATTAATGAAACGGAAACTTCGTATTAATGGACATTCTCATTTACTTCCTTACCCAGAAGAAATACCAGATTTTATGCGTGAAAAAGGTATCTTTTGGGTAGATAAAGATCGGAAATTTATGCTTCAAAAAGATTGGAGCAGACCCGTAACAGATTCCAGTTTCTTTTTACATGATAAACTACAATGGATGGATCGTAATAAAATTGATCATGCTGTTGTTTTAAACTTGTCTCAATTGTACGGTAACGGTTTACGTGTTGAAGAAATGAAACAAGCCTTACGTTTTCAAAATGATTTTAATGCTAAAATTCAGCACGAAAACCCTAGTAAATTTACTTGTGGGTTTGTTGTACATCCTGGTTTTGTTAGAAGTGCCTGTTGGGAAATTGAACGTTGTGTAGAAACTCATGGCATGCAATTACTCTGTTTGCCAACACATTACATGGACACTATTGGTACTTGGCGTTGTATTTTTGATGAAGAGAATGAGCCTATTTTTGAATTGGCACATAAATATAACCTAGCGGTAGAAATTCATCCATACGACGGCGAAAAATTCATAAAATTAGAAAACACGTCTTGGCGTTTTCATCTTATTTGGATGTTGGCACAATGTGCTGATGCTTATCATTTTTTAACTTTAAACGGATATCAAGAAAAA
The DNA here is from genome assembly GCF_021728535.1 of Wocania arenilitoris. Classification (GTDB taxonomy): domain Bacteria; phylum Bacteroidota; class Bacteroidia; order Flavobacteriales; family Flavobacteriaceae; genus Wocania_A; species Wocania_A arenilitoris. Next base: position 276,708 of record NZ_JAKKDU010000002.1, on the reverse strand, counting down.
TATCCAAACATGCGAACCTGTTTTGCTCATGGTGGACAGTTGGCTCAAATCAATTTAGGACGACGTATACAAGGGTTTGATGGCAGACCCGATTTATTTGAAGGCAAACATCACCCAAGAAAAGCCGTTGGGCACAAAAACATTTTCTTTGACACGCTAGTACACGATACTGGCGGCTTAGAGTTGTTAATTAAAAATCAAGGCTCTAAACAAGTTCTTATGGGATTAGATGATCCTTATCCTTTAGGTGAGATGGAAAGTACTAAACAATCGTCATACCCAGGTAAAATATTAGATTTAGCTATTGAACGCGATATTATTACTGAAGATGAATGTGATGCTATTTGGGAAGATAACGTTATTCAATGGTTATGCGGCGATGATGAAACTGCGAAGCAAAAATTAATTGATAGAATTTTAAATTAACTATACATCCATCCAATTTTTAATTTGAGGTGTATAACTTCTACCTGAAGTTATACTTGTTTTTTGCTTATTATTTAATCTGATTACATACCTATTGTTAAAATATTTTTGAACTTCTTCAACATACTTTGTGTTTATAATAGTAGCTCGATGTACTCTTAAAAAATCGTCTGGTAATTTAACTACTAACTGCGTTAAAGACAATTCGATTAAATGATTAGCTGTATTCGTAAATACAGTTACATATTTATCTTTGGCTTCTAAAAAAACAACATCTTCTAACTTTACAAAAATTAACTTCTCTCCTTTTTTAATAGTGATAGATGTCATTTTTTTAGTCTCTTTCTTAATAGACATTTCTTTAATTGCTTCTAATAATTGTTGAGAGTTATTATTCCCATTAAATAGTTTTAATTTTTGAATAGTTTTTTCAATGCGCTCTAATCTCACTGGTTTTACCAAATAATCGATACTATTGGTTTCAAAAGCTTTTAGTGAATATTGGTCGTAAGCCGTACAAAAAACAACAATGGGAATTGCATCAAGTTGTTCTAACAATTCAAACCCCGTTAATTCAGGCATTTCAATATCTAGAAATATTAAATCGGGTTTTAATGCACTTATTTTTTCTTTAGCCTCAACACCATTTTTAGCTGTATCAATAACTTGAAATGTCTCTGGATAATTTTCTAGTAAATCTAACAAACGTTCTCTTGCTAAGAGTTCATCATCAATTATAATAGTTTTATACGATTGATTCATTATAACGCAATTTTTTTAATGGTAATTTTAATATGTTTTACTGGTGCATTCTTCCAACTTAATGATGCTCTTTCACCATAGGTTAATCTTAATAAGTCAAATACGGTTTGTAATCCATGACCACTCACTACCCCTTCAGGAAAATGTGGTCCATTATCTTCAACAATAATATCGAGACCTATGTCACTGTTATTAATTTTTAATGTTACCATTCCGTCTTTTCCAATTTTAGAAATACCATGTTTTACAGCATTCTCTACCAAAGGTTGAATAATAAACATTGGTATTTTTACAGATTCCACAGCTTTATCTACTTGAATAGAAAATTGTAACCGATCTCCAAAACGTATTTGTTCAATATCTAAATAGTTTTTAACCATGTCTACCTCATCTGCAACCGTACTCATTTTATCTCCTTTTTTATTAATAGAATATTTAAACAAATCGGATAACGACAATGCCATTTGCTCTGTTTTATCAGCATTTTTATACACTAAAGTTGCGATAGAATTTAAAGCATTGTATAAAAAATGTGGGTTTATTTGAGATTGTAGCAGTTTAACTTCTGCTTTTGCACTTACCTCTTTTAATCGACTTAACTCAACGTCTTTTTGTTTTAATAAAGAGTCTGAAAAGTTTTCAAGATATAATAACAATCCTCTACTTGCAGCAAAAGTGAATACCAATAATAAAAACGGATTTAAATTAAACCAAGATGTATTGCGATTGTTTTCTAAAAAAAAGATAGCAGCTACCGGAGCAATACAAACAAAAAAGGTAAACACTGTTTTAAAAGCTATTTGCAATGTAAAACTCATGCTGTTTTTAATAATAAATTTATCAAAAAGCATCAAGAACAAAGCAATCAATAATGCAACTATTATAAAAACAACATGAATACTTATATATTGTCGCCAATGTTCAAACTCATAAGGCTTAGTCATATAAGTAAATATTTTAAAAACATACAGAATGCTTATCATAAAATACAAAACAGGAACAAAATAACTATAATAAAGGTGTTTATATTTTCTTCTATAAAAAAGGCTAAAACCTAAAACAAAAAGGATTACACCTAACATAATACTTGTCCAAATAGCAAAAACCTTTGTTTTCTCCTTATTTATATAAATACTTGCATAACTCCAAGGATACGTTTTATACATATAAGCTTTAAATTCCTTCTTTAAGTTAGGTGAGTATAATTTTTGTAATAAAAACTTATCCAATTCACTAAATTGACTTCCCATCCTAATACTTTCTTTATTATCCAATATCGAGTTTCTAGAGTTTACTGTCTTATCTTTTTTATTTTGAAAAAATTGAGCGCATGCTATTGTCCAAATAAAATCTCTTTGAATTTCTATTTTTCTTTGTTTCAAAGTTGACTTACCACTAAAAACATAATGTAAATCAGGCTGAACAAATCCAGATATTTTCTTTGCTGAATAAAATGTCCATTCCTTATTATAAATTTTAAAACTATATGGAATGTTAGAAAATAAATTTGCATCATCGTTTTCTTCAAAATATAGTTTAATTGTCGCTTTTTTTAAATCAGATAACTTATAATAATTAATATCCCTATCCTTACTTTGAAAACTATCATCTAATGCTAAACCCGTATAATCCTTAAAGTAATTAAGCTCTTTATTTGGCAACAAAACCTTTAGCTCATCTAAAATAGAGTTCACCACAAGACTGTCTTTTTCTGTAGCATTATAAAGCTCAAATAAAATAGGTCCATTATACTTATACACCTTTTCATTATAACCGTTAAACACACGCTCTTTAACATATTCCCATTTTTCATCTTTTTGTAAATCTGGATAATTATCATTGTGATAATTAAAATCTTTATTAGTGTCTTCAATTATTACAATTGGAACTATTAAAACAATAAGAGCTAGCAAAATGATTTTCTTCATGATGATAAATTTAACTATTTATAATACCTCAAAGAAACTTGATAAATTTAATTACTAAAACTAATTTCTGACGAATTGCATTATAGACTTTACAAATTGCAATTAAGATGATTTAATGAAAACCGATACATAAAAAAGTAATACTTTTGATTTTAGATTAACTTAAATAGACCTAACAGGTCTGGTAAACAGATGCATTTTATACCAGAAGATATTGATGATTATGTTGTAAAACATTCTGAAGACGAACCAAAATTATTACAACAATTAAATAGAGAAACCTATCAAAAAATATTGCAACCACGTATGCTTAGTGGGCATTACCAGGGTCGTGTATTAAGCATGATTTCTAAATTAACAAACCCAAAAAGCATATTAGAAATTGGTACTTATACAGGATATTCTGCATTGTGTTTAGCAGAAGGTTTACAAAAAAACGGAGAACTTCATACCGTTGATATCAATGAAGAGTTATTTGATTTTCAGCGTAAGTATTTTGATAAATCTGATTATGGACAACAAATTTTTCAGTACTTAGGTGATGCACTAAATATTATCCCAAAACTTGATAAAACCTTTGATTTGGTTTTTATTGATGCCGATAAAGAAAACTACTCGAATTATTTTAATGTAATTATTGATAAGCTAAATACTGGTGGCATTATTTTATCAGACAATGTATTGTGGAGTGGTAAAGTTTTAGATACAACCTTTAAAAAAGAGGACACCTCTACCCCTGCATTAATTGAATACAATAAACTTTTAAAAAAAGATAAAAGGATTGAGACTGTTGTTTTACCAATTAGAGATGGTTTAACCATAAGCAGAAAAAAATAACTTAATTAAAAATTAAGAAGCAAAAACAAACTCTATATCTTTTTCTTTGGCTTTTTGAATATGAGATTCAATAATTTGAAAAAACTCATGATTATCAAAAGGTTTTGTAATAACATCGTTAAAACCTGTGTTTTTATAGTCTTGCTTAAAGTTTTCAATATCTGAAGCTGTTAAGGCTATAATTGGTAATGTTTTATTAAACTCTCTAATAATTTTAGTAGCTTTATTACCATTCATAACCGGCATATTAATATCCATTAATACTAAATCAAAATCTTTTATTTTTAAACGGTTTACTGCTTCTAAACCATTATCAACTAAATCGCAATTATAATTCTGTTTAATCAATAAATTTTTAGTTACAATCTGGTTAATCTTATTATCCTCAGCAATTAATATATTATATTTCTTATCTTTATTTAAGTTTAAAATACTACCATTATCATTTAAGTTTAATGCAGTTTTTTTGCTTTTATCTATCTCAAAAGTTATATTAAAACTAAATTTAGTTCCTACTCCAATTTCACTTTCTAACTCAATTTCACTGTCAAATAATTCAATAATATTTTTAGTTATCGAAAGTCCTAAACCGGTTCCTTGATATTTTGTATTGTTTTCGTTACCCAGTTGAGAAAAATTATCGAAAATAGTTTTAAATTTTTCTTTAGGTATTCCCTTACCGCAATCTTCTACTTCAAATCGTAAATCAACATTATTAGCATCTAATTTTAATAATTTAATTCTCAAATTAATTATTCCGCTTTCAGTAAACTTAATACTATTTCCAATCAAATTAATTAAAACTTGAGACAGTCTAACCTTATCACATTTAATATCTTCAGGAATACTATTATCCATTGATACAATAATTCTGTTGTTAGTTTCAAGCAATCTATATTCAAAAGAATCTACAATATGTTCTACTAAAGATTTTAAATTTACCGATACATTTTTCAATTCTATTTTTTGAGCTTCAATTTTATTAACCTGCAAAATATCGTTTACAAGGTTTAAAAGATAATCTCCAGAATATTTAAGAGATTTTAAATATTTTACTTCGCGACTATTAAAATCCTTCTTTTCATCTAATAATAATGATGCTATCCCTACAACTCCATATAAGGGAGTTCTTAATTCGTGAGATACACTAGAAATAAATTTCGATTTCAATTCAGATGTTTTTAGAGCTTTATCTTTTGCAATTTCTAACTCTTTGTTTTTTGTTTTTAATACGTTACTTAATTTCCTTTTTGATATATAACTTACAATTAAAGTAACAGAAGTAATAAAAAGCAAAAACAACATAATAGTTACTATTACATTAATTTTACTTGTTTTATTGGTCATTTCTATTTGTTGAAGCCTTTTATAATTAGCAAAATCTGCATTAAACTTATAGTCTGCAATAAGAAATTTAGACTTAAGTATAATATCTTGATTAATCTTTTCTTTTTCTAAATAATCATTTTTATAGTCATTATGCAATAATAAATTTAAATAAGCTTCATCACTATTTCCTAGGTCAAAATGTATATTAGATAATTGTTTATAAGTATTACTTAAAAGTAACAAGCTACTATTTTGTTGATTGTTTTCTAAAAGACTTATTGTATTTTGAAATCTTAAAATAGCATTATTTTGATGACCTTTATAGTAAAGATAAAGCCCAAAAACATAATTAAAATATCCCTTAGTATAAGAACCTACATTCTCATTATCTAATTCATCTTTTACACTAAATAATGTTATTAATGCATTATCTATTTTATTTGTATCTAGAAATACCTCTGCTAAGTTTATTTTAATTTTTAGAAGTGTTAATTGTAATTCTCTTTCTTCAATTTTATCGAAAAAATAATAGTTTTCTATGTTTTTATCATTTAATGCTTCTTCTAAATAAAAAGTAGCTTTTGCAAATTCACCTTTACTTTTATATAATTGTCCTAAACCTAAATAGGTCTTAGATATTAAATAATAGTCCTCTATTTTTTTTGAAGACTCTAAAGCTAAATTATAGCAATTTTTAGCAGATTCATTGTTTTGCACTAAGCTGTAGATATTACCTAAATTGTAATTAGTTACTGCTGTGCCATAAGTATCTTGAATAGAATCAGATAATACTTTAGCTCTAGTAAATTTGTTAAAAGATTCAGCAATTTGATTATTATGATAATACTTTAATGCAGAAGTATTTAAATTATCAATTTCTTTGATAACACCTCTATCTCTTTGGCCAATAACCAACATAGATATAGACAGAAAACATAATAGTAGATTTATTTTCATCTTCTTAAGGTTAAGTTTGGGACTTACAAAGTATTTTTATTACTTAAAAAAGGTGAAAAAAAATCGTTGAAAAGAAATCTATTTCCGACAAATAGATAAAATACGCAGTTAAAATGAAAGAATTAACTCTAAAATTTACGTTTTACAGAGCCTGTAAAGTCGTCTAAATCGTCTCTTACTTTATCGAGCTCTTTTTTTACATCGGTAGTAATACTTGTGTCTATACCGTTATTTTCGGCAGTTCTTGTGATTTCTTGTTTTATATCGTTGGTAGCATCTTTAAGTGTACGCATGCCTTTACCCAAACCACGAGCTATTTCGGGGAGCTTATCGGCACCAAAAACCATAATAACAATAAATAGTATAAATGCTATTTCGCCACCGCTTATAAATAAAAATGTAGGTTGATTAATCACAATACAAATATAGTGAGTGTTTGTTAGAATAAAAAAAAGCCAACTAATAAAGTTGGCTTTTAATTTTACTTTCCTTTTACTTTGCTTTTAAACTCATCGAACTGACTTTGTTTAACTTCCTTTGGCCATGAATTGTTTGAGGTGTCAACATCTGCTGTTTCCAAATTAGGATCTATTTTAATGCTAACAATTTCTTTTTCTGATGCAATTGCTTTACTAACTTCGTTATCATTAAATCTCCAAATTTGAGCCGGATATGTTTCTGTTTTCGAAGTACCATCAGCATATATATACTCTACAATAATTGGCATTACTAAACCTCCTGGTTTATTGAACGTGATATTATAAAAATACTTTGGTGCTTTTATGTTTTTTTGTTCTTCTGGCGTGAAATTATTCATGATATACTCTTTAATAGGTGTTGAGTTTTCAATTGGTGTACCATTTTTCATTTCTTCTTTAAAATCTTCGCTACCTTCTTCAACCATGTAAACTAGAGGTGGTAAATCTTTTAATTCTTTGCCATTTTCTTTTGCCACGTCTTTAATAAACTTATTAGGCTTAGAAGACACATAGTATTTTTTAACTTCTTTAATGCCTATATCTGTCCAATCGGTTGTATAAAACCAACCTCTCCAATACCAATCTAAATCGAAAGCTGAGGCATCTTCCATAGTTCTAAAGAAATCTTCTGGAGTAGGATGTTTAAACTTCCAACGGTTTGCATATTCCTTAAAAGCATAATCAAACAAATCGCGACCCATTACGGTTTCTCTTAATATATTTAAGGCTGTTGCAGGTTTTCCGTATGCGTTATTACCAAATTGATAGGTATTCAATCCTTTAGTCATAATTGGCGCAATATAATCTTGATTACCGCCCATATAAGACACTATATTAGCAGCAGGACCACGTCTGGATGGGTATTTATCCTGCTCAGCTGATAATGCTGCTGGATACCATTCTCCAAAATCTTGTTCTGCGACATATTGCAAAAAGGTATTAAGCCCTTCGTCCATCCATGTCCATTGGCGCTCATCACTATTTACAATCATTGGGAAAAAGTTATGTCCAACTTCATGAATAATGACACTTATCATCCCAAATTTTGTTCGATCACTCGTATTACCATCTTTATCAGGGCGACCAAAATTGTAACATATCATAGGATATTCCATTCCCATTGGTGCACTTACTGAAATAGCTTTGTGATATGGATAATCAAATGTCATTCTAGAATAGGATTTTAAGGTACTTGCAACAGCATTAGTAGACCAATCTTCCCACAGCGGATTTGCCTCCTTTGGATACATTGATACAGCCATAACATCTCTATCACCAAGTTTTACAGCCATCATATCCCATATTAACTTTCGTGAAGTTGCCCATCCAAAGTCACGCACATTTTCAGCATATAATTTCCACGTTTTCTTTTTATTACTTTTAGATTTTTCGGCTTTTTCTGCTTCTTCTTGAGTAACAATTAGTACTGGTTTATCGTAAGATTTTTTTGCTTTTTCATAGCGCTGCATCATAGTCTTTGTAAACACTTCTTTTCTGTTCATTAATCGTCCTGTCCCATCTAAAATATGATCTGCAGGTACTGTAATATTTACTTCAAAATTTCCAAATGGTAAAGCAAATTCATCGCGCCCCCAAAACTGAGAATTTTGCCAACCTTCAACATCATTATAAACAGCCATTCTAGGATAAAACTGAGACATCACATAAATTCTATTATCATTTTCAGCAAAATATTCATAACCTGAACGTCCGCCTTCTTTTACATGGTTATTAATGTTGTACCACCATTTAATAGAAAATGAAAATTTATCACCAGATTTCATTGGTTTTGGTAATTCTACGCGCATCATGGTTCTATTTATTGTATGCTCCAGTGGCTTACCATTAATATCTTTAACCTCTTCAATATTAAAACCTCTTTCTAAAGGACCTTTTAAAAATGTGTTTGAAAATTGAGAAGGTCTTTGAACTGGTGATACTCTACTCCCTTCAATTAAAGGTGATTTAGAATCTTTAGCACGCATATTTTGATCTAACTGAATCCAAAGATACTTTAAAACATCTGGAGAATTATTAGTGTAAGTAATGGTTTCAAAACCAGATAATCTAGCATTTTCATCATCCAAAACCAGATCCATTTTATAATCGGCTTGTTGTTGGTAATATGCTACACCAGGAGCACCAGAAGCTGCTCTGTACATGTTTGGTGTTGAAAACTCATCATACAACTGCTTAAATTTATTGGTATTTGTATGACCTTTTTTTTGCTCTTTTTCTTCTTCATTTTGAGCAAATACGCCTGTAGAAATAAAGGCTACAGAAAGAAAATAATAAACAATTTTTTTCATCTTAAATTATTGGGTTTTTAATAAGCTTTTTTTAGAATCTTCATTTTTTAATGCAATAAAGCGCACGAAAATAACAAATTCTTAAGAATTTTAATTTTATTTTAATTAAAGTTTAACAAAGCTTTATCTTTTTGAAGAATAAGTAAAAAGCTTTTTTGCTTAGAGTTTATTTTAGTTTTAACAATGTTTTGTTGCTCACTGTATAAATCGAATAGTAACTGATTTGTAATTTGAATTGATGTAATGTCTTTTACGTCTTCAATTTCTAGATAGCAAAGCATAATATCAGCGTCGTATTCTTTCCCTATAAAATTGAGTTTTGTATCTTTATTATTGATTTTTATTTTTATTTTATCTTTTAAATAGTTTTCAATGTAAGTGTTTGCAATTTTAGGTTCGTTTTTACCTGCCAATGTTATACTTTCGTCGTAGCGATTACGGATTAAATTTTCAAAATCGTCAATAAAAATTCTTGATGTTATTTGAACAGATGATTCTTCCTTAATATAATTCACTTGGGTTACACTTACATAATATTTGTGTACCGAAGTAAATGCTATTAATGGTATTATTAAGAGGAATAAAAAATATTTTTTTAATCTCATATTTTTTTTTGCTAAAGTAAGTATTTTGATGTTTCTATTTACTTTTCAAAAAGCATTCCAAAAATTTAATCGTTGGTAGTTTTAAGATTGTTTTTGTAAGCCACTAGTTTTTCCTTTAAAAACTCGACAATTTCAATATCGCTTTTGTTGGTGCATGTATTGGTGAAGTTTTCATCCTCTTGACAGAAATAGAAAAAATCTACTCTTAAACTTTCATCAAGCTCATAGACGCTAAAAAAATCTTTGGACAGGCTTGTTTTAATTTTTTGTAATAATTCATCGTTTGCTTCTAATCTAACGCGTTCTTTCAACTGTTTTGTTCTGCCAGAAATCCCATTTAATATAGGGTCTAATGGAAGTCCACCACCCAAGAGCCCTAAAAGCATTTTGGGTTTAAATTCTCCAGCTTCATGCAATCGCCTTTCACTTTGTGTAGCAATCTTACCCGTATATCCAGATATCCCAACATCATAAAAATTAATTGGTGCGTCGTCATCAGCATTTTCAACATCAGAAAGTAAATCTCCTGTTAATATTTTTCCAACCAAAACCTCATCTAATTCATTTATTTGTTCTTCTAATTTTATAGTTACCGCTTGGTTTAAAACTAGCTTTTCGCCAACTATTATTTTTTTCGGAATATGTTGAATGGAAGAAAATATTAATGTATCGTTTAATTTTACCGTAATTTTAAATTCGCCTTTTTTATTTGTTGTGGCAAAAGCTTGAGCTGTTTTATTTATTACATGAATGTTTTCAACACTTACACTACTTTCTACTTTTCCATACATTTCAACAGATTGTGATGTTGTTGTTTGAAAAATAAGTAACAGTATTAAAAAAGAAAAATGTTTAAAGCTTTTCATCTTTCAACTTTAAAAACACTTTGCTTTGCTTTACTAAAAACTCAATTAAATACATTTCGTTTTCGGTTTTGTACAAATCTTCTTTAATGCCATTTTCTTCTAAAAAAGCGATAAACCATTCTACATTTTCAATAGAAATATTAAAAGTTTCACTAATAAACTCATGCGAATACCCATCTAAAATATCTTTAGGTTTATCATCTTTATCACTATACCAATCGCTCCTTTTACTTTTCCGTTTTAACAACTTATTCAATCCAAATGTTTTAGCAAAATCTATTCCATTATAAAATGTGTTGTTATTCATTACATTGTCTAATTCCTGATTGAGTACTTTATTATCAAAAGCCTTATCATCAAAATACTCTAAAGCATTCATGTTTCCTAAATCTAATTGTATTACAGGTAATTCTTCAGCTTCATCAATATCCACATTTAAATTCCCTGAAAGTCCTGATGATAATAATACAGCATCTAATTGGTTAATATGTTCAGCTAAATAAATTTTTAGCAATTTAGACTCAATAACTTCTTTTGTAACCTTAACTGTAACAGCTTTAAATTGTAGTGCAGAAACTTCAATAATATCGTTTAAACCTACTTTAATAATAAATTCGCCTTTTGTATTTGTTATAGTACCTTTATTAGATGATGTATTGTAAACCGTTACGTTTTCAATATCATTATTATTGGCAGAAATTAAACCTTTTACCCCTATTCTTCTAATGGATTGGCTATGTATAGAATGAGATAATAAAACAATTAGTAAAAAAGTTAATTTACGTTCCAAAAGTATCTTAATTATAAGGTAAAGAACGTATTTATAATCTTAAAGAAATTAAAAACAGCTTCTAATTTTTTGTTAAAAACTCTTTACTTTTTTTATTAAGAAGCTCTAAAAACTCCATTTCTTTACCGTAATTAAGTAAGGTGAAATCGAAGTCGTCTCTTTCAACAAATCGAATAAATTCTTCAACGCGATGCTCTGGTATTTTAAAATTATTAACTAAAAACTCTGAACCAAAATAATATTTAATTGCCTCTACGGGAACATCAGGAATACCTAATTTTTTCTTATTTGAAACCTCAGACCTAAATAGAGGAAGTAGTAACTGATCAACCACATTAACAATGTTTAACCCATTAACCATTAATCTGTTTTGCATATTAACTGCAATATTATCAACGTTAGATAGTGCATCATTTTCATAACTATAACTAGTATTCTTTTTAATTCCAAAATACAAATCATCATTCTTAAGTTTAAATGTTTTTGTAGCTTCTATATCTGTATTAAGATTTCCAGAGAGTCCCTTTTTTGTTACAATAATCTCATCTAATTTATTTATTTCTTCAATTAAAAAAAGTCTCATTTTTTTTGACTTGATAATATCTTCATTCACTTTAAAACTGATATTTTGATATTGTAATGCACTAACCTCAATCACATCATTTAATGCCACTTTTAATGTAAATGCTCCTTTTTCATTTGATACAGTACCTTGGTTTGAAGATGTGTTAAAAATTGTAATGCCAGTAATATCATCACCTTCAACAATAATACTTCCAAAAACTTCAATTCTATTAACATTTTGAGAAAAGACATTTATTGAAACAACAAACCCTAAAATAGCAAGTAGTTTTTTCATGATTTTTTTTATTTTAAAGATAAGGTTTTAAAGACTAATTCTAGACTAGTATTCATTAAATCTTTTTATATGAATTATTAAATCCTTTATTAAAAACCAATTTTGATTAGCTTTACATTAAATTTTAAATCGTTATGAAAAACATTATAATTGCAAGCACATCAACAATACACGGAAGTGATTATTTAGAGTATATGTTAGATGAGCTTAGCACCTTTTTTAAAGATGCAAAAACAATTTTGTTTATTCCTTATGCAAGACCTAGCGGAATATCGCATAACGAATACACTAAAAAAGCCGCCACAGCATTTGCTGAAATTGATAAAAAAGTAGTTGGTATTCATACTTTTAAAAACCCTATTGAAGCTATTAAAAATGCTGAAGCTATTTTTACTGGCGGTGGTAATACGTTTGTTTTGGTTAATCAATTATATAAAAATAATTTAATAACAACTTTAAAAGAAACCGTTACAAATGGCACCCCTTATTTGGGTACAAGTGCGGGTAGTAATATTTGCGGACTTACCATAAAAACATCCAACGATATGCCAATTGTTTATCCGCCAAGTTTTAATACTTTAGGGTTTGTTCCATTTAATATTAATCCGCATTATTTAGACCCAAATACTAATAGCAAACACATGGGAGAAACCCGAGAAACAAGAATTAAAGAATTTCATAGTTACAATACGCCTCCAGTAATTGGTTTACGCGAAGGTAGTTGGCTGAGAGTTAATGGCGATTCTATACTATTAAAAGGCAAGTTAAAAGCACGTGTTTTTGAATATAATAAAACACCTTACGAAGTAGAATCTGGATTTCAGTTAAATCATTTAAAATAAAAAAACTTCGCCATTTAAGATGAAGTTTTTTCGAGCGGGAGACCAGGTTCGAACTGGCGACATTCAGCTTGGAAGGCTGACGCTCTACCAACTGAGCTACTCCCGCAATTAATATTATTTTTTTTAAACCAGTGGAACTAACACTCTAACTCCTGTCCCGATAGTTATCGGGGAACTATGCGATGAATTACTCCCACATTAACGATACAAATATATAATCTAACAACTTAATTACAAGTAAAAACTATAGCTTTTTAAAAAAATGATAGCCATAAATTTCAAAGTCTTCGTTGTAATAAAATTTATGTGATGGATAATTATTTACATAAGTATTTAACTCTATTGACTCACAGCCTTTTAACTTTACATAATTGTAAATCCATTCAAAAAACTGCTTCCCTAAACCTTTTCCACGGTAATCATCGTCAATAAAAACATGGTCTGATTCAACGCTTTTCCCACAATAATGCCTTGTGCAAAACCATAATCCGGAAATTCCAATTAATTTTTCGTCTTCAAAAACTCCAGCGCACTCATAATTTTGATTAAACATTTCTAAAAAACGTTCTTTTAAAACAGCATCAGAAACTTGATTACCATTCAGTTTTTGAACTAAAAGAATGATAGAATTTATATACTGTTTACCAATAATTTTAAACTGAAATGACATAAATTATTTTTTTATGTGAAGATAATTATTTTCTGATTATTATGATGTATATCATTTTAGTTTGAGCTAGTTTTTAAAGGTGACTTAATTAAAAAATTGTGTCTAAAACTTATACTGAGTACCATACAAATTTGAACAAATTATTTATTGCGGTTATTTTTTTTGTAATTTTAGTACTATAAATTCACAACAATGAGAAGAGGAAATTTTAAAATTAGGATTTTTATTTTTATAGCTATTGCCGCTTTTGCTTATTTAAGAAAATGTAGCCAAGAAGAAATAAACCCTTATACTGGAACCAAACAAGCTATTTCATTATCACCACAAGAAGAAATAGCTATTGGTCTAGAAAGTGCACCAGTAATGGCACAGCAACATGGTGGTTTACATCCAAGAAATGACTACCAAGCTTTGGTCGACAAAATTGGCAACAACCTTGTTAATAGTAGTATTGCCAAAAACACTCCTTATAAATATGAATTTCATTTACTAGCTGATGAAAACACAATAAATGCTTTTGCACTACCAGGCGGACAGATATTTATTACTTATGCTTTGTTTTCTAAATTGCAAAATGAAGACCAATTAGCTGGTGTACTTGGTCATGAAATAGGTCATGTATTAGGAAAACACTCAAACGAGCGTATTACAAACGCTAACTTTTGGAAGGTACTTGCAATGGGAAGTTCTGCCATAGACATGGGAGGTTTAGCACAGCAATTTGGGCAAGGTCAATTATTAAAAAATGGTAGAGGAGACGAGCTAGAAAGTGATGAACTTGGTGTACATTTTATGATAGATGCAGGATATAATCCAAATGAGATGATTGGTGTTATGAAAATTTTAAAAGATGCAGCTGGTCCAAATCGAGTACCAGAATTTCAAAGCTCTCATCCTGATCCTGACAACAGAATTGAAAAAATTCAAGAAGCTATAGAAAAATATAAAAGATTACTTTAGGTAAACTCAAAAGTTGTAAGTTAACAATCGTAAAAAGCTGCTTTATATGTAGGTAGCAAATTTTGAAATAACGTTACACTTTTTAAGAATAAATCGCTATAAGAACAACAGCAAATGCACCTATTTTTAAAATAGTTTTGATACTAGAAGTAAATTGATATTAACATCTTTTTAATCGCTGTCTGATACCAAAAATAGATTTTGAAGAGGTTGGACTTGCAAGAGAAACTTGGACATTTTTTTTAAGAGCTATGCTGCTAGTTTAAAATTATAAAATTCAATTTCAGTTTCATATGGTGTTTTGTAACCTAATGCTGAGTGTAATTTTTTTTGTTATACCAAACTTCAATATACTCAAAAACAGCTAGTTTGGCTTGTTGTTTGGTCTTGTATCATTCATGACAAATATGTTCTTTTTAAGATTTTTAAAGAAACTTTCTGCTACTGCATTACTTTTTAATAGTAAAATCTTTGTTTTTATTCTTAATCTCAAATCCTTTCTACTCATAGATTGGGTTATCAGTTTATTTGTTTTAATACAATCTCTAAAAGCATTACTAGCATATTGTACACCTCTATCAGAATGAAAAATTAAATTTTCAGTAATTTCTCTTTTGGATATTGCCATTTTCCATGCTAGTATGGTATCTTTTGCATATAAGGTGTCGCTTAACGACCAACCAACAACTTGCCTGTCATAGAGATCTATAACATTGGTTAGATATAACCATCCTTGAGCGGTTCTAATGTATGTAATGTCAGAAACCCAAGTTTTGTTTAATCGTTTTGGTTTAAAATCATCTGTTTAGATGATTCTTTGATATACTGTAATTATAATTAGAATCTGTAGTTACTTTGTATTTCTTTTTTACTTTAATTTTTAAGTTATTCAAACGCATTAATTTAGCCACTCGTATTCTATATACATTTCATCCTTTTTTTTGTAATGCTTCTGTTATTTTTGGACTTCCATAGGTTTGCTTACTTAAATCAAACTCCTTTTTAATAGCTTTTAATAACTGTTCATTTTCTAAAGTACGTTTGCTTGGCTTGCCATTAAACCAGTTGTAATAGGCACTTCGGCTTACTTGTAAAACTTTACACATTTTCTCAACAGGATATTTTTCTCTATACATGCCTATAAATTGATAGATTTCCCATCGTTCTTGGAGAAAATGTGAACGGCTTTTTTTAATATTTCAAGTTCTAACTCTGGGTTTTTAAGTGCTTTTTTGAGTTGTTTAAATTCATGATTTTCTGATTTTAATGAAATGGATGTGCCTAATTCCTTATTTTTTGGTCGGTACGCCATTTGTATATGCGCTCTACTTTTATACCAAGTTCATTTGCTAACCCTTTAATGTTAGCGCGATGATAGCTTAGAAGTACTGCTTCATCTTTAAACTCTTTGTGTAAATACGTTTTTTCGTTTTCGTGTTTCTAAAATATTTGTTTTGCAAGAAACACTCTTAAATTTTGTGTCCTGATAAAGATAGCAACTCCATGTCAGTGCTTAACCGAAAAGTAAAACATATAAACCCGTAACTGAGGTTATACGAGACCGTTCTATGCAATTTGAGGAAAATTTTGAAACTATACCAAATTTTGGTATATTTGAATTAAATTAGTATCAAAATGAACAAAAACACATCAATATCACTCGGAAATTATTTTGACCATTTCGTTCAAAGTAGTATAAGAGAAGGAAGATTTAAAAACGTTAGCGAAGTTATTCGTGCAGGATTAAGACTTTTGGAAGAAGAAGAAAATAAAGTGATTGCTTTAAAAAATGCAATCCAAGAGGGAATTAACAGCGGAATTGCTCACGATTTTGACGCCAAAAAACATCTTGAATCACTAAAAGCGAGAAAAAACTCGAATGTTTGAATATAAACTGACAAATACAGCTGTTGCTGATTTATCAAAAATTTGGGAATATACATTTGAGGTTTGGTCGGAAAAACAAGCCGACAGATACTATGATGAATTAATTTTAAATTGTGAAGAAATAGCTGAAAATCCAGATTTAGGAAAAAAGTACGAGGGAATTTCAAAGCAACTTCTCGGAATTAAAGCAAACCGACACATAATATTTTATCGAACATTAAGTGAAGATTATGTTGAAATAACAAGAATCTTACACGAAAGAATGGATTTGAAAAAAAGAATAGCTGAATAAAAACTGCGTAGAACACCAGTAATCGTTGCACAAATCCCTAAAAAACATACATTTTAACATAAAAGCTCCTTTTTAAGGGGCTTTTCTTTTTAGAGTATCACAATTTCTGGATTTTTAAACACTCTTAAAAACAATGTATTTGCTTCTCTGCATCCCGTTTTTATAAAACTCAATAAAGGAAGTATTCCTGCCCCACTTTTTACTCGGTTTTGAGTGAATTTCAAGTACTTTTTAAGTATAGGCCATCGCAGAGAGATGCATGACCTTGTTGGCTTGATCTATTCCAATAGTATTAATTTTCTAAGCCCCATAAACTGGGTAAGGGTTCCAAATACAGGCTCTACTGTGCTTTGCCGTTTGGCTTTCATATAACGTCCTCGGCTGCTGTTTACCCTAGAATTGTTTCTTTCGTATTCTTCTCTGTAATAGGTAATACTTATGCGCTTTTCCTGACTCTTTTTTAAACACGCTGAAAACTCGACAAATTAAACGTACATTTGCCACTAACCCAAGAGATGGTATGCATTATAAATTGTCATCTCAAATACTCGTTAAGAGTACTTATAAAGAATTTATATGTCATTTAACTCTTTAGGCTTATCTGAAGCCTTGCTAAAAGCTATTAGCAAAAAAGGATACACTACTCCCAGTCCAATTCAACAAAAAGCAATTCCACCAATTTTACAAGGCAAAGATGTATTAGCATCTGCACAAACTGGAACTGGTAAAACAGCGGGGTTTACATTGCCCCTTTTACATATCCTTTCTAACAACCCAAAAGCAAAATACAGACCCATTCGTGCTTTAATTTTAACACCTACACGCGAATTAGCAGCCCAAGTTTATGCTAATGTTAGAGAGTATAGCGCGTTTTTAAATTTAAGAAGTACTGTTATTTTTGGAGGTGTAAATCAAAAACCACAAGTAGCAACTATTCGTGAAGGTATAGATATTTTAGTAGCAACTCCAGGCCGTTTAATTGATTTAGAAAATCAAGGGTTACTATCTTTAAAACGCATAGAAATTTTGGTTTTAGATGAAGCCGATAGAATGCTAGACATGGGGTTTTTAAGAGATATTGAGCGTATCATGAAATTAATGCCTTCAAAACGTCAGAATTTAATGTTTTCGGCAACGTTTTCAAAAGATATTAGAAAATTGGCAAACGGTATTTTAAATCACCCCGTACAAGTCGAAACTACTCCCGAAAATTCAACAGTTGATGCCATAAGTCAGAAAGTTTACAGAGTTGCCAAAGGTTTAAAAACCAATTTGATAATCAAGTTAATTTCAGACGATAATTGGAAACAGGTATTGGTTTTTACAAGAACCAAACACGGCGCCAATAAACTTTGCAAAAAAATGGTTAGTGCAAATATTACTGCAGCAGCTATACATGGTAATAAAAGTCAAGGTGCAAGAACCAAAGCTTTAGCAGGCTTTAAAAATGGAAGAGTACGTGTTTTAGTAGCAACAGATATTGCCGCTCGTGGTTTAGATATTCCATTACTACCACATGTTATAAATTTTGAGTTACCTAATATTTCTGAAGATTATGTGCACAGGATAGGTAGAACGGGAAGAGCAGGCGCAAGTGGTGAAGCCATATCTTTAGTAAGCGCAGACGAAACAACATATTTACGCGATATCGAAAAATTGGTAGGCATGAAATTACCCGTTGAAATTGTTGAAGGTTTCGAACCCGACCCGAATGCTTCTACCGAACCAATAAAACAAGGTCAAAATCGTTCTCGAAATTCTAGAAATAATAAAAGAAATTCTAATCCAAACAGAAATAATTCAAAAAGAAGACCGAGTCGAAATAATAACACAGGCTCTAACGATATAAGAAATTAACAATGTGGTACATTCTTAAAGAAAAAAATCAAAGGTTTAGACAAAAATTTGAGACATAGCAATTACTATGGTAATAATTTTTAACGAATAAATTTGGTTTTTTTGTTCAATATATTAATGTCATTTTACGTTGATTTAGCTATATCTTTCTATGATTTTTTTGCCAATAAAAATGACACCCTTAAATTTTAACATTTCAAATAAGAAATGGTATTATCATACGAATGCAATTTTATACAAAACCTTGTTATAAAATATATTTCTATCTTATATAACCCATAGCTAAATATAAAACATTATGAAAGCTTTAAAAATCTCACTCGTACTTATTAGTTCATTACTAATTTTTAGTTTTTGTTCTTCAAAAGAAAAAAAAGAATTAGCCGTAATGGCGTATTATGTCCCTTCTAAAAATTATCCTTTAGAAAGCATCCCTTTTGAAAAATTAACGCACATTATCTTCTCTTTTACAGAAGTGATAGACAATGAAATGAAGTTTAAGAATGAATTGTCTTCTCAAAAACTAAAAGACTTAGTTGCTTACAAAAAGAAACATCCGCATTTAAAAGTTATGATTGCTTGTGGTGGTTGGGGCGGTTGTGCAGGATTTTCAGATATGGCAAACAATCCTAAATTAAGACAGAAATTTGTAAAAAGCACCATAGATTTTATAAAAGAATACGATTTAGATGGTACAGATATGGATTGGGAGTATCCAGGCATGAGAGGAGCAGGAAACACGTTTAGAAAAGAAGATACTCAAAATTTTACGGCTTTAATGAAAGAATTAAGGGAAGGTTTAGATGCTACAGGAAAGGACATGACATTAACCTTTGCTTCTGCTGGTTGGGAACGTTATTACGACCATATTGAAACTTTAGAAGTAATGAAATATGCCGACTACATGAATATTATGACTTATGATTTAGCAGGTGGCGGTTCCTTATTTACAGGACATCATACTAATTTAGGAGCTTTTACTTTAAACGATTTAAAAGGCACACCCGCTTATGAAGCAATAAGTAATAGTAAACAAAAAAGAAATCCAAAATCAGCTGAAAGCATAGTAGAATATTGTAAAAATTTAGGTGTTAAACCAGAACAAATTGTTATTGGGGGTGCTTTTTATGGTAGAGGATGGAAAGGTGTAGCTCCAGAAAACAATGGGTTATATCAAAAAAATAAAGGTGTCTGGGTAGGTTGGGCAAAATATGCTAATATTCGAGATAAATACGAAAACAAAGGCGGTTTTGTTAGGTATTGGGATACCATTGCAAAAGCACCATATTTATATAATGCAAAGGATAGTATATTTATATCTTATGATGATCCAGAATCGGTTAAATTAAAAACAAAATACGTTAAGAAAAATGATTTAGGAGGTATTATGTTTTGGCAATTGACTAACGATACGCAACAAAAAAATAGTTTATTAGACGCTATTCATCAAGAAGTTGTAAAAAACTAAACTTACGATTCTATATGTTTTGAATATCCTTTCCATTTTTTAATACAATCTAACATATCGCTTGGAATTGGTGTTTCAAAACGCATAAATTCGTTTGTCTTTGGATGCATAAAACCTAATGTTTTGGCGTGTAATGCTTGTCGTGGTAAGACTTTAAAACAATTCTCAACAAACTGCTTATACTTAGTAAATGTTGTCCCTTTTAATATTTTCTCTCCACCATAGCGGGCATCGTTAAATAAGGTATGCCCAATGTGTTTCATGTGTACACGTATTTGGTGTGTTCGACCTGTTTCTAGTTTACAAGACACTAATGTAACATAACCTAAACGCTCTAAAACTTTATAATGAGTAATAGCAGGTTTGCCTTTATCGGCTTCATCATCAAGAAAAACAGTGTTCTGTAATCTGTTTTTTGGATGCCTCCCAATGTTACCTTCAATAGTTCCTTCATCTTCTTCAACATTACCCCAAACCAAAGCAAAGTATTCGCGCTCGCTAGTTTTTTCGGCAAATTGTAACGACAAATGTGTCATCGCTTTTTCGGTTTTTGCAACCACTAAAAGTCCGCTGGTATCTTTATCAATTCTATGCACCAAACCAGGGCGCTCGCTTGAGTTATTTGGTAAATTATCAAATCTATAAATCAGTCCATTTATTAAAGTGCCTGAGTAATTCCCATGACCTGGATGCACTACCATTCCTGCTGGTTTATTAACAACTAAAAGGGTGTCATCTTCATAAACTATATCTAACGGAATATCCTCTCCAACCAATAAGTTTTCAAAAGGTGGGTGTGCGAACAAAACCCGAATAGCATCAAAAGGTTTTACTTTATAATTAGATTTTACAGGCTGATTATTAACAAAAACACTTCCGTTTTTGGCTGCAGCTTGAATTTTGTTTCGGGTAGCATTTTCAACAAAATTCATTAAATACTTATCTATACGCAACGGTGCTTGACCTTTATCTACAGTAAAAGCATAGTGCTCGTATAAATTATCCTCATCGGGCAATTGTGGTGCGTAATCTTTCATTTTATTGAATAAATGCGTATAGAAACCTGTAATTAATTCTTTGCTGATGGGCGTCTCCCATTTCCAAGAACTAAATCGATTTTTTCGGTTTTCGACAACATATCTCCTGCTTGAATAATTTTGCCTTTATGCTGCATTTTTAGTACAATATCCTTACCTATATTATCAACATAAGTAAGCTTACCAAGTTTAAACTCTAGAGCTTCCAAAGTTGGTTTTGCTTGCCTTAACGTACTTTCTAATAAATTAGGCACTCTTACTTTTCTGTAACCTGATGGATTTAAGGTAATGTAAATTTTTCTATTCTCTTTAACTTTAGCTCCTGCTGGTGGATCTTGTTCAATCACCGAAAACTTAGGATAATTAGGATTGAAATTGGCCGAATCCTGAATTTGCATGACTAAATCATTTTCCTCTAACTCAATTTTAGCAACACTTATAGATTTCCCGGTAAGGTCTGGAACAGTTTCAAAATTACCATGATTGGTAGACGATTTTAACCATTGTAACATTAAAAAACAAAAAACAACTAACGCTACTATAACCAATAAAATTTGTTTTAAAAATGTTTTACTTACAAGAAATTTAATAATGCTCATGTATTGTAATTTTCGATACGCAAATATATAAAAACAGAACTGTTTTTTCTTTTGCAATATATATGATATTTTAGCTTAACTTAATATAGATACGTTTTATTGTAAGTTTTAGACTGACAGACAAATTATTTAAATATCAATGAAGAAAAATATTGCCATTATTATGGGGGGGTATTCAAGTGAATACAAAATCTCATTAAAAAGCGGAAATGTAGTTTTTGAGACTTTAAACAAGTCCAAATACAATGCATATTGTATTCATATATTTAAAAATAAATGGGTTTATGTTGATGAAAATGATGTTGAATTTCCCATTGATAAAAATGATTTTTCCGTTACTGTTAAAAATAAAAAAATCACATTCCATTGTGTGTTTAATGCTATACATGGGTCTCCTGGTGAAGATGGTTTTATGCAAGGCTACTTTGATTTAATAAATATACCTTACACCAGTTGCGGCATGTATCAAGCAGCTTTAACATTTAATAAACGAGATTGTTTAAGTACTTTAAAACCTTACGGCATAAAAACAGCCGAATCGTATTATATAAACTTAGGAGACACTATAAATGAAAACGAAATAGTAACCAAAGTAGGCTTACCATGTTTTGTAAAAGCTAATAAAGCTGGTAGTAGTTTTGGTGTAACTAAAGTGCATAAAAAGGACGATTTACAAAACGCTATTAATGTGGCTTTTAAAGAAGATAACGAAATAATTATTGAATCGTTTTTAGATGGTGTAGAAGTTTCTGTTGGTGTTATTACATATAAAGGAAAAACTAAAGTATTACCAATTACTGAAATTGTAAGCGAAAATGATTTTTTTGATTACGAAGCAAAATACTTAGGTAAATCTCAAGAAATTACACCAGCTCGTTTAAGTAAAGAGCTAGAAGAAAAAGTAAATACCATAGCCAAAAAAGTATATAAAATTTTAAAAATGAAAGGCTTTAGCAGAAGCGAATATATTTTTAAAGATGGTGAACCTCATTTATTAGAAATAAATACCATTCCTGGATTAACAAGAGAAAGTATTTTGCCTCAACAAGCTGCGGCAGCTGGAATATCACTCCCCGATTTATTTGATAATGCTATTGAAGAAGCTTTGAAATAAAAGTTGTAATTTTATATTTATGAAACGAGCTATATTTCCAGGGTCTTTTGACCCACTAACTTTAGGACACTACGATATTATTAAACGGGGTGTTACACTTTTTGATGAAATAATAGTGGCTATTGGCATAAATGCCGATAAAAAATATATGTTCTCACTTGATGAACGTATAAAATTTATTGAAGATGCTTTTGTAGACGAACCTAAAGTAAAAGTAGTATCATACAAAGGCTTAACCGTAGATTTTTGCCAAGAAATTGAAGTTGAATTTATTTTACGTGGACTTAGAAATCCAGCAGATTTTGAATTTGAAAAAGCCATTGCACATACCAATAGAGATTTAGCACCCATTGAAACTGTGTTCCTGTTAACCTCTGCCCAAACCTCATATATTGCCTCTTCTATTGTACGCGATGTGATTAGAAATAACGGAGATTACACCAAGCTGGTCCCCAATAGCGTTCGGCTATAAACTCAAATCAAGATTGTTTGACCGCACAAAAAGAACAACTAAAAAAGACCCATGCGGTAAGTTTGGCTCTAGGGTTTAGGCTTTAGTAAAGAAGATTTGATTTACATTTCACACCTAGCAACATTAAAACTTATACTCTGAAAGCCCTTTGGTAAATGCCTCAGGGTTTTCTGCTAAATGATAACGCGGATCATCAATGGCCTCAACAATAACCTCTCTAAACTTAGGGCTTGATTTGTAAAGCAGGATTTTACAATCTTCGCTTAAATGCTTTAGTTTGATTGATTTTCCTTCGGCTTCGTATTTATTAACCAAATTAAAGATAGCTTCAATAGCAGAATGGTCGCTTACACGAGATTCAACAAAATCGACTTCTACATTTTGAGGGTCGTTTTTCACATCAAACTTTTCGTTAAATGCTATAATAGAACCAAAAAATAATGGTCCCCAAATTTCATAAACCTTTGTTCCATCCTCTTTCATACGTTTACGAGCACGAATTCGTTTTGCGTTTTCCCAAGAAAACACTAAAGCACTTATAATTACACCAGCTATTACAGCAATTGCCAAATCGAAAATAACAGTTAAAGCTGATACTGCTACTAAAACAATAACATCGCTTAACGGGATTTTATTTAATATTCTGAAACTACTCCAAGCAAAAGTTCCTATAACTACCATAAACATAACGCCTACTAAAGCGGCAATTGGTACTTGTTCAATAAGTCCAGATGCAAACAAAATAAACACCAATAGCATTAAAGCTGCTACTATGCCAGATAGCCTGCCACGCCCTCCTCCTTTTATATTAATTAACGATTGTCCTATCATGGCACACCCTCCCATACCTCCAAAAAAACCTGTAACAATATTAGCGCCACCTTGAGCTAAACATTCTTTGTTTGTATTACCTCTGGTTTCAGTTAACTCATCAACAAGATTTAAGGTCATTAACGATTCTATTAAACCAATAGCTGCAAGAATTAATGCATAAGGGAAAATAAATTTTATAGTTTCTAAATTAAATGGCACTTTACTAAATATATCGGTTTGAAATTGCGGCAAGCTACCTTTTAAGCCTTCTCCTCCTCCATCTCGAATAAAGCTTCCAACAGTTGCAACATCTAAATTTCCAAAAATAACAATAGCAGAAACCACTAAAATAGCAATTAATGCTTCTGGTAATTTTTTTGTGAGTTTAGGTAAACCAAACATGATGCCCATGGTCAAGGTCACTAGACCAACCATAACCCAAAGACTATTTCCTGTAAACCAATCACCATTTGCATCTTTAAACATTCCTAATTGGGACAAGAAAATTACAATCGCCAACCCATTAACAAATCCCATCATTACAGGATGCGGAATGAGTCTAACAAACTTCCCTAACTTAAAAACACCTGCTAACATTTGTATCACGCCCATTAAAACAACTGTAACAAACAAATAATATAGACCTAGGTTTTCGCCATCTGCTCCCATAGCATTTCCTTCGGCAACTAAACTTACCATAACCACTGCTAAAGCACCTGTCGCTCCACTAATCATTCCTGGTCTTCCTCCAAAAATTGAGGTTATCAAACCAATCATAAAAGCAGCATATAAACCAACTAAAGGATCTACTCCTGCAACAAATGCAAACGCTACAGCTTCTGGTACTAATGCTAAAGCTACAGTTATTCCGCTTAAGATATCATTTTTAGCATTTGCCGTTCGTTTTCTAATAAACTCAGTCATAATGGTTTGTTTTAACAAGCGGCAAATTTACTGTTAATATAAAGATGCGCAAATGCTTAACAGATATATTTATTAAAGTGATTACTAAAACGTTTGAGATATAATAAGATATAACTTAAGAAATCATTTCTTTTTCTAACCAAGTCAAAGCCTGTTCTCGTTCTTGAAATATTTTAATATTCCATTTATTATTCCTGTTAACATTTACCAGTGTTTCAGTAGACATAACACCTCCACTTGTAACTGCAACCACAGCCATAGCTTTAATCTCCTTTAAGTTAGCTATCTTTTTTTGAGCAGGAAATGTATAACTATAAGAATGCTTTTTGTTTATAATAAGAAAAAAAGGAGCCTCTAAAGTATTGAGCAAAAAGTCATGATATTCTTCAACCATAACCTCGTTAAGAACAACACCTTCATCAACAATTACTTCGGCTAGATTATTATTTAAAATGATAATTTCACCAAAAGACAGATTACAAATCTTCATAAACTTATTTTAACGAGAGACCTATAAAACTAAAAAACAACATGTTAGTGTTAACCTTTTAGCAAAATACAATTAGTGTAAGCTAACATATATTTTTTAAGTTTTAAATATGTTGAAAAATTTTAATTATAATAAAATTGTAGATTTATATTATATTCAAAAAAAAGTTGTTTTTATTAAAAATATAATGGTGAAAAATTCAAAATAATGAGAATGCTTTTGATGTTTTTGGTTTTATATGATGTCTTGTAATTCATCAAACGAAAAACCTTATTATGATTTTGAAACCCATTTTGAGATTTCTGAAGGACAAGAAACTACAGCTTACCAACAAACAACTCAATTTTATAATAACTTAGCCCAAGTATATTCTAAAATTTCAATTCAAGAAATTGGTAAAACCGATTCTGGAAAACCTTTGCATATAGTTATTTTAAACGCTGAGTCTCAATTTAATTTTTCGAAAATCAGAAAAAACAAACGAGGCAACAAGCTTATGAGGTGCATTATTTGCATTATAATGTTTCTATTATATCGAAAACAGAACATTTAATATTAAAGAAAGTGGGATTATGTTACAAAAACTAATCAAGCATCGTTTCGATATATAAATAAATAATCCTCGGGGCAAGCCCACGAAGTATTCAACAGAGAAAAATTTAATTTTAGTTTGATGAAAACCTTAGGTTTTAAAACTTTCCTCTTTTACCCAGGAGGCAAGCCTCGCAGAATTCTTTTAGATTAAAACTTTAGGGCCGCAAGCAACAGATTCGTTTTTTAATTGGAATTTTTTCGTTACTATTTTACAACAAGAAAGAATGTTTTTCGCCTTATGTTTGGGAAGATAAAACACTTGAATTATTAAACGATAACGCCAAATTAAAAGAAGTGTTTAAAACTAAAAAGCAAAATGATGATGCTTTTGCAAACAGTTGGTATGCACAGTTAAATTGACTACACATACAAAGTAAAAATTACGAAAAAGCACATTTTCAATATCCTGTTTTTTACAGGGGTTAATCATTAAATATTTACAACTTGGCTTTGTTAAATAAAATAGGAAATTCCGTTTAACATTTGATGTAAGTTATTAAAACAACGTATATCCGCGGGCCATTGTGTCTAATACAAGAACAACCGAAAACTCATAAGAAAAAAGATGACAACTATTTAGTTTTCGTCTTCAGGTTTAATAAATTCTGACTGATATTTCTCTAAAAATTTTTTCTGTCTTGCAATCATTTGTTGCCTTATTTTGTCAATATCCATAAGCTCTGAACCAAAATTACTTCTGAAAAAATCGTCATTAAAGAAATGTTTACTAAAAAGTGAATCTTTAGAAAAAACATCTTCAAACCCTTGATTTTCAAATCCTGAAAAGTTAGTAAAAAATCTTGATTTAAAAGACTGCATCAAACTATCACGCTCTGACAATGATAGATTGTTGTACTTATTATCGGAAGACCACGAATAAATACTATCATATCTAATTAAATTTCCATTTTCATCAAATTCTTTATCTACTTTCCAAGTACCCTTTGGTTCTTTAACTATTTTTTCATCGCTTTCCTTTGTTTCCGTATCTTTTACATTATTATTTTGACTGTTGCAACTAACACTTAACAAGCCAATCATAAATAATAAAATATATTTTTGCATCGCTTTAGATTTTAAGGATTAAACATTTCTAGTAGTATAGAGGAGACCCATTACTCGGTCCCCTACTATATACTTTACACTTCAATCAAAAATTTTAGTAAATTGATTATGAAATCTTAATGCTTCTAGCAGGCTTTTGCTTGGCTTCTTCTCTTTTCGGTAAGTGAATACTCAAAATACCTTCGCTATAACTCGCATTAATTTTTTCATCATTTACACTTTCAGGCAGAGTAAAGGTTCTTTTGAAAGAAGAATAACCAAACTCTCTACGAGTATAATTTTCTTCTTTGTGTTCATTTTCTTCCTTTGTCTCTGTCGAGATTGATAATACTTGGTTATCAATGTTAATTTGGAAGTCTGATTTTTTAAGACCAGGAACTGCCATTTCTACCGTAAAATCATCAGCAGTTTCTTTAATATTAACTTTTGGCAAAGTAATTCCAGTATTGAAGTTTGAAGTAAATACTGATGGAAGGTCTCGATTAAATATATCATCTAACCAATTTGACAAAGTTGGGAAGTTTTGATTTGAATTGATGTTCGCTAAACTTCCGTTTTTAGGAACACTAACTAAATTGCTCATAATTACAAAATTTTAAATTAAACATTATTTCAAATTTGAAATCTCTATTGATTTCGAATTCAATAAAACAAAAAAAGTACCAAAATGGATTTACCACATTTTATACTAAGTATTTTATTAAATTACCTGTTTTGCTATTAATTTTTCAGAATAATTGTCATTTTTCAACTTAAATAAATGTCATATTGACATTTTTTGTATATGGAAATTAGAAAATGACGAACAAGAATCTCTGATACAAAGCTGTGGATAAAGACTACAAACAACTACTCATAGCCTATGACCGCTAAACGCATCTTCAAAAAAATCTTAAACCAGCGCCTTTATATTAGCGTAACTATTCTCTAAAGCTTTTTTAGTTTGTGCTTTATTAAGCCATTCTACTTTAGTAATACCTTCATTTTGTTGTGGGTATAATTTTCCTTTAAAACTCGTCTTCATTTCAAACCAATAGGTTATTTTTATTTTATAGCGCCCGTTGCGCTTAAAAATGTGGTATGTTGTTTCTAGGGGTTTAGTAATTTTTAATCCAGCAACACCCGTCTCCTCAGTAACTTCTCTAATAGCTGTTCTTTCAATACTTTCAAGACCCTCAGCTTTTCCTTTAGGTAAATCCCATTTATTATTTCTATAAATAAATAAAATATCACCATCATCATTATATACTTTTCCACCACCAGCAATTACATTAGGTAACTTTTTAAGAAATGTTTTAAGTAGTTTTTTTTTCTTTTTCCCAATAAATCTAGCTTCTTTAAGCTTTGTTCTATTAAGGGTTCTAATAACCTTACCCATATCTACCGTTTTTAGTAGATAATTTTTAAAACCATCTTCTTTTTCAACTTTAGTCGTTAAAATTATAGGTTTATCACCTACAAAAATCTTTTGCATATGGGTTCTAATTACTTTT
The DNA here is from genome assembly GCF_021728535.1 of Wocania arenilitoris. Classification (GTDB taxonomy): domain Bacteria; phylum Bacteroidota; class Bacteroidia; order Flavobacteriales; family Flavobacteriaceae; genus Wocania_A; species Wocania_A arenilitoris. The sequence goes on along the minus strand of NZ_JAKKDU010000002.1, from coordinate 247,984 downwards.
ATACTTTGGTAAAAATATCACTTTTAAATACATTTTAATCATTGTTAAAAAAAATAATTTTATTCACCAATTTGCAACTGAATAGAAACAAATTTATATGTAATTTTGTGTTTATGATTTTTAACAAACATACTGCTAGAAAAACTGCCGAAGTTTTATTACAAGTTAATGCTATAAAACTTAGTCCTAAAAAACCTTTTACATGGGCATCTGGATGGAAATCGCCAATTTATTGCGACAACAGAATTATATTGTCTTTCCCACCTATTCGAAATTATATTAGAGAAGTAATGGGTAAGCATATTGAAAAGCAATATGGTAAACCAGATGCTATTGCTGGTGTTGCTACTGGAGCCATTGGTATTGGTATGCTGGTTGCAGAATATTTGGGACTACCTTTTATTTATGTAAGACCAGATGCTAAAGGGCACGGGCGTAAAAACCAAATTGAAGGGTTTATTGAAAGCGGTCAAAATGTTGTGGTAGTTGAAGATTTAATAAGCACAGGGAAAAGTAGTTTAAATGCAGTTAAAGCCTTAAAAGATGCCAATATTAATGTAAAAGGTATGGTTGCCATTTTTACCTATGGTTTTAATGTAGCTGCTGAAAATTTTAAAAAAGAAAACATAAACCTGCACACACTAAGCAATTACGAAAGTTTACTTGAGCAAGCCTTAGAAACCAATTATATATCTCAAAAAGAACTGGAAACTTTGTCTGAATGGAACACTAATCCTAGTGAATGGAACGCTAATTGATATAAAAAGTTTGTTGTTTAGTTGTAAAGCTGTTAAGACACACAACTAAACACCTTAACAAATAACAACTTAACGATATTATGAATTTAGAATCACCAAAAATTAGTGTAAGTAAATCACCTCAAGAGGTCTTTGATTTTTTATCTGTTGTTAAAAATTTTAAAAATTTAATGCCAGAAAACATAAGTAAGTTTGAAGTTTTAGAAAACGATAAATTTCTTTTTGCATTAAAAGGCATGCCAGAAATAGTACTTAAAAAGAAAGAAGCTATAGCACCAAATAAAATTGTTTTGGGTGCTGCAGGTGGTAAATTAGATTTTTCGTTAATAGGAAATATTGTTGAAACAGGAAGTGACACCAGTGAAGTTCAATTGGAATTTACTGGCGACTTTAACCCTATGATGGCAATGATGATTAAAGGCCCAATAAGTAAATTTATTGAAACCCTTGCTACTAGCATCCCTAATGCAATTTAAAAGTTTATGGTTGGTCGAAGCTCTCGAAGCCACCTAATTAATACATCAGCGTAACTTCTTTTAGGTCGAATTTTTTAACAACTTCGTCTTCCAGTGTAACCATAAGTTTACCATATTTAGTTACTCCTTTTATAAAACCAGAAAACAACTCACCTTCAGTATTTTTAAATGTTGAAGGTTTATTTTTTCTAAATAAATTAGCTTCATATTCATTTTTAACAGCTTCATATTCACCTTGTTGTAAACACTCAGAATAAGCTTTAGTGTACTTAATAATATTTTGCAGAATTTCATCTAAATTATAATGCACGCCTGTAATATTTTTTAAAGATGATGCTTTAGGAAGATTATTAAATTCTGTTTGATTTACATTAATTCCAATTCCAATAATGGTAGAATTAAGTTTGTTTTTTATGACATTCTCTATTAATATTCCACAAATTTTTTTGTCTGCTGACAAAATGTCGTTTGGCCATTTAATATGTAAATCCGGAATATTTAATGCCTTTAAGGTTTTCAAAATAGCCAAAGAAATAGCCATACTAATATAAAAAGGAAACTCAACAACATGAATACTTAAATCTTTAAACAAGCTAAACATAAGGTTTTTACCTTTTTCTGAGTCCCAATTAGTTCCCATCTGCCCGCGCCCATTAGTTTGATATTCTGCAACTACAATAGTATAATCGGTGACAGTTTCAGTACAAATCATTTCTTTTAAAAAAGAATTTGTCGAATCGATGGCATCAAGTTTGATTATACGCATTTACAAGTTATTTTAAAGCTTTTAAATCTTATGATTATTTTAAAGTATAAAGAACTAAAAAAATAATAACTTTGCACAAATTAAAAAAATTTAATGGCGAAAAACAAAATAAGCCCAGACCAATTAATATCTGTAATAATAAGTGGTATTGAAGATGTTAAAGGTAAAGAAATAAATATTCTAGATTTAAGAGATATTGAAAATACGGTTTGTGATTACTTTATAATTTGCGAAGGAACTTCAAATACACAAGTAAACGCCATAGTCAATTCAATACAAAAAAAAGTAAGTAAAGAGCTTAAAGATAACCCTTGGCATACTGAAGGTTTAGATAATGCCGAATGGGTATTGATAGATTATGTTAATGTTGTTGTACATGTGTTTCAAAAGCACATTAGAGAATATTATGACATTGAGAGTCTTTGGGGTGATGCAAAAACTACAGTAATAGAAACTAGTTACTAAAAAAAGCAAATGGCAAACGATAAAAAAAAAATAAAAGAAAAGAAACCTAAGTTTAGTCCGTATTGGATTTACGGTATTGTATTAGCAATATTTTTAGGATTTCAATTATTTAGTAGTGGTAGTTATCAAGACGGTGGCACTATAACACCAGCAGAATTTTTTAAATATGCTGAAGATGACGATATTGATAAAGTTGAAATTATAAACCGCCGTATTGCTCAAGTTTATCTAACAAAAGATGCCGAAGCAAAAGAAATTCACAGAAAGTCGAAACCAAAAACCTTTATTCCATCGGCTACTAAATTGCCAAACTATACATTTGAAATTGGTGATCTTCAAAATTTTGAAAACGATTTAAAATCCATAGGCAAATATGATATACTTAGCTTAAATACTAAAGAAAATGTTTGGGGCGATTTTTTAATAGGTATTCTACCATTTATATTACTTATTGGAGTTTGGATATTTATTATGCGCCGTATGTCTGGAGGTGCTGGTGGTGGTGCTGGCGGACAGATTTTTAACATTGGAAAATCGAAAGCCAAATTATTCGACCAAAATACAGAGGTTAAAACAAGCTTTAAAGATGTTGCTGGATTAGAAGGTGCAAAAGAAGAAGTACAAGAGATTGTTGACTTTTTAAAATTCCCTGAAAAATATACCACTTTAGGAGGAAAGATTCCTAAAGGCGCGCTACTTGTAGGCCCTCCAGGAACTGGTAAAACGCTTTTAGCCAAAGCTGTTGCAGGAGAAGCTAAAGTACCTTTCTTCTCATTATCTGGGTCGGATTTTGTAGAGATGTTTGTTGGAGTTGGTGCATCAAGAGTACGCGATTTATTTAAACAAGCCAAAGAAAAATCGCCTTCAATAATTTTCATTGACGAAATAGATGCTATTGGTCGTGCAAGGGGTAAAAATGCCATGTCTGGAAGTAACGATGAGCGAGAAAACACATTAAACCAGCTTTTAACAGAAATGGATGGTTTTGGTACAAATACAAATGTTATTGTACTTGCTGCAACCAATAGAGCTGATATTTTAGATAAAGCCTTAATGCGTGCTGGACGTTTTGATAGACAAATTTTTGTTGATCTACCTGATGTTCGTGAGCGTAAAGAAATTTTCGAGGTGCATTTAAGACCTCTTAAAAAAGCTAAGGGTTTAGATTTAGACTTTTTATCAAAGCAAACCCCAGGTTTTTCTGGTGCAGATATTGCCAACGTGTGTAACGAAGCTGCATTAATTGCTGCTAGAAATGGTAAAAAAGCAGTTGACAAACAAGACTTTCTTGATGCTGTAGATAGAATTATTGGCGGTTTAGAAAAGAAAAACAAAATTATAACGCCTAGTGAAAAACGAGCAGTTGCTTTTCACGAAGCTGGACATGCTGTTACAAGTTGGATGCTTGAGCATGCCGCACCATTGGTAAAAGTTACTATTGTACCTCGTGGTCGTTCATTAGGTGCAGCATGGTACTTGCCAGAAGAACGTTTAATTGTTCGTCCTGAACAAATGCTAGACGAAATGTGTGCTGCTCTTGGTGGTCGTGCTGCCGAAAAAGTGATTTTCGATAAAATTTCAACTGGAGCTTTAAGCGATTTAGAAAAGGTTACCAAACAAGCAAGAGCCATGGTTACCGTTTACGGACTAAGTGATAAAATAGGTAATTTAACTTATTACGATTCTTCAGGGCAAAGTGAATACGGCTTTACAAAACCATATAGTGAAGAAACAGCAGAATTAATCGATAAGGAAATTTCTGCAATTATTGAAAAGCAATACCAACGTGCCATAAAATTACTTGAAGCAAATAAGGACAAACTTACCGAACTTGCAGAAGTGCTCTTAGAAAAAGAAGTGATTTTTAAAGATAATCTTGAAAAAATATTTGGTAAACGTCCTTTTGAAAAAGAAAGTTCTGCTGAAATAAAAAAAGAAGAAAACACAGAAGAAGAAGAAGAAGAAGAATAGATATCTGACTAATTTTGTTAAGCTTTTAGTAAAAATCTTAAATTAGGCCTTTGGTTAATTTAAGATTTTTTATATTTGATAAAACCCATGAAAATTGAGTTAATAGCAACAATCTAAATGAGTCTTTTTAGAAAAATATTTGGTTCTAAATCTGATAACTTTCAGGAAGAACTAAAATCAAATGATCGAGGCAAATATATGCCAGAAGTTAAACTACCAATAGACGAAAGGTTTACCATAAACTTTAAAGCTAATGGTGGTAAGTTTTTGTATTGCGAAGATTTAAACGAAGTATTCCAAAACTTGCAAAACATTATTGACGAAAATAAATGGGATGATGAAAAAACACTTCTCTTAGACGATAACCTAAAAGATAAATTCAAGAATTCTAATTTACAAACTACAGCAAAAATTAGCGACTCAACTTTTTTCTTAACTACATGCGAAAACTTAATTGCCAATGATGGTTCTTTATTAATTTCTTCTAAACAGATTTACGAGAAAAAGTTACCAGAATTACCTTTAAACTTCATTGTTTTTGCTACCACTAGCCAAATTGTTGAAAATATTGGCGAAGGTTTACGTGGTATAAAATCTAAAAACAGACAAAAAATCCCAACAAATATTACTACTATAAAACACTTTAAATCTGAAGATGATAAAGATTTTTTAAGCTATGGTAGTAGTGCAAAAAACCTATACCTGTTACTTTTAGAAGATTTATAAAACAGATGAAAGAAACCTTAATACGAACCGTATCTGGTTTAATTTACGTTTTACTATTAATTGGCTGTTTATTTAACCAACATGCTATAATTATACTTTTTTTTGTTTTTGGCTTAATATGTATAGGAGAATTCATGAAACTCATCCAGCTAAAAAGTATAGTACCCTACTTTATTTTTATAATACTTTATCTCGTTTTTGGCTATTGGCAATTGGTTTTAAATACTAATACAGGCTTAGACGAGGCTACACAAATTTTAATGGTAATTAGCATTTTTGTGCAGTTGTTTTTAATAAAAGATTTGTTTTCAGAAAAAACCATTCCGCTATTTAGCTCTAAACGATTTATACTTACAACCTTTTATCTTTCAAGTGCTTTTGTGTTTTTAATTCTTATTGTAAATTATAATCCAAGTGTACTGTTAGGTACTTTTATTTTGGTTTGGGTTAACGATTCGTTTGCTTTTTTAGTTGGCAAAAACTTCGGAAAACAAAAATTATTTGAAAAAATTTCTCCTAAAAAAACCTTTGAAGGCTTTTTAGGCGGTTTGTTTTTTTCGTGTATAGCAAGCTATTTTATTGCTACCTTTACACAAACACTAAATTTTACTAATTGGCTAATTTTAAGTATTATTATTAGCGTATTTGGAACTTTAGGAGATTTAATAGAATCTAAATTTAAACGTCAAGCCAATGTTAAAGACAGTGGTATAATTATGCCAGGACATGGCGGATTGCTAGATAGACTAGATAGTATTATTTTTGCAGCACCTTTTATATATTTATTTTTAAGAATTTTACAATATGTTTCATAAAGAAGGCCATAAAATTATATTTATAACACTGATTATTATTGTCGCTTCATTTTTGTTAGTAGATAGTTTTATAACTGCGGCATGGTTACGAACATTGGTTTTAATTTTATTATTAGGCTTTTTTATATTAATTCTTCAATTTTTTAGAAACCCTAAACGGCGTACCTCATTTAACGATAAACATGTAGTTTCTCCTGTAGATGGTAAAGTTGTAGTTATTGAAGAGGTTTTTGAAAAAGAATATTTTAAAGACAAGCGCCTACAAGTTAGTGTATTTATGTCTCCAATAAATGTACATGTAACGCGCTACCCTATTGGTGGTCATGTTATTTACAGCAAGTATCACCCAGGAAAATATTTAGTGGCATGGCATCCTAAAGCGAGTGAAGAAAACGAACGCACAACCGTTGTTGTAGAAAACGAAGCTTACGGAAAAGTACTTTATAGACAAATAGCAGGTGCTTTGGCAAAACGTATAGTTAATTATGCAAAACAAAACAATAAAGCTGTTCAAGGTGCAGATTCTGGTTTTATAAAATTTGGATCGCGAGTAGATCTGTTTTTGCCTTTAAATACTAAAATAAACGTGCAGCTTAACCAAAAAGTGCGTGGTGGAGAAAGTGTTATTGCAGAAGTAAATGAGTAACAAAAAGTTAGACATAGAATTTAGAAATGCTGTTGCACGTGTAAATGCTCATACTGAACCTTTTCCTGCCGATACCCTATTAAAACTTTATGCTTATTACAAAATAGCCACAAACGATTACGGCAGACCGCGTAGCAAAAAACCCATAATTAATGCCTTTAAAACCAATGCTTTATTTCAAGCCAAAAATATTACCGAAGACAAGGCTAAACAAAACTATATTGATTTAGTGAATAATTATTTTTTGTATAGGAAGTAAGTGTTTACACGCTTGAGATGTATATAAAATTGCAACTATTCTTATACGGAGCCACTAAACTAACCTAATTCAAACTCGCTAAACTAGCCTTTAAGGTTTCAATTTTAGCTAAAGCATCGGCTTCTTTTTTCTTTTCGCTGCTAACTACTTGTTTTGGTGCATTATTAACAAACCTTTCGTTTGAAAGCTTTTTTTGTACTGATTTTAAAAACCCTTCTGTGTAATTTAACTCTTCTGTAAGCTTTTTTATTTCGGCTTCAACATCAATGGCTCCTGCCATAGGCACAAAATACTCGTTAGATTTTACTCTAAAAGTTAAAGCTCCATCAACAGTTTCAGAAACATAATTAATAGCTTCAAGGTTACCTAATTTCTGTATAACACCATCAAATGTTTTGGTTGAATTCTCATTATTAATAACCGAAAATTCTATAGCATCTTTAAAAGGAATATTCTTTTGTTTTCTAATGGTACGAATACCCGAAATAACTTCGGAAGCAAAATCAAATTCTGTAATTAAAGTCTCATTAATTAGCTTACTTTCAGGGTAACTAGAAACAATTAAAGCCTCATTAGGTGTTCTTTGTGTAATATGCTGCCAAATTTCTTCAGTTAAAAATGGCATAAACGGATGCAATATTTTTAAATTATTTTCTAAGATGGAAATAGCTGCATCGTAAGTTTTCTTATCAATGGGCTGCTGGTATGCAGGCTTTATCATTTCTAAAAACCATCCGCAGAAATCATCGTAAATCAACTTATACATGCTCATTAAAGCATCACTCAATCGATATTTTCTAAAATGATCTTCTATTTCATTTAATACTTTTTGAAATTTAGATTCAAACCAATCAACGGCTATTTTAGAAGATTCTGACTTATTAATATCGGCTACTTCCCATCCATTAATTAACCTAAAAGCATTCCATATTTTATTAGCAAACCCTTTACCTTGATTACATAAAGCTTCATCAAACATTAAATCGTTTCCAGCGGCAGAACTCAGCAATAACCCAACACGAACACCATCTGCTCCGTAAGTTTCAATAAGTTTTAAGGCATCGGGAGAGTTTCCTAAAGATTTACTCATTTTTCGGCGTTGCTTATCGCGTACAAGTCCTGTTAAGTAAACATTCTCAAAAGGTTTTTCGTTTTTATATTCGTAACCCGCAACAATCATTCGTGCAACCCAAAAGAATAAAATATCTGGTCCTGTAACCAAATCGTTGGTAGGGTAATAGTATTTAACATCTTCATTTTCGGGGTTTCTAATCCCATCAAACACACTAATTGGCCATAACCAAGACGAAAACCAAGTGTCTAAAGCGTCTGTTTCTTGTTTTAAATCTTTTGCTTTTAAATTATCTTTTCCTGTTTTTTCTTTTGCTAAAGCAAGTGCATCTGTTATGCTTTCTGCAACTACAAAGTCTTCTTTTCCATTGCCGTAATAATATGCAGGAATTTGTTGTCCCCATAATAATTGGCGCGAAATATTCCAATCGCGAATGTTTTCCATCCAATGGCGATAAGTGTTTAGGAACTTTTTTGGGAATAGTTTAATATCTGAATTTTCACTTAAAACTGCTTTTAAAGCAGGTTTTGCTAATTCTTCCATTTTTAAAAACCACTGATCTGATAATCGTGGTTCTATAATGGCTTTTGTACGTTCTGAGATGCCTACGCGATTATTATAATCTTCAATTTTAAGAATATGTCCTTTTTCTTTAAGTTCTTTTACAATTTCTTTTCGAACCGCAAATCTGTCCTTACCTTCATAATGCATTCCAAAGGCATTTAATGTAGCATCTTCGTTAAAAATATCAATTACTTCAAGATTGTATTTATCACCTAAAACCTTATCGTTTTCATCATGTGCTGGCGTAACTTTTAAACAACCTGTCCCGAATTCAACATCTACGTAATCATCTTCAATAATAGGAATAATACGGTTACAAATAGGCACAATAGCTTTTTTACCCTTTAGGTTTTGATGGCGTTCATCATTTGGATTGATACAAATGGCGGTGTCGCCCAAGATAGTTTCAGGTCGTGTAGTAGCTATAGTTAAAGTATCATCGCTCCCTTCAACTTTATACTTTACATAATATAATTTCCCTTGTTTTTCAACATATTCAACCTCTTCATCAGAAAGTGTTGTTTTTGCTTCAGGATCCCAATTCACCATGCGGTAACCTCTGTAAATTAAGCCTTTGTTGTATAAATCAACAAAAACCTTAATAACAGATTCTGACATGTCGTCATCCATAGTAAATTTAGTTCTATCCCAATCGCAAGAACAACCAAGTTTTTTTAACTGTTCTAGAATAACACCGCCATATTCGTGCGTCCAATCCCAAGCATGCTTTAAAAATTCATCTCGGGTTAAATCATTTTTATCAATTCCTTGTTCCTTTAATTTAGCTACTACTTTAGCCTCGGTAGCAATAGATGCGTGGTCTGTACCAGGTACCCAACAGGCATTTTTTCCTTGCAAACGTGCACGACGAATCAACACATCCTGAATGGTATTATTCAACATATGCCCCATATGCAATACACCTGTAACGTTTGGTGGCGGAATTACAATAGTATAAGGTTCTCTTTCATCTGGCTCTGAATGAAAATAGTTGTTTTTCATCCAGTAATCGTACCATTTACCTTCTACTTGACTTGCATCATATTTTGATGGAATTTGCATACTTTGGAATAGTTATTGAGTATTAATGTGCAAAAGTACTTATATTTCTTTTTCTGTGAAATGAGCATGACAAAAAGTTTACATTTAGTTTGAATTCTTGAAATGCGAATTGCGTTTGACAATTATATTAAATATAAACCATCAAACGGAAACTATAATAACAATTAATAAAGTTGATTCTATATAGTTTTCTTACATAAAAAGAAAAGCTATTTGTACTCATAACTAAGTTGAATATGTCAACATTTGCGTATTACGTCTATTATTTTTGCAGATTGTGGAAAAAGTACCTATGTTTGACTTGAATTTAAAATTAAAAGTAATGAAACAATTAATTACAATTTTATTTATCGGACTGATTAGTTATTCTGTTAATGCACAAGACAAAATGGCAAAAATAGAATTTAAATCAGAGACCATTGATTACGGAACTATTGAAAAAGGATCTGATGGTGTAAGAATTTTTGAGTTTACCAATACAGGAAATGCGCCTCTAATAATTTCAAAAGTATCTTCTACTTGCGGATGTACTATACCAAAAAAACCAAATGAGCCAATATTACCAGGACAAACTGGTGAAATAGAAGTAAAGTATGACACCAAAAGAGTAATGCCTATTAGAAAAACTATTACCGTTATTTCTAATGCTGAAACACCAACAGTTGCATTAAAAATTAAAGGAGTAGTTGTAGATTCTAGTAAAGAAAGTGTCTTGGAAAAAAAAGATAAAAGTGTTATAGAACAATAATACTTTAATCAAAATGAATTAACAAAGCCCAAACATTAATTTTCGGGCTTTGTTATTTGAAAAAATCTTCTAGCACAAAAGAATAGTTTAAAACAACTCCGCCTCTATCTATTCTTAATCTTATTTTTGTGCCATCATCTTCATAAAACTTATACATTATTTCTTGTAATGAGAATTGATGAGTTGGTTTTCCGTTTATGTACAAAACAATATCACCATTTTTTAACCCTGCTTTTTGAGCTGGAGAATTCATTCTTAATTCTACTATAGCATATGCTGGTTTTAATGAAAATTTATATCCTGTATCAAAAATAATTTTTGTTCCATTTTCGCCAGTTTTGTTGTTTAAACCATAATCATTAGAAACACTGTTTTCTCTTTCTTTTACTAACCTAACTCCATTATGTGCTAATTCAATTCCACTTTTATTATAACTAAACTCTTCTTTAAAGTATCCATTTTTTTTAAAGATTACAGTAGCTCTTCTGTAATCCATTATAACATTAAAACGTTTTAAAATATTACCTGCTAAACTGCCATTACGTCCAGCGAATTTTTTTGCAAAAGAAATGGATGTAGAATCTGGAAAAGCCACATTTGCTCTTTTAAGAACAAATCTATTTAATGAAAACTCATCTATTTTAGAACGTTTACCATAAACACTTCCACTAAGCCCATGACCTAAAAAATCTTCAAAATACTTATTGCTTGATACAATTCCTAAAGTATCATCTTCAAACAACCACAGTGCATCACTTCCTCCAGAATCAATCAATAATTTTACTGGTATTTGTTTGTTATTAATTTTCACTTTAGCATTTATATAGGGTTTATTATTGTAAAACTCTATATTAAATTTTTCGCATTTTTTACAATCTTTATACTTAAATTTATTGGGCTCTGTTATTCTAATATATTTATGCGAATAATTTATTTCTACAACTAAGTCTTTAAACAAATCAAAACCTAAAATACCATGAATTGGCACACCTAATCTTGGTGCAAAATTTAAATTTGCATCATATACAGCATATAAATCTTGATTTAATTTAATAGCATCACCAATTCTAAAAACATTATTTTTAGATTTTAAGGCCTCAACCGATTCGCCCTCGCCTAAACCTCTTAAAAATATCTTTTCAGCGTTTTTAATTTTTAAAGTATCAGAAACATTTAGAAAATTAAAAATTATAGGTTTACTAACACCTGTATCTAATAAAAAAGATAGTTCTACACCATTAATTTCAACAGGAATTACTATTAAATTATTTATGAGTTTAAACTTTATTTTATTTGACCCTTTTTTATTTTGAATAACAAACTTGCTTTGAGAATACGTAAGATTACTCAAACAAAAAAAGATTATAATAAGAGTTAAAACTTTTTTCACGTATGCACATTAAATATTTCTTCCATGAATTTACTAATCTTTACAATATCATTAACATTTATAGTAGTTTTTTAAAAAAACTTTAAGATAATTTTCTCAACTTTGCATTATATAATACTTTTTTAATGCCAACAATATCAAAAAAAGGGCAATTAATGCCACAATCTCCTATTAGGAAACTGGTTCCGTTTGCAGAAGAAGCGGTAAAAAAAGGTAAATTCATTTATTATTTAAATATTGGTCAACCCGATATTAAAACCCCAGAAATTGCTTTACAGGCTATTAAAAATAGTAATATTGATATTTTAGCATACTCAAGATCTGAAGGTTCTGAGGTTTACAGACAAAAAATTTCAGCTTATTACAAAAAGCATGATATTGGTGTTAACCACAACGATATTATTGTAACAACAGGTGGTAGTGAGGCTCTTCTTTTTGCTTTTGGAAGTATTATGGATGTAGATGATGAAATTATTATTCCAGAACCATTTTATGCTAATTATAACGGGTTTTCAACAGCTTCGGCTGTAAAAGTTGTTCCTGTTATTTCTAAGATTGAAGATAATTTTGCATTACCTCCAATTGAAGAGTTTGAAAAATTAATTACATCAAAAACAAAAGCTATTTTAATTTGCAACCCAGGAAATCCAACAGGCTATTTGTACTCCAAAGAAGAAATTGAAAAATTAGCAGCTATTGTTAAAAAGCACGATTTATTTTTGATTGCTGATGAAGTTTACCGAGAATTTGCATACGATGGCAATACACACTACTCGATAATGCAAGAAACTGAACTTGAAGATTATGCTATTATGATTGATTCAGTTTCAAAACGCTACAGTATGTGTGGTGCAAGAATTGGTTGTTTGGTGTCTAAAAACAAAACTGTAATACAAACCGCCTTAAAATTTGCCCAAGCTCGCTTAAGCCCACCAACGTTAGCACAAATTGCAAGCGAAGCTGCTTTAGACACCCCACAAAGTTACTTTGATGATGTAATTGAAGAATATGTTGAGAGAAGAAACATTTTAATTAGTGAATTACAAAAAATTGATGGTCTTAAAGTAGCTAAACCAAAAGGGGCTTTTTATTGCATTGTAGAATTGCCAATAAAAAATTCTGATAATTTTGCGAAATGGCTTTTAGAAAATTTCGACGTTAATGGAGAAACTGTTATGGTTGCTCCTGCAGGTGGATTTTACTCAACTCCAGGTGTTGGTTTAAACCAAATTCGTATAGCCTACGTACTTAACAAAGAAAGCCTAATTAAAGCTGTGAATATTATAAAAGAAGCTTTAAAAGTTTATAAAGACTAGTGAAGATTAAAGAAAATATATCTTTAAAACCCTACAATACTTTTGGTATTGATGTACTTGCAAAACATTTTGTAACGGTTTCAAATCTCAATGAATTAAAGGTTGTTTTATCATTAAAAGACTTCCCTAATAAATTAATTTTAGGAGGAGGCAGCAATTTGTTACTTACCAAAAACCAAGAAGCTTTAGTTATTCATATCAACTTAAAAGGAATTACTATAATTTCTGAAGATGAAAATTCTGCAACTGTAAAAGCAAATGCTGGCGAAAACTGGCACGAATTTGTACTTTGGTGTTTAAAACATGATTTTGGAGGTGTTGAAAATTTATCATTAATACCTGGAAATGTTGGTACTGCTCCTATTCAAAACATTGGTGCTTACGGTGTAGAATTAAAAGACACTTTTGTTTCTTGTGAAGGACTTTCTTTAGAAACCAACCAACTAAAATCATTTTCTAATACTGATTGTGATTTTGGTTACCGAAATTCTATATTCAAACAACAAGAAAAAGGAAAATATATTATTACAAGCGTTACTTTTAAACTCACTAAAAATAAACATAAATTAAATATTAATTACGGTAGCATTACAACTCAACTTGAAAAAATGGGCATAACAAAACCAACCATTAAAGAAGTTTCTAAAGCTGTAATTGCTATTCGCAAAAGCAAATTACCAAACCCAAAAGAGATTGGTAATAGTGGTAGTTTTTTTAAAAACCCTGTGATTTCAAAAGCTCATTACAACACCTTACTCGAAAATTTTCCAGAAATGCCAAGTTATACCATTTCTAAAGATAAAATAAAAATACCTGCAGGTTGGCTTATTGAAAAAGCTGGCTTTAAAGGCAAGCGTTTTGGCAACTACGGCGTACATAAAAAACAAGCTTTAGTACTTGTAAATTATAGTAATGCCAAAGGTTCTGATATTTTGAATCTTTCAAAATTAATTCAAAAAACTATTAAAAGACTTTTTAATATTTCAATAGAAGCCGAAGTTAATATTCTATAATCTAAAAGAAATTTCTAACTTTGGTAATATTACTAACCAAATAAACGTATCGTTTAAACCAAATTTATCTTGATTTCATCCATAGAAAAAGACATTGTTAATCTACTTGAAAATGGCGACAAAAAAGCTATAACTTTATTATACGAAAACTATGGCGATGCTTTATACGGTGTTATAAAAAAAGTAATAGTAGATGATGATACAGCACAAGACGTACTACAAGAAACCTTTGTAAAAATTTGGAGATATTCTAAAAAATACGATTCTAGTAAAGCCAAATTGTTTACATGGTTATATCGAATTGCCTATAATACATCTATAGATAAAATCCGTTCTTTAAAGAAGAAAACCGAAAAAGAAGTCCAAATGGAGACTTCATCCGTATATAAAGTATCATTTGGAGAATTAAATCAGGACGTTTTAGATATAAAAAATCACCTAAATACTCTTGATGAAAAATATCAAATAGTAATTAATGCGCTCTTTTTTGAGGGTATGACACAACAAGAGGCTAGTGATGAATTAGATATTCCGCTGGGAACTATAAAATCGAGATTAAAAATTGGATTACGAGAATTGAAAAAAATTTATAATCCACAATAAATAAAGTCATGAATGAGAAAATAACTACTTTTTTAAATTCTGGCCTATTAGAAAAATATCTACTAGGTGAAACTACTTCTGCTGAAACAGAAATGGTTGAAACTTATATTTCAAGATACCCAGAAGTACAGAATGCCTACAACACTTTGCAACACAATCTAGAGATTGTTGCAAAAAGTAATGCTGTTGAAGCTCCAAAAAATATTCTAAATAATATTTTAGAAGAACTTGACCAAAAACCTGTTATTAAATTAAACACATCGTATAAGTACAAAAAATGGTACAAATTTAGTTTAGCAGCTAGTATTGCTGCCTTACTTTTTGCAGGAACCTCTTACTTGTTTTATACTCAAAATAAAAAGCTTTCAGAAGAAAACCAAGTGGTTGTTGATGAAATTTTTGATTTGCGTAGTGATATTGCACAAAACAATAAAATGCTCGATAATGTTATGCGCCAGTTATTAAAGCTTAACAATCCTGAAACCGAAAAATATATTATAAAAGGAAACGAACGTGCTAAAGATTTAAAAACAGTGGCATACATAAACCCAAAGGAAAAAACGTCAATGATTGATGTGGTATCGTTACCTGAATTACCAGAAGAGCAATGCTACCAAATATGGGCAGAATTACAAGGCAAAATGGTTAGTTTAGGTATTTTAAGTGAAGCCGACAGACAGCTTAAATCGCTTCCTTATACTGAAGATGCATTAGCATTACAAATTACTATTGAGCCTAAAGGTGGAAATACTATAGCTTCAATTGAAAATTCAGTAGCACAAATTAGTTTACAATAAAAATAATTTGTAACATTAAAAAAACAAAAAGCCTCATTAAAGTGAGGCTTTTTTATACTATAATAATTGACTCTTTGTTATTCTTTATCAAACAACGCTTTGTGGATAAATCCTGCTACTATAGCTCCTGCAATAGGTGCAACCCAAAATAACCAAAGTTGGCTAGTAAAATCTGCACCTGCAAATAAAGCTTGACTTGTAGAACGTGCTGGATTTACCGATGTATTTGTTATAGGGATACTAATTAAATGAATTAATGTTAACCCTAAACCAATAGCTATTGGAGCGAATCCTTTAGGTGCTCTAGCATTGGTGCTTCCTAAAATTATTAACAAGAAAAATGCGGTTAATAAAAACTCTGCAATTAAAGCGGCAGTCATGGAATAACCATCAGGAGATAATTCGCCATAGCCATTAGCTGCAAAACCACCAATACTAACAAAATCAGCTTTATTCCTTAATATTAAATAAAGTGCTCCAGCAGCGGCAATAGCACCAATTAATTGTGCTACAATATAGCCAACTAAATTCTTAGCTTCAAACTTTCCTCCAGCCCATAAGCCAAGGGAAACGGCTGGATTAAAGTGCCCTCCAGAAATATGCCCAACGGCATAAGCCATAGTTAAAACGGTAAGTCCAAATGCTAGTGCTACGCCTACAAAGCCAATTCCCAAATCAGGGAAACCCGCTGCAAAAACAGCACTACCACAGCCTCCAAAAACGAGCCAAAATGTTCCGAAAAATTCTGCAAATAATTTTTTCATAATTAAATAATTTTAAAATTGGTTAGATGTTTAAATTTACAAATTAATTTTTTGACACTAAAAAGCAATTACGTCACATTCAACACATTAATCACAACATAAATTAGTGCTAAAAGCACTATCTTTGTATTAAATTTTCAAACATGAAACATTAAAATCAAAAAAATCGTCCCACTGGGCAATTTTGATTTGAATGTTATATCTGACCAACGAATAAAATAAATTTAAACAGATGAAACTTCTTTTAATAACCATCGTTTTATTAGGCCTAGGAATTGCTGGAATTGCCATAAAAATTTGGGCAAAAAAAGATGGTAAATTTGCCGGAACTTGTGCTAGCCAAAACCCCTTGTTAAATAAAGATGGTGAAGCTTGTGGGTTTTGTGGTAAAACACCAAATCAATTTAAAGACTGTAACGAACCTCAACACTCTTAATTGTTTATGAGTTTTCTTGATTATATGTACTACGTATTTATTATTGTAGTTTTTTTTCAAGTTATATATTACTTACTTTTTTTAAGTCAATTTGCTTTTTTGAAACTAAAAAAGAAAACCAATAAAAACATTCCTGTTTCAGTTATTATTTGTGCTAAAAATGAAGCCGAAAATCTTAAAGCGTTTTTACCTTCAATTATAGCTCAAGAGTATTCAAATTTTGAAATTGTTTTAATTAATGATGCTTCACAAGATGAAACACTCGAAATAATGGAAGCATTTTCGTCTCAACATAACAATATAAAAATAGTTGATGTTAAAAATAATGAAGCCTTTTGGGGCAATAAAAAGTATGCTTTAACACTTGGCATAAAAGCAGCTAAAAACAATTATTTACTATTTACAGACGCTGATTGTAGCCCTGTTTCTAAAAACTGGATTAAAGAAATGGTTTCGCATTTCAGTCATAATAAAAGTATTATTTTAGGCTATGGTACATATTCTAAAGTCAAAAATTCCTTAATAAATAAACTCATTCGCTTTGAAACTTTAATTACTGCTACTCAGTATTTTTCGTTTGCAAAAACAGGTATTCCATATATGGGTGTTGGCAGAAATTTAGCCTACACAAAAACAGAATTTTTCAATGCACGCGGTTTTATGAGTCACATGAAAATACGTTCGGGCGATGATGATTTATTTATAAACGAAGTAGCAAATAAGGGTAATACTGAAATTTGTTTTTCAAAAAACAGTTTTACAACATCTATACCAGAAACAAGTTTTAAAACATGGTTTAAACAAAAAAGGCGCCATATATCAACTGCCAAATACTACAAAAAAAAGCATAAGGTTTTATTGGCATTAATTTATCTTTTCAATTTATTATTTTGGACATTAGGTATTATATTATTAGTGTTTCAATTTGAATGGAAACTTGTATTATCACTATTTATATTACGACTTATTGCACAATACATCACCATAGGTTTTTCAGCAAAAAAATTAGATGAAAAAGATCTGATTATTTATCTTCCATTCTTAGAAATATTTTTAGTTATATCACAATTAACTATCTTTATAAATAATCTTATTTCAAAACCTAACCATTGGAAATAGAGGAAGCTATTAAACGTGCTAAAAAAAACGATCAAAAAGCATTTAATTACCTGTTAGATGTATTTTGGGATAGTGTTTATGGATTTCAACTAAAACGCATTGAAAACGAAAATGATGCTGAAGATATAACCATTCAAACTTTTTCTAGAGCTTTTGATAGAATTGAAACCTATAATGAATCCTATAAGTTTAAAACATGGTTGATAACTATTTCAAAAAACATTCATATTGATTTACTTAGAAAAGAAAAAAACTCAATAACTCAAGTGCTTTCAAAAGACAATAGTAGCGCACTTCAAGTTTTAGACGAATCTCCATCACCTGAAGACAAACTAATTACAGAGCAACATTTAGCCAAATTGCTTCGAGATATTAAAAAATTAAAACCTCATTATCAAGAGGTTATAAACTTGCGTTATTTTCAAGAATTGAGTTATAAAGAAATTTCAAATGAACTTAATGAACCCATAAATAATGTAAAGGTTAAACTTTTACGGGCTAAAAAATTATTAGCAGAAATTATTAAAGAAAATAATGATTAAGAAACTCAAAAATCTTGGTCCTGGTTTATTATTTGCAGGTGCTGCCATTGGTGTTTCGCATTTGGTTCAATCAACTCGAGCTGGTGCCGATTTTGGCATGGGTTTATTGTGGGCGTTACTTTTAGCAAACTTGTGCAAATATCCATTTTTTCAATTTGGTCCAAGATATGTAGCTGCTACTGGAGAAAGCTTATTAGATGGTTATAAAAGACTAGGTAAAGGCGTGCTAACAGCTTATTATATTTTAACTTTTGCTACCATGTTTACCATTCAAACTGCTGTTACTATTGTAACTGCTGGTTTAGCTTCTTCGCTATTTGGAAATTTAGGTTTTACCGCAGAATTAGCAGTTAAAATATGGACTATTATAGTACTTGTTATTTGCCTAGGGCTTCTTATTATTGGAAAATACAAACTTCTTGATAATTTAATAAAGATTATTATTATCATCTTATCTGTAAGTACTATAGCTGCAGTTACTATGGCTTTGTATGGTAACAATTCAAGTATTTCTCTTGCACAAGTTTTACCCAAAGAAACTACTCAAGTTGCTTTCCTTATTGCCTTTATGGGATGGATGCCAGCACCATTAGATATATCGGTATGGCATTCTTTATGGGCTGTTGAAAAACAAAAAAGTGAAAAAAACTTTAAACCCAAATCCGCTTTATTTGATTTTAATGTAGGTTATATTGGCACTGTAGTTTTAGGTATATGTTTTGTTCTTTTAGGTGGCCTAGTTATGTTTGGAACAGGTGAAACATTTAGTAATTCTGCAGGAAGCTTTTCTAGTCAACTTATAGACATGTACACCACCAGCTTGGGTGATTGGGCTTATGTTTTAATAGGTATAGCAGCTTTTACAACTATGTTTAGTACTACGCTTACCTGTTTAGATGCCTCTCCAAGGGCTATGGACAGAACATCAGAATTATTATTTAATAAAAATTATAAACGCGGGTACTTAGTTTGGATTTTATTATTAGCAGCAGGTACCATTTGTATTTTCTTTTTCTTCGCCTCAGAAATGGGTTTACTAGTAAAAATTGCTACTATTTTATCGTTTATTACAGCACCTTTTTATGCTATTATAAATTACATTTTAGTATCAAGTAAACATACACCTAAAAAATGGCAACCATCAAAACTATTACATGTTTTAAGTTGGTTTGGCATTATCTTTTTAATCGGGTTTAGTATTTGGTATCTAACAACTTTATAAGATTTTTTTAATAGAATACTTTGTATCTTTGTGCTTTTGAAATTTGATATTAAATGAACATAAATACAGCTTCAAATATACTACCTGAAAGACAAGCTAAGCCCAAATGGCTTCGTGTAAAACTTCCAACGGGAAAAAAATATACCGAACTTAGAGGGTTAGTAGACAAATACAAGTTAAACACAATTTGCACCTCAGGAAGTTGCCCGAATATGGGTGAATGCTGGGGCGAAGGCACTGCTACTTTTATGATTTTAGGTAATATCTGTACGCGTTCTTGCGGATTTTGTGGGGTAAAAACGGGGCGACCAGAAACGGTAGATTGGGACGAACCTGAAAAAGTAGCTCGCTCTATTAAAATTATGAAAATTAAACACGCGGTTTTAACCAGTGTAGATAGAGACGATTTAAAAGATATGGGAAGCATAATGTGGGCAGAAACTGTAAAAACTGTTCGTAGAATGAACCCAGAAACTACTTTAGAAACTTTAATACCCGATTTTCAAGGCATTGAACAACATATCGATAGAATTATTAACGTAGCTCCCGAAGTAGTCTCTCATAATATTGAAACAGTTAGGCGTTTAACGAGAGAGGTTCGTATACAAGCAAAATACGACAGAAGTTTAGGTGTTTTAAAATATTTAAAATCTAAAGGTCAGCGCAGAACAAAATCTGGGATTATGTTAGGTTTAGGTGAAACTCGAGAAGAAGTGATTGCAACGCTACATGACCTTAAAGAAAATGATGTAGATGTAGTTACTATTGGGCAATATCTTCAACCAAGTAAAAAACATTTACCTGTAAAACAATTTATCAATCCAGACCAATTTAAAGAATTTGAAGAAATTGGTTTAAAATTAGGCTTTCGCCATGTTGAAAGTAGTGCTTTGGTACGTTCATCTTATAAAGCTCAAAAACACATTAATTAATTATGATTAAAGTTGCCATTAATGGCTTTGGAAGAATTGGCAGACGTGTTTTTAGATTACTACAAGACTATAAAAACATCCAAGTTGTTGTTATAAACGATTTAGCAGACACGAAAACATTAAGCCATTTGCTTAAATACGATAGTGTTCATGGGCTTTTTAATGGAAAAGTTTCTTTTGATGAAAATCATATTATTGTAAATGAATTAAACATCCCTCTTCTGAACTATAATCATCCTAAAAATATAGATTGGACTCCTTTTAATGTAGATTTTGTAATTGAAGCTTCAGGAAAGTTTAAAACCACAAAAGACCTGCAACATCACATAAATAATGGTGCAAAACGTGTTATTTTAAGTGTTCCACCAATTGAAAATAATATTAAAACAATTGTCCTTGGAGTTAATGACAAAAGTTTAGATGGCTCTGAAACTATTATTTCTAACGCATCATGTACAACAAATAACGCTGCGCCTATGATTGATATCATTGATAAACTCTGTGGTATTAATCAAGCTTATATTACAACCGTACATTCGTATACAACAGACCAAAGTTTGCATGATCAGCCTCATAGAGATTTACGTCGGTCTAGAGCAGCAAGTCAATCTATTGTTCCAACAACAACTGGTGCTGCAAAAGCGTTAACAAAAATTTTTCCAAAACTTGCCAACTCAATTGGAGGTTGTGGTATTAGAGTGCCAGTTATTAATGGCTCATTAACCGATATAACGTTTAATGTAAAAAATGAAGTCACCATTGAAACCATAAATAATGCGTTTAAAGAAGCTTCAAAACATCAATACAAAGGTATTTTAGAATATACCGAAGACCCCATTGTTTCAATAGATATTGTAGGAAACACCCATTCATGTATATTTGATTCTCAAATGACATCTGCTATTGGAAATATGGTAAAAATAATAGGTTGGTACGATAATGAAACGGGATATTCTAAAAGAATAATCGATTTAATATGCGATTTATCGTAAAAAAAAGCACTTTTATCGATAAAATAATTATATTTGTCGAGAATAATAAATATAAATGCCCCAGATAAGGAACTACATATATGCTATTTTAATGCTAATAAGCCTCAGCGTTTACTCTCAAAATTCTGTAGAAAACGACCCTGAAATTATTAAAAATAGGATTGATTATCATATCACTCAAGCTAGATACGACATAGATAGTTACGACTATTTTGAAGCTCAAAAAAAGCTTGATGAAGCTCTAGAGATTGCTTCAAATTCCAACAACAAAAAAAGTGAAGGCATTATATACGCTATTAAAGCTAAATTGCAACTCATTATTGAAGAAGAAGATAATGCCATACAATCGCTTACAAAAGCTATTGCAATCCAACGCATTATAAATGATAATGTAAACATTGGTGACTCTTATAAAACGTTTGGAGATATTTATTTTAACAAAAAAGAATATTACCAAGCTCTAGATCAATATAAAGCAGCAAAAACTAAATTTCAAGAAGAAGGTTTAAACGAAAACTTAAGTGAAGTTTTACTTTGTGAAGTTAAAACTTATATGAGTTTAAAAAACTTTAGAAAAGCTAGATCACTTAACGATGAAGCTATTGCTTTAGCAAAAAGAAATAATAATTTAAAAATTCAAAGTCAAGGATTAGTTAATCTCGGTAAAATTTATAATGTTTTAGGAGATAACAAAAAAGCTTTAAAATTTACTAACGAAGGGATACAAATCGCCAAAGAAAACAATTACGCTAGCATTTTAAATGATGGTTACTTGATTTTAAGTAAAATAAATGAAAATATAGGAGATTATAAGCTTTCCAATAAGTATTTAAAAGCTCATATTAAATTATCAGATTCTCTAAGAGCTGCTAAACGTGTCAATTTATCAGCAGACAAAAAGATACAGTTTTTAATGGCCGACAAAAATGAAGAAGTAAAAAAAGTAAAAGAAGAAAGAGATGAAGCCAATAACAAAAATGATTTAAGTACATTAATATCAATATTAAGTGTAGCGTTAATTACTATATTATCATTGCTAACTTTATCCCTTTACAAAAATAACAACATTAGGTTAAAAACTAATAATATGCTGCATAAAAAAAACGCAGAATTAATAGTTGCTAAAGAAAAAGCAGAATTAGCCTCAAAAACAAAAGCCAACTTCTTATCAACGGTAACACACGAATTAAGAACACCTTTATATGCTGTAACTGGTTTAAGTAATATGTTATTAGATGAAAACCCAAAACCAGAACAGGTTCAGCATTTAAAATCACTTAAATTTTCTGGAGATTACTTGCTTACGTTTATTAATGATATACTTCAAATAAATAAAATTGAAGCTAATAAAGTTGATATCGAACCCGAATCTTTTAACTTAAAAAAGAAAATAAACAATATTGTTTTAGCGCTAAATAACTCTGCATTAGATAATAATATTAAAATTCATTTTGAGTACGATTCAGATTTGCCAGAAAATTTTGTAGCAGACCAATTAAAAATTTCTCAAATACTTATAAACCTAATTGGTAACTCGATTAAATTCACAAAGGATGGCGATATTTGGATTAGAGTTTATAAAATAGAACAAAAAAACAGTACTTACACACTTCGCTTTGAGGTAGAAGATAATGGCATTGGTATCAGCCAAGAAAAACAAGATAAAATGTTTGAAAGCTTTTCACAAGGTTCTATTCAAATTAACAGAAAATATGGTGGCACTGGTTTAGGTCTTTCTATTGTAAAAGGTTTAATTGATATTTTAAAAGGTGATATTTACATGAAAAGCGAATTAGGTGAGGGCACCACTTTTTACTTTGAAATTCCTTTAGAATACAGCTCTACTGAAGAACCTAACGAAATAGGTTCAACTTATTTTGATGGAGACACAAGCGAATTAGATTTAACAAACGTTAAAATTTTAGTTGTTGAAGACAACAAAATAAACCAGATGATTACCAAAAAGATTCTTACTAAAATGAATCTTGTGTGTGACATTGTTGATAATGGCGAAGAGGCTGTAGAAATGATTAAAGCCAACAAATACAACATTATTTTAATGGATATCCACATGCCAGGAATTAGCGGTATTGAAGCTACAAAAAGAGTTAGAGCATTTGATAAAGAACTAACCATTTTTGCATTAACCGCTGTTACCATCGAAGATAAAATGCATGAATTTGAAGAAGCTGGTTTTACAGATATTATTCCAAAGCCATTCAAACAAGAAGAGTTCGAGAAAAAACTTTACAATGCTTTAGCTAGAAAAAAGAATACTTCTACTAGCGCATAACGGCTTGTTTAATTAATTTATTTAGCGTTAACTCATCATCAATAACAACTGCTATTGGCAAATAAAACAATTTATCTTTTAAAGATTTGTATTGCTTTAATCTCATAAAATCTTTTTCTGTTGTAACTATTAGCTTTTGTTTTTCTAACAACAGAATATCTTGTTGGGAAAATTCGTGATGATCTTTATAGCATAAATGTTCAAAATTTAAACTTTTGGCTTTTAAAAAATCAACTAAAGGTTTTGCATTTGCTATACCTGTAGCCAAAGTAAAATGCTTTAAATCATTAATGTTTTTTACTGAATCAGTAGAAAATATTTCGTTTGAATAATCAATAGAGCTAAAAAATACATGCTGATAATTTTCAGTGTTTAGCTTTTTTAAAATATTGTTTTTTTTAAATGCTTCTAAATCATCCGGACACTTTGTAACTAGAATAATATTAGCACGTTTCGCTCCACTTTTGGGTTCGCGCAAATTACCCGTTGGCAATACAAAATCAGCATAATAAGGATTGCTGTAAGTTGTCAATAAAATATTAAATCGCGCTTTAACTTTTCTATGCTGAAAAGCATCGTCAAGCAAAATAATGTCTGGTTTCTGCTTTACACCTCTTAAGTTTTTAATACCATTTTTTCTATCAGAATCAACAGCAACTAAAACATCATTTTTAAATTTATTATAAAACTGAAAGGGTTCATCACCCAAAGTTTCAGCACTTGAGTTTGTATTTCCTAATACAAACCCTTTTGTTTTACGCTTATAACCTCTACTTAATGTAGCTACTTTAAAATCATCTTTAAGTAATCTAATTAAATACTCAATCATTGGTGTTTTTCCCGTGCCTCCTACACTTAAATTACCAACACATATTACTGGAAAACTATAAGATTCAGACTTTTTAATACCCAAATCATATAGTTTATTTCGCAACCAAGTCACCAAATAATATATGGGAACAATAGGAAATAATATTTTTCTAACTAGCTTCACAGCTACGAAAATATAATATTTATATTTGTTTTATAATACATACCTAAAATAATATGATAGTTCAAGACGTTATAAATCATTTAGAAACCCTTGCTCCTTTGGCTTACGCCGAAGATTTTGATAATGTTGGACTTTTAGTTGGCAACAGAAACGAAAAAATAACTGGTGTTTTAGTAACTTTAGATACCCTTGAAACCGTTGTTGAAGAAGCTATTAAAAAAAACTGCAATCTTATTGTAAGCTTCCATCCTATTATTTTTAAGGGTTTAAAAAAACTTACTGGCAAAACATATGTAGAACGTGTGGTTTTAAAAGCTATTAAGCATAACATAGCAATTTATGCTATTCACACCGCTTTAGACAATGCATTGCAAGGTGTAAACGATATGATTTTCAATCAGTTAGGATTAACAAACAAACGCATTTTAATTCCGCAAAGTGAAACCATAAAAAAACTAACCACTTATGTACCAAAAAATGAAGCCGAAGAATTACGAACTGTATTATTTGAAACCGGTGCTGGAAGTATTGGTAATTATGATAATTGTAGTTTTAATGTTGATGGATTAGGCACTTATAAAGGCAATGAAAAAGCAAACCCAAGTCTTGGTGAAAAAGGCATTTTACATAAGGAAGCTGAAACCAAAATAACAATTACTTATGCAAAACATTTAGAATCTAAAATACTGAAAGCTCTTTTTAAAACCCATAGTTATGAAGAGGTAGCTTACGAAATAACAACCCTAGAAAACAAAAATCAAAACATTGGTATGGGCATGATTGGAGAGCTAGAAAAGCCCATGGAGGCGCAACGCTTTTTAAATCATGTAAAAGCCAAAATGAATACGGAGTGTATTAGGCATTCCTCATTAACAAACAAACCTATAAAAAAAGTAGCGGTTTTAGGTGGATCGGGTAGTTTTGCTATTCAAGCAGCTAAAGCCTCTGGCGCTGATGCTTTTATAACAGCCGATTTAAAATATCACGATTTTTTTACAGCAGAAAATCATATTCTTTTAGCTGATATAGGACATTATGAAAGCGAACAGTTCACAAAAAATCTTTTAGTAGCATATCTTACAAAAAAAATTACTAATTTTGCAGTCGTTTTATCAAACACAAATACCAATCCTGTTAAGTATTTTTAAAGTATGGCTAAAAAGAAAGAAGTAACTGTAGAAGAGCGCTTAAGAGCTTTATACGATTTACAACTCATCGATTCTCGTATAGATGAAATAAGAAATGTTCGTGGAGAACTTCCGTTAGAAGTTCGTGATTTAGAAGATGAAGTTGCTGGACTAAACATTAGGTTAGAAAAACTAATGTCAAACTTAGAGCTAATCGATAACGATATTAATTCAAAGAAGAACCTTATTGAAGAAGCTAAAACTTTAATAAAGAAGTATAGCGAGCAACAAAAAAATGTTAGAAATAACAGAGAATTTAATTCTTTAACCAAAGAAGTTGAATTTCAAGAATTAGAAATTGAATTAGCCGAAAAACATATCAAAGAGTTTAAGTCGCAAATAGAGCAGAAAAAAGAAGTTATAGCTGAAACTAAAGAGCGCGTAAAAGAACGTGAAAACCATTTAAAACACAAGAAAAGTGAGTTAGATGCTATTTTAGCTGAGACTGAAAAAGAAGAGGAAGCGTTAATTAAAAAGTCTGAGGATTATAAAACTCAAATTGAAGAACGCTTAGTTGCTGCTTATAACAGAATTCGTAAAAACGTTAAAAACGGTTTAGCAGTAGTACCAATTGAAAGAGGCGCTTCTGGTGGGTCTTTCTTTACTATTCCACCACAGGTTCAAGTAGAAATTGCTTCGCGCAAAAAAGTAATTACTGATGAGCACAGTGGCAGAATTTTAGTTGATGCTGCATTAGCTGAAGAACAAAAAGCTAAAATGGAAAAAATGTTTGCAAAACTTTAATTCCAAAAAAATATAAATTTTAAGAAGCTGTCTCAAAACCGAGGCAGCTTTTTTTTGTTAAAAAAACAATGATTATGTGCATGATATTTTGTATCTTATATATTGAATATAAGACTGCAAAAAACGGATAAAGTGAAACACCTAGAGCGGATTAAAGTGAGCCACTAATACCAATTTAACTTTATGATGTCGCCATAAAGACATCTATATAATGATGATTTGCTGTAATTGATTTAATAGTTTCGGCACTCATTTTGTTGACCGTTCCATGGAACCACTTTTTTAAATCTTCCATGGATTCAAATCTTTGATTTTTGTAGCGTTGCTTGATATACTGCCAAATTTGTTCACAGGGATTGAGTTCAGGTGCGTAAGGTGGGATTCGCAATAGGTGTATGTTTTGAGGGACCTCTATGTTTTTTGTAGAATGGAACCCCGCGTTGTCTATGACAACAATTTTAAGCTCTTTGGGCCTGTGCAACGAAAATTGTTTTAAGTATGCTTCAAAAACATCTGTGTTCACACCGTTGACCTCCCATACAAAACTATCTCCATCTATGGGCGAATAACTTCCGTATAAATAAGTGGTCTTAAAAATTTGGTTGCTTTTTGCGGAGTGAAACAAGTTCTGCTACACTTTCTTTGATTGCGAATTCTTGTGGTTTTGCCATCCTTAAAGATAAACAAATATAACGACATTACATAATTAAATTGGTATAATGCTTGATATTTCAATTTTACACCATCCGGAAGTTCGGAGTTACATCCTGTAATCAAAAATAAAATGACCAAGAAGTTTAACATCAATTTTTTATGATTCATAATTAGAGCAACACTATTTATATGCGTACCCTATTCTATATTTATTTTTAACAAATCACCTGTGTAATTAATTTCTTTAATAATTGCCCCCTTTTTTTTACTTATAACTTTCAAATTGATTCTTTTTTCTTTTTGCATCCCTTTAAATCCCCCTTTAGTAGGACCCATGGTAAACACTTTATTTTTTTCTGAATATTTCATAGGAATCGTAGTTCCAATTTCGTTAATATAATTATAGTTATCACCTTCATCCTCATATAAAGTAAAATCCGCATCCTTTCCTGTATATAGCCTTATTTCAAGTTTATCCATTGGTTTCTCAGATGTGTGTTGTAAAATTTCACCCATAGGCAGAATTGATCCTGATTTTACAAATAATGGAATAATTTCTATAGGAGAATCTGCAATGATGAATTGGCCGCCACTATACTTTTCATGTGTCCAGAAATCAAACCAATCTCCACCCTTCGGCAAATAAACCTCACGTTTTTTTGCATTAGGCTCTAACACGGGACATACCATAATATTACTTCCAAACATAAACTGGTCGTTTATTTTAAGAACATTTTTATCATGCAAAAAATCAAAAGGTAAGGCTCTCATAATAGTATAGCCTTCACTATAAACCTTATAAGAAAGTGTGTAAAGATAAGGTAACAAACGGTAACGAAGATTTACATAATTGGTCAATATTTTTTGATTATCACTACCGTAGGACCATAATTCATTGTGCCCACTTCTAGTCTCCATAGGGTACCTACGGCCATGAGCTCTAAAAAAAGGTGTAAAAGTACCATATTGAAACCACCTAACAAACACTTCTTGATAAGCGGGATCTTTTGGATCTCCACCAGCATAGCCTCCTATATCTGTGTTCCAATATGGAAGTCCTGTCATACAAAAGTTAAGCCCCGTTGGTATTTGTTCTTTTAATGTTTTAAAATCAACTCCGATATCACCCGACCACACAACACTTGCAAATTTCTGTTGTCCTGCAAAAGCAGAGCGTGTTAGAACAAAAGCTCTTTTATCCCTGTTAATACTCTGTCTTTCATATATGTTCTTCATATCGAAATAGGAATATAGATTCAAATATTTAGACGTAGGCCCTAAAAAACAAGAGGTCTTGGTAAATTCATCGAAATTTTCAGGTTCTGTAGCATCAAACCAAATAGCATCAACCCCTTTATCCAAATAATTCTTTTTTACAAGGTCGTAATACAACTTTCCCGCTTGAGGGTTAAAAGCATCATAAACTTGACCGAATTTTCCTAAATCAAGATCAAGAAGAAAACCTTTTTTATTCATCAAATTCCAATTATCGATATTAATTTTAAAACTTGGCCATACAGAAACCACCAATTTGCAATTAAAATCATCATGAAGAATGGTAATCATATCCTCGGCATCTGGAAAATCGACAGGGTCAAAAACCATCGAGCCAAAACCAGAGTCACCCCAGTGCAAATAATCTAAAATTATTGCATCCAACGGAATGTTAAGACTTCTATGCTTTTCCACAACTTTCATTAACTCCTCCTTGTTTTTATATCTATTTCTACTTTGAATATAGCCTAATGCCCATTTAGGTAACATGGGTGCCTCCCCAGTGAGTTCCCTAAAGCTTGCAATAATATTGTCGAAACGTTGTCCTTGAATGAAGTAGTACTCTATTTTATCTCCTATTTCGGAAGCAATGAATGGATGTTCGGATGTGTCATCAAATACAGTCTTTGAATAATTATCCCAATAAATTCCATAACCTTTAGAGGACAAAATAACTGGGATAGAAACCCTTGTGTTCTGTTGGGTCATTTCTATCTTTTTTCCCCTAATACTAAGATCTTCCTGCTCATGTTGACCTAAACCATAAAGAACCTCTTCATTTGGCCAACTAAAATCTTGTTGAATATGAAAAGACCTATTACCATTTTGGAGAAAAGGCTTTATACGACTTTTCTTGGCACTCATTAATAAAACCTCTTTGTGGTTTTTGAAATCAAATTCTCCTGTAAATTTATCCAAATATACGGACAGACTGTCCGTCCTTATAATAATTTTTTCTTTTTCTTCTTCAACCGAAAAATCAAAGACATTCTCTAAGGATTTTTTTGCAATTAAGCTTTCTATGTCTAGTAAAGAATCGTTTTCAGCAACAGCTATTTTTATAACGGTTGGAGTCAAAACATTTACTGCTATTTTCTTTATAGAATTTGTTTCAGCATCAAAAATTTCGTAAATAATCCCGCTGTCTGATTTTATCAGCGAACTACTACAGCCACTCAATAAAATGATGAGCAACATTTTTAAGTGCCAAATGAGAACATTTTTTAAATTCATTTTTTTTATTTTGATTTAAAACTATAAGTCCAGTTATTCAATCTTTTATTTGATGATCGTATTCTATTCCTATTACCTCTATTTTTGGATTCAACTCATGAAAATTTACTATGCTTTCTGGAGTTACTTTGGTATTCCAAAGGTATACTCGCTTTAAGCTAGGTATATCAGAAATAGCCATTAAACTTTCATTGGTTACTGAGGTACCATATAGGTTAAGTACTTCCAAATGTTGTAGCCCAACCAATAGTTTAACTCCTGAATCTTTGATTCCTGTTTTCTCAACTTTAAGATGAGTGATATGTGGCAATTGCACAACCACCTTAACCATATCATCTGTTAAGGTGCGAATACCACTTAAATCTAAACAAAAAACATGGTCCTTTGCCTTCTGCAAAACTTCTAAATGCTTGATAGACAAGGAGTCGCTAAATAATTTAACATTCAATAATTGATGATTTACAGATAATCTAGTTGCCTTCCATCCTACATTTGAAAACTCTAGCAGCAAATCTTCTTCAATTGGTGGAACTTGTATACGATCGTAAAATGGTTTAGTTTTAGTATCCACACCAAAATCACGCATTAAGAACTGATGAATTTCTGTAGGAACAATAGTAGTCGTCAATTTCATGTCCGTAGATGCTCCTTGTAAAATCCACCATTCAAGAAGCTTCATCTCGCTAAAAGAAAGTGGAGTTCCTTTGGGTGGCATAAATTTTTTATGCTCTTGAGGCAAGGTACACCTCAATAAAAGTTCACTTTCATAAGGTTGACCTTTTACAATTACAGCACCACCTTCTCCTCCTTTACTAATACTTTCTATAGACGACAGTTTAAGCCCTCCATTAACCTTATTCTCACCATGACATTGAACACATTTCGCATTCAATATGGGCTGAATAAGGTGATCAAATACTCTAACCGAGTCGAGACTTTTCGGAATTATCAAAGGATACGAAGCTTCATATCCCAAGATCTTTTTTACAAAATTTGGCGCGTATGCAGTTAAATAATCACTACCATGGGTAAGATTACCTCCCAAGTGACCTGTTATGAACATCAAGACCACCAATAGCACAATTATAGCCCTAGATTTTAGAAACCTGAAACTTAATCGATTTGATTTTATTCCCCATCCCAAAAAAGACAATAATGCTAGAGCTATACCCAACCATTGATGCCAAAACAGAGTTTTATCATCATACCCACCTTGTTGGGATATCAAATATCCCATTAATGCAGATAGCAATGCTCCAAATCCACCAGCAATTAGAGCTATATAAATACCTGTTTTCAATACTTTGTGGTTTTTCTTCGAGAAACAGGAAAGTAACTCCATAAGTCCAGCTAAGAAGATAAAACCTATTGGAAGGTGGACCAAAACTGGATGAAATCTACCTAAAAATATTATAGTATCAGAAACTTCCTTCACTTTTGTATATTTAATATAATGTTCATTGTTCCTTATTAAAAGAAAATACTAAACTTGATTAAAAAATAACTAAACCCTATGTAATTTATAAGGGTAAACACCTCCGGCGTTCCATTGACATACATAAAGGTTTTCATCATTATCCACGCATACATCATGGCAATGTTTAAAAATTGGTTCATCTTGTAGCATCAGCTGCAACTTTCCTTGTTTATATTTAGGCCTATTACCACCAGGATTGGATATTACTTTATTTTCCTTATTTAAAATGGTAACAAACCCTTTATTCATTTTCATATTATAATCTCCTTCTTCCATTCCAAAGCAAACACCTGAATAAAGATTTTCTCCATGAATTACAGCTCTACTCACATAAGCTCCAGGTAGATAGTACGTTTCTATATATTTACCGTCTAAGGTAAAACGTTTAAAAGCATTTTTCATCCTTGCAGAACATAACAGAGTAGGATTATTGGGGTCACGGGTATCCAAAGTTACACCATGAGCTTGTTGAAACCTGTCTTCTTTTAATATACTGGCACCTCCAAATTTTCTAATAAAACGACCACGTGCATCATACTGTAAAATAAATTGGGAGCCATAACCATCGGCCACGTAGATATCACCATTCGGGCCTATTGCAGTCTCCGTAGGGTTAAAACTCATATCTGGTCTATATTCTCCAATTTTATTAGGAGGATTCAAGGTAAGAATTACTTCGCCTGAAAGTGTACATTTTAATACTTTACCTAAACTTGAATCAGTAATATATAGATATTCAGAATCACCTTCGTCATGGATGGTCAATCCATGTGCTCCTGGAAGATTCAGAGTCCAACTATCCAACAAATTTCCCGATTTTTCATAAATAAGGATATTGTTTTTCTCATGATCGGTAAGCATCAACAAGCGCCCTTTTTTATCCATAACCATCTCATGACAGTTCTTAATGGGATGGTTTTTTGGATTAAGGTTTCCCCATTTACGTTCTAACCTATATTTAAAATCACCATGACCCAGAATAGTTTGATCCAATTTGGGTTTTGACGACAAGATTTGAAATGGAATGGATTTGGCTGTAACCAAGGCACCAACACCTATTCCCGTATTCTTAATAAAAGTTCTTCGCTCCATAGTTATTTTTATTGATTAAGATAAAATATCCTTGACCACATGTCCATGAACATCGGTAAGCCTATACCTTCTTCCTTGATGTTTAAAAGTAAAATCTTCATGATTTATACCCATTAAATGCATTACGGTTGCCTGGAAATCATGCACATGAACAGGGTTCTCAATTGGATTGAATCCAAAATCATCCGAGGCACCAAAACTAAATCCAGGCTTTACACCAGCACCAGCCATCCAAAGACTGAATACATAAGGATGATGGTCTCGACCCCAATTTTTATAATCCCCAATATCGCCTTGAAGAAATGGAGTTCTTCCAAATTCGCCACCCCAAATAACTAAGGTATCTTCAAGCATACCCCGTTGCTTTAAATCCTTGATTAAGGCAGCACTGGGTGCATCTGTATCCTGACATTGAATCTTAAGTTGGTGATTAAGGTTTTTGTGTTGATCCCATCCAGCATGCATACATTGAATAAAAGGAACACCTCTTTCGGCTAATCTACGGGCCATGATACAGTTATATGCATAGCTTCCCTTCCGATTAACATCTGGCCCGTACATTTCAAGAACATGTTGAGGTTCATCTGAAAAATCGGTTAGTTCTGGAACACTCATTTGCATTTTATATGACATCTCATATTGGGCAATCCTACTGAGAATCTCTGGATCACCAAATTCTTGGTGATTGAGTTCATTCAGTGCTTGCAAATCATCCAATAGGTTTCTTCTCATACTTCTACTCATTCCTTCGGGATTTTTAAGATAGAGTACAGGATCGCCGCTACCTCTAAATTTCACTCCTTGGAACTTACTTGGTAAGAAACCGCTACCCCAATAATAATCGTAGAATATTTGCCCACAGCTAGCTTCTTTGTCTCTAGATGTCATGACTACAAAATCTGGTAAATCTTTTGAAGAGTTTCCCAAACCATAGGTGAGCCAAGATCCCATACTAGGCCTTCCTGGCTGCTCCGTACCAGTTAGAAAAAAGGTTATGGCTGGTGCATGGTTAACAGACTCAGTATACATGGATTTTATAAAACAGAGTTCGTCGGCCACTTTAGCAGTTTCTGGCATAAAATCTGAAATCCATGCACCACTTTGTCCATGCTGGGCAAAGTTGGAAATCTCTCCGAGTACAGGGCGTGATACCTGATTACCCGTCATCGTTGAAAACCTTTTTCCATGTGTTAGTTCGTCTGGAATCTGCTTTCCATGCCATTTCTTGAGCATAGGTTTGTAATCAAACAGGTCTACATGGGAAGGAGCGCCGTTCTGAAACAAATAAATTATACGTTTTGCTTTTGGCGGAAAATGAGGTAAACCACGTTCACTAGAAAAAGACAATTTATTTGGATTGTTAGAACCAAATAGTAAATTGTTGTTAAGCATTGTTCCTAGAGCCGCTGTACCTATGCCACCGGCTATTTTGCTAAAAAAAGCCCGCCGAGTAATACCAGCGTTATAGGCTTCAAAAGGATGTAACTTGTTTTTATTCATTACTGTCGTGTTATAGTTTCGTCCAAATTGAGCATAATAGATCCCAGTACGGTATAAGATGCCAGTTCGATAAAATCTAAACTTTCATCCATAGGAAACTCACCAATGGTAGCTATTTTTAGTGCTTCCTCTCTTTTTTTTCTGAACTCTTGTTGTAACTGTATCAATCTATCTTGAAAAATTTCCAGTTCTGCAACAATTGGTTTTCTTGAAGTTACCGTAGTGAACATCTTTAAGATTCGATCCTTATCCTTTGCATTGGATTTAATAGTATTAGTGGCCAACACCCTAGCTGCTTCCATATAGGTTATATCATTTAGCGTAGTAAGGGCATGAAGAGGAGTGTTGGTTAGTTGGGGTTTTACCATTGTTTTCAGACGTGTAGAATTATCAAACAAGACAGTTGGTCCAACGATACGTCTCCAAAAAGTATACAACGTCCTTCGGTAAAGGGCATCTCCATGATCCTGATTATAGGTTATTTTACCAAATGTTGCATCTTCCCAAATGCCCTTGGGTTGATATGGTTTTACTGGTTTTCCTCCCAAGGAATCTACCATTAATCCACTTAAGGCAAGTGCTTGGTCTCTTAGCATCCATGAAGGTAAACGCATTCGGGTTGCCCGAGCCAAGAACTTGTTTTCTGGATCTAATTTCAGATGCTTTTCATGAACTTTTGACGATTGCCTGTAGGTAGAACTCATCACAATTTTTTTGAATAATGCCTTTAAGTCCCATCCACTTTCTTGAAAATCCACTGATAGCCAGTCTAACAGTTCAGGATGTGTTGGCAACGCTCCCTGCACCCCAAAATCATCGGCTGTTTTTACAAAACCTTTTCCAAAAAAAGACTGCCAATACC
Source organism: Wocania arenilitoris (assembly GCF_021728535.1). Taxonomy (GTDB): domain Bacteria; phylum Bacteroidota; class Bacteroidia; order Flavobacteriales; family Flavobacteriaceae; genus Wocania_A; species Wocania_A arenilitoris. The sequence continues at coordinate 213,219 of NZ_JAKKDU010000002.1, read as the reverse complement.
TATTTACTGTAACTCTTGAGGTCAATGGTTGCTCTTTGGAAACTAACCATTGGGCAAAAGCAAGTCTATTATTTTTTATTCCATCAGGTAATGCTGGAAGAACTTCTGGAACATTTCTGAAAACTTCTTGGTCAAATAATGGTCCGTCATAGCTTCCTCGATTCAAAACAAAAGTTTGTCTAGCCTCTTCTTTTTCATCCATAACCATAACACGAAGAATTTCAGAATCGAGTTCTTGCAATTTCCCCGTATTTTCAATCGCTTTCCTTAATAAAGAAGCATAATCATCCCAATGATTAAAATAACTCAACAAACTTTTATAATCTCCTGCGCTCCTGTTATTGGCTGAACTCGACAAAATTCTACGATTAAGGTTTTTAGTACTTTTTGCAATCTTGGATTCAGAACTAGGAAGTCCCAATTCGCGTGGAAATACTTGTAGTTCAGCTTTATCTATATCAGCATACAGACCTTCAAGATAATTCTCTAGTTGTTCTATTTCTTTTTCCTTTTCGGGAGTACAGATGTTAAGTACAGGTTTTATCTTCTTGTTCATCCAAACACCTCCCTCCTCTGAAGTTTGGTTGAAATAATCAAATAGCTGGTAATACTCTTTCTGCGACACAGCATCAAACTTATGATCATGGCAGCGTGCACATTCTAAAGTTAGACCCAACCAAACTGTTCCAGTAGTCTCCACTCTGTCAAATACGTTCACGACACGAGTTTCTTCTGGAATACTTCCTCCCTCGGTGTTATAAGGATGGTTTCTATTAAAAGCTGTAGCCAAGATATCTTTCTTTGTAGGATTGGGCAACAAATCACCTGCAAGCTGCTTAACAGTAAAATCATCATAGGGCATATTATCATTAAATGCCTGGATTACCCAATCACGCCAAGGCCACATATCTCTACTATAATCACCTTGAAAACCATTGGTATCGGAGTAACGAGCTACATCTAGCCATTCCCATGCCCAACGTTCACCAAATCTTGGAGAAGCTAGTAGTCTGTCTACTAACATCTCATAGGCATTTTCAGTTGTGTCATTAATAAAGAATGCAACATCTTCAAGAGATGGAGGCAAACCAATCAAATCAAAAGTCAATCGACGAATGAGTGTTGTTTTATCTGCCTCTGAAGAAGGCTCAATACCTATCTTTTCCAATTTCTCTCCTACAAAAAAGTCAATCTCATTTCGAGCCCATGTATTTAATTTAAGCTTGGGTAATGCCACTTTTTTTGGCAGAATATAAGCCCAGTGCTCTTTATAAGCAGCTCCCTGTTCAATCCATTTAATCAAGATAGCCTTTTCCTCATCTGTGAGATATAATTTAGAATCGGGAGGCGGCATCAATTCTTCTTCCTTTTCAGTGAGGATTCTACGAATTAAATTACTTTCCCATGGTTTCCCAGGCTTGATAGTGAATAATTCTTTATCATGACCTTTAGAAATGACATCTGCTCGCACGTCCAATCGAAGGTCTGCTTTTCGACCATTCTCATCAGGTCCATGGCAGTGGAAACAGCGGTCAGATAGAATAGGGCGTACATGAAAATTAAAGTCGACCGTTTCGGGTAATGCTTGATATTTCAATTTTACACCATCCGGAAGTTCGGAGTTACATCCTGTAATCAAAAATAAAATGACCAAGAAGTTTAACATCAATTTTTTATGATTCATAATTTGAGCAACACTATTTTAATAATATCTTAATTTAGCTTTTGTGAGAACATTAGCAATCATTTTCATATAATTAAGACGCTACCTTTACCAGTACGAAACTGTATCAAACTTTGATAAGTATATCTCAAGTCAAATGAAAAGAAAGAAAAGGAACTGCAATTTTAAAAAGTTTACAATTCCTATTCATAAACTTAACTAACTCAAATATTTAATATCCTGGATTTTGTCTTAAAATGCTTTCATCATTTATTTTTTGAATTTCCGCTAAAGGGATTGGAAATAGATTGCTAGTAGATTTAGCTCCTAAACTCCCCAACAGATCTTCAAATCTGTCTGTTCGCACCAAATCATACCACCTGTGAGCTTCTCCTGCAAATTCCACCCTTCTCTCATGTTCCATTGCAAGCCTAAAAGTTTCTTGATTTGGAGCTTCTGTAGAAGTTATTGGTCCTAAACCAGCTCTATTTCTAATACGGTTCAATAGTGTGAAAGCCTCGCCATCAGCTACATAAGATTGTTCGTTTAGTGCTTCTGATAGCATTAAAAGCACATCTGAAAATCGGATTATCGGCCAATCGCTTTCTCCTCTACCGGAAGTACCTGGATTGCCGTACTTATATATTAAAATCTCACCTGGCGCCACTCCAGTGTTCAAAGTAAAATCCCTTCTAACATCACCTGGTTCATATTCATCAAATAAATCTGTTCCTGTAGCCCTATTATTTGGCTCAAGGGGATTAGCGAAACCATAATTGAACCCATTACCATTTAGACCGTCATTTGCATATCTAACAGCAAAAATAATTTCGGCATTATATTCATTAGCTTGGTCAAACACATCTGCATAATTAGCAAGTAAGTCAACCTTACTCCCTTCTAAAGCTAATACCGAGCGCAAAGAACTCTCTGCCTCTACATAATTACCAATAGTTAAATACACTTTCCCTAAAAGGGCATTAGCTGCTATGCTTGTTGCTCTACCAACATCATTTCCACTAAAACTCTCTGGCAAAAGATTTGCTGCAGATTTTAAATCGCTGACTATTTGTGCATATACTTCCGTTGGATTGCTTTGAGGAAATTCCAGTGCTTCATTAGCAGTAATCGGATTTAAAATCAAAGGAACATTCCCAAAATTACGGACATGGTTAAAATAATTAAGCCCTCTTAAAAATTGAGCTTCACCTTTGATACGGCTTGCAATAGAATTATCAATCTCAGCATCATCAATTCTGTCCAATATAAGATTTATTCTATTAATAGTATTATATGTTCTATTCCAATTCGATTCTAACAATGCATTGCTCGGATTCAAATTAAATTTATCAAAATCCTGAAGAGTGGTTACTGAACCTGATTCATTAGGAATCGTATTATCAGAACGCACATCACCAAATACAAACACATCATTATATGTATTCTTAAGTCCACTATATGCACCTATTAAAGCTTGCTCAAAATCGGACTCTTTTTGATAAAAACTTGATGTACTCAAGTTGGATACAGGGGCTATTTCAAGTTCATTATCACAAGATAAAACAGATAGTATCCCTAGTGAAAATAAATAATATTTTATGTATTTCATAATTTCTTTTATTTTTTAAAAAATTAAAATTTAAACTAGAACCCAACTTTTAGTCCTAATGTAATTCTTGTTGCTAATGGGTAAGTACCGTAATCAGCTCCAGCAGACAAAGGACTTCCTCCTGCATAACTTACTTCAGGATTATACCCTTGATAATCTGTAAAAGTAGCTAGGTTGTTACCAGACAAGAAAAGCCTAAATGAGCTAAGTCCTAGTTTCTCAGTAACAGAAGGCGAGAAGTTATAGCCTAGGGAAACATTCTGAATACGTATAAAAGAACCATCCTCTATCCACCATCCTGTTTCTGCTATACTATTGTTACCTGTTGTATCAAAAGTGGCACGAGGAGTTCTGCCATCTCCTGGTTGACTGGCAGATCTCCATCGACCAAGTGTACTAGCGTATTGGTTCATGTATCCTTGCAAACCTAAGGTAAACGCTCCCTGAACATTATGTATTAAATTTCCTTGAGTACCATTAATCAAAACACTTAAATCCCAATTTTTATACCTAAAAGTATTAGTAATACCCCATACAAAATCAGGCCTATTGCTGCCAACAACAACTCTATCAGCATCTGTAATAACTCCATCTCCATCAGTATCTTGGTACTTAACATCACCAGGAAATGTAGGACGAGGAAAAGTAGCACTATTGTTAACTTCTTCCGGAGTTTGAAAAATCCCAATAGGCTTGTACACGTTAAACGCCCCTAACTCACCACCAATTTCATTTAAAAAAACATTACCACGACCACTACCAAATCTTATAGGATCACCTTCAGGTCCAAGTTCTAGAATCTTATTCTTTGTAAAGGTGATATTAAAATCTGTTTCCCATACAAAATCATTAGCAAAATTTTTTGTACTGAGTAAAAATTCCCATCCTTTATTTTCAATTTTTCCCAAGTTTTGAAGAGAACTTGTAAGACCTGTGGTAGCGGGAATAGGAACTTGAAGTAATAAATCTTCGGTTCTACTTTTAAAATAATCCACCGTAAGACCTATTCTATTGTTGAACAAACCTAGTTCTAGTCCAACACCATATTGTTTAGTAGTTTCCCATGTTAAGTCTGGATTTGCTATACTGTTAAGTGCCAATCCTCCAATATTAGTTCCATTTCCACTACCCAAAACATAATTAGCTCCTCCGCCCAACAAGCCCACAGAGCCATAATTACCAATCCGGTTATTTCCTGTCTCACCATAGCTAGCTCTTAATTTTAATAAGTTAATTTTTTCCGAATCCTTTAAAAAGTTTTCTTCTGAAACCAACCAACCTAGAGATAAGGATGGAAACGAAGCATATTTGTTATTGCCACCAAATCTTGAAGAACCATCACGACGAATCGCTGCCGATAACAAGTATTTATTATCAAAAGAGTAGTTCAATCTTCCCAACAAAGAGACCAAGCTCCATTCACTTATATTTGATGCAGCCTGATTAAGCTTATCAAAGTCACCTGATGTAATAGTTCTTAAAGATGGGTTTTGAAGACCATCGGCTCCAAGAAATATGTTTTGGCTTCTAAATTCTTGATAGGTAAATCCTCCTAGTAGATTTATATTATGCTTTCCAAAAGACTGATTATAATCTAACGTATTCTCCAACAACCAACTTCTTTGACCTGTTTTTTCGTTTGTTGCGCTTGTATTATTATTATTCCTTCTAGTAATTGCTGGTTGAAAATCATTTCTTTCAAAATCTATATAATCAAAACCAAGACTCGTCTTTGCTTTTAATCCATTAACAATTTCATATTCCAAGAAGGCATTGGACAACAACCTAGTTGCCGTGCTATTAGTTTCCCTTTCACGAGCTATGACTCCCGGGTTAGGTGTACCACAACAAACATAATCTGGCTGGCTATTTACAAAATCTTCTGTACTTGCATTAGGAGGTAAAAATGGAAGAGCAATTAATGAGGAAAGTATTACACCCCCACTTGCCCAATGCCCCTCAGCCTTTACTTCGTCTGTAGAAGTAAAACTAGGAGTAATACTAACACCAAATTTTAACTTATCGGTTAACTGGGCATCTAAATTAGCCCGCAAAGAATACCTTTTAAAACCAGATTCAATAATAATCCCTTCTTCATCAAGAAAACCTCCCGAAACAAAATACTGGAATTTATCGGTTCCACCAGATACAGATAGCTGGTAATTCTGTACAATAGCCGAACGGAAAATCACATCCTGCCAATCAGTGTTAACCCCTCTATATTGACTTTCATCACTAAGAAAGCCTAACATTGGTAACCCAGGTTTGGTTGTAGCCGCAGCATTGGTCCATGATTCTCTCAAAAAATCTAAAAACTGATCTCCAGATAATAAATCTACTTTATTATGAACCGATTGCGTTGCCATAGAAGTAGTAAGACTAAATTGAGGTTTACCTGATTTTCCTCGTTTAGTCGTAATTATAACAACTCCATTAGCTCCCCTTGAACCATAAATAGCTGAGGCAGCAGCATCCTTTAATACCTGAACGGACTCAATATCAAAAGGGTTAAGCGTAGACAACGGATTAAAACCAATATTATTACGGTCATCGTTTGCCCCATTACCAAAATTCGAGTTTTCGACCGGAATCCCATCAATTACATATAAAGGATCATTACTAGCATTTAAAGATCCCGTCCCTCTAACACGAACTTTAAGAGCTCCACCTGGTGCCCCTGTTGTTTGCTGGACTTGCACACCTGTAACTTTACCAGACAATGCCCTTGTAAAAGAATCATTTGTGTTTTCTCCTAAGTCTTCTGAATTAAGGGTCGCTATAGCTGAGGTAACCGATCTTTTATTTTGGGAACCATAGCCAACCACTATAATCTGATCAAGACCGGTAGCACTTTCCTCTAAAACAATGTTAAGATTTGTTAATTCAGTAACTTGAACTTCTTTAGTTGTATAACCTATAAAAGAAACAACCAATATTACATCTTGCCCAATTGACTCGATAACAAAGTTTCCATTAAAATCACTGGTTACCCCATTAGTAGTACCCTTTTCTATTATACTAGCACCTGCTAAAGGAACACCACTTTCATCAGATATAGTTCCGCTAATGGTAGATTGAATTATATCTTCAGTTGGTATATCTTTTATAATTATACCATTATTCTTTGTTACTTCAATCTCTAAATTTTCTTTCGACAAGCTATTAATTAATAACTTGTTTACACGAACCGTTCCTTTTTTCACATCTACAAGAGGAAAGTCCTTGAACATGCCTTCCTCATAAAAAAAGACGTAATCAGTTTGGTCCATTATAATCTTAAAAACTTCATCAACAGTCAAAGTTTCGTTTTTATCTATTTTTACCTTTACATTTTGAGACACCAATTCACTTGGAGTAAAAGCAAAAACTGTTGCATAAAACAAGAAAATAAATAGTTTCATAATAGTTTTTAAAAACACTTTTCTAATTAATAAAGTGCCTTTGGTTAATTTAATTTCCATAAATTTGTTAATTATTTTGTTAGTTAAACATTTTTAATTAATAAGTAATAGTTAAGAGGATGTAGTTTAATGCTTTGACAGGTCTAAACTTCGTCCTCATTTTTTTTAAAGTTTTTTTATCCCATATATTTATTTTATTTAGTTAATTATTATTCTTTAGTATTCTTCTCCTCAAAAACCACATCTCTCTGGTTCTAAATTATTTCAGGTAAAGAGACATCTTATCAATTTTATCTTAGGATTACTGTTCTATCCTTTAACTCATAACTATTTATTGTACTTGATTTCATTATTGACAAGACTTCATCAATACTTAGCTGCTTTTTTAGTATTCCTTTAAACCTTACAGACTCTAAATTTTTATCCATAAATACTACATCTACATCATACCATCTAGAAATTACCTTCATAATATTTTTTAACGACTTTCCTTCATTAAAGCTAAAAACACCTCTCGTCCAAGACGCTATACTTTCAACATCTACTCCTTGTTTTAAACTAAATAAATTATTATCTCTATTTAAAACTAGTTGTTGATTTGGCTCTAAATTTTGATTAGATACTCCATTATCGACTTTAACAACCCCTTCTACTAAAGTCGTATAAATATCCAATTCATCTTTATAGGCACTAACATTAAACTTAGTTCCAATAACTTCAATTTCTTGGAATTGATTAATAACTTTAAACTTAGACCCTTTATGCAAATAACTAGGCGAGACATCAAAATAAGCTTCACCATAAATCAATTCAACAATTCGAGTCTCACCTTCGATAAAATTAACAGGAAACTTTATTTGAGATTCTGAATTTAGCCAAACCTGAGTTCCGTCAGATAGTTCTACAAAATATTGCCCACCTCGTGGTATTGTCAAAAAATTGTATTCTTGAATATTACTTCTTTCTTTTTGATCTTTGTATACTATTTTTTCACCATCACTAACGGTATTTTTTGTTTGATAAGCAGTTCCCTTTTCCAAAGCAACTTGAGAGCCATCTCCTAAAGTTAATATTGCCTTATCTGTACCTGGCTCAACTATTACTTCATTAACTAAATCTATATCTAAAATTTCAGGATCGTTAATAGAATTAACTCCATTACTTAATTCAATATACACATAACTCAATCCTATTAATCCTATAAAAACAGCTGCATATTTGAGAATTCTGCGGAATCTATTTTTATTTGTTTTAGTCTGGTTTTCTCGAATTAAGTCAAAAACTTTTTGTTTTTCTGCTTCCGTATTGAATTCACCAACACCATAATTAACTATATAGTTAGCTTCAATAAAATCATTAAATATAGATTGATTTTCAGGTTCATTTAACCACTTATTAAGCTTTTCTCTATCAGGCTTTGAATCAGTATTGGTTAAACACCTTGTTATAATAATTTTAATTTCCTCATCTATCATTACACTAAACTCTGTTTTTAAATTAATTTAAATCTTATATCTTAAAGACGTCTCAAAATTTTAACACCCCAACAATTTTTATATATTTTTTTTAAATTGCACCTAATTATACTTACATTACTCACATTACTAACACAAAAAAATGAGGACGCTGTTTTTGAATAACGAAATCTTAATAAAAGAGTTATCTAATGGTAATGAAAAGGCACTCGACTATTTAATGGATAATTTTCATCAGCCTCTTTGTGCTTATGCAAGTAGTCTCTGCCATGATCATGACACCTCAAAAGATATTGTACAAAATGTTTTTATACGCTTATGGGTAAAAAGAAAAGAGATAAAAGACATTAGATCTATAAAAGATTTTTTATACAAATCTGTTCGTAATGAATTTATTGATGAGCAAAGAAAAGAAAAAAGAAGGTCTTTAGCTTATGAAGAAAGGTATATTCAATCTTTAAACGCTATTGTAGAAAACCACGATGAAGAATTACTAAAAAAAAGAATAAGCCTAATACAATTGGAAATTGAAAAATTACCAAAAAGATGCAAAGAAACCTTTTTACTAAGTAAAAAAGAAGGTCTATCTAATTCAGAAATTGCCACTTATATGAAAGTTTCGATAAAAACAGTGGAAAGACAAATGACTAAAGCTTTTGATATTTTACGGGTTAAACTAAAAAATGAATTTAAACACTTGTTTTTCTTTTTAATTCTGTCCAGAAAAAATATTTTTAACTATAATATTTAATTTTGTTAAACTTCTCTAAGTTAAATGATTCTAACTTGTGACCTATTTTTAAATCTATATAGTCAATTAAGAATCGGTAGTTTACATATTGCGTTAAGTTTTTCGAGAAAACGACGCACCTGTTAAAAATCAGTAAGATTTTTTTAACAAATAATTCTAAGTCCATGACAAAAATTTAGTCAAGTTTATATTATTTTGACATAGGCTCTTAACTAAATGTCCAATTTTTTGTTGCAAGTTCACATTAGAATTGGCTGTTAATTTTTAACTTTAAATTAACAACTTAGCCTTAAACCTTGAGCTAATATTGTGGTCTAACAAGACATAATTAACTATGCTTGTTAATACTTTAACCGTTTAAAACTCCACAATGAAAACTTGCACTAAATTTTATTTACTATGCTTAATCATATTAGTTACCATTTCAACTAATGCTCAAGAATTTCAAGGTGAAGCACACTATTTTTCTAAAACAACTATGGATATGAGTCGCTTTAATAGAGGAGGAAGGCAGATGAGTGAGCAACAAAAAAAACAAATGCAAGAGCGAATGAAATCATGGTTAGAAAAAACCTATGTGTTAACATTTAATAAAGAGGAATCTATATTTAAAGAAGACGAAAAATTATCATCGCCTGTTGGCGGAAGAGGACCAAGTGTTTGGGGGAGCAGTTTTTCTCCTGGACCACAGTATAAAAACATAAAAGAACGTGTGTTTTTGCAAGACCAAGAGTTTTTTGGTAAACAATTTTTAATTAAGGAAGATATGCAACCTTTAGAATGGAAAATGGGTACAGAAACAAAACAAATTGGCCAATACTTATGTTTTAAGGCTACTGCTAAAAAACCTTCAACAGAAGTTGATTTCTCTCCTAGAAGAAGAAATACTGAAGTTAAACCCGATTCATTAAAAATTAAAGACTCTATTGCATCAAAAACTGAAAAAAAAGAAGATAAAGAGGTTGAAATGATTGATGTTGTAGCGTGGTATACGCCACAAATACCTGTAAGCCAAGGACCCTCTGATTATTGGGGATTACCAGGTTTAATACTAGAAGTAAGCGCAGGAAATAACGCCATGCTTTGCTCTAAAATTATAATAAATCCTCAAGAAAAAACAAAAATTGAAGCTCCGAAAAAAGGCGAAGTTGTTACAAAAAAAGAATACAACGAAATTATAACCAAAAAAATGACAGAATTTAGAGAAAGTAGAGGTAGAAGAAGAGGCGGAAGATTTTAACAAACACTTATCTATGAGAATAAATCATCTTTTTGTTTAATTATTTAGTATTTTTATTGAACAAAATAATCATTTAAATTATTGGCAATGAAAACACTTTTAAACAAATTAACAATTACGTTACTAATTTTATCCACATGTAGCACTACGATTAATGCTCAAGAATTTCAAGGTAAAGCTTATTATTTTTCAAAAACACCTATGGATTTGGGAAGCTGGGGAGCAAGGTTAAGTGAGCAACAAAAAAAGCAAGTAGAAGCGCGTTTAAAAAACAGATTAGAAAAAACCTATGTTCTATCGTTTAACAAAGAAGAGTCTATGTATAAAGAAGAAGATAAATTAGACGCTATCTCTGGAGCAACAGATTCTTGGGGTAAAAACTTTACAGCAGGCAATCAGTATAAAAATATAAAAACGAATACGTTCTTACAAAGTCAAGAATTTTATGGTAAGCAATTTTTAGTTAAAGATAAAATGCAAATTATTGAGTGGAAAATGGAAAACGAAACAAAGCAAATAGGACAATATATGTGTTTTAAAGCGACAGCTTCTATTCCAAAATCCCAACTTTCATGGTATGTTTTTTCATGGAGCCAAATAAGAAATAATAATGATTCAAATGAAAATGAAGTAGAAATGGCACAAATTGAAGCTTGGTACACACCACAAATACCAATTAGTCAAGGCCCCGGAGAATATTGGGGACTACCTGGGTTAATTCTTGAAATTAATGACGGCAGCACTACTATACTTTGTTCAAAAATTGTAATGAATCCTAAAGAAAAAACTAAAATAAAAGCTCCAGAAAAAGGACAACAAGTAACTCGTAATGAGTATAAAGAAATTATAACAAAAAAAATGACAGAATTCAGAGATAACAGAGGAAGACGAAGACGTTAAAGCGCTCATCTATATCAAGTTACACAAATCAATCAAAACAATGAAAAGAATTATTTTTATAGCCCTTTTATGCGTATCCAGTTTTAACTACGCACAAATTCAACTTCAAGGTGTAGTAAAAGATAGTATCGGTAATCCGCTAGAATTAGCAAATGTTATTGCCATTAATCAAGAAACTAAGGCGTTAGAGTCTTATGGCATTACCAATGATCAAGGCCGCTATAAATTAAATTTAAAGAAAAACACCAATTATAGTTTACAGGTAAGCTATATAAGTATGAAAACACATCAAGAAACTATTGCAACTAAAGAAACTAATATTACTAAAGATGTTTCCATGGTTGCAGATAACACCTTAGACGAAATAGAACTTACATACGAAATGCCTATAACAGTTAAGGGTGACACCTTAATTTATAATGCTGATTCATTTAAAAATGGTTCTGAACGTAAACTTGAAGATGTTTTAGAAAAATTACCTGGTGTTGAAATTAATGACGATGGACAAATTGAAGTTGAAGGTAAAGTAGTAAACAAATTAATGGTTAATGGTAAAGATTTTTTTGATGGGGATACCAAATTAGCAACTAAAAATATACCATCAAATGCTGTAGACAAAGTACAAGTACTACGAAATTTTTCTGAAGTTAGCCAATTAAGTGGTGTTACTAATAATCAAGATAATGTTGCCATAAACATAAAGCTTAAAGAAGGAAAAGAAAACTTTTGGTTTGGTAATATTACTGGCGGAGGTGGCGCATCTCCAGATAGCGAATTATATTTAGCACAACCCAAATTGTTTTATTACAGTCCTAAATTTAGTCTTAATTTTATTGGCGATTTAAATAACATAGGAGAGCTTGCTATAACCCGAAGAGATCTTCGTGGTTTTGGAGGTGGTTTTAGAGCACCAAGTAGAAGTAGCGGTACCAGTATTAATTTAGGAGATAACAGTCTTAACTTTTTAACAAATCAAAATAACGCACTCGAAATTGAAAACAAATTAGCAGCTACTAATTTTAGTTATTCGCCCAATAAGGCTTTAGATTTAAGTGGATTTGCCATTTTTAATAGTAGCAGAATTCTATCAAGAGAAACCAGTTTTGTTCAATATACGGATGCTGATTTAGGTATTCCAGACGAAGCCACCGAGCAGAACAGTAAAGAGCGTTCTACTCAAGGTTTAGCAAAATTAAGTGCATCTTACAAGCCAAATTTTAATAACCAGCTTGATTATGATGTTTTAGGACGTTTTTCTAAAGACGTGCAAAATCAAGGTGTAATATCTTCAGTTATTGGAAGTACTAGTCAATTAGATGAAGTAACACCTTTTAGCTTAAACCAAAATTTAAACTATTATTATACCCTTAACGAAACCAATATTTTTGCTTTTGAAGCACAACATTTACTAAAAAACGAAGATCCATTTTACAATGCTTTGCTTGGTAACGACCCAAACAATAATAATGAAACAGACCCTGACGATAGAGATGCCTTTGATACTACAGCTGAAGCAATGGGTTTTAATACTACACTAGATAATTACAATTTTGCCCAAAATAGGCGAATTAAATCTAGTCAACTTGATGCTAAACTAGATTATTACAATATACTTAACTCAAAAAGTAATATCAACTTAACCCTAGGTACTATTTTAAGCAATCAGCAATTTAACTCCAATATTTTTCAGTTTTTAGAAAATGGTTCAACTTTTAATCCAACTCCAAATTTTAATAACGGACTAGCGATAAATGATACCGATTATAATTTTAGTGATGTTTATTTAGGCGCCCATTATACTTTAAAAACAGGTAAATTCACCATTACTCCTGGGTTTTCTGTGCATGCTTATGGTAACAAAAACAGCCAATTTGGAGAAACATTTAAAGACAACTTTTTTAGATTTTTACCAGATTTCGAAACCCGAATTCAGTTTAAAAAGAGTGAGAGCTTAACCTTGCGTTACAATATGCAAAATCAATTTACTGATGTTACACGTCTAGCTCAAGGCTTAGTATTTAACAATTTTAACAGTATTCAATTTGGTGAACCCGATTTGCAAAATTCTTTGTCACATAATGTGAATTTATTTTACAGCAGTTTTAATTTATTTAATTACACTAATGTTTTTGCGCGTGTTGCCTACTCCAAAAACATCGATCAAATTAGAGGCCTTACAGATTTTGAAAATGTAATACGAACGAGTTCCTTTTTTAATTCAAATTTTGCAGACGAAAGTGTATCAGCTTTTGGTAGATTTCAGCGTACTTTTGGTAAAATAAGAGCAAGCTTATCTTCTAATTTCAATTACTCTAAAATTAATCAGTTTATACAAGGGCGACAGTCTTTAAACGAACGATATACACAAAGCTACAGACCCGAATTACGTACTAATTTTAGAGTTGCACCAAATGTAAGAGTAAGGTACAATTATAGTATATCTAATAACAATTTGGGTACGAGTTCAACAAAATTTATTACTAATGCGCCATCTATAGATTTTGATGCTTACATATGGAAATCTGTTACTTTTAAAACCGAATACACCTATAACAGACAAAGTAGCGACGCTCAACCAGCACAAACTTTTGAAACATGGGATGCCTCATTAGCCTACAGAAAAGATAAAGATGCAAAATGGGAATACGAAATTAGAGCAACTAATTTATTAGACATTGATTCTCGAGTAAGAAACAGCGCAGGTAACCTTTCGGTATCTAATTCTGAAACTTTTATTCAACCACGATTTGTTACTTTTAGAATTCGTTATGAAATTTAGCGCGTAATTCATCAATTAACTTATTAACTAATTCGGGATATTTATCAGCTATATTTTTAGTTTCTTTTTCAATGGTTGTATGATCGTATAACTCTACAAATCCATCATTATGCAATATTAATCGGTGGGTTTTGGTTCTTAACGTTTTAGCTCCCGGTTTATAAGCCAATACACTATGCCCTATAGTATCTTGTTTATTTAAAATATCTTTTAACGACACCCCTTTAGTGAATTTAGGATTTTCTATAGCTGTCAAATCGCATAAGGTTGGAAAAATATCTAAAGTTTCAACCATGGCATTCGTTTTAAAACCATTTTGTTTTACTCTTGGGTCGTGTATTATTAGTGGCGCATGCAAAGACTCTTCAAATAAACTATGTTTTCCCCAAATAGCATGTTCGCCCAAGTGCCAACCATGGTCTCCCCAAAGTACAACTATAGTATTTTTATCTGCTCCAGTGCGTTTTAATTCTGCAAGAACTTTTCCAACTTGAGCATCAGCGTAACTAACGCATGCAGCATAATGTCGTCTTATCTCTTCTGCAAACTCACTATCAGTATTCGGGTCTTTATCCCACTTATTATATTGATTAAATTCACCTGATTTATGCCAAGTGGTTCTCCCTATAGGCTTTTGATTATGGTTTACTTCAGGAAACTCGATATCTTCATACTTATCTAAATATGCTTTTGGAGCACCAAAAGGTAAATGAGGTTTAAGAAAACCAACGGCAAGAAAAAATGGCTTTTTGTTATCAGCAGTCAATGTTTTTAATTCATTTAAAGCTACGTTAGTAATGGCTCCATCGGGATAAATATCATCATGCCCTTCAGCAGATTGAAACACATCCATCTCGCTTGCATTAACTCTAATTTCACCATAAGCTAATCCGTGCATCGCTCCTCGTGGATGTTGCCATTTCTCAACAGGCATAAGGTGTCTATCCCAAGCATTTGGCATTTCAATATTAGTGCTATCATTCCAATTTAATCCACCTCTCCCTCCTGGGTGATGCGAGACTTTACCCACCGAAACTGTAGTATAACCATGAGTTTTAAACCACTCTGGCATACTTTGATTAACGGTTTGCCCGTTGGTTATTTGCTGTGCTCTTAAAAAAAGAGCGTTATTATTTGGAGTACCATAATTGCCTGTTAACAAAGTGTAGCGCGATGGTCCACAACTGGGAGAATTAACATAATGACTCTGGAAAGCAACACCCTTTTTAGCAAGCTTATCGATATTAGGAGAAATTATATGGTCTGCACCAAAGCTTTTTAATTCGGGACGAAGGTCATCAACACAAATTAAAAGTATGTTGGGTTGTTTTACTTGTTGTGGTTTTTGGCAACCAGCAACAAAGACCAGCAAAATTAAACAATTAATAAACCTTAATTTTCTATTTCTCATAATAAATTAGTATGCTATATGCAATTAATCTCTTTTAATAGTTTTAATTAAAACCGTAAACTAGATTAACAAATTTAACTAAATGCAATGATTAAATAAAAATTAACAACCAAAAAATAGAAGTAAGTTATCTAGTTAAGGCGAGACAAACAATTAACATTATATTTACTTCATGTTTTTAAATACTACTCTTTTTAAACTCTATAAAACACCTTTGCTTTTAGTATTTGCAAGCCTGCTGTTTTATATATCTTTTGCTTACGATTTAGTACGTACAGACTATATAAAATTGGTTTCGCTTTATACTGCTTTATGCTTTTTACTTTTTAAACTAGTAAAACTTTTAAAAACAAACATTAAACTTTTAACTTGGTTAGCTTTTGGATTTAGAGCTGTTTTTATTTTAGCAATACCCCATTTATCTCAAGACTTTTATCGATTTATTTGGGATGGTAGAATGCTATTAGAAGGTTTTAACCCTTATTTATTTACGGTTGAATCTTTTATTAGTAACGGCGAGTTCCCTGTGGCTCAAGCAAAAGAACTATATAAAGGGATGGGCATATTAAATGCAAGCCATTTTACCAATTACCCCCCAATTAATCAACTCTGCTTTGTAATTGCTGGACTGTTTTCTGGGAAAAGTATTTTAGGCTCGGTAATGGTAATGCGTTTATTAATTATTGTTGCAGATTTTGGCACACTTTACTTCGGAAAAAAATTGCTCACAAATCTAAACATGCCAACTTACCGTATTTTCTGGTATATTTTAAATCCTTTTATAATTATTGAATTAACTGGTAATCTTCATTTTGAAGGAGTGATGATTTTCTTTTTAATATGGAGTTTGTACTTATTGCACATTGGTAAATGGCAACTTGCTGCGGTAGCTTTTGCTTTTTCAGTTTCCGTTAAATTAATACCATTAATATTTCTACCTTTATTTTTTCAGTGGTTTAATAAGCGTGATATCTCTGGTGTACTCAAGATAACACATTTAATCTCGTTTTATGTTATTGTAGGCATAACAACAATTGTATTATTTCTTCCTTTTTACTCTTCTGAATTTATAAATAACTATACTGAAACTGTTGCGCTTTGGTTTAAAAATTTTGAGTTTAACGCGAGCATTTACTACATCGCCAGAGCCATTGGGTATACTTTTAGAGGCTACAACGAAATTGCCATTATAGGGCAAATAACACCTATTATAGTATTTGTTTTCGTATTGATTATAACCTTTTTTAGAAGGAACAAAACGACTATTGAATTAATAACCGCAATGTTACTCGTACTGTCTTTTTATTATTTTACAGCTACAACGGTACACCCTTGGTATATTGCAACATTATTGATATTATCAGTCTTTACAAAATATAAATTTCCGTTGGTATGGAGCTTTGTAATTATATTAAGCTATTTAGCATATTTAAATATTGATAAAGCAGATAAATCTGAAAATTTATGGATAATAGGCTTAGAATATGGTATTGTTTACAGTGTATTTATTTGGGAGGTGTTTATAAAAACACCAAAGACTTTAAAGGAATTTTAAAAAAATTATTAAAGAGGTTTCAAACTTTCAACTCGGTAAATAACATCTTCTCCATCTTCGTCTTCTACAAAAGTTATTCGAAACTCTTTATCTTTAAATTCTTTATTGTTTTTTAAATCGAATTGTTTTAAAACGCGAGGATGCACTTCTTCAAATGCTAGCTCTTCACCGTTTTCAAACCAAAAGATAAAATAACCGTTTTTGTAGGACTTAAAAACAGCTGTTCTCATATTATTATTACTATGTTTTAATCATCGTTATCGTCTTCTGAATCAGCACTCTCATCTATATTTGGAGGCTGTACCGCTTCTGGATCATCGTCATCAAAATCTTCATAATCATCTACATCATAATTCTCCATAGTCACTTCTAATTTGGTACTTACTTTCACCAAGTATTTGGTATCTTCAGTAACAACTTCAACAGCTTCTATAAGTTCATTATGCTGATTTCTAAACGATATAATATGATCGTCGTCATACCCATCAGGATACTTTTCAACTAAAAGCGCAAGAATCTCTGGTGTTAATTTTTTAAAATCTACAATGACACGTTTCAAATTATCATTTCTATTTTTCATGGTTGGTGTAATTTTTTTTGATTTGGTCAATTTACATGCCCAAAAGATAAGCAAAAATTAAAGGCGCAACAATAGTTGCATCACTTTCTATAATAAATTTAGGGGTATCAATATCTAGTTTTCCCCAAGTGATTTTTTCATTTGGAACTGCTCCTGAGTAGGAGCCATAACTTGTTGTGGAATCACTTATCTGACAAAAATAACTCCAAAATGGTGTGTCTGTACGCTCCATATCTTGGTATAACATTGGTACAACGCAAATAGGAAAATCGCCAGCAATACCGCCTCCAATTTGAAAAAAACCTATGCCTTTTGATGAGTTTTCGGTATACCAATCTGCTAAAAACGTCATATATTCAATACCCGATTTCATGGTACTTGCCTTTAATTCGCCTTTAAGCACATAACTTGCAAAAATATTTCCCATAGTACTATCTTCCCAACCTGGGCACACTATTGGTAAATTCTTTTCCGCAGCAGCATACATCCAAGAATCCTTTAAATCAATTTCATAGTATTGTTCTAAAACACCCGATAGTAACATTTTATACATATATTCGTGTGGTAAATAACGTTCGCCTTTTATGTCGGTATCCTTCCAAATTTCAAAAATGTGTTGTTGCAGTCTTCTAAAGGCTTCTTCTTCAGGAATACAAGTGTCTGTAACTCTATTTAACCCTTTTTCTAACAAATTCCATTCTTCTTGAGGTGTTAAATCACGATAATTAGGTACGCGTTTGTAATGCGAGTGTGCCACCAAATTCATGATGTCTTCTTCTAAATTCGCTCCTGTACAGGAAATAATTTGCACTTTATCTTGACGAATCATTTCTGCAAAACTTTTCCCTAACTCCGCAGTACTCATAGCACCTGCTAAAGACACCAACATTTTAGCACCATTATTTAGTTGCGCTTCATAGCCTTTAGCTGCATCAACCAAAGCCGCTGCATTAAAATGTAAATAATGCTGCTCAATAAATTGTGAAATTGGACCTTTAGTAGTTATCATTTTCAGTAAATTTTAAGGTATTCTTTTTGATTTGGGTTGCTTCATAGTTATTATCAAAGTCATCATCGATATTATCATTCATAAACTTATAACTTAGCATCTTATAATACAATTTAGCAGCTAAAAAGTCTGATGATTTTTCTTTTGAATTCGGGCATAATTCCACAATATCAAAACCTACTACGTTCTTTTCTTCAAATACTTGCTTTAAAAACTCCAACGTTTCATACCATAACAAACCTCCAGGTTCTGGTGTACCGGTGCTTGGCAAAATAGAAGGATCAAAAGCATCTAAATCAAACGTAATAAACACATTATCTGTCATCTGATCGATAGCCGAATCCATCCAAGTATCATCCACAGCCATATCATGAGCAAAATAAGTTTTCTCTTTGTCCATAACCGTTTTTTCCATGATGTCCATGGAACGAATCCCTACTTGAATTAGATTTGTATTTTGGTTCGCTTCATAAACCGCACAAGCATGATTGCACTTAGAACCTTCATACGACTCTCGTAAATCGGCATGCGCATCAATATGTAACACTGTTAAGCTAGGATACATCTCATTAAATGCACGTATAGTACCAATAGAAACGGAGTGTTCACCACCAAAAATGGTAACAAATTTATTTTTCTTGATATACTTTTTTGTGATTTGATGTACGGCCTCAACCATGGTTTCTGGCGATGCATTTTCGGTAACTGCATCAGCTAAAAACACCCCTTGTTGATAAACTTCAGTATCTGTTTCAATATCGTAAAGTTCCATGTTTTCTGAAGCTTCTAAGAATGCTTTTGGTCCTTTATCGGCGCCTTTTTGCCATGTGCTAGTACCATCATAAGGCACGGGAATTAAAACAATTTTTGCTTGTTCTAACTTTGCGAATTCCTCAGGAATTCCAGCATATGTTTTATTGTTCATTGTATTAATTATAATTAGCTAAGTCTAAATCTTCTGACTCAATAGCCCTTGATTGTTTCTCGTAACCTAATATTTTTAGTAAATCTTCACTTTTTTGTTGCTCGCTAAATACACTTGTAATTAAATTACTATCGGTATCCCTATTAATTAAAATATGCTTTGGTGATGGAATTAAGCAGTGTTGTAACCCACCAAAACCTCCAATGGTTTCTTGGTAGGCTCCAGTATTAAAAAAACCTACATACAATGGTTTATCTTTATTGTATTTTGGCAGGTAAATCGCATTCATGTGTTGTTCACTATTGTAATAATCGTCACTATCGCATGTTAAACCTCCTAGTAAAATACGCTCATAGCTATCTTGCCAGCGGTTTACCGCCAACAAAACAAAACGCTTGTTAATCGCCCAAGTATCAGGCAATGTGGTAATGAACGAAGAGTTTATCATGTTCCACTTTTCACGGTCGTTTTGTTGCTTTTGGTACAATACTTCGTAAATGGCACCACCACTTTCGCCAACGGTGAAACTTCCAAATTCTGTAAAAATGTTTGGTACTTTAACATCTTCTTCTTCGCAGGTTAATTTAATTTGATTTATGATTTCATCGACCATATATTCATAATCAAACTCAAAACCTAACGAGTTTTTTATTGGGAAACCACCGCCAATATTTAAGCTATCCAGTGACGGACAAATCTTTTTTAAACTCGTGTACACCTTTAAACATTTCAGCAGCTCGTTCCAGTAATATGCATTATCACGAATGCCGGTATTAATAAAAAAGTGTAACATTTTAAGTTCTACCTTTTCATTATTAGCAATCTGATTCTTATAAAACGGGACAATGTTTTTGTAGCCAATTCCTAAACGCGAGGTATAAAACTCAAATTTTGGTTCTTCTTCTGATGCTATTCTAATTCCAAGATTAAATTTACCATTGATTTCTTGTGAAAGCAAATCAATTTCCTCATAATTATCAATAATTGGAATAGTATTTTTATGTCCATTATTTATTAAACGTGCAATATTGGTAATGTACTGCGCACGTTTAAAACCATTGCTAATTACATAGGTATTGTTTCTAATTTTTCCTTCAGCCTTTAAATTTTCAACAATATCAATATCAAAAGCTGAAGATGTTTCAATATGTATATCATTCTTCAAAGCCTCATCCAAAACATGCTTAAAATGGCTGCTTTTTGTGCAATAACAATAGTTATAGTTGCCTTTGTAATTGTACTTTTCTATAGCACTTGTAAACCACCTTTTTGCTCTATTAATATTGTTCGATATTTGTGGCAAATAGGTAAATTTTAGAGGCGCACCATATTGTCTTGTAAGTTGCATTAAATCAATCCCATGAAAATATAACTGCCCTTTATCAACTTTAAATTCCTCTTGTGGAAAATCAAAAGTCTGATTGATTAAATCAATATATTTAGTATTCAAAATGTTTATTTAAAAAATAAAAAATGCAAATTGTTTATTAGCTACAGGTTACGGTAATAACAATTAAACATCAAATACGAAAAGCTTTGCAAGTTGTAGGCACAAAAGCATATTCATACTGTATAGCATATATTGGAGACACGGAAGTTAGCTTTAAAATTCGGTTGCTTAATCTGAAAGCTGCTTTTGAATATGACTTCCTAATTTTCAAAAGCCCGAACATAGAAACAGGTTTCAATTTGTTCAGCTATTTCTTTAAGCCTAATGTTCTTGCTCAAAAAAAGGTAAGCAAAAGTAATTTATTTTTTAATACGCCAAACATTTTCAGATTTTTTTTTGGTTTTATTTAAAACGCTGCTTTTATAATTATTATCTATTTATCTTCATTCTTCTTAAAAAATCACAATCAATTAATCAATCATGACACAACAAATCAAATCAACAAGAGCTTTTATTGGTGCCAAATAATACAATATATCAAGAGCTTTTTATTAAGATTTTGGATTTACTGAAACTAAGACTTTAGATAAAATGTCCTATTTCAAACAAGAAGATTTTGGATTTTATCTACAAGGTTATTATGCAAAAGACTGGGTTGATAACACTATGTTTTTCTAGAAGTAGAAAATTTAAAAAAACTAAACTTAAATAACAAATATAAAAGGGTTAGAATTTCAGAAATTCATTATAACAATTGGGGAAATGAATATTTTGTACACGATCCATCAGGTATTTTTATGGTATATTGGCGAGTTTAAAAAAACCTAAAGCATTTTAAGCATATTCAACTCTTGCTCTGTTAAATGTTTCCAATGCCCGCGTGGTATATCTTTTTTAGTTAAATGTCCAATGGCTACACAGTCTATACTAATTATATCGTAGCTTAAATAATCGAAAATAGTACGAAGAATAGTGTTTCCGGTATTTTTAATTTTAAGACCTATTTCTTTTTTTGATGCACCATCAATATAACTAATTTCTTCAACAGCAATTAATTTTCCATCAACTTTAAAACCTTTTTCAATCTTTTTTAAGTCTTCAAGCTTTAAATTTTTATCTAGTTCAATATGAAACAAACGCGCCACACCATTTTTAGAATTTGTAAATTTACTAACAATAGTATCATCATTAGTAAAAAGTAACAACCCTTTAGAATTTCTACCTAAACGCCCAATTGGTTTAATATTCGAATTTGTAGCATTAGCAACCAAATCCATAACTGTACGCCCCTTACCTTCGCTGGTTGTTGTAGCAAATCCTTTAGGTTTATTAAGTAATACGTAAGCTTTTTTTTCTGGGTTTATACGCGCACCATCATAACGCACTTCATCACCTAGCTTAACTTTATAACCCATTTCTGTAATTACTTTTCCGTTAACAGAAACTAAGCCTGTAGCAATATGCACATCTGCCTCACGACGCGAACACATTCCTGAATTTGCGACGTACTTGTTTAAGCGAATCTCATTTGGATTAGAAGGTTTTTTTGGTTTAGATTCGGTTTTTTTATAAGATGCATTGCCTTTACCATAACTTTTTTTGAAGTTCTTTTTAGAAGCTTCAACTTTAGTTTTCTCTTTTCTATGACCACCTTGTTGCTTACTCATTGTTTTAATTTTGCTGCAAAGATATAGTTAAAATTAAGATTGACGATTTAAGATTAGAATTTGTTTTTAATCATTAAAATTAACGGTAGATGGGCGTTCTCTATTTACAGATAATTTAGTTACATCAGGACGATAATAATGCCCTACAGGATTAAATTCTGGTGCTCCTTCTTATATCCTATTAAAATCAATTGAATAAATTATTAAGACTTCTTTATATCATTTCTTATTTGAAATAGTATTATTCATGCTGGAAAAATTTGAGCTATTACTGTTTTTAAAATATTATCCTATTAGATTCTGTTTAATACTAAATTTACATTAATTAAAATAATGCTAAAAACACCTGCTAAAATTATAAATTTTAAAATGTTATGAAGTATAAGGTAATGTGTTTTTGTTTTAGATTTCCACAGCAACAATAAAAAACCTATTAGTAATACTACACACAAATAAAAATAGATGTACATATAACCAATTTCAAAACGATTTACTAGTAAGTAATTAGGAATTAGGGTTAATACAGCTAATGCTGTTAGCATTACTTTTGATGCTTTTTCTCCGTAGGTAATAGGTATTGTTTTATAATTTAAAAGTAAGTCACCTTTAATATTTTCCAAGTCTTTAGTGAGCTCACGCATTGATATAATTAAAAATAGGAACAAGGCATGTACAAAAATGACAGTTTCAAAATTTTTATAATACATAAAAATGGCAAAAAACGGTGTAATAGTTAAAATGGCAGAAGTTAAGTTTCCTATAAATGGGAGTTTTTTTAATTTATGTGAATAAAACCAAATCCCAAATATGTAAAGTGAAAAGAATAAAACTGGTTTAAATGACACATAACTAGCCATTATAACTGCCATAAAATTTAATACAAAGTAAAATGATAGCTTTGTGTTTTGACTAACTAATCTATCAAGTCTCGATTTTTGAGGGCGATTGATTAAATCTTTTTCTGAGTCGTAAAAATTATTAATAATATAACCGCCAGCAATAGTAGCTGCCGATGCTAAAACCAACATGAGTAAATTAATATCAAAAATAACGCTTTTAACAGACTTATCGTGAGCAAGAATATAAACAGCTGTTAAATATTGTGCAATTACAATAACTAAAATATTGTAGCCACGAACTACAGAAAACATACTGAAGAATTTTAATAGTATATGTTTCTGTCTTCTGGATAACATCTGAAAAATAATAGGAACTCTTTTTATTTAAATTCCCGCCTTCGCGAGAATGACAATTTCAGCGGATACTCAATCCGATTAATCGGAGTTGAGAGATCTAATTAAAAGTTGTAAACCACCTCTAACTTATAATCTTTTAATGATTGTTTAGCAATGTCTATATTTTTAGTAAAACCTAAAATATAACCGCCACCGCCAGAACCACATAGTTTTAAATAGTACTCGTTAGTTTCAATCCCTTTTTTCCAAAGGTCATGAAATTGTTTAGGAATCATAGGTTTAAAATGATTTAATACCACTTTTGACAATTGTTTGGTATTACTAAATAACGATTTAATATCACCTTTTAAGAAATCATCAACACAAGCATCAGTATGCTTAATAAATTGGTCTTTAAGCATTTTTCTGAAACCTTCTTGTTTCATGTTTTCCATAAAAATACTAACCATTGGAGCTGTTTCTCCAATAATTCCAGAGTCTAATAAAAATACGGCATTTTTACCTTCAGTTTTTTGCGAAGGAATACCTGTGGCTTCTATATTATCTTTCGAATTGATTAAAATAGGAATACTTAAATAGCTATTTAAAGGATCTAAACCAGAAGATTTTCCATGAAAAAATGATTCCATTTCAGAAAAAATAGACTTTAACTTGAGAAGCTTTTCTCTGGTTAAATTCTCTAGAACCGTAATTTTATTTTGAGCATATTTATCGTAAATAGCAGCTACTAATGCACCACTACTACCTACTCCATAACCTTGAGGAATTGACGAATCGAAATACATTCCTTCATCAACATGTTTTTTTAATACTGCGATATCAAAGCTTACTAATTTGTTATCTATTTTACTTAAATAAATAACAAATTCTTTTAAACTCTCGTTAGAAATTTTAGCACTTTCAGAAGTATTATCATCCATCTTTAAAGCGCCATTATAAAAGTTATAAGGAATAGATAAACCCTTAGAATCTTTAATAATGCCATACTCTCCAAAGAGTAATATTTTTGAGTAAAAAAGAGGTCCTTTCATGTAACGTTTCTAAATTCTACAAAAATTTGTTTAACAAATATAAGTTTTTTTTAAACAAATTTAAATTAAATGAGTTATTAATTTTGCTCCAAAACCTATTCTGTCACAAATATAATGTCCATTTTGGCAATATGCAACTAATTCATTATTAATGAATTCTAATACACTTTCAGTTTCATTTTCAGGGTACAACACATGTACATTAGCACCAGCATCTAAAGTAAAACAAACCTTAGAATTGGTTTCTTTTCTATACGCCCAAATTTTATTGATGATTTCTAGTGTATTAGGCTTCATTAAAATAAAATATGGCATACTAGTCATCATCATAGCGTGAAGTGTTAGTGCTTCACTTTCAACAATTTCAATAAATGATTTTAAATCCCCTGTTTTAAATACGTTTATAAGCGTTGAAAGGTTTTTATGTGCTTGTGCAAAGCGTTGCTCGGCAAACGGATGATTGTGCATTAAATTATGCCCAACCGTACTGCTTACTTGCTTTTCGCCTTTATCAACTAATAAAATAGTATCGTTATAATTTTTAAAATTTTGATGGACTTTAAAAGGATAATTTACACCAAATAAATCTGAGCTTTCTTCAATTTCATCATGTTTTCCCCAAACTACTATATCGCCTTCTAAACTTCTGCAAGCACTTCCTGAGCCTAAACGTGCTAAAAATGATACTTTTTTAATAAAATATTCATCTGTAATTTCAGAGTTTAATTCTTTTTCAATACTCATTAAACAAGCAGCCAAAGCGCTCATTCCTGAAGCTGACGATGCAATTCCAGAACTATGAGGAAACGTATTTGAAGTTTCTATTTTAAAATGATAGTCTTTTAAAAAAGACAAATGAGGCAGAATACGCTTAAAAAATGTTTCAATTTTTGGTTTAAAATCATCTTTTTTTTCATTATCTAAATAGACCTCAAAAGAAAAATTATCTTTCCTCTCTTTTTTTGTAAAACTTACAGTAGTAGTAGTTTTACAATTATTTAACGTAAAACTTATAGAGGGGTTTGCGGGAATTTGATTTTCTTTTTTTCCCCAATATTTTACTAAGGCTATATTGCTAGGCGATGACCAAGTAAAGCTTCCTTTTTCAGGTAAATTGTTATACTCTTTTGAAATAAACTGTTCTTCTAACATACTTCTAAATATCGGACAAAGATAACAACTTTACCATTGTGTTATAGTTTCTTGCCGTACCTATTGTTTTAAGTTTCCTCTCGAAAAAATTCATGTTAAATTTAGCTTTACCATATCCTTTTTCGCAATAAAAATAAATACAGTCGTTGATAATGTAATATTCTTCACCGTCATATATTTTTTCTGAAGCTGCTTTAACTAATTCTGATTCAGGAGTTTTATGCAACATACTAAAATAACTTTTTACCTTTTTCTCTTCAGAAAACGGAGAATCATTAAAAATACGCTGTAAATCTGCTCTTGTTCTTACCATAACATAAACTTCAAATCCAAACTTATCAAAAATTGACTTCTGTATGTTATTTTCTAAATTTTGAAGATTAGTTTCAGAAGATTGAAACACCACATTACCACTTTGAATGTAAGTTTTTACATTTTTAAATCCAGATTTTGTTAAAAGTTCTCGTAATTCTGCCATGGGTACTTTTTTGTGTCCACCAACATTAATCCCCTTTAATAAAGCGATATAAGTGTGCATTTAGAAATCTTGGTTTTGATTTATTATTCTTAGAATAAAAATTGTACCATCATAAATCGAGTAGTGTATTGAGTAATTAAATTGGGATAAAGTGATAATTCTTACTTGCCTGTAACGCAATTGAAATGCAAGTGGCATTTTTATTATCAAATCTAATTGTGCCATCAAATCATTTAAAAACTCTTCGCTTTTATCAATTAATTTAAAATAACATATGGCTTTATCAAGTTCTTTTTGGGCGACATCCGTAATTTCATAATTCACGCCCATACTTTTTCAAAACTTCATTTAGAGGTGTTGTTTTTAATGTACCGTTTTCCATCTGCTTTATCATATCATCCATGATCGCTTTGTATTCCTCAGAGGGTTCACTAAAGCGCAATGCCTGATCTTCTAAAGTAAATTCTATATAATTTTTTAGTGACCGCTTTTGAAGTTTCGCTTGTTTTTCAAGGATTTCGATAGCTTTATCATCTAATTCAATTAATTTTTTAGTCTTTCCCATGATATATAGATTTTATATATCAAATATATAAAAATAATATCAAAATTAATTAAATATTGAAATTGATTTTGCAGCAATAAAGGCTCCTGTCCATGCATTTTGAAAGTTAAAACCTCCAGTAACTGCATCAATATTTAAAACTTCTCCAGCAAAATACATGTTTTTGTGTAATCTACTTTCAAAGGTTTTAAAATTAACTTCCTTTAAATTAATTCCACCAGCAGTAACAAATTCTTCTTTAAACGTGCTTTTTCCATCAACTTTAAAAATAGCTTTGGTTAATTGTAGTGCTAAAGCTTCTAATTGCTGTTTATTTAAATCTGCCCAGGTTGTAAGTTCTAAAATATTTGATGCTAAAACTAATTGTTGCCATAACCGTTTAGGTAAATCGAATGGGGAAAACTTAAACACGGTTTTTTTATTTAATTCTTGTTTTAGCAATTTTAAATTCTCAAAACATGCTTCAAAAGATTGCCTTATAAAATTCACTTCAATTGAAAATTTGTAATCGCATTCGGCTAATTCTAAAGCACCAAAGGCAGATAATTTTAAAATTGCTGGCGCGCTCATCCCTACATGTGTAATAAGCAAAGGGCCTTCAGATTTTAAATTTGAATCTACAACTTTTACATCAACATTTTTTGCTACAACACCTGGAATATCTTTTATGCGCTTATCATTAATGTTAAACGTAAAAAGTGATGGAACTGGTTCTGAAATGGTATGATTTAAAGCTTCTAAAAGTTTCCAGATTTTAGGATTACTTCCTGTTGTTATTAATAATTTTTCACTTAAAAAGTCACCTTGATTAGTATTTAACTTCCAAATGTTTTCTTCATTCTGAATGGATTTAACCACATGATTATACAAAATCTCAACCTTATATTTTTTTGCTTCATTTAAAAAACAATCAATAATTGTTTGAGAGGAATTTGACTCTGGAAACATTCTACCATCATCTTCAATTTTTAAAGTAACGCCTCGTTTTTCAAACCACTCAATAGTATCACCTGTCATGAATTTATGAAAAGGCCCTAATAATTCTTTTTCACCTCTAGGGTAATTTTGCACTAATTCACTTGGAATAAACTCTGCGTGTGTTACATTACAGCGTCCGCCACCAGAAATTTTTACTTTTTGCAAACCCTCACTTCCTCGCTCTAAAATAGCGACTTTTAAATCTAGATTTTGTTCAGCTATATTTATAGCTGCAAAAAAACCTGCTGCTCCGCCTCCAACAATAATAACGTTGTATTGTGTCATATTAAAAATTACTGTGTAAATTTAGCATTATAAATGGGCACTACCTAAATGAATAAATTCCTTTTATCAATATTACTAATTACTTCAAGCTGTACAACAGGAAATTTAACTGTTATTGCAGATTTACCAAACAGTTTAAAAGAAGTCTCTGCCATAGAAACTGTGGCAAATTCAGAGTTACTTTGGACTATTGAAGACTCTGGTAACAAGAACAATATTTATGGTTTAGATTTAAAAGGAAATATTGTAAAAGACATTGATATTAGTAATTCTAGTAATATTGATTGGGAGGATTTAACTTCTGATAAAGAAGGTAATTTATATATTGGCGATTTTGGTAACAACAGTAAAAACAGAGACGATTTTACCATTTACAAAGTGTCTGATTTTAGTAGTAACAAAACCAAAGCTGAGCGTATTAATTTTGTTTTACCAAAAAAAGTAAAACCTAAAGATTTTGAAACTTTTTTTCTTTACAATAATTATTTCTACATCTTTAGTAAAGAAAACAAATCCAGTATGCTTTTTAAAGTACCTAATACCATTGGATTACATACTGCTACACGTATTGCTACATTTAATTTAGAAGGAAAAAACAATAAAATAACCTCAGCTGATATTAGTGATGATGGTAAAACCGTAGTATTATTAAATCATGACAAACTTTGGAAAATAACCGGCTTTAAAGATGGTGATTTCTTTGAAGGCAATATAGAAGAATTGCCATTTAACCATAATTCTCAAAAAGAAGGCGTTTGTTTTAAAGATGCCAAAACTGTTTTTATTACTGATGAAAAAACTAAAGGTGAAGGTGGGAATTTGTACGAGTTTGAATTGTGAATTAGATAAGATTAAACTAAAATTGAGACCCTGAAACGAGTTCAGGATGACACAATGCATCAAAACCCAAAGCCCATTTTAAAAGCTAAACGCAACCCATCATCACTATTAAAAGCCGAAATATTCAAAGTCATCATATCTGCCGCATTAGCAAAAATACCACCACCAAAAGAGTTATTCCATTTATTAGAATCTTCACCTTCTATCCAAACACGTCCGTAGTCTACGCCACCATAAACACCAATATTAAGTGGTAATAATCCCGTTTTAACTTTACGGAGGTTTACACGTACATCAGTACTCTGCACAAAGGTACTTTTTCCAGTAAAACGTTCATTTCTATAACCCCTTAATCCATTATTGGCTCCTAAGTTAGCTGCTTGATAAAATTCAAAATCATCCCCTAAATTAAAATGTCCTTTTAGCTTTGTTGCTAAAACTAATTGTCCGTTTGATACTAATTTATAATCAAAACCTAATTCTGGAATTATATAACCAAAACCCTTAGATGTACTCACGTTATTTTTATATCCTGTTTGTAATGCGAACATCATGCCTAAGGTTGGGAATGCCGCATTATCAGCATTCGCAAATTCGTACTTCATATCGGCTCCATAAAAATCTTGTTGATCGAATACAGAACTTGGTAAAACACTAGGCATATCTACAAATCGTCCTGCTGTTTTATCAACTTCATTAGACTCATAAGACACACCAATCTTTAAACTTGCACCTAGTTTTCCTCTCCAAGTTAAAGCTGGTGCTACTTTAAAGGTTCTTAATTTTACACGATTATAATCCAAATCGAAATTATCGCCATCTTCTGCTTCAGGATTTACAGTTTCATTCCCAAAACCAAAAAAGTTAACCGCGTAATTTGGACTTGTAAATTTGGTGTCTACAGCTAAATTCCAATGTCCTACAACATTTGCAAATTCAGCATAATAACCAACATCAAAACCATTAGTAGCGAAATAATATGCTGCCGAAATGGTATGCTGAGAACTAAACGGATTACGTTCAAAACCATAATTGGTTATGGTATTTACAAAACCTATTTTAAATCCATCATCCGGGTTTGCTCCCAAAGTAGGAACAAACTGATTTGAACTGTTTTTTAGCTTTTTATAATCGTACACGTTGGTTTCATAATCATCAGTCAATTTTTTACTGCCTTTATTGGTTAAGAATTGATTTTCTTTCGTTTTATGATCGTATATTTTTAATCGCTTCCCATTGGTAACATTATACACATCGTTATTCTGACCTCCAATAATACGAACTTTAATAAGCTTGTCTCCATTTCCAAAAACTTCAAATCTGTCATCATCATCTAAACCATATATCCAAATTTCTTTAGTAGAATCGCAAGAATAGGTTCGTGTATGAAACACATCTGCCTTTTTACCTTTTTTAATTCGATATGCGGTTACCTTAGTTTCTCCATTTGGCAAACGTTCAACATCAAACCAATCATCTTTATTTGTACCCTTTACTACTGCAAATTTATTAACATGCTCGTAATAAGCATCAGATATTTTTTGAAGATTTGAGCGTCTTCCTATCAACTTTTGTTTAATCTCTTGAATTGTATTTTGATTCACTTCTGGAGGAAAATTTGTAAAGGCTTCATCAATAACATTATCTGTTAAACCTTCAACAATTCTTTTTACTTGAGCATTCCAAACGTCTTTTCCAGATTGATTTATTAGCGCCATATCTAAAGGGTAAGGCTCTAGATTAAACCATTTTGGGCTCTTTAATTCCTCATCATAACTTTGCATTAAACGCAATGCCGGAACAATTTTAGTAGCTAAACCTAACAAAGCACCATCTGCCATAATTGAAAATGCTTGGTCTCTATCTCGTGGTACTGGTCTGTAAATCTTTTTACCATCTTTCTTGAATTCTGCCCAACGCCATTGGTCTTCATGCCTGTCCCAATCGCCTATAAGCATATCGAATAATCTTGCACGGATGTATGCTTCTTCATCTAAAACAAAATCCTCATCTTTATTTAGCTTTTTTAAAACATCATCTGTACTTATTAATTCATCTGAAAAACCAAAACTTGCTTTATTGCCATGACCAGAATCTGTGCGTTCTTCAATCATATATAGCTCATTTCCAAACTCACTTGCAAAATGCCCTAATGCGTTTTGTTTTGGCACATAATACAACACTGGATTTGTATGATATATGCCAACAGCATCAGATAAAGTTCCAATAGTAAATGGTGCGTACGGATGAGATCCTGTAAACACATCCAAAAGCAAACCTTCGGTATAAGTATCATCAAATTGCCCTTCAATATATTGTTCTTTAAACGCCACTGCTTGCAAATACTGTATAGCATTTTTCCTAAGTGCTCGCATAACATATTCGCGCCCTTTTTTATCTTTTAAACGCAGAGACTTTGATTGATGCCCTCCACCTTTCCTTACTACTGTTAGACCACCAAATAAAGTATCTAAATCTACTGTTGGTGCTTTTACTTTTGCACTAAAATCTTCGCGATAACGATCACCCCAAAACATCTTGTAAAGACCTCCTTTTGTAGTTTCCTTTTCCGTATAAATAGACGCTACTTTGTCTGTTGGATATGATGTAGGATAGGTATTAAAGACTTTTTTATCATCTTCTTTAAGCACTTGTGTTTGAAAAACCACCTCATTATTAGCATAAAAACGGACATACGAAGAACCATCTTTAAACAAATCTAATCGTGCATACCCAAAAGCACCATAAGAAAACTGGCCGCCACCAACATTACGTGTTGAGTTTATTTTAGATCCAGAACCACTTACAATTTGAGGCAAGTTATCTTCAACTATGTATTGTAAATTATGATCATGCCCAGACACAAAAATGGTTTTGTCGTTTTCTTGGGATAATGTAATGATACGTTTTCTAAACTCGTTGTACCTACTATTTTGATTATCGACAGTTATAATACCTCCAGTTTTTCTAATCAGGTTTTTTAAAGTTCCTAAAACAGGTAGTGGCGACATATGACTCCCAAAAGAATATTGCCCACCATGAGATCCATTTGTAAACATAGGGTGATGAATGGCAATAATGGTTGTTTTACCGCGCGCTTTTTTTATTTCGCCTTCCAATTCATCAAAAAACTTAGCTCTTGTTTTTATCTCACAATCGTCATTTATGGTTGGGTGTTTACCCCAATCGGTCATGTACCACTCAGAATCTACAGCTATTAAAATTATATCTTTTGCAATCTCAATTTTCTCAATAGGGCAACCATTTTCTGGTAAAAAAGTATTTTTACCAAGCGCATCTTCAATATATTTCTCTTGTCGTTTTAAGCCTTTTAACCCATTGCTATACCAATCATGATTTCCTGGAATAAAAACGGTTTCTCCTTTAAAATCTTTAACTGCATTAATTTGAGTATTCAATTGATTCTCTGCTAAAGCTCTACCTTCTTCACTCTTTTTTGGCAAACCTTTAGGATAAATATTATCTCCTAGAAAAATAACTGTGCTGTTTTTGGAAGCCTTTGATAATTCTTTTTTAAAACTAGTAACGGCTTCTGAGGATTTAGCATCCGCTGAAACACCAGCATCGCCAATAAGGTAAAACGAATGCGCTATTTTTTTATCTGGAAATGTTGTTTGAAAATTTGTATCCTTGTACTGAGGTTTATAAGTTGCACACGCATTTAAAAGAAATATAAGGGATATTAAAAGTGCTGATTTTTGAAATTTCATAGATTGGTGGATTAACTTTTAAATATAAGAAATACAATTTTAGTAGATAATTTTAATTTATCACTTCTGTTTCAATTATTGTATCAGATATTAAGGTTCTATGCACAGGGCATTTTGAAGCAATCTCTTTGAGTTTCGCTTTTTAAGTATCATTTAATCTCCAACAAATTCCAATCGCTTTTGTAAATGATCTATACGTTTTTGCTCATCTAAATCAAGCATTAAATCGTCACTGTTTTTTTTTGAATAAGTAATGTAGGCTAGTTTAGCCCCCAATAAGTTCGGAGTGATATTTTAAATTTTGAAAATGGGTAAACTCTTGTGATAATTTTATTATTGAACTCTAATTGTAAACTTTCTAAAATGGATTCTGCTTCATTTCTTGTTCTTTAGTAAAAGTGTAAACAGCTTAACGGTATTTATGTCTCATAGAATGTGCAGAAGTACTTTTATGAGTATGCAAATAAATTTGTATTAAGGTTTGCAATTCAATTTCATCAGAGTTAAAATGAATGATTACTGATTCTGAAAATGTATTATTTTCACCCATTGAAGCCACATAACCTTACTCTACTTTTACCACGCCTCTTAATGACTGAAAACGGCTTCAGTACACCAATGACAGCCTCCACCCAGTACTATTTTATCTTTTCTATCCATTTATTTAATTCTAAATCCGATGGATTTCTCAATTTTTTATTACCAATTGTAATGGTTGGAAAATTCAGTTTTCTATTTTCATAAAGACCACGCAATTCTTCTGCATGGTCTTTATTTTATTCAACTTCTAATAAACACATAATTTAAATTATGTGCTTCAAAAAACATCCTATAATGTTGGGTTTTGTGACAACTTTTGGCTCCATAAAGTTTAATTTCTGAAATCATATTATGTCACCTCTATTAAAAACTCAATAGCCTTATCTGGGTTTAAGTGTAAATCTGAAAACACTACATTATCATGCTTATCAATAAAAATAAACCATGGTGTTCCTCCTGTTTTATAATTAAACATAATATTAGATCCTGATTTTCCATAACTGCCTGAGTCATGCCCAAACGGTATTTTTAAATCGTACTGCTTTTGAGTTTCAACCATCTTCTCATAAGTGTTTTTATCATGACCTTCAAAAACAGTTTGTAATGCTAAAAAAACAACCTTATGGTTATCCTTTAAAGCATCTACCATTTTTTTTAAATCTGGTAAACCTTTGCTATGGCATCCAGGGCACCAATGCTGAAAACAATACACCACTTTAAGCTTTCCTTTAAAGTCTGAAAGTTTTACGGCTTCTATTTTATTTCCAGCGGCATCTACCCATTGATTTACATCAAATTCAGGAGCTTTAAATACTTGTTTTTGTCCTGCTTGATTTGACATTTTATTGCCCTTTCTTTTTTTAGTCTCTTCGAGTGATTTTTCAAAGAAAAATTGTATCGAGAAGTCATTATTAAACGTTCTCGATACGATTTCGATATCTCGAAATCACTCGAACTGACAACATTCTTTAATTACTTTAATTTATCTGCATGTAGCTTTCTAAGCTTCGCTAGTTTTGGAGTTATCACAAAACTACAATAGCCTTGATTTTGATTATTCCTGTAATAATCCTGATGCTCTTTTTCGGCTTCATAAAAAACAACTAGTGGTAAAATTTCAGTTACAATAGCATTCTCATAATAAGGAGTAACTTCCTTAACCACGATTTTAGCTATTTCTTTTTGCACTTCATTATGATAATAAATTACCGAACGATATTGTGTACCTTGATCTGCCCCTTGTCGATTTAAAGTTGTTGGATCATGAGTTGTCATAAAAATGACTAAAATATCTTCATAAGAGATTACATTTGAATCAAAAGTAATTTGTATTACCTCGGCATGACCCGTTAACCCTGAACAAATCTCACGATATGTTGGATGGCCTGGAACATTTCCTCCTGAGTAACCCGATACTACTTTTTCTACTCCTTTAACTTCTTGAAATACAGCTTCTGTACACCAAAAACAGCCGCCACCTATAGTGGCTATTTGAAAATTTTTAGTTGTCATTTACAGCCTCCTTATCTAAAATCATAGATTCTGAATTGATGCAATATCGCAAACCACTAGGTTCTGGTCCATCTGGAAAAACATGTCCTAAATGCGCATCACAAGTATTACACATCACCTCAACGCGAACCATACCAAAAGCTGTATCTCTTTCATACTTAATAGCATTTTCTTTAATGGGTTGTGTAAAACTAGGCCAGCCAGTACCAGATTCAAATTTAATTGTAGAATCAAATAATGGTGTATCACAGCATACACAATTATACTTTCCAACCTCATGGATACTACAAAGCGCACCACTATGTGGTCGTTCAGTACCTTTTTGTCTTGTAATTCTAAATTGCTCTGGAGTTAATTGAGCCCGCCATTCGGCTTCTGTTTTTTCTACTCGTTTATCTGGAGTAGGATTTCCTTTTACGGAAAAGTTTATTAATTCTTTCCAAGTTAGCATACTTTTTGTCCTTTCCTTGTTAAATTAATAAATATGCTTTTTCAACTTAAATGTAGTCGAAATAAATACAAATTCCTTACAATTATGAAAAGTATTTATAGTTGAAAGAAAAACAATAAATTACGACAAATAAAATTGTTTAATAAAGTTTAGTATTTTTACTTAATAAACCATTCATCCAATATGAATACTTTAATTGAAGTAGCTGAAAAATTTGTAATTAATTTTTTAAATGAAAAGTTAGATAACTCTTTTGTCTATCATAATCTCGCACATACACAACGTGTTGTTGAAAAAGCCAATGAATTAGCTGAGCTTTCGCAACTTGATGACACGCAAAAAAACACATTAAAATTAGCCACATGGTTTCACGATACAGGTTATACTAAAGGAATTGAAAACCATGAGGTAGAAAGTGTTATTATAGCTACTAATTTTTTAAAAGAGTATAACGTTTCTGATGACGATATTAAATCTGTGTGTGATTTAATTCTTGCAACAAAGATGGATTATAAAAATCCTAAAAATCAACTAGAAAAAATAATTAGAGATGCAGATTGCGCACATATTGGAAGCAAAAATTATATTGACATTGCTGAATTACTTAGAAAAGAATGGGAGCTTAAATGTGATAAAACTTTAACCGAAGATGAATGGCTTGAAGATAACATTAATTTTTTATCAACTAAACATAGGTTTTACACCAACGAAGCCTCTAGTCTATGGGACAAGGGAAAGGGTAAAAATTTATCTCAACTGCTTAAAATGCAAAAGAAGCTGAAACTTGAAAGCTCTAAATTAAAACATAAAAAAGAAGAGCTAAAGTTTAAAAAAAACAAAGTAGTTTTACCAGAACGAGGTATTGAAACCATGTTTAGAGTAGCATTAAGAAATCACATTACTTTAAGCGACATTGCAGATACTAAAGCTAATATTTTATTGTCAGTTAACGCCATTATTATATCATTAGTTTTATCTAATTTAGTATCAAAATTAGACAACCCGTCTAATGATTATCTTATTTGGCCAACTGTTATTTTTACTGGATTTACTGTTACTTCTATAGTCCTTTCTGTTTTAGCTACCAGACCTAACGTTACTAAAGGAAAATTCACTAAACAAGATGTTGCCAATAAAAAAGTGAATTTATTATTTTTTGGCAATTTTCATAAAATGAAATTGGATGAATTTGAATGGGCAATGCACGAAATGATGCAAGATCGAGATTACCTATATGGGTCTCTTACTAAAGATTTATATTTCCTTGGTTTAGTTCTAAATACAAAATATAATTTATTAAGAACAACCTATACCGTTTTTATGATAGGTATAATAATTAGTGTTATTTCTTTTGCAGTAGCTTTTAAAATTCAAGGTAGAGTTTAAAGTAACTCTAAGCTTTTATCTCTTTCATTAAATCATCATAGGTGTAAAACGCTTTATCATCTTCATTTTTATGATAAAGCACATTTACTCTTATAGCTTTAAGTCCTGTTACTGCTTGTAAATCTTGTAATTCAACAATTTCAATATCTGTATCCAAGTACTTTTTTTCTTGTAAAAACTTGATATATCTCAAATATTCTATTTCATCTTGCTTTTGTGAATATACAATACTTATTTTACCTTTTTGAGTAACACGCTCTTTAGTTCCTTTTATATAAGCTTTATCAACACGCTTTTTTACAATCTCGTAACGTGCGTTATAAGTACCATCTACATCAAACTGCTTTTCATCCATTCTAAAGCTAATTGATAGAGGCTGATTAAATACCAAAATCATAGAGGCTACATCTAGTGCAATAGGAAACTCTGATTGCATTTGATAATACGCATTTTCCATTTCGCACATCACCTGTAACTGCCACAGTCTTAAATTATAAAGGTAAATAGGATTAAAACTATCTTCTTTAGTTATAGACTCACCAATATACATATTATGCTCTACTCCATCAGTTTTAAAACGCTCAAAATAGTGCGGATACATGGCTTGAGCTTCTTCTTGTTTTCTATCTAAAAGCGAAGCCATTTCTTTATTTATTAAGGCAATTGTTTCATCGTAATCTTTTCTATGATTATACAATACATTTACTTTATCATCAATACTTTCAAAATAAGCATCAATATCTTCTTTTACACTTTTTAAAGTATAAATATGCTTCAATACGGGTTCAATTTCATCTTTAAAAAATCCTGAAATTTGTTGCTCACTATCTACTTGAAAATGCGTATTGAGTCCTTTTAAAAACTTATTGATTTGAAAAATATATTGCTCATAAATCGGTAAAGGTTCAATTTCTAAAACTTTTTCAAAAATATTTTTTACAGTATTTAGTTGTAGCATTAAATCTAATCTTGTTGCCTTATTACGAGCTTCAGAAGATCCTTTAATATCAATTTGCCCATAAAGCGGGTAAATATTATCAAAAGCTATCTTTTTAAAAATCGCTTTTTCTCCGTTAAACTCAGACTTAATGTAATCTTTAGCTTCCTTTACAAATCGCCAATGTACACTTGGATGAATAGATGTGCACTCTTTTTGAATAACTGCTTCTATTAAGTTCTCCTCATCATTTTTTGAGCGTTCTACTGCCGATATAATAAACGGCATAACATCTTCTAATTTATTAGCATTAATACTATTAAGCACTTGAGGTTTATTAGATACAATCTCTATAACACCCATTAATCCATCTTCATTAGCAATTGGTGCAAATATGGCACTTTTAATCCCTTGTTGATGTAATGTAATAATATGAGGCGCATGACCTTTTGCTTTTTTATACATTTTATCAACATCAGAAACTGAAAAATATTTGTTTTCTTTAATTAACCTATTATAAGACCAAGAACACAACGAATCTGAACAGCTTAAAAGCTCTTTATCTCCTAAAAGGAAACTTTTCATTCCTACACCATAAACACGTTCAAAAACACTATCCGCTTCGTTGTATATAGAAAACCCAACTTTAAGGTCGTTTATTCCTAAAAGGGATCTAAAGATGTCTTGAAACCCTTCCATAAAGACATCATCTTTACGCTTATCTTCTCCAATAAGTGTAGACTTTATATTAGAAATGGATTGATCATCTGTAACATCAAAAATATTTGAAATTACAAAGCCTTTAAAGGTGTAACTATTTGGTGGAAATTTTTCTTTCCAAAGCTCAATATTTTCAAAATTATCTAACAACTCATCATAGTCTTTCTGAGTTATTTTTGGCGCATTTTTATTTGGCACTATCTCAGTAAAATCGGCATTATATAATATTTTATAAAAATGAGTAATGCCATTTACATCTGGAATTTCATAATAAAACGGACGCTTAAAATTTAAGTTATATCCATAACAAAAATTTAAAATGATAGTACAAGCAATAATGTACTTATCATCTTTTGGCATATTTTTAATTTCTAATTCAAAGTCATCACCAGCATTTCTTATAATGTTTTTAAATCGTTCAGATGAATTAAAAATTAGATTATGAAAAGGAACAGACGCTGTTTTAATTTCGTTATTGGTTAAAACTGGACTAAAAGAATCTTGAAGAATTATGCCAATTTCTTTTTTCCTTTCGTTTAGTATAGATATATCACTAAAACCCTCACGCAAAACCGGAAAAGCATCAGCAGTTTTTAATATACGCTTAGCCTTAGCTGTTATAAACTCATCGCTACTTTTAGCTAATTTTTCGTAATGCTGAAGTAGCTTATTAAAACTAACTTGAAGCTTTAAGGGCGACTCTAGGTTATCATTAATATCCATGATATTGTATTTATTATATAACAAAATTACAAATTATTGTGTTAGTCGATATAAAGTAGCCTTTCTAACACAAAAAAGTTATAATCTCAAATATTAAATTTTTATGGTTCAAAACATTTTTTAAACAATACGTTTAAAAAAAGTATTTAATTTCTAAAGTATAATTGGTTTCATTTGAAATTCTATTTACTAAAACTATATTTGTTATTAAGTTGGATATAACATTGATAACATGAAAGTTCGTGAAAAATTTATTTTAATTTCAATAGTAGTTACATTAACTGTAGCTGTTGTAGCTTTATTTTGGACTCCTATTTTATGGTCATTTTTATTAATAGCTCCACTAATAATAATGGGGGTTTTCGATATACTTCAAAAAAAGCACACCATACGAAGAAACTATCCTCTTATAGGTCGTTTTAGATATATGTTAGAATCTATTAGACCAGAAATCATGCAATATTTTGTTGAGACAGATACAGAAGGAAGACCTTTAAACCGCATTTTAAGATCTTTGGTATACCGAAGAGCAAAAGGCCAAAACGATACTGAGCCATTTGGAACCCAATTAAACGTTTATCATTCTGGTTATGAGTGGTTAGAACATTCTATGTATGCAAAAAAAAATCCTCAAGATATTGGTGAGTTTCCACGTTTACTTATTGGTGGTAAAGACTGTAAACAACCCTATTCTTCTAGTCTATTAAACATTTCGGCTATGAGCTTTGGATCTTTAAGCGCCAATGCCATTTTAGCTTTAAATAAAGGCGCTAAAATGGGTGGTTTTGCACACAATACAGGAGAAGGCGGTATAAGCAACTATCATTTAAAATATGGTGGCGACCTTATTTGGCAAGTAGGAACGGGTTATTTTGGTTGCAGACATGATGATGGTACCTTTAACGAAAAAACCTTTAAAGAAAATGCATTGCGCCCTGAAGTAAAAATGATTGAAATAAAATTATCTCAAGGTGCAAAACCTGGACATGGTGGTATTTTACCTGCAATAAAAAACACCGAAGAAATAGCTAAAATAAGACACATTAAACCTGGTATTGCAGTACATTCGCCACCGTCGCATTCGGCGTTTTCTAATCCAGTGGAG
Organism: Wocania arenilitoris; assembly: GCF_021728535.1. Taxonomy (GTDB): domain Bacteria; phylum Bacteroidota; class Bacteroidia; order Flavobacteriales; family Flavobacteriaceae; genus Wocania_A; species Wocania_A arenilitoris. The sequence continues at coordinate 173,234 of NZ_JAKKDU010000002.1, read as the reverse complement.
TTTATGTACTTTATTAAAAAACTTAGAGACTTATCTGAAGGAAAACCTATAGGATTTAAACTATGCCTTGGGCGCAAACAAGAGTTTATGGATTTCTGTGAGGCTATGATCTCTACTGGTATTCAACCAGACTTTATAAGTGTTGATGGTGGCGAAGGTGGAACTGGCGCAGCACCTGTTGAGTTTTCTAATTCTATGGGGATGCCTCTGCGTGAAGGTTTAATATTTGTACATGATACTTTAGTAGGTTTTGGTTTGAGAAAAGACATAAAAGTTATTGTAGCTGGTAAAATTATTTCGGGTTTTCATATGGCCAGAGCCATTGCTTTAGGTGCAGATGGTTGTAACAGTGCTCGTGCTATGATGCTTTCTATTGGTTGCATTCAAGCCTTACAGTGTAATAACAACACCTGTCCTGTTGGTGTTGCTACTCAAAATGCCTCTTTAGTTAAAGGGTTAGTTGTAGATGATAAAGCACCACGCGCTAAGAAATATCACGAAGCTACCATACATAGTTTTTTGGAGCTTGTTGCTGCAGCTGGACTTAATGCTCCAAGTGAATTAACTAGAAATCATATTAGTAAAAGAGTCGGTTTATATAATATACAGACTTACGAAGAAATCTACCCTTACATGGAAGAAGGTGCACTTTTAGATATTGAAAAAATACCTGAAAACTATAAGAAGTTTTTTCATTTAACTAGAATTATGTCATAGGTTTAGCTTAAAAGTTTCTACTCTTCTAACTTTTTAAAAACACTTAAACCGCATTCTAAAAACTTAGCGTAGTCTTCTTCATCGGGCGTATAACTAACGGGTTGATTCAAAATTGTTGTACCATCCGCACTTAGTAAGACATAATATGGCTGTGAATTAGTTTGAAAAAATTGCGTTTGAAAATTTGCCCATTTATGTCCATAATTTTCAAGCTTTCTTGTCCCTCCATTTACACGATTAACATTTAACTGCTCCTCTTCGGGCAATGCTTTTTTATCATCTACATAAAGTGAAATAAGAACAAAATCGTTCAGTAAATAATTGTTGATTTTTTCTAATGGCCAGATATGCTCTTCCATTTTTCTACAGTTTACACATGCATAGCCTGTAAAATCTAGCATAATAGGTTTATTTACTTTTTTAGCATAAGCTATACCTGTTTTTAAATCTTTAAAGCATTCTAAATTATTAGGGCATTCATTCGGATATAAAAAACTATACCCTACAGGAGGCGCCAAACCACTTAATAATGTTAAGGGTGTAAATGTATTTGTTTCTTTTTTTACTCTAAATCCTGAAACCAAATAAATGGTAAATGCCGCTACTAATATGCCGCCAGATATTCTTGAAAACGATAATTTTTTAATTGGAGAATCATGCGGAAACTTAATTTTACCAAAGAGATATAAAGCTAATCCTGCAAAAATGATAATCCAGATAATTAAAAATGGTTCAATCTTTAAAATACTCCAATGCGCAACCAAATCGGCATTCGATAAAAATTTGAAGGCTAATGCCAATTCTAAAAACCCTAAAATGACTTTGGTTGTATTTAACCAACCACCAGATTTTGGTAGAGCATTCATCATATTCGGAAACATAGCAAATAGGGCAAAAGGTAAGCCTAAAGACACCCCAAAACCTGCCATACCTGATGTAAGTTGCCACGCGCCACCATCAGCGGTTAACGAGCCTGCTAACAGTGATCCTAAAATTGGACCAGTACAAGAAAACGATACAATGGCCAATGTTAAAGCCATAAAGAAAATGCCAATAAAACCTCCAGAACTTTCACCCTGTGTCGTTTTATCTGTCCAACTTGATGGTAATGTTAATTCGTAATACCCAAAAAATGAAAAGGCAAAAAACAAAAATATAGCAAAGAAAATAACGTTTAACCATACATTGGTTGAAATTTCATTTAAAATATCTGGATTTACAGAGTCGAGCAAATGAAAAGGCAAGCTCAAAATAATATACACAGCAAATATAAAAAACCCATAAAGCAATGCTTTAGATATTCCTTCGCTTTTATCTTGCCCACTCTTTTTGGTAAAAAAGCTTACTGTAAGTGGTATCATTGGGAATACACAAGGCGTTAATAATGCCAGCAACCCCCCTAAGAAACCTAAACCGAAAATACTCCATAACGATTTACCTCCGCTTTGCACTTCAGAAGCTTTATTAGCCACTTCACCTTCACACTTAATACTGGAAACACTTAAATCATCTGTTGTAATACCATATAACTTATTATTTACAATGGTATTATCAACGATTGCTTTGTTTTCAGGGTTTGCGTTTTGGTCATCCTCATTCAAAAAAAAAGTAAAAACCTCATCAATTTGCAAACAAACTTCTTTACAAACTTGCCCTGTTAAACTCAATGTAACTTTTGAAACGTCGGGTTTGTTTAATTTTATTTTTTGCTTTAAAATGGCTTCATTATCAAAAAAGGTTTCGGTAACCTCAAAAACTTCATTAAACTTTTTAATGGTCTCACTTTCTAAAGCTTTGCCTTGCAATTCGTAATCATCAGTATCTTTCGCTTTAGTGATTTCTATTGGTAATGAGCCACCTTCAGCTGTATATTGAGAGTAAACATGCCAATTCTCTTCAATTGTGGCTTTCATTATTAAATAAAACTCCTGTTCAGAAATTTTTTCAACAGATGTTGTCCATTTTACTGGCTCTAGTATTTGGGAAAATGCATTGAACCCAATTGCTAATGCTAAAATTAAAATTAATTTTTTCATGTGCTTGTTTATACTATTTTTTATTAATTACATGTAGCCTTTAATGATTATAATCATTTTTTTGTATGCTTAAAGATTATTTTATACATGTCGGTTTCATCTGTTTATATTACAAAATTTTTAAACGCTTTGTAATAGACGTTAAAAGTATAAAAAACTTATAGGTTTTAATGAATTTAGTTTTTAAAAGTAGGATGCTTTTATTTAAAGAAGATTTTTATCGAATAATGTAATGAACTTGAGATAAAGCTACAATCAAATGAATTGATTTAAAGAAAAATATCTTAATTTCTAACACAATTAAAATATTATAAAGCTTTTTACGTAAAATAAATACCATGAAAATAAAACTATTACTGTTTTCCCTTTTACTTTGCACTTCATTAATGGCTCAAGACAATATCCCTACTAACGAATGGCAAATTAACACCGCTATTTTAGCGTTAGAAGAAGCTTTTAGATCCGAAGCAAAAGTTTATGGATATAATGCAAATGGCGATTTTGTGGTTTTAAGAGAAGGAAACAATCAATATATCTGTCTTGCAGACGATCCTAAAAAAGACGGTTTTCATGTTGCTGCTTACCATAAAGATTTAGATGAATTTATGGCTCGCGGTCGTGAATTAAAAAAACAAGGAAAAAACTTTAAAGAAATTTTTGATACCAGAGAAGAAGAAGTTAAAAGTGGTAAACTTAAAATACCGTATGGGTCTACGCTAATTATTCTTAGAGGCGATGTTAATGAAGAAACAAAACAAATAGAAAATGAAAAAGTAAGGTACGTGGTTTACACCCCATTTGCAACCACAGAATCTACAGGTTTACCTACTAAACCAAGAGCAGGAGGACATGCTTGGATAATGAACCCAGGAACCCACAGAGCTCATATTATGATTACTCCAACTTATCCCGAAAAGGAAAAAGAATAAATTCATCATTTTAAGCAACATTTTTTTTAACAAGTTAGAAACTTTAAATTGATTTTTTTCTAAAATCATATTCAAAAAAATCACTTTTTTCAAAAAACAAAACTAGTAGGGTCTAGTAGGTTTTTATTAATTTTTATATATTTGCAATCCATTTTTATGATACAAATAAAAAAAAATACAGGCATTCCTAAATATAAGCAAATTGTTAATTCGATTGAAGAGCTAATTGCTTCTGGCACTTTAAAAAAAGGCGATCAAATACCTTCTATTAATAAAATTAAAAAAGACCATACGCTTTCTAGAGATACCGTGATAATGGCATTTAATGAATTAAAAAACAGAGGTATTATACAATCAGTTGTTGGTAAAGGCTATTATATTTCAAGTGAAAATATTACCATTACAAAAAAGGTGTTCCTACTTTTTGATGAACTTAACTCCTTTAAAGAAGATTTATACAATTCGTTTTTAGAAAGTTTGGGAGATAATGCTCAAGTTGATATTTATTTCCACCATTTTAATAAAACCATTTTCAAAAAATTAATTGACAACAATTTAGGAGCATACAATTACTACGTAATAATGCCTGCTAACATAAGTAATACCATTGAAGACATACAAAAATTGCCTCCTGAAAAAGTATATATTTTAGATCAAATTCATAACGATTTATCGCAATACCCAGCTGTATATCAAAATTTTGAAAAAGCCCTTTATAACAATCTAAAGAAAGCACATCATTTAATAAAAAAATACAAAAAGTTAATTTTAATTTTTCCTAAAGACAAGCAGCCACAAGGAATTTTAAAAGGTTTTATCCGCTTTTGTGAAGAAATCAATACTCCTTTTGAAGTTATAAACGCTTTTAAAAGCAGCCATTTAAATAAAGGTGAACTATTTATTATGCCCGATGATAAAACCTTACTACAAATTATAAAGAAAATGAAACAAAAAAATTTTATTTTATCTAAAGACATAGGAATAATATCGTATAACGACACCTTGCTTAAAGAGATTGTAGAAGGTGGTATTACAACTATTTCTACAGATTTTAATGTTATGGGTAGTCGCTTAGCTAAAATGATTTTAAATAAAGAAACGCTTCAGATAGAAAACCCAAATAATTTAATATTAAGAAACTCATTATAATACCGAGCTAAAAAACAAATAAGTATGAGAGCTAAATTAATAAATGAAGTAAAGAATACTTTCATCAGCATTTTTAAAACTAAACCAATTCTTATTTTTTCCCCAGGAAGAATTAATATTATTGGCGAACATACCGATTACAATGATGGCTTTGTATTTCCTGCTGCTGTTAACAAAGGAATAGTAGCGGCTATTCAAAAAACAGACGCAAATATTTCTACAGCCTATGCCTTAGATATGGATAGTAAAGTTGAATTTGATTTAGATAAGTTAAAGCCTTTAGCTGAAGGTAGCTGGGAAAACTATGTGTGTGGAGTTGTTGCAGAAATTAAAAACAAAAACAAAGTAATTGGTAACTTTAATATTGTTTTTAAAGGTAATATCCCAAAAGGTGCTGGAATGTCATCATCTGCAGCATTAGAAAACAGTGTGGTTTTTGGCTTAAATGAACTTTTTAATTTAGGACTTACAAAACACGACATGATATTAATTTCCCAAAAAGCAGAACATAATTATGTAGGTGTTAAATGTGGTATCATGGATCAATACGCCAGTATGTTTGGTATTAAAAATAACGCACTTCTTTTAGATTGCAGAACCATAGAATCTAAACCATACGAAATTGATTTTAAAGATCATCAACTCATGCTTATAAATACTAATGTTAAGCATAGCCTATCAGACAGTGCCTATAACGATAGACGATCTGCTTGCGAAAATATTGCAGAACTGTTAGGTGTAAAGGCGTTAAGAGATGCAACCATAATAGATATAGAATCTATAAAAGATAAAGTAACTCTTGAAAATTTTCAAAAAGCACTTTATGTAATACAAGAAAATAATAGAGTAATTATGGCATCTAAAGCCATTGAAGATAATGATTTAGAAACTCTTGGATCTTTAATTTTTCAATCACACAAAGGATTACAACATCAATACAAAGTAAGCTGTAACGAATTAGATTTTCTTGTAGAACATGCCAAGAAAAATAAGCACGTTTTAGGTGCTAGAATGATGGGCGGTGGCTTTGGTGGATGCACTATAAATTTAATAGCAAAGAACGAAGCTAAACCTTTTGCTAAAACAATAGCCAAAGCATACAAAGAAAAGTTTAATAGAGATTGCTCTATATATTTTATTAAGCTTTCTCAAGGCACACACTTAGTTAAATAATCAATTATTACTAAATTATAAAAATGAAGAATACAAACTTACAGGATTATTCACATAAACGTTATAATATTTTAACTGGCGAGTGGGTTTTAGTGTCTCCACACCGAGCAAAAAGACCGTGGCAAGGACAAAATGAAGCGGTTTCTAATAAAAAGAGACTAACATATGATGAAAAATGCTACTTATGCGCGGGTAATACTAGAATTAACGGAGAGGTAAATCCAAAATATACAGATGTGTTTGTTTTTACTAACGATTTTGCTGCTTTACAAACCACATCACCAAAATTTACAGTAAACGAAGGTTTATTTAAAGCTGAAAGTGAACAGGGCATATGTAAAGTAATTTGCTTTAGTCCAGATCATTCAAAGAGTTTAGCAGATATGGCTGTTAATGATATAGAAAAAGTTATTAAAGCTTGGCAAAAAGAATATAAAGAATTAGGAGCAAGCGAACTAATTAACTATGTACAGATTTTTGAAAACAAAGGAGCTGTAATGGGTTGTAGCAATCCGCATCCACATGGGCAAATTTGGAGTCAGTCTACACTTCCCAACGAAGTTGATAAAAAAAACACACAACAATTAAGTTATTATAACAAAAACAACAGTAGTCTTTTAGGCGATTATCTAAAACAAGAATTGAAAAAACAAGAACGTATTATTTTTGAAAATGACAGCTTTATTGTTTTAATACCCTTTTGGGCTGTTTGGCCTTTTGAAGCTATGATTGCGCCCAAAAGACAAATGTCTAACATTTTAGATATTAATAATCATGAAGTTTTACAATATGCCGAAGCCATTTCTAAAATTACAAAAGTTTACGACAAATTATTTAATACATCATTTCCATATTCAAGCGGTATTCACCAAGCACCGACTGATGGTAATAAAAATAAACATTGGCACTGGCACATGAGTTTTTACCCACCACTATTGAGAAATGCAACAGTTAAAAAATTTATGGTAGGATATGAAATGTTTGGTTCACCACAACGTGATATAACAGCTGAACAAGCAGCCGATAGATTAAGAGATTTAATTTAATAAACGATTTGTTATATAAATGTATTTAAATTCTGTATGTATTGATTCTTTTTTTGAGGCCAAAGCTTTTGAAAATACACAGTAGCGATACGTATAAGAAAAGTAATACAATATGATTTGATATGTATAGCTAAATCAAGATAAAGTAAACGAGGCCATCTGAAAAGGCAGTCTTTTTTTAGGCTTAAATAAAAAAAAGCTACTTTTTCAGTGGCTTCTTTTCAGACAGCCTCATTTTTTTATAATTATCCATTAATTATCTTTTCTTGATGATTAATGGATTCTTGGTGAATAGCTTTAAACATTTTTAAAATAAATTCTTCACTTAATCCATGTTCTTGACCTTCTAAAACCATTTTACCTAAAATTTCATTCCAACGCTTGCTTTGTAAAACGGCAACATTTTTTTTCTTTTTAAGAGCGCCTATTCCATCTGATGCAAGCATACGATTACCTAGCAATCCTATAATTTGATTATCTATAACATCTATTTTAGCTCTTAAATTATTTAATGCTGTTTGGTACTCCGCTTCGGCATCAGTTTCTTTTCTAATCTTTAAATCTCTCATAATCTGAATCAAAGTAGATGGTGTTACCTGTTGCGCAGCATCGCTCCATGCTTTATCTGGATCTGTATGTGTTTCAATCATTAATCCATCAAAATTTAAATCCAGTGCAGTTTGAGATACATCAAAAATCATATCTCTGTTTCCAGTAATATGCGACGGATCATTAATTAATGGAATATCTGGAAATCTGTTTTGAAACTCAATTGCCATTTGCCATTTTGGTTTGTTTCTGTATTTTGTTTTTTCGTAAGTTGAAAATCCTCTATGAATAGCACCTATATTTTTAACTCCAGAACTGTAAATTCTTTCAATACCACCCAGCCATAATGATAAATCTGGATTTACTGGGTTTTTAATTAAAACTGGCTTGTCTGTACCTTGTAAGGCATCTGCAATTTCTTGCATTATAAAAGGAGAAACTGTTGATCGCGCTCCAATCCAAAGCATATCAATATCATGTTCTAAAGCTAACTTTACATGCGCTGCATTGGCAACTTCAGTACATACTTTCATGCCTGTTTCTTCCTTAACTTTCTGTAACCATTTAAGTCCTAAGGCACCAACACCTTCAAAATTCCCAGGACGCGTTCTTGGTTTCCATATACCAGCTCTAAAATAGCTTACATCGGTATCTTTTAACTCGTGTGCTATTTTTAAAACTTGTTCTTCTGTTTCAGCACTACATGGTCCTGCTACTACTAATGGGTGATCTAAATTCATAGCATCTAACCACGCTCTCATTTCTTTTTTGTTTTCCATAATGTTTAAAAAAATTCAAAAATCAAATTCCAAATTCCAAAATTGGAAGCTCTAGAAATACCTTGGAATTTGGTATTTAATTATTGTTGTTTTAATTTATTCCTTTTAAAATGTCTTTTATGTGATTGGTATCTTTCATTTCTTTAAAAACTGCATCAAAATTATCTTGTTTCATTAACTCTTTAAATTGTGTGAGATTTGAAATATATTCTTCTAATGTTTCTATAACATTGGTTTTATTTTGCTTAAAAATAGGCGTCCACATTTCTGGAGAGCTTTTGGCTAAACGAACGGTTGATTCAAATCCACTACCAGCCATATCAAAAATATCGCGCTCGTTTTTTTCTTTTTCTATAACCGTTTTGCCTAACATAAATGAACTAATATGTGATAAATGCGACATATAAGCAATATGTTTATCGTGTGCTTCTGGATTCATGTAGCGCATACGCATACCAACATCGGCAAACAGTTTTAATGCTTTTTCTTGAAGTTTAAAAGCTGTTTTTTCAACTTCGCATATAATATTTGTTTTACCAATAAATAAATTTGGAATTGCTGCACTTGGTCCAGAATGCTCTGTACCTGCAATAGGATGCATTGCTAAAAAATTTCTTCTTTTTGGATGATTTTCAACTGCTTTACAAATATCTACTTTGGTTGATCCTGCATCTACAACCAATCCATTATCTGAAATTTTATCTAGAATAGATGGTAATAATTTTACTGTGGCATCAACTGGAATTGAAACAATAACCAAATCTGCATTTTCAATATCATCTAAAGTGGCTTTTTTATCAATTAAATTAAGTGATAATGCCTGGTTTAATGTTGTATCTTTTCTGCTAATACCATGAATAACAACATCTGGATTATTCTTTTTAATATCAATAGCAAGACTACCACCAATTAAACCAACACCTATTATGTATATATTTTTCATAAGCCTTTCTCAATCCTCTCCTTTGGAGAGGACTTTCAAAAATTATCTAATATTATTCTTTTTATTCTTTATATAACTGCTTACCGCGACTGAGACTGCAAACTGAATACTATCTCAATCTTGTTATGGCTTCTTCTAAAACCTCATTTGATGCACATAAAGAAAACCTAATATAACCTTCGCCTTGACTACCAAAAATAGTGCCTGGGGTAATAAAAATATGATTCTCTTTTAATATTAAATCTATAAACTCTTCGGATGTAACATTAGCTGGTAATTTTGCCCAAACAAAAAGTCCTGTAGCATTTTTATTGTAAGTACAATTTAAAGCATCTGCCAATTGCCAAACTAATTTTCTACGTTGCTGGTAAACACTATTTAGTGTACTAAACCACATTTTTGAACATTTTAAAGCTTCAATAGCCCCTCTTTGAATACCATAAAACATCCCAGAATCCATATTAGTTTTAACCTTTAAAATATTATTAATATGTATGCCATCTCCAAGTACCATACCTACACGCCAACCTGCCATATTAAACGTTTTACTTAACGAGTTAAGCTCTAAACACACCTCTTTTGCCCCTTTTACACTTAATATGCTTTGAGGTGAATCGTTTAGTATAAAACTATACGGATTATCATTTACAATTAAAATATTATGGCGTTTTGCAAAGACTACTAATTCTTCAAATAAATATTTAGTTGACTTCGCACCAGTTGGCATGTGCGGATAATTTATCCACATCAATTTTACTTTAGTTAAATCTGTTTTCTCTAAACTTTTTAAATCTGGCAACCAATTATTGGCGGCGTCTAACTCGTAAAAAAGAGGGTTTGCACCAACTAATTTTGTAACCGATTGGTAAGTTGGATATCCTGGGTTTGGTATTAAAACCTCATCACCTTCATTTAAGTAGGTCATAGAAATATGCATAATCCCCTCCTTACTTCCCATTAACGGAAGCACCTCTGTATTAGCATTTAAGTTAACCGAAAAATGCATTTTATAAAAGCTAGTAATAGCTTCTCTTAATTCAGGAAGCCCTTGATAGCTTTGATATTTATGTGCGTTAGGTTTTTGTAACCCATCAGTTAAAGCTTTAATTACTTTTTGAGGTGGTTGCAAATCAGGGCTACCAATAGCTAAGTTAATAATAGGCTTACCACTTGCAATAAGTTTATTAACCTCTCTTAATTTTTTTGAGAAGTAGTATTCTTCAACGCTATGCAATCGTTTAGCAACTTCAATCATAACTTTGCATTTTTATATTCGCCTAAAACTTTAAAATTATCAGCCATAATTTCTATTAATGCCTTTGCTTTTTTAAAATTTGATAAATCCTCAAAAGTAACATCAACAAAAAAGGCATATTTCCATGGTGTTTCAATAATTGGTAAGGATTGAATTTTTGTTAAATTCAACTTACAATCACTCATCACATTTAAAATAGTTGCTAAACTGCCACGTTTATGGTTAGCTTCAAATTTTATTGAGGCTTTATTAATTTCATTTTCTGGCACTTCAGAATTTGTTCGTTTAACAATAGCAAACCTTGTTTCGTTGTGTTTAATAGTTTGTATGCTATGTGCTAAAATATCTAGTTCGAAAATTTCAGCAGCCATAACACTAGCTATGGCACCAACACCTTTTAATTGTTTTTCGTTTATACGCTGTGCGACCTCAGCAGTATCTTTGTCTTCAATTAATTTTATATGTGGATGTTTCTTAAAAAACTCTTTACACTGCAGCAGTGCCATGGGGTGCGAATATACTTCTTTAACAGCTTTAATACTTTGGTTTTTAAGTGCCATTAAATTGTGCTGAATATCTAAATAATGCTCACCAACTATATGCAAATCCTTATTATCAATTAACGCATAGTTAGGAATAATGGAGCCTGCTATAGAATTCTCTAAAGCCATAATCGCGGCATCACATTCTTTTAAAATTAAAGAATCTACTACTCTATCAAAAGTTAAACATTCAATAGCATTAACATGCCTCTCAAAAAACTCTTGAGAAACAATGTGGTGGAACGATCCTTTAACACCTTGTATTGCTACTGTTTTAATCATATATAAAAAAAGTCCCGATTTTCATCGAGACTCATATTAAAATTTATAGTTATAAATTATACATACAACGCCTCGTTTCTTTTACTAAAAAAGAAATAAAACCAATTGTTAAAATATGTATAAAATACTGTCATTGTCATAATTAAGTGGCTAAATTAAATAATATTTCAAGAAATCAAAATACTAAATAATGTTTTTTTAAATTTTATTAATAGTTTTAAAGAATTTATAGCAAACTAAGCTTTACATTATATAATTATTATTTTTGAAGAAACTATTTTAAATATGTCTATTGAAGTTGAAGGAATTTCGAAGCTTTACGGAAATCAAAAAGTATTAAAGAATATTTCTTTTAAAGTTGAAAAACCAGAAATTGTTGGTTTTCTAGGACCTAATGGTGCTGGAAAATCGACTATGATGAAAATTTTAACCACTTGTATTAATGCTACAAATGGTGTTGCTAAGGTAAATGGATTTGATGTAAATGAGAACCTGAAAAACGTACAACAAAGTGTTGGCTATTTGCCAGAACACAACCCCTTGTATTTAGATATGTATGTAAAAGAATATTTAAACTTTAACGCAAATATTTACAAAACACCCAAAACACGTATTGAAAAAGTTATTAAACTTACTGGTTTAACGCCCGAGGCACATAAAAGAATTGGGCAACTCTCAAAAGGGTATAGACAACGGGTAGGCTTAGCCAATGCATTACTGCACAATCCTGATGTTTTAATTTTAGACGAACCCACAACAGGTTTAGACCCCAATCAGCTCATAGATATTAGAAATCTTATTAAAAATATTGGCAAAACAAAAACCGTGTTTTTATCTACACACATTATGCAAGAAGTTGAAGCTATGTGCGACCGCGTTATTATTATTAATAAAGGTAAAATTGTTGCCGATAAAAAGCTAAAAGAACTACGTGAAGGTACAGAACAAACTGTTATTGTGGAGTTTGATTACCGTGTTGAAGATGCCTTTTTATTAAAACTCACTAAAGTAGAGAAGGTTGTAAATACGCATGATTTTGTTTACGAAATTACGTTTAAAACCACTGAAGACATGCGGTCTTATGTCTTTGATTTTGCACACGACAATCAATTAAAAATTCTTCAACTCAATCAAAAGAATGCGAGTTTAGAGAGTTTATTTAGGGAGTTAACTTCAGATTAGATTTAAGAGTTACACAAAACATAAAGCATAGCCTTATGGTTTCTTTTTCTATTGAGGTAGAAATAAAAAAAGGGTGCTTTATTACGATTATTTCAAATAAGAAATGGTATAATATTGCGAAACCATGACAAATATCATCTTTACAAAAGCAAGCAATACTCTATCTTTGTAACGCAAAAATTAATCAATAAATGAGTAAAGGAATTTATGTAGCTACAATTGAGCCTAACAGTGGAAAATCTGTTGTTGTACTTGGGTTAATGCGTATGCTTTTAGGAAAAACTGCAAAAGTAGGTTATTTTAGACCTATAATTGAAGATATCGAAGATGGCGAAATGGATAATCATATTAATACTGTGATGTCGCATTTTGATATCGATATCAACTACAAAAAAACTTTCGCTTACACTCGTAACCAAGTACTCGATTTATACAACCAAGGAAAATCTGGCGATGTTATTGATGAAATTATTAAAAAATATAAATATCTGGAAGAAAAATTTGATATTATACTTGTTGAAGGCACCGATTTCTCTCATGAAAATTCTAGTTTAGAGTTAGATATTAATATTTTAATTTCTAAAAACTTAGGCTTACCTGTTATTATTGTATCGCAAGGCGATAAAAAGGAAGTAAACGAAATTGTTGATAATGTTCAATTATCATACGATACTTTTAAAGAAGAAGTTGATGTGTTATCAATAATTACCAACAAAATTAATCCAGACTATATTACCAAATTAAAAACTCAATTAAAAACCCGTATTAACAGTGGTACAGATATTAGTGTTATTCCTAAAATAAAAAGTTTAGCAAACCCTACATTAAAAGAAGTTCTTAAAATATTAGACGGCAACGTGCTTTTTTGTAAAGACCTAATTAACAATCAAATAGACAATTTTAGTGTTGGTGCAATGCAATTGCGTAATTACCTAACACATTTAAAAGAAAATGCTTTAGTAATTACTCCTGGTGATAGAGCCGATATTATTTTAGGAGCATTACAAGCCAATATTTCTAAAAATTACCCAAAAATATCTGGAATTATTTTAACTGGTGGATTAATTCCAGAAGATTCTATTTTAAAATTAATAGAAGGATTGTCTAGTGTTGTACCAATAATTAGCGTTAAAGAAGGTACATTTCAAGTAACAAATACTATTGGCAAAATAAAACCTAAAATATATGCTGAAAATGTTGACAAAATTACATCATCAATAGCAGCCTTTGAAAAGCATGTAGACACTGATAAATTATCAAATGACTTAATTACTTTTAAATCAGATATTTTTACTCCAAGAATGTTTCAGTACAATTTATTACAACGTGCCTTAAAAGATAAAAAACACATTGTACTGCCTGAAGGTTATGATGAACGTGTGCTGCGTGCCACAGCAAGACTAATTGATGCTCATGTGGTTGATATTACTTTAATTGGTGAAAAAGAAAAAATAAAAGAGCGTTTAGAAAAATTTGATATTGCTTTAAATATTGATGACATAAACATTGTTTCCCCTATTAAATCTCCTCATTTTGAGGATTATGTAAACACATTTTATGAGCTTAGAAAACATAAAAACATCACCTTAGATATAGCAAAAGATGCGATGACTGATGTTTCGTATTTTGCTACCATGATGATTTACAAAGGCCATGCAGACGGTATGGTTTCTGGCGCAGTACATACTACAGCCCACACTTTACGTCCTGCTTTACAGTTTATAAAAACAAAGCCTGATGTTAACATCGTATCTTCTGTTTTCTTTATGTGTTTAGAAGATCGTGTATCTATTTTTGGCGATTGTGCTATTAACCCAAACCCAAATGCAGAACAATTAGCAGAAATTGCTATTTCATCAGCAAAAACAGCTCAAAATTTTGGAGTTGAGCCAAAAGTAGCTATGCTATCGTATTCTTCTGGAGCCTCTGGCAAAGGTGAAGATGTTGATAAAGTTAGAAAAGCCACCGAAATTGCTAAAGCGCAAGTACCTGATTTAAAAATTGAAGGACCAATTCAATACGATGCGGCTGTAGATATGCGCATTGGAAAAAGTAAGCTACCAAATTCTGATGTTGCAGGACAAGCAACTGTGTTTATTTTCCCTGATTTAAACACTGGAAATAATACGTATAAAGCGGTACAACGAGAAACTGGTGCATTGGCTATTGGTCCCATGCTACAAGGTCTTAATAAACCTGTAAACGATTTAAGTCGTGGTTGTACTGCCGACGATATTTATAGCACCGTTATAATAACCGCTATACAAGCCCAAGACCTTTAATTTATGCAAGTATTAGTTTTAAATTCTGGAAGTTCTTCGTTAAAATTTCAATTATTCTCTATGCCAGAAGAAACTATTTTGTGCTCTGGTTTAATTGAGCGTATTGGGTTTACCGATGCCAAATTCAAATTTAAAACCAATAATAACACTATTGAGATTACTGAAGATATTCCCAATCATAAAGTAGGTTTAGAATTATTGGCTAAACAACTTTTACATAAAAACACTGGTATTATTCAATCTACTGATGCTATTAATATAGTTGGACATCGCGTGGTTCATGGTGGAAAACATTTTAGCAATACCACCGAAATTACCCAAGCTGTAAAAGATAAAATAAAAGCACTATCATCTTTAGCACCGTTACATAATCCTCCAAATTTAGAAGGTATAGAAGTTGCTGAAACTATTTTCCCTAAAGCTAAACAAGTAGCAGTTTTCGATACGGCATTCCATCAAAGCATTCCAGAGTATGCTTATAAATATGCTATTCCAACTGATTTTTCGGAAAAACATAACATTCGAGTTTATGGATTTCATGGCACAAGTCATAAATATGTTTCAGAAAAAGCGATTGAATATTTAGGAAAAACCCATTCAAAAATTATAACCATTCATTTAGGAAATGGGTGTAGTATGACCGCCATAAAAAACGGAAAAAGCATTGACCATTCTTTAGGTTTTTCACCAGTTAGCGGATTAATTATGGGTACACGATCTGGAGATATTGACCCTTCAATTATTTTTTATTTAGCTGAAAAATATAACTATAGTTTAACGGAAATTAATACACTACTACAAAAAAAAAGTGGTATGCTAGGTTTAACGGGATATAGTGATTTAAGAGATATTGAAGCTGAAGCTGAAAAAGGCAATAAAGCTTGCCAATTAGCATTAGAAATGAATGTATATCGTGTAAAAAAATACATTGGAAGTTACGCCGCTATTTTAAACGGATTAGATGCTATTGTATTTACAGCAGGCATTGGTGAAAACTCTAAACTTATTAGACAAAAAGTTTGCGAAAATTTAGATTTTTTAGGTATAGAGTTAGATACTGAAAAGAACAACATTAATCCGAAAAATTTAAAAGCTATAAATACTGAGCAATCTAAAGTTAAAGTATTGGTTATTCCAACAAATGAAGAATTAGAAATTGCAAAGCAATCGGTAAATTTATTCAAAAATTAAACGCCCTTTGTAAACTTCTTCAACTTCAACAACAGCAGGTTTATTTACCGCAATGACATTGCCCGTACCTGATATTTTTCCTCTTATTGCTTGTTGTGGATTTACAATCATATCGTTAGAACTTCTATTCCATAACTGAATATTTTGTACCACTAAATCTCGTCCTTCAAATCGCGATGTTCCTGCCGCAAATGTAATATTCAAGTTGTTCGTTTTACCCGAAATAAAGCAATTCGATAAATTATTAAAAACTAATGCGAAGGCGTTATTGTCTATTTGAAGTCTAAAATTTCCGTTGGTAAAAGTATCTGGTGCATTAAAATCTTCTGACAAAATGGTTAAACTTGGATAGGTTAAAACACCATCCGATTTAACATCATATTGTGTTGAACTTCTTATTTCTGTTATATTTGGAGATGTTACATGTACTTTGGTTATACCATAATCGCGTACATAATTACAACTGTTATTATCAGTAAGTGTTAATTTACCATCTACAACAATAGCAGTAATATCATTTAATAAATTTTCTCCAGTTTCTATAATTACTTTTTGGATGTCGCCGTCTTTAATTATTAATTCAATATCTCTATTAACAAATATTTTATCAAAGGTATCAACAGGTATTTCTTGTTGAATAAGGCGTCCTGTTTTTTGGAAACAATCACTTGCATTTTCGCTATCGCAAGCAAAAAACAAAAATAAAACTGATATATGAATTAATTTTTTCATTTTTTTGTCATTCCTGCGAAAGCAGGAATCCACTTTTATATTTTAGATTCAACTTAAAAGATTCCTGCCTTCGCAGGAATGACAGTATTCTTTTTACAATCTTATACCTATTCCAAATTCTACTGCTTCCGCTTTTGCGCCGTGTGATTTTAAAGTTAAAGCTCCAAACCACTGATCATTAAAATAGCGTTTTAAACCAACTCTAAAATAGGTTCTTCCCTCAAAATCAAACGGATAATACACATAATATCCTAATTGGGTTATTAATGACGTTTTATTAATAAATAACTCGTGTCCTGTAAAAACACCAATACGTTTATAATCTTCGTCTCCATCAACATTTTCTTCTGGAAACGCGACACTTTTATAATATATAAGCTCTTTTAAAAAGTTTGAAAAGAACACATCTGCTCCAAACTGTAATGCGCTTTTATGGTGTATTCTTTTATCAGCATAAGCAGAAAAAATATAAAATGGAAACTGACCGCTACCAACTACATCGCTTTGATTAACACCACTTCTAAAGGCAATATTATACTTTATAGGTTGGGTAAATTTTTCATGATTTTCATCTAATGTATTTTGATACTCGAGTGCTTCATCATCTAAACTATAAGTAACACCTAAGTTAAAAGTTAACGAATTAATACTCGTATTTGGTGCTTTTACATTAGCGTTAGAATAATGAATTAGCGAAAAACCAGCCTGCAATCCAAACCTATCAATAATACGTTCCTTTTTATAATTAATCATTACATACGTACTGCTCATTAGTTTTGAGCCAAAAGCGATGTTTCTAAAATTATTTTCTTTGTGGTACGGATTTTCTGTGTAGGCTATACCTTGACCAATACGCAACATGATATTGCGCTTTAAAAAATAGAAATTATAATGAGCATACAACGATGATACATTGCCTAAAACATCATTTTTTAAATTTTGATACGCAAACGATATACCATAGTCTGGATAATTATAACGTTGTTCCCAATTGTTAAAACCGTACGTTTTTTTATTCCAACTTAAAATAAAACCTTCGGGGTGTCCTTTTATTAAGTGAAGAATATCACTATTGTGTAGCGCAATATTACCTTTAAAATAACTTATATCAACATAAGATGTATGTGTCTTATCTTGAGAAAAAGAAAAGCTAAAAGCTATATAAAAAACACATAAAAATAGTTGACGCATAAATAAGATTTATGCAGTAAAAATAAGGTAATTATTAAAACAACGCAGAAGCAATGGCTTTTATATTATCACTTTTGCCCATAGAATAATAGTGTAGTACAGGTACCCCTGCATTTAACAATTCTTTAGACTGCTGTATACACCACTCAACTCCAACTTGACGTACTTGTTTGTTGTCTGCACATTTATCAACTTCAGCAATTAAAGTTTCTGGTAAGTCTATTTTAAAAACCTGTGGCAATAATTGTAAATGCCTATTGACTGCAATGGGTTTAATTCCAGGAATAATAGGCACTGTAATTCCTTCTTTTTTAGCCGCTTCAACAAACTCAAAATACTTATTGTTATCAAAAAACATTTGGGTTACCACATAGTCTGCACCAGCATCAACCTTTTCTTTTAAGCGCTTTAAATCACTTTTTATTGATGGTGCTTCCAAGTGTTTTTCAGGGTAACCAGCAACACCAATACAAAAATCGGCTTTATCATCAACATCTAAAGTACCATGCAAATACTTCCCCGTATTTAAGTTCTGAATTTGATTTACCAATTGAGTAGCGTAAGTATGCCCGCCTTTGGTCGCTTTAAAATATTGTTCGCCTTTCATGGCATCACCTCGTAAGGCCATAACATTGTTAATACCTAAATAGTGACAATCTACCAACAAATACTCTGTTTCTTCTTTGGTGAATCCTCCACACAATACATGGGGTACCGTATCTACATTATATTTGTGCTTTATAGCTGCACATATACCCAATGTTCCTGGGCGCATTCTGGTAATTTTCCTATCAAAAAGTCCTTCTTTTTCAATGTATATAAATTCTTCTCGCGAAGTTGTTACATCTATAAAAGGTGGATTAAATTCCATTAACGGATCTATATTATCATATAATTCTTTAATGCTTTTACCTTTTTTTGGTGGAATAATTTCAAAAGAAAACAAAGTCTTCCCTTTTGCTTTTTTAATGTGTTCTGTTACTTTCATAAGCCTCCTCAACCCCTCGAAAAGAAGGGCTTAAATTGGTTTTTATATTTTAATATTCTTTATTTTCATTTCTATACTCTCTCCTTTAGGGAGGTAAGGCGGAGCTATTTACTCCACTAAATTTGGATGCAACCACTTTCTTGCCTTATCTTTTGTTATTCCTTTTCTTGTTGCATAGTCAGTTACTTGGTCGTCTGTAATCTTTCCTAAACCAAAATATTTTGCTTCTTTATTTGCAAAATAATAGCCCGAAACTGCGGCTGCGGGCCACATAGCTAGACTTTCGGTTAGTTTTACACCTATTAGCTTTTCAACATCTAAGAGCTCCCAAATAGTTTCCTTTTCCAAATGGTCAGGGCAAGCTGGGTAGCCTGGTGCCGGACGAATACCTTTATAACTTTCTTTTATTAAATCATCGTTGGTTAAATCTTCATCTTCCGAATAGGCCCAATGCTTTGTTCTCACTTGTTTGTGTAGGTATTCTGCGAAAGCTTCAGCAAAACGATCTGCAATAGCTTGTGCCATTATCGCATTATAATCATCATCTTTTGCTTTATAACTATCTGCTAATTCTTGAGCTCCAAAAATACCAACGCAAAATGCACCCATATAATCGGTTTTACCTGTTTCTATTGGTGCAATAAAATCTGCTAAGGCGTGGTTTGGAATCCCTTCTCGTTTTTTTAATTGTTGGCGTAACGTTCTAAAAACAGCTATTTCTTTGCCTTTTTTTTGAACAGAAATATCATCGTCATTTACTGCGTTTGCTTCAAACAGACCAAAAACTGCTTTAGGTTTTAATGATTGTTTGGCTAGTACTTTCTGAATCATTTCTTGAGCATCTTCAAACAATTGTGTGGCTTGCTCTCCTACTATCTCATCTTTTAAAATATCTGGATATTTACCATGTAAATCCCAACTTCTAAAAAACGGACTCCAATCTATAAAAGGCACTAATTTTTTTAAGCTTAATTGTTTTAAAACTTGAATTCCTAATTCTCTAGGTTTCATAATTTTAGACGTTTCCCAATCAATTTTATATTTTCTTTTTCTAGCTTCTTTAATTGTTATATATGATTTTTCTTTTCCTCGTTTTAAAAACTTGGTTCTAAATTCATCATAATCAGCTTTTAACTTAGCAGTGTATATGTGTGCAGATTTTTTATTTAATAAATCGCCAACCACAGTTACAGCACGCGATGCATCATTTACATGTACCACTGCATTTTCATATTGTGTATCAATTTTAACAGCCGTATGTGCTTTTGAGGTAGTTGCACCTCCAATTAGTAATGGCAACTCAAAATTTTGTCGTTGCATTTCTTTTGCCAAATATACCATTTCATCTAGCGATGGTGTAATTAATCCAGATAGTCCAATAGCATCAACACGCTCATTAATAGCTGTTTCAATAATTTTTTCTGGCGGCACCATAACACCTAAATCAACTATTTCGTAGTTATTACATGCTAAAACAACACTTACAATATTTTTGCCTATATCATGTACATCTCCTTTAACTGTTGCCATTAATATTTTACCAACAGGTTCTGATTTATCTGATTTTTCAGCTTCAATAAACGGATTCAAATACGCTACTGCCTTTTTCATCACTCGAGCCGATTTTACCACTTGTGGTAAGAACATTTTACCTGCTCCAAATAAATCGCCAACCACATTCATACCTATCATCAAATGCCCTTCAATAACTTCAATTGGTTTTTCTGCTTCCTGTCTTGCTTGTTCAATATCCTCAATAATAAAGGCATCAATACCTTTTACTAAAGCGTGTGTAATTCTGTCTTGCAACGGATTTTCTCGCCAAGATAAATCGACTGTTTTACCAACTTTAGATCCTTTAACAGTTTCAGCAAAATCTAATAAGCGCTCAGTAGCATCATCGCGTCTGTCTAAAATAACGTCTTCTACATGTTCTAATAAATCTTTAGGAATATCATCATAAACCTCCAACATTGCAGGATTTACAATTCCCATATTCATACCATTTTGAATAGCGTGGTATAAAAACACAGAATGCATTGCTTCGCGAACACCGTTATTTCCTCTAAATGAAAATGACACATTACTTACGCCTCCACTTACCGAAACATTCACTAAATTTTCGCGAACCCAACGTGTTGCTTCAATAAAATCGATGGCATTTTTACGATGTTCTTCCATACCTGTAGCAACAGGAAAAATGTTTAAATCGAAAATAATATCTTCTGATGGAAAGCCTACTCTATTCACCAAAATATCATAAGAGCGTTTTGCTATTTCAATGCGTCTTTCATAATTATCGGCTTGTCCAACTTCATCAAATGCCATTACAATAACTGCTGCTCCGTATCTCTTAATTTGTTTAGCTTCAAAAATAAATTTGTCTTCGCCTTCTTTAAGAGAAATTGAATTTACAATACATTTTCCTTGTACTACTTTAAGACCAGCTTCAATGATTTCCCATTTTGAAGAGTCAATCATAATAGGTACTCGACAAATATCTGGCTCTGCTGCAATTAAATTTAAGAAGCGTACCATTGCTTCTTTTCCATCAATTAGACCATCGTCCATATTAATGTCTATAATTTGTGCACCGCCGTCTACTTGATGACGTGCAATATCGAGAGCCTCATCAAATTTTTCTTCTTTAACAAGACGTAAAAATTTTCGAGAACCGGCAACATTGGTGCGTTCTCCAACATTAATAAAATTACTGTTTTCGTTTAAAACCAAAGGCTCTAAACCAGACAAACGCATATATTTTTCTTGTTTTATTTTCATTATTTATAATGCTCCACAACTGGAAAAGGTTCGTAAAAATGATGCAATAACTTTTTCCATTCTTGATATTCTTTAGATTTTCTAAATCCTTTTTCATGATCTTCTAATGTTTCCCAATTGACTAATAAAATATATTTATCTTCTTGCTCGATACATTTCTTTAGTTTATGAGAAACATATCCTTCAATTGATGAAATGATTTTTTCTGCTTTTTGAAAACTCAATTCAAAAGCTTGAGATAATCCTTCTTTTATGTTTAATATGGCAACTTCTAGTATCATAAATTTTAATGTAATGCAGAAACAGGTCTAGTATGATTTCTTGGTTTGTATTTAGTCGCTATATCTGCAATAACTTTTATATGTTTTGGACTTGTACCACAACAACCACCAATAATATTTATTAAATTTTTCTTTAAATATTCTTCAATTTGCTCACCCATTTCTTCTGGAGTTTCGTCGTATTCGCCAAACGCATTTGGTAAACCTGCATTTGGATGTGCAGAAATAGCAAAATCTGTTTTATTGGCAATAGCTTCTAAATGTGGTTGCAATAAATTAGCTCCTAAAGCACAATTAAACCCTATTGATAATAATGGTATATGCGATACCGAAATTAAAAATGCTTCGGCTGTTTGCCCTGACAAGGTTCTACCTGATGCATCTGTAATTGTACCACTTAGCATGATTGGAATATCTATGTTTCTTTCTTCTTTAACTTCTTCTATAGCAAATAAAGCTGCTTTTGCATTAAGTGTATCAAATACAGTTTCAACTAATAATAAATCTACACCTCCATCGACTAAAGCTTCTACTTGTTGTTTGTATGCAATACGTAATTCATCAAAAGTTACGGCTCTATACCCTGGGTCGTTTACATCTGGCGACATACTGGCTGTACGGTTTGTTGGCCCAATAGAACCTGCTACAAATCTGGGTTTATGCGGTTCTTTTTTTGTAAACTCAACAGCAACTTCTTTTGCTATTTTAGCCGACTTGTAGTTTAATTCATATACCAAATCTTCCATTTGATAATCTGCCATAGCAATTGTTGTTCCAGAAAATGTATTGGTTTCAACAATATCTGCTCCAGCTTCAAAATATTTTCCGTGGATGGTTTTTATAGCTTCTGGCTGTGTAATAGATAACAAATCGTTGTTACCCTGTAAAGGTGTTGGATAGTCTTTAAAGCGTTCTCCCCTAAAATCTTCTTCAGTGAATTTATAGGCTTGTAACATGGTACCCATTGCGCCATCTAACACTAAAATTCGTTTTTTTAAAGCCTGTTGTATGTTTGACATTTTTTTGATAATTTATATCTGTATGTCGTCAAGAAAAGTAAAAGAAACACTTTTCGTTATCTTTCCAATAACCAATTAAATTATTAGTAGAATTTAGCACCTTCTTTACAAGATAAAGGGTTGCCAAGGTTTCAACGGGTCTAGTCCCTCTACCTTTCTTGATAACATTATTAATACGTTTATGAACTAGCGAACAAAAATACTAACTATATTTTTGTTTTCCTTATTCTACAAGGTCTTTTTTACTTGCAGGATTATCTAATTTGAAATCTATTCGAATAAAGAAGATGATAAATACCGATCGCCTCTATCGCAAATAATGGCGACTATAATACCTTTCTCTATTGACTTTGCTATTTCTAAAGCACAAAACACAGATCCACCGCTACTCATACCTGCAAAAACACCTTCTTCTTTTGCTAAACGCTGTGTAGTTTTTCTAGCATCTTCTTCAGTTACATCAACAACAACATCTACTTTAGAGCGATTGAAAAACTTAGGCAAATAATCTGGCGACCATTTTCTTATGCCAGGAATTCTCGCACCATCAGCAGGTTGAGCCCCAACAATGGTAATGCCTTTATTTTTTTCTTTTAAAAAGGTAGAAGTTCCCATAATGGTTCCTGTAGTTCCCATAGCCGATACAAAATGTGTTACTTCACCTTCTGTATCTCTCCATATTTCAGGGCCAGTGGTTTTATAATGCGCTTTCCAGTTATCGTCATTTTCAAACTGATTCAACAAGATATACCCTTTTTCGTCTCGTAATTTAAAAGCCAAATCTCTAGAGCCTTCAATACCAACATCGGCAGAAGTTAATATAACCTCAGCCCCATAAGCTCGCATGGTTTTCACGCGTTCTACGGTAGAGTTCTCAGGCATTACAAGCACCATATTTAATCCTAAAAGTTTTGCAATAAATGCTAAAGCAATTCCAGTATTACCGCTGGTAGCTTCAACAAGAGTTCCTCCCTTTTTTATATCTCCTCTTTTCAAAGCTTCGTTTATCATGTTAAAAGCTGCACGATCTTTCACACTACCTCCAGGGTTATCGCCTTCAAGCTTCAAAAATAACCGAACCTCTTTTTTATTTAAAATATGACTTGCTTCAACAATAGGTGTATTACCTATTTGATCAAGTATTGTTTTACCGTATACCATTCTTTTTTGGTCTAATTTTAATTTCAGTTTGATAGGTTACCAACGAATTTTCTGGAACCGATTGAGTAATCCAAACATTGGCTCCAATAATGCTATTGGCTCCAATAACAATATCGCCACCTAAAATAGTAGCATTTGCATATATACATACATTATCTTCTATAGTAGGGTGTCGTTTTGTAGATGCCAAACTTTTAGCTACCGAAATACCTCCTAAAGTTACCCCTTGATATATTTTAACGTGTTCTCCAATAATTGAAGTTTCACCAATAACAATACCTGTACCATGATCTATATAAAATGATTCGCCAATAGTAGCTCCAGGATGAATATCTATACCTGTAATTCCATGAATGTACTCACTCATCATTCTTGGTAGAATATGAACACCTAAATTATAAAGTGCATGACTTAATCTATAAATTGAAATAGCATAAAAACCAGGATATGCCATATAAATCTCAGCTAAAGAGTGCGAAGCTGGATCGTTTTTTTCAAATGCAATAGCATCGAGATCTAATTGACGTCTAATCTCAGGAAGCTCCGTTTTAAAGCTCTCCCAGATTGCTTTTCCGTTTTCTATCTCTAGCTTAGAGACTATTTTAAGAAATGTTTTTTCTAAATATTCTTTATGCACTTCTTCTTGCTCACAATCGAACAAAGAATAAAACAATTTTTTAGTAAATGTTTTAACCGTATCCTTTAAACAAACATTATAACTTTTCATCTTTATAATTTGTTATGAAATTTGATTTATAAAAGTAAAACATATCCTTGTAAATTCAACTTTTATTAAATATTAAATCCTACAAGGTTTTAAAACCTTGCAGGATTGTACTTCTTAAGTCGTTTATTTATGCTAATCCTTAACTAATAGCTTGAACAACTGCTTTAGGTGCTTCTTTACGAGAACCATCAAAACCATCAATACCACTAACAGTTGTATATTTTAAAACGTATTTTTTTCCTGGATTAATAATTTGATAAGCTGCTTGACACATTATTGTAGCTTCATGAAAACCACAAAGAATTAACTTTAATTTACCTGGATAAAAATTACCATCTCCAATTGCAAATATTCCTGGAATATTAGTTTGATAATCTAATGCATTATTAACCTTTATAGCATTTTTTTCAATTTCTAGTCCCCAATTAGCAATAGGCCCTAATTTAGGAGACAACCCAAATAATGGAATAAAATGATCTGTTTTTAAAACAATAGGATCTTCATCTTTTTTCTTGATTTCAATAGCCTCAACCTTGCCATTACCTATAATATCTGTAACTTCAGCAGGTGTAATTAAATTAATTTTTCCTGAATTTTTTAGTTCCTGTACTTTCTCAACAGAATCTAAATGCCCTCTAAACTCGTTACGTCTATGGATAAGTGTAACACTTTTTGCTACATCTGATAAAAAGATACTCCAATCTAATGCAGAATCACCACCACCAGCAATTACAACATCTTTACCACGATATATTTCTGGCTCTTTTATCATATACTCTACACCCTTATCCTCGTATTTAGCAAGATTTTCAAGCTGTGGCTTTCTAGGCTCAAAACTACCTAAACCGCTAGCAATAGCTACTACAGGCGCCTGATGCTGCGTACCCTTATTTGTGGTTACTATAAAAGTACCGTCTTCTTGTTTTTCAACAGTTTCTGCACGCTCACCTAAGGTAAACCCAGGTTCAAACTGTTTACCCTGCTCTAATAAATTCTTAGTTAAATCGCCTGCTAATATTTCTGGAAAACCAGGAATATCATAAATAGGTTTTTTAGGATATAACTCTGAACATTGTCCACCAGGTTGTGGTAATGCATCAATTAAATGACATTTAAGCTTTAATAATCCAGCTTCGAATACTGTAAATAATCCTGTTGGTCCCGCACCAATTATTATTATATCTGTTTTAATCATTTCTGCTATTCTTTTAATAACTTATTTTTTTTTTATTAATCCTTTGGTAAATTCATTTAGCGTTTCCACTTTTTGTTCGAAATCACCTTTTATTGTTTTTCTATATTCGTTTAAATTCTTAACCAAATCGTCTACATTCTCTGGAATAACATCCTCGAAAAACTGACGTAATCGTTTGGCTGTTGTTGGCGACTTTCCGTTTGTACTAATAGCTACTTTCACATTGCCTTTTGTAACAATACCTCCCATATAAAAATCGCAATATGGTGGATTATCGGCTACATTTACTAAAATACTCCGCTTTCTGCAATGTTTATACACCTTAACGTTAACTTCAGATACATCGGTCGTTGCAACCACTATATGCTTTCCTTTTAAATACTTTTTTTTGTATTTGTCCTCAATCAATCTTACACAGCCTTTTTCGGCTAGCGCTTTAGTGCCCTCACGAAACATGGGAGACACTATGGTTACATGTGCGTCAGGGCTCGATTTTAACAAGAACATTAATTTCTCCTCAGCAACATTGCCTCCACCAACAATCAATATATTCAAGCTTCGTGCTTTCAAAAAAATAGGATATAAATTATTTCTATCCATAATTTAACCCTCGGCTACTTTAGTGAAAATTGAGCTCAATATTGCTCTTTCCTTAACCACATCACCAATAACAATAATCGCCGGATTCGCCAATTGTTTTTCTTCCACAATTTTTTCAATGGTGCTAATGGTTCCTATACCAACATTTTCATCTACTCTTGTTCCATTTTGAATGATGGCAATAGCCGTATCTTGCTTATTTTGCGAAGAAAAAATCTTTACAATTTCCGCAAGTTTCCCCATTCCCATTAAAATAACAACAGTTGCCGTTGATGTCGCAGCTAATGCTACATCGGTTGATAATTTATGTTGTTTGGTTGTTCCTGTAATTACCCAAAAACTTTCTGAAGCACCACGTTTTGTAAGTGGAATACCTTGATATGCTGGAACAGCAATTGCTGATGTTATTCCAGGAACAACATAAGTTTCAAGTCCAAATTGTCTAGCATAGTCAATCTCTTCTGCTCCTCGTCCAAAAATGAAAGGATCTCCACCTTTCAAACGTACCACATGTCCTTTTTCTTTTGCTTTAAAAACAATAAGCTCGTTTATCTGATCTTGCTGAAAAGCATAACACCCTTTTCGTTTACCCACAAATATTAATTCTGCATCATTATTAACATACTCTAACAAGGCTTCATTAATAAGCGCATCGTAAAGCACCACATTGGCAGACTTAATTGCTTTAATTGCTTTAAGCGTAATTAAATCGATATCTCCTGGCCCTGCTCCTACTACTGTTAATGTGTTTTTTAAACTCATTCTTGTTTTTTAACTTACTTATACTAGCTTATTTTGCTCTACTTCTCTGTAAGTTCTAACTGCAGCTAAAAACTTTTTTGCACTATCAATATAGTTCACAGCAAAATCTTTAGTTGGTGCATTTTTATTAATTTGATAAATCAATTCTGAAAACGACGTTCCTAAATCAATTTTCCCTCCTTCAACAAAAAGTTCATCAAACTGAGTAATAATTCCAGCATGTGTATTGGTCTTTTTATTTTCTGCTAATAATAACGCTTTCGCGGAATTAACTAACGATTGATAAGCATAATAAATAGCTCCTGAATACACGCCATTTTCAAAGGCTTCTTTAGCGTTTTCAATTTTTTCTTCACTTTCAAAAAATAAAGTTGCAATCAAATCGATAACAACACCAGCACATTCTCCAATCCCTATTTCCTTAACGTATTTTTCTTCTTCGCCCCAATCGATAAAATCTTCTTGAGTTAAATTAGTTACGTCTTGTAAATCGTTTAAGAAATCGTAAAAATACTTCTCTCCTTTTTCTTTATAATACTCAACAAATGGTTTCCCTTTAGCATTCGCTTCAAAATCATTTAAAATAAGTCTTAAAGCTTCTGGACCTCTTTTACTAGGAACTTTTACAACCTTATCAGCAAAGGCAGCGTTTCCATCTCCTAAATTACCTCCACCTAAAAGAACTTGTAATGCAGGTGCTACTAATTTCTCTGGTGTACGAACTGACATCCCTTGAAAACCAATGTTTGCCATATTGTGTTGTCCACAAGCATTCATACAACCACTAATCTTTATAACAAGATCTTCGTTTTTTAAATATTGAGGATATTCTGCCTTAATAACACGCTCCAATTCTTCAGCAATTCCCGTACTACTTGCGATTCCTAAATTACACGTATCTGTCCCTGGACATGCAGTAATATCTACGGCTTTGTTATAGCCAACTTCAACAAATCCTAATTTTTCTAATTCGGTATAAAAAAATGGAACCAGCTCTTGTTTTACAAACGGAATAACAATATTTTGACGTAACGTTAATCGTAATTCGCCAGCAGCATAATTTTCAACTAAATCTGCTAATAAACGTGCTTTATCTGTGTAAAAATCACCTAATAAAACTTTTATTCCAATAGCCACATATCCCTCTTGTTTTTGAGGAATTAGATTTGTTGATTTCCAAGTTTTAAAAGTTTGTTGGTTTTTTATTTCAACTTTAGGAATATCTTTAACTTCAACAGGTTTTGAATACTCGTAAGCATCTGCATCAATAGCTACAGATTTAAACTCAATCGCATTTTGTTCTTCTTCAACTAAAGCCTTAAAAGCATCTAAACCAATGTCTTTTAATAAGAATTTCATACGCGCTTTAGCACGACTTTTACGTTCGCCATAACGATCGAAAACTCTTAAAACCCCTTCCATTACCGGAATGATTTTATCGGTTTCTAAAAAATCATAAAGCACATCGGCATGTCTTGGTTGAGAACCTAAACCGCCACCTATCATTACCTTAAATCCACGAATGCCATTTTTGATTTTAGCAATAAAACCTAAATCGTGCATGTACGAAAGTCCCGTATCTTCATCAGACGACGAGAAAGACACTTTAAATTTACGTCCCATTTCTTGACATATAGGGTTACGCAAAAAGAACTTAAAAAGTGCATCTGAATACGGCGATACATCGAATGGTTCGTTTACATCGATACCAGCTGTTTCGCTCGCTGTAACATTACGCACAGTATTACCACAGGCTTCACGCAAGGTAACATCATCCTTTTCTAATTCAGACCAAAGTTCTGGAGTTCTATCTAAATCTACATAGTGAATTTGAATATCTTGACGGGTTGTAATGTGTAAACGACCACGAGAATACTCATCAGACACTTCAGAAATTCTACGTAATTGGTTACTCTTTAATTTTCCGTAAGGTATTTTAATCCGAATCATTTGCACGCCTTCTTGACGCTGACCGTAAACACCTCGAGCTAAACGTAGACTTCTAAATTTTTCCTCGTCAATTTTACCATTATGAAATAGCTCAATTTTATTTGCTAATTCTATGATATCCTTTTGAACAATTGGATTTTCTATTTCTGTTTCAAAACTTTGCATAATATACCTGACCTTCTCTTTATTAGAAAAGAAATTTTAATTATTTTTTTACTGAATAAAACCTGCTCCAACCGTATTATTTGATTGTGGATCGATTAAAATGAAAGAACCATTAGTTCTATGATTTTTAAATTGATCGTAAAAAATAGGTTTATTTAACTTGAATGATACTGATGCTATATCATTAACCCCTAATGAGGTCGCTTCTGAATCTATACCAGAATAATCTGGATGAATTTTATGATTAATTCTATCAACTTTTGCCAACACTTTATTAACACCATGCTGCACAATGTATTTACCACCAACGGTTAAATTCTCTGAATCCATCCAACATACATTCGCCGTAAATTGTTTATCGATAGTTGGCAAATCACCTTCTTTAACAATCATATCTCCACGACTCACGTTAATATCATCCTTTAATGTGATTGTTACTGAAGAACGTCTAGATGCCGTTTCATACTTTTCATCATAGAAAAAGATATCTTTAATTTTAGATCTTGTTTTTGATGGTAACACCATAATATTATCACCAACACTTAAATTCCCGCCATAAACTTTTCCAGCGTATCCTCTAAAATCATGAAAATCTTCAGTTTTTGGACGAATAACATATTGCACAGGAAAACGCGGTGTACCTACATTAAAAATATCTGCTTTATCCAATTGCTCTAAATGCTCTAATAAAGCTTGACCTTTGTACCAAGGCATTTTATCAGTTTTGTTTACAACATTATCTCCTTTTAATGCACTTACAGGAATGAATGTTATTTTTTGATCTTGATAATCTCTTTTGCTCATTAATTCAGAAAAATCAGCCTTAATTTTATTATAAGTTTCTTCTGAATAATGAACTAAATCCATTTTATTAATGGCAACAACAACATCTTTAATTCTCAATAAATTATTGATAAAGAAGTGACGGTTAGTTTGCTCAATCACACCTTTTCTAGCATCAATTAAAATGATAGACGCTTGCGATGTTGAAGCTCCTGTAACCATGTTACGTGTATATTCTACATGACCCGGTGTATCTGCAATAATGTAACTTTTCTTTTTTGTTGAAAAATAAATGTGTGCTACATCAATAGTAATGCCTTGTTCTCTTTCGGCAACCAAACCATCTGTTGCTAAAGAAAAATCTAAGTAATCATATCCACGTTGTTTACTTGTTTTTTCGATAGCTTCTAACTTATCTGTAGTTAATGATTTTGTATCGTAAAGTATACGTCCTATTAACGTACTTTTCCCATCATCTACACTTCCTGCAGTTGCAATTTTTAATACTTCCATATTTTTTATGCTGTTGGCTTTTAGCTTTTGGCTGCAGCCTAATTTTTAATTAATTTTTAAAAGATTTCCACTTTCGCGGAAATAATAAAAAAATGGTATTTTAGAAATACCCTTGTTGTTTACGTTTTTCCATGGCTGCCTCAGATCGTTTATCATCTATACGTGCACCACGTTCTGAAATAGTAGAATCTCTAATCTCTTCTACTACTTTAGATATAGTTGAAGCATCCGATAAAACAGCCGCCGTACAACTCATATCTCCTACAGTTCTAAAACGAACCATTTCTTCAAGTACTTCTTCATTCTCATCTCTATAAACAATGCCATCTTCGGCAGACCAAATCATGCCATCTCTTAAAAACACTTTTCGTTTGTGCGCAAAATAAATTGAAGGAATTTCGATATTTTCTCGCTCTATATAAGACCAAACATCTAATTCTGTCCAGTTTGAAATGGGAAATACACGTACGTTCTGTCCATGATCAATATCTCCATTTAACATATCAAACAGTTCTGGTCTTTGATTTTTTTCATCCCACTGACCAAAATCATCTCGAACAGAAAACACTCTTTCTTTAGCTCTCGCTTTTTCTTCATCACGTCGTGCACCACCAATAGCTGCATCGAACTTAAACTCTTCTAAGGCATCTAAAAGCGTCGTAGTTTGCAACATGTTTCTACTTGCGTACCGTCCCGATTCTTCTTTTACTTTTCCTTCATCAATAGAATCTTGAACATTACGAACAATTAATTCTAAACCTAATTCTTTAACCAAACGATCTCTGAACTCAATCGTTTCCGGGAAATTATGCCCTGTATCAATATGCATTAATGGAAAAGGCACTTTTGCTGGATAGAATGCTTTAACTGCTAATCTTACCAAAGTTATGGAGTCTTTTCCTCCTGAAAACAACAACACTGGTTTTTCAAACTGTGCTGCAACCTCTCTCATAATGTATATAGCTTCGTTTTCAAGCGAATTTATATGTGATGTATCTTTCTTCATAATCTTATTTTAATTTCCGCGAAAGCGAAAACAGTTTTCTTTATTATATTCTTTTAAGCGTGTAATCCACACTCTCTATTCTCTAATGCTTTTGTTGGATCGAAATATTTAAACTCGTTTGGCAAGTTGTTTTCTTCTAAATATGCATCAAGTTTTTCATCTGCCCAAAAGTAAAACGGACTTACTTTTAAAACGCCATCTTTACTCAGGCTAAAAATACCAATACTATTTCTAAAAGCTGTTTGTCC
Source organism: Wocania arenilitoris (assembly GCF_021728535.1). GTDB lineage: Bacteria > Bacteroidota > Bacteroidia > Flavobacteriales > Flavobacteriaceae > Wocania_A > Wocania_A arenilitoris. Next base: position 141,077 of record NZ_JAKKDU010000002.1, on the reverse strand, counting down.
TTGGCGTAAATTTGTGAACCAAACTTTAGGTTTATGCTCATCCATAGCACGTTTAAAAGGCTCTAACTTTACTTGTTCTGTAAACAAAGCGTGTTCTGGAGCATCTACACTTGGAATTCCCATAACTACATCTCTATGAGACGATGTTTGTTTTGGCACATATAAAAACACATTCAAGTCTAAATCTTTAATAACTTGTTCTGCATGTCTATATGTTTGTGGCGTATTATAACCTGTATCGCACCAAATTACAGTTGTTTTAGCTTTTACAGAATTAACAGCATGTAAAATTGCTGCTTCGTAAGGTCTAAAATTTGTAGTGACTACCGCTTCATTGCTAAGTTCGAACGCTTTCTGAATAATTTCTGAAGGTGACGCTTTTTCAAAGCTTTTATTTAATTCTTCTATTTTATTTTCTGTAAACATCTTTTTTCTATATCTTATTTACCCCATTTAACAATATTCCAAGCGCGCTCATGGAAAAAATACAAAATCAATTTTGTTATAAAATCTACAGAAGCTATAGAAGCAGCGAGTGTAATATCTTGTGCTAAAACGAAAGAAACAGCTAAGGTGTCTAAGGTTCCTACTACTCTCCAACTAAGTGCTTTTGCTACGCTTCTGATTGGTTTTTCACCAACACTATCCTCTTTATATGTAGACTTTTCTTTATTTTTTAATAACATTTGCGCTATCATTTGTCGTTGTATTATATTAATCCTATCGATTTAGTAGGGATTACAAATGTAAAACATTTTATAACATAAAAAAGATAATTAACAACTTTTTAGAATAATGGAACATTTTATAGATAAACTGAAGAAAATAAATTAAAAATCTATTTATTTTAAGAAATACTCAACTTTTATGTGGCAGATAAATCGGCTAGTGTTGTACTTCTAAAGACTTTAAGTGTATTATCTCTTACTTGTATCATAAGTTTATTGACACTACAAAGGTTTTCATCTGGACAATCATCACACTTTTCATAAAAATTTAGGCTCACACAAGGTACCATTGCAATGGGGCCCTCAAGAACGCGCATAACATCCGTCATTTTAACTTCGGTTGAATCCTGCCTTAAATAATAACCGCCATGTTTTCCTTTTTTTGAACCTAAAACACCAGATTTTCTAAGGGTAAGTAAAATGCTTTCTAAAAATTTAGGCGGTATATTTTCGCTTTCGGCAATCTCCGAAACACGAACAGGAGCATCGCCTTTTTTTCTAGCAATATAAGTAAGTGCTTTTAAACCGTATTTTGTTTTTTTAGATAGCATAGTGCTAATATAGGTATTTCAGGAAAAATTATTTATATATTGAAAAAATTAGTGGTCAATACGTATTTTAGTTGAGGAGTAAAATTGTATTTAATTTGAATTAAAATTTAATTTCTACTTCTTATTGGAATTATTTTTAGTTGCAATTAAAAAGCAAAAAAGAGGTAGATATTAGATGGAATTAAACTAAAAGATATTCTTAGCTCAAAGCCTGCTCCAAATCTGCAATAATATCATCAACATGCTCCAAACCAACAGAAACGCGAACTAAACCATCAGTAATATTTGTTACTAATCTATCTTCTTCTGCCAAACTGCTGTGTGTAGTAGATGCTGGATGTGTTACAATAGTTCTAGTATCTCCTAAATTTGCAGATAGCGAACACATTTTAATGGCGTTTAAAAATTTACGCCCTGCTTCAATACCCTCTTTAACTTCAAAAGCTACAATGTTTCCACCAAGTTTCATTTGTTTTTTAGCAACTTTGTACTGTGGATGAGATTTTAAAAACGGATATTTTACCCAATTCACTTTAGGATGATTTTCTAAAAATTCAGCCACTTTTAATGCGTTTTCACAATGTTTATCTACTCTAACAGAAAGCGTTTCTAGACTTTTAGACAATGTCCATGCATTAAAAGGTGATAATGCAGGCCCTGTATTTCTGGCAAATAAATAAATTTCTCGAATTAAATCTGCATTTCCAACAGTAACACCTCCTAAAACACGCCCTTGACCGTCAATTAACTTAGTAGCTGAATGAATAACCAAATGTGCTCCAAACTTTATAGGCTGCTGTAAATATGGAGTTGCAAAACAATTATCAATAATTAAAATTAAATTGTGCTTTTGGGCAATGTTTCCTAACAGCTCTAAATCTATAATATCGATTGCTGGATTGGTTGGCGATTCGGCATATAAAATTCTTGTTTTGGGCGTAATTAAATCTTCAATAGTTTCTGGCTCGTTAATATTAAAATAACTAGTTTCAATATTCCATTTTGGTAAATACTTTGTAAACAATGTATGTGTAGAACCAAATATAGAACGTGCCGAAACAACATGATCGCCACTATTTAACAACGCAGCAAAAGTTGAAAACACTGCTGCCATTCCTGTTGCAAAAGCATAACCACTTTCTGCACCTTCCATTTTACATATTTTATCTACAAATTCAGAGGTATTAGGGTTGGTAAAACGGCTATATATATTACGTTCTTTTTCTTCATTAAAGGAAGCTCGCATATCTTCTGCGTCTTCAAACACAAAACTAGAGGTTAAGTATAACGGACTGGTATGTTCTAAAAATTCTGTACGATTTATTTGTGTACGAATAGCTTCTGTCTCAAATTGTTTTTTATTCTTGTTCATTCTATTTTCTCAAACCAAACTGGCTTTATGCTTTATTTTTAATTAATATGTTTTGATAATCTCAAAATATCACCAAAAACACCACGTGCAGTTACTTCTGCTCCTGCACCTGCGCCTTGAATAACTATGGGTTGCTCGCCATAAGATTCTGTAAAAATCTCAAAAATGGCATCACTTCCTTTAACATGTCCTAGCGTACTATCTTCTGGAATAGATACTAATTTAACTTCAAGGTTGCCTTTGTCTTGCGATAAATCGCCCGATAAGTCACCAACATATCGCAATACGTATCCTTCAGCTTGTTCTTCTTTTATCTTTTGATATTGTTCATCTAAAACATCCAATTGATTTAAAAAGGATTTCACAGAAATATTTTGATACGTTTCTGGTATTAAATTTTGTACCATAACATCTTCAAATTCATTTTGTAAATCTAATTCTCTAGCCAAGATCAATAACTTTCTTGCCACATCATTTCCTGAAAAATCTTCTCTTGGGTCTGGTTCGGTAAAACCTTTATCTATGGTTTCTTGAATGATTTTACTAAACGGTTTATCTTCAACAGAAAAGTTATTAAACAAATAACTCAACGTACCCGAAAACACACCTCTAATTCTAGTAATGTTTTCTCCAGATTCGTGCAATAATTTAATGGTATCAATTAAGGGTAAGCCCGCACCAACAGTTGTTTCGTATAAATACTGCTTATTGTGCTCTTTTAAATAATCTCTTAAACTGGTATAAAAATCGTGAGAAATGGTATTGGCTATTTTGTTTGAAGAAACCAAATCGAATCCTGCTTCAACTAGGGCTATGTAATTTTGATAAAAATCTGAACTTGCTGTATTATCAACCGCAATTAAATTTTCTAAATGATGTGTTTCTGCGAAAGCGATAATTGATTCAATTGAACTTTCTTGTAACGCTGTTTCTAAATCATCTTCCCAATTCTCATCAACTCCATTTTTATTTAAAATTAGTTTTCTAGAATTTGCAATAGCAAACACATTTAGATTAATGCCCTTGCGTTTTTCAATCTCGTCTTTAGACTTTAAAATCTGATTTATCAAAGCACCACCAACACCTCCATGACCAAAAATGGCTATGTTTATCTTTTTTGAAATTCCAAAAACCTCACCATGAATTACATTAACAGCTTTGTGCAACTGGTCTTTTTTAACCACCAAACTCACATTTCTACCAGTAACCGTATTGTTAAATAACAACGGTGTAATTTGGTTTTTAATTAGGGCATTAAATGGTTTATGAAACGAACTTAAGGCAATACCAATTATAGAAATAACTGATACGTCATCAATCACTTCAATTTTATTAACGTCTTGTGAGTAAAAATCATTTTCGAATTCCCGTTCTAAAGCAATTACGGCTTGGGTTGCTTTTTCTGCATCTATGATTAACCCAATACCTCTTTCTGAAGAACCTTGAGAAATGATACTTACACTAATACCATGATCGCTTAATGCTCTAAAAATTCTTGCATCGACACCAATTTTACCCAATAATCCGCGACCTTCTAAGTTTAACAACGCTACATTATCTAAAACTGATAACGACGTAACTTCCTTAGAGCTTGGTTTTGCAGTAATTAAAGTACCTTCATCATCCGAATTAAAGGTATTTAAAATACGAAGGCTGATGTTTTTTTCGACTAAAGGAATGATGGTTTTGGCGTGTAAAACAGTGGTGCCAAAGTTTGCCAATTCGTTTGCCTCACTAAATGACAATGCTCTAATTTTTTGAGCATCGGCAACCAAATCTGGGTTTGCCGTATAAATACCGCTTACATGGGTATAGTTTTGAAGTTCGTCTGCGTCTAAATGATTTGCTAATAAGGCTGCCGAATAATTACTGCCATTTCTGCCTAAAGTTGTGGTTTCTCCTTTAGAGTTTGAAGCGATAAAACCTGTTACTATATTAACCGTATTCCCATCATTTTGTTTAAAATAATTTCTAACGTTATCTTTTGTTTGTTGAGAGATTGGTTGTGCGTTACCAAAATTATCATCGGTTTTTATTAATTTTCTTGAATCTGTTACTTTGGCTTTTACATCTCTTTCTTTTAATAAAGCTGCCACTAATTTAGCCGATAGTAATTCGCCTTGTGCTAAAATTTCGTCCTTGGTTTTTTTACTATAATCTCGTAACAAACTTACACCTTCAAATAGTTTGTCAAGAATTAAAAATTCTTCAGAAAAATCAATAGTTTTTAAAGGCGCTTTTTGATACTCTTTAAATATTTGTAATAATCCCTTATAATCTTCACCTTTTAAGGTTTTATTTAAAATAGTTTCTAAATCATCTGTAGCATTGCCTCTTGCTGAAACCACAACAGCAATATTTTCGTTAGCTTTTACTTTATTTTCAATGATGGAAAGCACTCTATTTAATCCTTCTCCGTTTGCTAAAGATTTCCCTCCAAACTTTAATACTTTCATTTTCCTTTTTTTAGAATTTGGCACAAAAATGCCTTCTATTATTTTTTCTAATTGTTCATATTCAATTAAAAATGCATCGTGCCCATGTACCGAGTTTATTTCATTATACGTTACATTAGGGTGGGTAACTGCAAGCTGTTTATGAGTTTGCCTGTTTTCTTCGGCAGTAAAAAACAAATCGGAATCGACACCAATAATATGAATATTCGCTTTTATGTTTTCTAAAACATTAAAATCGTTTTTTCTGTTTTTTGTAACATCAATTGTTTTAAGCAACTGATTCATCAACTTATAAGCCGAAAGTTGAAAACGCTTTTGCAATTTGTTACCATGATGCAGCAACCAACTTTCGACATTAAAAATTTCTAAATCGTCATTTTTTGAACGATGGAAACGTTCCTTAAAAGATTCTGGAGTACGGTAACACAACATGGCGTGCATTCTAGCATCGTGTACTGGATTTTTAGAATTTAACAAAAATTGCTCCTGAATTTGACAATTTGCAATTAACCAATCTGTCGATTTCCAATCGGTTGCTACAGGTATTAAATGTTCCGTAAAATCTGGTTTAATGGCTGCCATTTCCCAAGCAATACCACCGCCTAAAGAACCTCCAATTACTGCAAACAGTTTTTCTATATGTAAGCTTTCTAGGCCCAACAAAAACAGATTTGCGACATCTCTTGCTACAAAATCTTTATAATTTTCAATAGTATAACCATCAAACCCATTCCCTGGAATATTAAATGCTAAAACAGAATATAATTTTGTATCGATTACTTTGTTATCACCTATTAAATCTTTCCACCAACCATCTTTCCCAGTAACATTACTATTCCCTGTTAAAGCATGATTTACTAAAACTATTGGTGCTGAACCCAATGGCTTACCAAATACTTGATAGCTTAAGTTTATTTCAGGAATACTAACTTTACTTTCGGTTATAAAGCTTGAAATATTAATATGTGATAGCGAATTTTTCAATTGAAAACGTATTACTAAATAGTTTTAAAAGCGGCTATTAAATCATCTTTTAAATCATCAATATCTTCAATACCTACTGATAATCTGATTAAATCTGAAGATACACCCGCAGATGCTTGTTCAGCCTCATCTAATTGTTGATGCGTGGTACTTGCTGGATGAATAATTAGCGATTTCGTATCTCCAATATTAGCAAGTAAAGAAAATAATTTGGTGTTATCAGCTATTTTTTTAGCCGCATCAAAACCTCCTTTATGTCCAAAGGTTACAATACCACTTTGCCCCTTAGGCAAATATTTATCAGCAAGTTTTTTATACTTGCTAGACTCTAAACCGGGGTAGTTTACCCAAGCAACTTCGTCTTGTTGTTCTAACCATTTAGCCAATGCCAATGCATTTTCTGAATGTTGTTTTATTCTTACAGATAACGTTTCTAATCCTTGAATAATATTAAATGCATTTGTTGGGCTTAATGCTCCTCCAAAATCTCTTAAACCTTCTAAAATTAATTTAAAAGTATATGATGCTGCACCTAAAGTTTCGTAATATTTTAATCCATGGTAACCAGCTGATGGCTCTGTGAATTCTGGGAATTTTCCGTTAGACCAGTCAAAAGTACCACCATCAATAATAGCACCTCCAATAGATGTACCTTGACCGCCAATATATTTAGTTAAAGAATGAATTACTATGTTAGCCCCATGCTTTAAAGGGTTTAATAATGCAGGAGTTGCTACTGTATTATCAACAATAAAAGGCACGTCAGCTGCTTTTGAGTGTGCAGAAATTGCTTCTAAATCCAATACATCTAACTTAGGATTTCCTAAAGACTCTGCAAAAAATGCTCTTGTATTATCTTGTACTGCATTTGCAAAATTTTCTGGATTAGATGCATCAACAAATGTTGTTGTAATACCTAATCTTGGCAAGGTAACACTTAATAAATTGTAGGTTCCACCATACAAACTACTAGATGCTACTATATGGTCTCCAGCCTTTAATAATGTTAATAATCCGGTTGAAATTGCCGATGTTCCTGAAGCAAAAACTACGGCGCCAACACCTCCTTCTAAAGCAGCTAAACGGTCTTGTAAAATTTGATTGGTTGGATTGTTTAAACGCGTGTAAATAAAACCCAATTCTTGCAAAGAAAATAGATTTGCTGCATGGTCTGAATTATTAAAAACATACGATGTAGTTTGGTAAATTGGCACTGCTCTAGTTCCTGCATTGGCAGTTACGTCGTGTCCAGCATGTAATGCGTTTGTTGCTAATTTTTGTGTACTCATTTTTCTAATTTTTTTTGAGTTAATAAATAGATTAAATCAAAAGTCAAATGCACCCTTAAAAGGTATACTTAATAGAAAAATGTTAAAAAGAAACTATTAAAATTACTGAAAGTAATTTTTGGGTTATCTATCTGAAACACTAAATAATTAGTAGTTTTAGTAGAATTTAGCACCTTCTTTATGTATAAAGGGTTGCTAAGGTTTCACCGGGTCTAATCCCTCCACCTTTCTTGATAACATTTCAATAAGTTATTGAACTTTCTGAATACAAATATTCGTTCAGAAAAAGTTATAAACCAAATTTTTTATGCTTTTTTTTAAAAAAATTATGGATTCTTTAAAATTTGAGCTTCAAATTTATTACTAATTATTAAGCCTACAGGCTTGTTTTCAATTTTAGATTCTAACCAAGAAATTATGTCTAAATACAAAAATGCTCTACTTTGATACGGATCATCTTCAAATTGCTTTAATTTTTTGTGCAGTTTAATAAATTCTGACTTAACATCTTGAGGGTATATATCGCCTAACCCTCTCAAAAACTTTATGAATTCTTTCTGCACTTCGTACAAATCTTCCATTTTAATTAAAAATTTATACGTACTTTTTATAAGTACATCTAAATTATAATCTAATCCAGCTTCGTAATGTGCTACCAAGTTTAATATTCTAGAAAAACACAACAAATCTTCGCGCATTTGCAACGATTTATTGCTTATAATTTTACTCAAATATGTAATGCATTTTTTAGTTTCACCTGCACCAAAATACATGCTTGCTATTTTATAATAAAACACCATAACGTGATGCTCGTCAATACGATTTTTGTACTTTTTTAATTGTTCTAAAACGTCATCAATTAAGGGCAATCCTTCAGTAAAACTACCTTCAATAAAATGTAAATTAAATTTATTGTTATAAATGTATAAAAAAGCTAAACTTTCGTTATTGTCGTCTAAAGGAAACCATTTTTCTTTAGTAATTTCTTCAAGTTTCCTCAGGGTTTCTTTAAATTTTTTATAATGTCTTAAATAAAATAAAGCTTCTAACAAGTAATGATTGCCTCTTAAAAAAAAGACCGGATTTAATACAATCATATCTTTATTTTCATAAAAAAGATTAACCCATTTAGCGGCATATTTATAACAGGATAAAAAATCTAGGGTTAAAAAGCTATACCACAAATAAGCTTTATAGAGCCATAATTTTTCTCTAAAACCTAATTTGGTAATCTCGTAATTTGGTAACCTGCTATTAAAATACTTTGTTATGCGTTGGTGTTCTAAATCATTTTTTATATAACCAGTTTTTAAAAATAAGCCATATAGCTGAAGTGATAAATTAGACAATTTACTTGCTAAAACATTTTGCAAACTAAGTTCTTTTGCTTGAATAGTTAACTCGTCTGCTCTGTTACTTAAACTCCTCGTTATATATTGAGATTCAATTATTTTTTCAAGTTCAACAATTTCATAAGCTATATTTTTTTCTTCATTATTTATGGCTAAAGCTTTGGCTTTATCTAAAATTTTAAGACTTTGTTTATATAAGCCTTTATGGTATAAAATAGTAGCAAAATCGAGTTGTTCGCGTATTTGTATTCTAACATTTTGATGCGACGGGTTTAACCTTAAACTAATAAGAATTTGTTTATACAAATGTGCTTTTAAGTTAGATAGCTGCTGTTTTTTAACAATGCCTTTTTTTAAAATAGCAGCTTCATTGTATACAGAAAGCTTATCTAGAATATTAAAAAGCATTAAAAATTTGGAGTCCTCATTAACACCTAATCTACCTACATAAAGCTTAAATTGTCTTTTTTCAGATTTAGACAGCGACTTTACCAGTACAAACAAATTATCTTTTTGCTCTTTTGTCATAATTAATAAAACATATCTAAAACACTTATTTTTAATACATTAAACATCAAAAATCATGTTTAAACATCGTAAAAATTGTATGTTGAATTCCCATTTTAAGAAACCAAAATATACATTCGTAATACAATACAAAAATATATTCTAATAAATGTCTAATAATAACGTCCAAATTTTTGACACAACACTTCGTGATGGCGAGCAAGTTCCTGGTTGTAAGCTTAATACTGAGCAAAAATTAATTATAGCAGAACAGCTTGATATTTTAGGGGTAGATATTATTGAAGCTGGATTTCCTGTATCAAGTCCTGGAGATTTTAAATCTGTTGAAGAAATATCTAAAATTGTAAAAAATGCAACCGTTTGTGGATTAACACGATCTGTTGAAAACGATATAAAAGTAGCAGCCGAAGCTTTAAAACTTGCTAAAACGGCACGAATTCATACGGGTATTGGTACTTCTGATTCTCATATAAAACACAAATTCAAATCGACTCGAGAAAATATTATTGAACGTGCAGTTAAAGCCGTTAGTTATGCAAAATCTTTTGTTGAAGATGTTGAATTTTATGCTGAAGATGCTGGCAGAACAGATAACGAATATTTAGCTCGTGTTTGTGAAGCTGTTATAAAAGCAGGAGCTACAGTTTTAAATATTCCAGATACAACTGGATATTGTTTGCCACACGAATATGGTGCTAAAATTAAATACTTAAAAGAAAATGTAAAAGGCATTGAAAAAGCTAGATTATCTTGTCATTGTCACAACGATTTAGGATTAGCTACTGCAAATTCCATTGAAGGTGTAATTAATGGTGCAAGACAAATTGAATGCACTATAAACGGTATTGGCGAACGTGCAGGAAACACAGCTTTAGAAGAGGTTGTAATGATTTTAAAGCAGCATCCTTACCTAAACTTAGATACTAAAATTCAAACGGAGATGCTTTACGGCATTAGCCAATTAGTTTCAGATAGCATGGGTATTTACACGCAACCAAATAAAGCTATTGTTGGTGCTAATGCTTTTGCTCATAGCTCTGGAATTCATCAAGATGGTGTAATTAAAAATCGTGAAACTTACGAAATTATAGACCCCAAAGATGTTGGCGTAACAGAATCTGCCATTGTTTTAACAGCAAGAAGTGGAAGAGCAGCTTTGGCATACAGAGCAAAAAATATTGGTTACGAATTAACAAAGCTTCAGTTAGATGAAATTTATACTAACTTTTTAGATTTTGCTGATAAAAAGAAAGAAGTTGATGATAAAGATATTCATCAAATTATAGAAAACAGTAAAGTTTATAATGAAATTATTTCAGCTTAAATTAAAATAGATTCTTACCGCAGTTTATCATAAGAGATAGTCGAAAGGCGAGAATTATAAAAGTTAAATTGATGAAATTAAATATAGCTGTTTTACCTGGCGATGGTATAGGACCAGAGGTTACTGCTCAAGCCGTTAAGGTTTTAAAGGCTATAGCCATGGAGTTTGGTCATGTATTTACTTTTAACAAAGCACTTGTTGGCGCTTCGGCAATTGATAAAACAGGTAACCCATTACCAGAAGAAACCATTAGCATTTGCGAAAAAGCAGATGCTATTTTATTTGGTGCTATTGGTAGTGCTAAATATGATATGGATCCTGATGCAAAAATAAGACCTGAGCAAGGGCTTTTAGGACTCAGAAAATCGCTCGATTTGTTTGCAAATATAAGACCCGTTATTGCTTATGAGGATTTACTAAATATGTCTTCTTTAAAAATTAAACAAATACGAGACACCAATATTTTAATTTACCGCGAACTTAATGGTGGCCTCTATTTTGGAGAAAAAAAACTAACTAATGATAACGCTTCAGATATTTGCGAATACTCCCGCTTCGAAATTGAACGTATTGCACATTTAGCTTTTAAGGCAGCGCAATCTAGAAAAGGCAAACTCACTTTAGTTGATAAAGCCAACGCTCTAGCAAGCTCTCGTTTATGGCGTAAAGTAGTTAAAGAATTGGCTACACAGTACCCAAATGTTAAATTAAATTTTATGTACATTGATAATGCTGCTAGAGAACTTATTATAAACCCAAGGCAGTTTGATGTTATTTTAACCGAAAATATGTTTGGAGATATTTTATCAGAAGAAGCCAGTGTTATTGTTGGCTCCATTGGTTTACTAGGATCAGCCTCAATAAACGATAAACACGCTATGTTTGAGCCTATTCATGGCGCTAATGATGAATTTAAAAATAAAGGTGTTGCTAATCCTATAGCATCTATTTTATCGGCAGCAATGTTACTCGATCATTTTGGATTAGATATTGAAGCTGCTTTAGTACGAAAAGCAGTAGACAAATCGTTAAAACTTCATATTACTACACCCGATTTAAATATGAAATACGACAATATTAGCACGACTAAAGTGGGCGATTTTATTGAAGATTTTATAAACAACCCAGAAGAAACCAATTTGAATTTTAAAAATATTCATTTAGGGCAATCGACTATTATTTAAACTCAATACTTTCACAAATTCAAAATACACAGTAAAACAAAAAAAAGCCCTGTAAAATTTTACAAAGCTAAATTAATTATTTAAGTGTTTAGATTTTACAACCTAAAAGCAGTTTTTACTTTCTCTACGTAATCAAGTTTTTCCCAAGTAAACAACTCTACATCAAGTGTTATAGCTTCTCCATTTGGTTGAGTAAATGTTTTTGTAACAGTTTCATTCTTTCTACCCATATGCCCGTAAGCAGCAGTTTCGCTATACATTGGCGAACGTAATTTTAATCGCTCCTCAACAGCAAATGGTCGCATATCAAATAACTCTGAAACCTTTTTTGCTATTTCTCCATCAGTCATATTAAATGGGCAAGTACCATAAGTATCAACAAAAACACCCATAGGTTCTACAACACCAATAGCGTAACTTACTTGCACTAAAACCTCATCGGCAACACCTGCAGCTACCAAATTTTTAGCTATGTGGCGTGTTGCATATGCTGCACTTCTATCTACCTTACTTGGGTCTTTACCAGAAAACGCACCACCACCGTGCGCGCCTTTACCACCGTAAGTATCTACAATAATTTTACGTCCTGTTAATCCTGTATCGCCATGTGGACCACCTATAACAAATTTCCCTGTTGGGTTTATATGATAAGTAATAGAATCATTAAATAACGCTTGTGTTTGTTCTGACAATTTAGCAACAACACGCGGTATTAAAATCTCAACAATATCTTTTCTTATTTTAGCAAGCATTGCTTCGTCTTCATCAAAATCGTCATGCTGTGTCGATATCACAATAGCATCAATACGTTGTGGAATATTATCATCGCTATACTCAATAGTTACTTGACTTTTAGAATCTGGTCTTAAATAGGTAATGTCTTTATTTTCTCTTCTTAACTTTGCAAGTTCCTTTAAAATTCTGTGCGATAAATCTAACGCTAATGGCATATAGTTTTCGGTTTCGCGTGTTGCATAACCAAACATCATCCCTTGGTCTCCAGCGCCTTGCTCTTCTTTATTAGCTCTATCTACACCACGATTAATATCGTCTGACTGTTCGTGTATTGCCGATAAAACTCCACAAGAATTACCATCAAACATATATTCACCTTTAGTATAACCTATTTTATTAATGGTTTCTCGTGCTATTTTTTGAACATCTAAATAAGTGGTCGATTTTACCTCACCAGCCAAAACAACTTGCCCTGTTGTAACTAAAGTTTCACAAGCTACTTTAGAATCTTTATCAAATGCTAAAAAATTATCAATTAAAGCATCACTAATTTGATCTGCTACCTTATCAGGATGTCCTTCAGAAACACTTTCTGAAGTAAATAAATAAGCCATATTTTAAATTTTATTTAAAGATTTGACGAATAGCGTCAAAGGAAGTTTACACTGCCTTTAGCATTTTTAAACCCTGAATTTATTTCAGAACCTGTTTCTCGAAAACGAAAAACAAAGAGGTTGCAATCAGTCAAATCTTTCCTCTATTATTTGTGTTGGCAAAAGTAAAAAAATAAAAGAAAATGCGTGTTAATTTTTCTTTTTTTAAAAAAAATAATTGCTTTGTGAAAATTATTTATAATATTTGTGCAACACATGAAAAAACAAATTTTAAACAGCCTTTCAATTATTGTCATTGTAATTATTTTACAAGGATAGGAATGGCATATTTAAAAACTTAAAATAAACTTTAAAAGCCTTCCTAAAACGGAAGGTTTTTTTTATTGAATATTTTAAGCGGTTTGGGCGTCATAAAAAACGAATTACAAACAATTGAATATCAATTATTTAAATAAATTTAAATAGCACTGAATTTAACCACTAAAAATGGTAAAAAAAAGATTTAAAAATGTAATAATTTAATTTCGTATCTATTTTAAAAATATTATTGATTTTTTAAACAAAATCTTAAATAACAAGAAAATATTTACTAAAATATAGATTTAGCAAAAAGGTTTTCAGAAAATATGAATAAACTTAACAAACATAGTAGCAGATTAACACAGGATAAATCTCAGCCAGCATCTCAAGCCATGTTATATGCAGTAGGATTGACAGATGATGACATGCAGAAAGCCCAAATAGGGATTGCAAGCACCGGGTACGATGGCAACCCATGTAACATGCATTTAAACGCCTTAAAAGATGAAGTTAAAATTGAGTGCAATATTGCAGGATTAGTTGGTTTAGGCTTTAACACTATAGGTGTTAGTGATGGTATTTCTATGGGAACCTCTGGGATGAACTATTCGTTGGTGTCTCGAGATATTATTGCAGATTCTATTGAAACTGTAATGAATGCTCAAAGTTATGATGCGTTAGTTGCTATTGTTGGTTGTGATAAGAATATGCCCGGAGCTGTTATTTCTATGCTACGTTTAAATCGTCCATCTATAATGATGTATGGTGGTACAATCGCTTCAGGAAACTTTAAAGGAAGAAAATTAAATATTGTTTCAGCCTTTGAGGCTCTAGGGCAAAAAGTTGCAGGAGAAATTGACGAAGCCGAATATAAAGAAATTATAAAAAGAGCTATCCCTGGTGCAGGTGCTTGTGGCGGTATGTACACAGCAAATACCATGGCTTCAGCTATTGAGTGCATGGGGTTTGCATTGCCTTACAACTCATCTATTCCCGCTGAAAATCCGAATAAATTATCGGAAGCTGAAAGACATGCAAGAGCTATTAAAAATGTATTAGAATTGGACTTAAAACCATTAGATATCATTTCTAAAAAATCCATTGAAAATGCCATTGCATTGGTTAATGCTCTAGGTGGTTCTACAAATGCAGTACTGCACTTTTTAGCCATTGCCCATGCAGCCGACATCGATTTTACTTTAGAAGATTTTCAACGTGTTAGTGACAGAACACCTTTAATTGCAGATTTAAAACCGAGTGGTAAATATTTAATGGAGGATGTTCATGGTATTGGTGGTACACCAGCAATCATGAAATACTTATTAGATAATGGGTATTTACATGGTGATTGCTTAACTGTTACAGGTAAAACACTAGCTGAGAACTTAGCAGATGTTGAGGCTATCGAGTTTGAAGATCAAGATGTGGTTTACCCTACCGATAAAGCCTTAAAATCTTCAGGAAATTTACAAATTCTTTATGGAAATTTAGCCACTGAAGGTGCTGTTGCAAAAATTAGCGGTAATGAAGGATTGCTTTTTGAGGGAAAAGCAGTGGTTTATAATGGAGAGCAGGCTGCAAATACAGGAATTTCTAATGGAGAAGTAGAAAAAGGAGATGTAGTTGTTATCCGATATGTTGGTCCAAAAGGTGGTCCAGGTATGCCAGAAATGCTAAAACCAACATCTTTAATTATGGGAGCTGGTTTAGGAAAATCGGTTGCGCTAATTACAGATGGTCGATTTTCTGGAGGAACACATGGTTTTGTTGTGGGGCACATTACTCCCGAAGCACAATCTGGTGGAACTATTGGAATAATTGAAACAGGCGATAAAATTAGAATTAGTGCTAAAGACAATTCAATAAACGTACTTATTTCTGATGAAGAATTAGCAAAAAGAAAAGCTAATTGGGTTGCCCCTGAGTTAAAACACAAAAAAGGAATATTATATAAATACGCTAAAACAGTAGCATCAGCATCTAAAGGCTGTGTAACTGATGCGTTTTAATTAAAATTTATGGAACCTAAAACCACGACAAAAGCTAAATATTTAGAGCAACCTAGTGAGCGCATTACAGGTTGCGAAGCTATAGTTAGGAGTTTAATTGCCGAAGGAGTCGATATACTTTACGGATACCCTGGTGGTGCGATTATGCCTGTCTATGATGAATTGTTTAAATACAGAAACGAAATTCATCATGTGTTAACACGCCACGAGCAAGGTGCAGCACACGCAGCTCAAGGATTTGCTAGAATTTCTGGTCGTGTTGGTGTTGCTATGGCTACTTCTGGGCCAGGAGCAACTAACTTGATTACAGGTATCGCAGATGCTCAAATAGACTCTACACCATTAGTTTGTATTACTGGACAGGTACCATCTCATTTGTTAGGTAGTGATGCATTTCAAGAAACTGATATTGTTGGTATTTCAACCCCTGTTACAAAATGGAACCACCAAATAACTAAAGCTTCGGAAATTCCTGAGGTTTTAGCAAAAGCCTTTTACATAGCTAAAAGCGGTCGTCCAGGACCTGTTCTTATAGATGTTACCAAAGATGCTCAATTTGGAGAACTAGATTTTAAATATGAAAAATGTACAGGAGTACGCAGTTACATTCCTGTTCCTAAAATTAATTCTGAATCTGTAAAAGCAGCAGCAGCATTAATTAATGCTGCTAAAAAACCAATGATTGTTTGGGGGCAAGGTGTTATTTTAGGCGAAGCTGAGGCTGAGTTAAAAGCAGTAATAGAAAAAGCAGGCATTCCTGCAGCATGGACCATTATGGGCGCTTCTGCTTTACCAACATCACATCCATTAAATATTGGTATGGTTGGTATGCATGGTAATTATGCCCCCAACAAATTAACAAACGAATGTGATGTGTTAATTGCTATAGGGATGCGCTTTGATGATCGTGTAACAGGTAGTTTAAATACTTATGCCAAACAAGCCAAAGTGATTCATTTTGAAATAGATCCTGCAGAAGTTAATAAAAATGTTCATGCAGATGTTGCTGTTTTGGGAGATTCTAAAGATAGTCTCGCACAATTATTACCATTATTAAATGAAAACTCACATGATTCATGGCTTCAAGAATTTAAAGATTTATATGCTATTGAATTCGAAAAAGTTATAAAAAATGATATTCATCCAACCAAAGAAGGTTTAACAATGGGTGAAGTTTTAAAAGAAATAAATATACAAAGTGAAGGAAATGCTGCAATAGTATCAGATGTAGGACAGCATCAAATGATTGCTTGTCGTTATTCAGAATTCAACAAAACTAAAAGCAACATTACATCTGGTGGTTTAGGCACCATGGGGTTTGCATTACCAGCAGCCATGGGTGCAAAAATGGCAGCACCAGAACGCGAAGTAGTTGCTATTATTGGAGATGGCGGTTACCAAATGAATATTCAAGAATTAGGCACTATTTTTCAGCAAAAAATACCCGTAAAAATTGTGGTATTAAATAATGAATTTTTAGGAATGGTACGCCAGTGGCAACAGTTGTTTTTTGATAAACGCTATGCTTCTACCGAAATGACTAACCCTGATTTCGTAACCATTGCTAAAGGATATTATATTGAAGCAAAGCGTGTTACAAAACGTGAAGAGCTAGCAGATGCAGTTAAAGAAATGATAGCTTCAAAAGATTCATATTTCTTAGAAGTTTGTGTTGAAAAAGAAGACAATGTATTTCCTATGATTCCTTCAGGAGCCTCAGTTTCAGATATTAGATTAAGCTAAATTTAGAAGAAATGAACGAAGAATTAAAAACATTCACAATTTCGATTTACACCGAAAATAACATAGGTTTACTAAATCGAATATCTGCCATTTTTCAACGCAGACATATCAATATAGAAAGCTTAACTACATCACAATCTGAAATTGAAGGCGTTAATAGATTTGTAATTGTTGTAAATATTACCGAATCTCAAGCAAAAAAGATTATCGGTCAGTTTGAAAAACAAATTGAAGTTATTCGTGCTTATTATCATACTGAGGAAGAAACCATATATCAAGAATCGGGTATGTTTAAAATCAAATCTGATTTATTGTTTGAAGAACCTCAAATTCAAAATATAATTAAAGAAAGTAATTCCAGAATTGTAACTGTAAACAAAGAATTTTTTGTGCTCGAAAAATCGGGAAGACGACAAGAAATAGAATTATTACGACGCGAATTAAACGCCTTTGGTATTATGCAGTTTGTGCGTTCTGGACGTATAGCTGTTACAAAAGAAGAAATGAAAATAACAGAATTGCTAGAAGCATTCAATAACCAATAATTAACAATAAAACTAAAATGGGAAATTATTTTAACACCCTTTCATTAAGAGACAAATTAAACCAATTAGCAAAGTGTAGATTTATGGATTCTTCAGAGTTTGAAGATGGCGTAAACGCTTTAAAAGGTAAAAAAATAATAATTGTAGGCTGTGGCGCACAGGGTTTAAACCAAGGATTAAACATGAGAGATTCTGGTTTAGACATCTCATATGCGTTGCGTGATGCTGCCATTGCAGAAAAACGTGCGTCTTATATTAATGCAACAGAAAATGGTTTTAACGTAGGCACTTACCAAGAGTTAATCCCTACGGCAGATTTGGTGCTAAACTTAACACCAGACAAACAACACACAAGTGTTGTAAATGCTGTTATGCCTTTAATGAAACAAGGTGCAACTTTATCGTATTCTCACGGTTTTAATATTGTTGAAGAAGGCATGCAAATTCGAAAAGACCTTACTGTTATTATGGTAGCACCAAAGTGCCCTGGTACTGAGGTTAGAGAAGAATACAAAAGAGGTTTTGGTGTACCAACTTTAATTGCGGTACATGATGAAAACGATCCAGAAGGAAAAGGTTGGGCACAAGCCAAAGCATATGCAGTGGCAACTGGCGGAGATAGAGCAGGTGTTCTAGCATCTTCTTTTATTGCTGAGGTAAAGAGTGATTTGATGGGTGAGCAAACCATTTTATGTGGTTTATTGCAAACAGGTTCTATTCTTTGCTTTGACAAAATGATTGAAAAAGGAATTGACGCTGGTTATGCTTCAAAACTAATTCAATATGGATGGGAAACTATTACTGAAGGGTTAAAATACGGAGGTATTACTAACATGATGGATAGACTTTCTAACCCTGCAAAAATTAAAGCTTTTGAATTATCAGAAGAATTGAAAGACATTATGCGTCCGTTATTCCAAAAACATATGGATGATATTATTGAAGGTCGTTTTTCTGCAGGTATGATGGCAGACTGGGCTAACGATGATAAAGACTTATTAGGTTGGAGAGCTGCAACTGCAGAAACCGCTTTTGAAAAAACACCTGCTGGAGATGTTGAGATTTCTGAGCAAGAGTATTACGACAATGGAGTGCTAATGGTAGCTATGGTTAGAGCTGGAGTTGAATTAGCTTTTGAAGCTATGACAGATTCTGGAATTATTGATGCATCTGCTTACTACGAGTCGTTACACGAAACACCACTTATTGCAAACACTATCGCAAGAAAGAAATTGTACGAAATGAACAGTGTAATTTCTGATACTGCTGAATACGGCTGTTACTTATTCGACCACGCTTGTAAACCATTATTAGCAGATTTTATGAAAACTGTTGATACAGATATTATTGGTAATACTTATGCAGCCGATAATGGTGATGGTGTTGATAATGCTAGATTAATTGAAGTTAATGCAGCATTAAGAAATCATCCAGTTGAAAAAGTTGGTGCCTTTTTAAGAGCATCTATGACAGCTATGAAGCCCATAGTATAAACTAAATTATGCAAAAGGAGAAATCTACATATTTCCCCAGTATTGAGAATATAAAGCAAGCTGCCGGTACTATTAAAAAAGTATCGGCAGTTACGCCTTTAAGCCCCAGTTTAAGACTTTCAAATTATTATAATGGTAATATCCTTTTAAAACGAGAAGACTTACAACAAGTTAGATCGTATAAAATTAGAGGTGCTTATAATAAGATAAGTTCCTTATCAAAATATGAAGCCAAAAACGGTGTAGTTTGTGCCAGTGCCGGAAATCATGCTCAAGGTGTTGCTTTATCTTGTAAACTGTTGCAAATAAAAGGCACCATTTTTATGCCAGCTCCAACACCAAATCAAAAGGTAGAACAAGTTAAAATGTTTGGAGGAGATTCTGTTGATATTATTCTAGAAGGTGACACTTTTGATGATGCCTATCATTTAGCAAAAGCCGAATGTGAGCAGTTGCATAAAACCTTTATCCATCCTTTTAATGACAAAAAAGTAATTGAAGGACAAGCAACCATTGCTTTAGAAATTCTAGAACAGGCTAACCAGCCTATCGACTATGTTTTTGTCGCTGTTGGCGGTGGTGGTTTAGCTGCTGGTTTATCAACTGTTTTTAAGCAACTATCACCAAAAACCAAAATTATTGGCGTGGAGCCAGAAGGCGCACCATCAATGACTACATCAATAAAAAACAATAAAAATACAACCCTAACTAATATTGAAAAGTTTGTTGACGGTGCTGCTGTAAAGCGTGTGGGCGATTTAACTTTCCCTATCTGTAAGCAGAATTTGTTTGATATGATTACTGTTCCAGAGGGCAAAATTTGTCAAACCATTTTAGATTTATACAATAAGGATGCTATTGTAGTTGAACCAGCAGGAGCCTTAAGTATTTCGGCTTTAGATTTTTATACTGAAAAACTTAAAGGCAAAAATGTTGTGTGTGTGGTAAGTGGTAGTAATAATGATATAACCAGAACCTCTGAAATTAAAGAACGAGCTTTATTATATGGCAAATTAAAACACTATTTTATTGTAAAATTTCCTCAAAGAGCTGGAGCTTTAAAAGAATTTGTAGTTGATATTTTAGGTAACAATGATGATATCACCTATTTTCAGTATGCAAAAAAAACAAACAGAGAAAACGGTTCTGCAGTTGTTGGAATTCAATTAAAATCATCTTCAGATTTAGAACCGTTAATTACTAAAATGAAGCAGCACAACTTTTATGGTGACTATTTAAATGACAAACCAGATTTGTTTCAGTTTTTAGTTTAAAAATCTAAATTTATTAGCTCAATACTTTAATTCGAGGAGTTCTTTCTCAGTAAAAGCACCTCCATCTTTTGGTTTTTCTTCTCTAAGCGATTTTATTTTTTCAATACTGATGTATTCATATTTATTTGAAAAAGCATTATTTACATAATTAATAATATCTTGTAAATCTTTATCTGTAAAATCTGGGTTATTTGCTAACCCTGGCATAACAACATTAGTATCATACAATTTACCGTTAACATGAATTGGACCAGATAAACCGTGTAAAACAACTAGAGCTAATCTTTCAATTGAATATTTTATGTATTCTGAGTTTTTTAATGGTGGTGCAAGACCGTCAATACCGTCACCATCTATACCATGACAAGTGGCACACATATTTCTAAATAGTTTAAACCCTGCAGTTCTAGTATCAGTACCTACAGATGTACTTGTGTAAATAGAATTCTTTAAACCTTTACTTTTATTATCTAAAGTTTGGTTTAATAATTCATATAATATGTCATCAGAAGAATCATTTTTAAATTGATTTAAAAAAACTAAAAACTCATTTTCAACACCTCTTAAACTATTTATTATAGCTTCTTGATAAGCTTTATTGTTTTTATATTTATTTGACAGCTTTGATACTATTGGAAAAAACTTTTCAGATGACAGCTGAACCCACTTTCCTAATCCATAAGCGATATACAAATCAATTTCTTCGTTATTTTTTTGAAGCAAATCAGTTATAAGTTTGTGTGCTAATTCTAAATTATTTGAAGATGAAAATTCCTCAAGCAATACTAGAGCATGACTTTTAACACTACTTTTACTATTAGAAGACAGTATATTTTGTAATAGTTTAAAATCAAGAGTACTTAATCCATTTAAAGTGTGTATAGCATGAATTTGAGCTATGGGATTATTTACATCACTAATCACTTCATTTAAAAAAGGAACTGCTGTTTTATCATTTTTAAAAATAAGTAACTGTTGCGCTCTATCTCTTAACCATCCGTTTGGGCTATTAAGCAAATTAACTAATTCCTTAGTCCTTAATTTTTCTATTTTAACAGTTTCTTTTAAGCCGTTATTTTGACTGCTTACTTTTAAAATACGCCCCATTCCTATAATGGTATCGAGCTTTTTATTAGCATAATGCTTTTGTAAATACGGCGACAAAAAAGCTTTGTCTTGTATTATGCCTCGATGCATATCTACAATATACATATTGCCATCGGGTCCGTTGAACAGATTTACAGGACGAAAGCCTTCATCAGTTGATGCAATAAATTCTTTATTTGGAATAGCCTGTTTTGCCTTTACAGTATTGTTATTAAAAGTTAAAATATGCCGCTTAACAACATTAGCTTCTGGCGCACAAACAAATGCATTTTCATTATATAAAACAGGAAATTGATTACCTCTATAAACCAATGGACCACAAGCCGAAGTAACATTAATTAAAAGACTATCTTTATCTAAAACGCCTTTTTGATAACCACGATTTACTGAAGTTGGATGTAATGGATATACACGCTGATCTGGTGTTAAAATTTTATTTAATGTCGCATTGGGTTTATAATACGGGTTCTTAATAGAAACGTTTGGCAACACATAATCGCCTATTAATTGTGTGGAATTATTATTATAATACAATCTACCAAAATTGTCTTTTGTTATCCCCCACTGACCTCGTAACGATGCTACTTCTTTAATCCATTTTCCGCTTTTCATTTGATAACGAAAATTAGATTTGGCATTATATATCCAATTATCAATATGCATCATTAATCCATTGGGTTGATGCTCAACATTTCCTCCATCAGAATATAGAGAATCGACTAAAACTTTATTTGTTGGCTTATCATTTTCTATGTTTACAAACCATAAGTTTGGCGGTTCAGCATATAATAATCCTCCATAAACATGAGCTATTGCTCTTGGAAGCACCAAACTATCGATAAATATTTTTGAATGATCTGCAACTCCATCGTCATCTAAATCCTCAAGAATAGTAATTGTACCATTAGGCATATCTTGACCAGTACCTTCAAGATTTTGCATGTAACCTTTCATTTCAACCACCCAAATTCTGCCACTATTATCAAAATCCATCGATACAGGAGCTTCAATAAATGGCTCTGAAGCCACTACTTCTAATTTAAATCCTTTTTCAATTTGATATTGCTCTAAAGAAATTCTAGGTTCATTAAAAGAAACAGGGTTACATCCAATAATAATGAGTACGAGTACCAATAAAAAAAATATGTTGTTTTTTGATTTTATTACTATTGAATTTAACATAGATTTTCTTAAATACTGACTTTTGAAAAAACAAAAAAAGGAATTTATAATTTGGGCTTTAGTTTTCAATTTTTAAAAGTACTAAAGTTTTGAGTCCACTTTGGTTTTAAAATGGCTCCTGGTTCTTTAGTGTTTTCTGGTACAAAATAATTAAAATAGTGTATGTTTTTAGTTTTATAAATGCTAAAAATATATTTTAATCGATTTTCAAAATTTTCAAAAGATTTATTGGTTTTGCTTGTCCAAGCTGCTTCTGATAAAGCAGACATTCTTGTGTAAAGCATAAAATCAAATCTTTTTTCAGTATTAATTTGTTCAGTCCATAAATTACCCTGAATTCCTAAAATTTTAGGGTTAGACACATTAATATTACTTAAAGCATCTGGAAAATTATATACATCATTTACAGCACCAAAGCCATCCCATCTGCGACCAAAACTATGACTTTCATGTTGTACAAAATCAAAATACATAGGCTTCCGCGGGCATAGTATCATGTTGTAATTATTAGCTAATCCTTTGTTTAAAATCTCAGGTTTATCATGCCTCCACCACATGGCAATGGTTTTTTCGTTATTCATGTTATTTTCAACAACTTCATCCCAACCAATAACTTCTTTTTTTAATGATATAATAGTATCTCTTATTCTATTAATAAAGTATGTTTCAACTTGTTTAATATTATCAAGATTATTCCGCTTCATTAAAGTAATAACTTCTTTGTCATTTTGCCAATGTTGGTTTCCAAAGCTTACTTCATCTGCACCAATATGAATGTATTTTGATGGAAATAAACTACTAACCTCTTTTAAAACATCAGTTAAAAATTGATAGGTTGAAGTACGCGCAGGATGAAATGTAAAATGCGGATGCTTTTTAGTACCACCACCCGATAACTCTGGATATGCCCTAATTGCTGCAGATGCGTGCCCTGGCATATCTATTTCTGGAATAATTTCAATATGCCTTTGAGTTGCAAATTGAACAATCTCTTTTATATCATCTTGGGTATAAAATTGAGGTTTTGTGTTAGGATTGCTATAATTACCAATAGCTCCTATGCTAGTAAGTTTAGGATATTTTTTTATCTCTAAACGCCAACCTGGGGCATCAGTTAAATGCCAATGAAACTTATTCAATTTTTGAAGCGACATGAGCTCTAACAGTTGTTTAATTTTGGCTTTTCCAAAAAAATGTCGCGATTCATCAACCATTACACCTCTCCAATTATAACGAGGTGAATCAGTAATTTCAACATTTGGTATTGTTATTTCATCAATTTTTTTATGGTCATTTAGTAAATCTATTTTTAGTAATTGCCTCAACGTTTGCAATCCATTAAAAACGCCTTTTTCAGAATTACCTATAAGATGAATTGATTTTTCCGATACCGATAAAGTATAAGCTTCTTCAGAATTTGAGCTTGAATTTATTTCTATTGAAATGTAATTTTTATTTTTAGGTTTTTGTGTTTCAATATTTAAATCAAATCCCAGTTTTTGCTTTATTAAGTTCCGAAAAACAGTACTACTTTCTTTTAATACATCCGTATTATTTATAATTATAAATTTTGTGTTTTTATTTAATTTGAATTGACCGTTTTTAACAACTAAACTTTCTGGATATGGCACAACAGAATACATATCCTTTGTGTTTACTATGGGCTTTTCACAGCCTATAAAAACAAAAGAAATTATAAATAAAATGAGTTTAAGTATCTCCTTTTGATTTTTAAAACTCTCTATAATCACCTTCTAAATATTGATTAGCTTCTTCTTCAGAGAATTTAGCTTTTTCGCTATCCCAATGCAAAGTTTGGTTTGGAAAACGACCAGCAATAACACCTAAAAGTATAGTCTCTGTTAATCTAGATGCATAAGAAAATGGTGCACTGCACGCTCCTTTACCCAAACAAGCATCAACAAACTGATGGTAATGCTTAGGTCCTTCTGATGCATAATCGCGAACAGGAACTCCCATATTATTTGCTTTACTAATGGCATTAATTTCAGAAGATATATCAACATACTTGCCATCAACAATTTTTTGAGGTAATTGCATAAAATGCGGTAAGAGTAAGCGCCCTTTTTCTCCAACAAACATAGCGCCTTGATTCGGCAAAGTCCCTGCAGCAGCTGTTTTTGTTTCGAGAGACATTTTATCTTCTAATGATTTCTCTTGTGTTGTTGAAGATGCTTCTTTTTTAATTGCTCCGGGTAAAATTAAATCTTCGTGTTCATTTGGAGCACCTGATCCGTCGTACCATATCCATTTTAAAGTTTCAGTGGTATATTCAGTTTGTGGAAACTCGTAGGTTACAACATTTTTTTCTGGATAACCAAAACCCGTTGGTTGGCGACACTCATTTTTTATAGTTTTAGGAACATCTAGATTAAGTGCATTATAAGGTGTATCAAAAATATGAACGCCCATATCGCCTAATGTACCACATCCATAATCCATTAATTTACGCCAATTCTCAGGATGATATACGTCTTTTTTATATGGGCGTTTTGCTGAAGTTCCTAACCATAAATTCCAATCTAAAGTTTCAGGAATCGGGTCGCTGCCCTCTGGTGCTTCACCATCATAACCCCAGTTTTTTGGAGACCATGCATGCACCGTATGCACTTTTCCTATGATACCAGATTGTATTAATAATGTTGCTAATTTATAATCATAAAAAGAATGCACTTGAATACCCATCTGCGTAACAAGATTTTTCTTTTCAGCAAGTTTTTTCATTGCTCTAGCCTCAGAGACATGATGAGTTAATGGTTTTTGACAATATACCGGCTTATTCATATTCATAGCTAGCATTGATGCTGGAGCATGAGTATGATCTGGCGTAGAAACTATAACAGCATCAATACTGTTTTTCATTTCTTTTAACATCACTCTATAATCTGAAAAAGTTTTTGCGTTAGGATGCAGTTCTTTTGCTTTAGCTAAATTATTAGAATCTACATCGCACAATGCTGTAACATCAACCAATGGATGAGACGATATATCTGTAAGGTCTGCAAACCCCATATTGCCAACACCTATATGAGCTGTTCTAAGACGTGTAATTTTAGTTTCAGGTTTACACATTATTATCGATGGAGCCAAGGTTATACCTGCAACTCCTAATCCACTCTTTTTTAAGAAATCTCTTTTATTCATCCTTTATGTTTTAATTAGAGTTTTTTTATTTTTATATTTCTAAACCATATTGGGCTTGAATGATCTTGTAAGCCAATATATCCTGTTTTATATTTTCCGTAATCTTTACTGTTTTTCCATTTATCAGAATTCTTTTTTTTATACCAAGCCTCATCCCATGGTACAAATGATAATAACTTTTTTCCGTTTAGCCAGTGTTCTACCTTTTCGGGTGTAAACATTATTCTAGATGAGTTCCACTCACCTATTGGGTTAAGAACTTTTTGAGATTGATCGGCAGGATGCATAGCATAATCTGACCCTGTTTTTTGTAAAGGCTTTAATTCTTCTGGGGTTTCAGTGTAACCTAAACTTTTATTATACTCTGTAAGGTCGTGCATTTTTGCGTAACCTAAATCATCAATAAGCTGATATTCTGGTGCAATTTGAGGAATACTTTTATGACCTTCTTTTACATGATAAAAAATGCCACTATTCCCTCCTGGAGGAAGTTTCCATTCTAAGTAAAGTTCAAAATTATCAAACTCTTCTGCACCATAAATAATATCTTTTCCTCCTTTATAATCTTGTTCTAAACCTAATTTAGTATCAAATGTCAAAATACTATCTTTTATAATCCATCCAGGAGGCATTGTATCTCCATTATAGGCTCGCCAACCATCTAAACTAGAACCATCAAAAAGATAAATCCATTCATCTACGTTTGTTTCTGTTTTGGTTTCTTGTTTTTGGTCTGTTACAATTGGTTCTGTTTTTTTATCTAATTTACAAGAGAAGAGTAAAATACTGATTGCTAAAAGTGAAATTAAATGTTTCATTATGTTAAAAATAAATTATGTGTATTTTAATGAAGTAATTTTTTAATAAAAAACGTTGCTAATATATGAAAAGATAAGCTAAACTTCTGCTATAAATACTATATTATATAGACAACTGAATTAAAACGACAAACAACAAAACAGAATCGACAAACCTTAAGTAAAATCAATAACCGAAAACGTTTGATTCATTAACATTTTACTATGTAGTAATTAAACTGTTGAGAATATCATATTTGTTCAAACAAACTTATATTTTCAAAGAATTTTGAGCTTAAATTTAAATACATTAGCTATAGTTTAAAACTAATTTTTAGATATGAAAACGACTTTTTTAGAAATTCCAGAAGCTTATAAAATCAACTCACTTACACATCAAAAAACCTATTTAATTAATGGCAAATTAATGCATTGGCAAGGCGATACTGCCAAGGTATACTCTACCATCTCTTTAACTAAAGATTACAAACCAACATTACTAGGAACTATACCTCAATTAGGCGAAAAAGAAGCTTTAGATGCTTTAAATTCAGCTTGTTCAGCTTATGGAAAAGGCCAAGGACTATGGCCAACAATGAAAGTAGTAGATAGAATAGCATGTATGGAGAAATTTGTTAAACAAATGAAAACTAAACGTGAGGAAGTCGTTAAACTTTTAATGTGGGAAATAGGTAAAAATCTTCCTGATTCTGAAAAGGAATTTGACAGAACTGTAGATTATATTTAGATACCATTGAAGCCTATAAACAAATTGATAGAGACTCTGCAAAGTTTGAGAAAAACTCTGGTGTTTATGCACATATTCGTAGAGGTCCTTTAGGTGTTGTTTTGTGTTTAGGCCCATATAACTACCCTTTAAATGAAACATTCACCTTACTTATTCCTGCTTTAATCATGGGGAATCCAGTAATTTTTAAACCTGCTAAAATTGGTGTTTTACTAATTTCGCCTCTATTAGAAGCGTTTCAAAGCAGTTTTCCTAAAGGCATTGTAAATATCCTAATGGCCGTGGCCGTGTTTTGGCAACCCCAATTATGCAATCTGGTAAAATAGATGTATTGGCTTTAATTGGAAACAGCAAATCTGCTAATGCTTTACAATCACAACACCCAAAAGGAAATAGATTACGTATGGTTTTAGGTTTG
Source organism: Wocania arenilitoris (assembly GCF_021728535.1). Taxonomy (GTDB): domain Bacteria; phylum Bacteroidota; class Bacteroidia; order Flavobacteriales; family Flavobacteriaceae; genus Wocania_A; species Wocania_A arenilitoris. The sequence continues at coordinate 113,179 of NZ_JAKKDU010000002.1, read as the reverse complement.
GAAGCAAAAAACCCTGCCATTGTTTTACCTGATGCCGATTTAGATTTAGCAGTTGAAGAATGTATTTCTGGAACATTATCCTTTAACGGGCAACGCTGTACGGCATTAAAAGTTTTATATGTTCACGAATCTATAGTTGATGAATTTAATACGCTTTTTTCAGAAAAAGTAGATGCACTTAGTTTTGGCAACCCTTAGCAACCAGGAGCTAAATTAACACCACTTCCAGAGGTTGATAAACCAGCTTATATTCGAGAACTAATAGATGACGCCTTAGAAAAAGGAGCAAAAAAGCTAAACAAAAAAGGCGGTGAAACATCCGATAATTTTATATTCCCTGCAGTATTATATCCTGTTACAAAAAATATGCGAGTCTTTAAAGAAGAGCAATTTGGACCTGTAATTCCGATTGTGCCTTTTATCGATATTGAAAAACCTTTAGATGCTATGGCAGAATCAAATTACGGACAACAAGTAAGTCTATTTGGCAAAGACATTGATAAGCTCTCTCCGTTAATTGACACTTTGGTTAATTTAGTATGCAGAGTAAACTTGAATAGTTCTTGCCAACGCGGACCCGATGTATATCCCTTTACTGGCAGAAAAGATTCAGCATTTGGCACATTAAGTGTTCATGATGCACTACGTTCATTTTCAATAAGAACGTTTGTTGCCTCAAAAGATAATGCCTACAATAATGCTATTTTAGAAGAACTTTTAAACAAAAAAACCTCAAATTTCATAAGCACAGATTATATCTTGTAATAATCCGTAAAAAAGATATTTTAATTATAACCACTTACAAATGAATAATTAAAAACAAAAAGCATGATTTGAATAAAATTTGATAATTATTATTAAAATAATAAGAAAATATAGCTGATAATAAAATTAAATTTTTAGTTTTACACCAATGAATTCAAAGAAAAATAAAATACGTACGTTTTCTCCCGGTTTGCGCTTGCGCAACCGCCGTCGCTAATTCTTCTATTTAGCCCATACTAGTTACGTTTAATTTTATTTTTTTATCATGTTTGCATCAAATTCAAATTTTCAACTTCAATTAGTTACTTTTCCTTTAAAGAGTATAAGTTTTGTACATCGTATTTTTGTGCGCCGCCCGTAAGGGTACTTAATAAATTATTAGAACTAAGGTGAGTCCTGTTCAGCTTTAAAAAAAAAGAATATTTCAAAAAAAAGAAAAACAATAAGAAATAACTAATGAAAATCATTATTGCTAATAAATCACATAGCAAATACGCACAAGAAATTTGCGATACCATTGCAGAATCTGCAAACGTAAGAGGCACAGGTATAGCTAGACGTACTCCAGAATACATTACCACAAAAATGGAAAATGGCAATGCAGTAATAGCTCTAGATAGAAATAATTTTGCAGGATTTTGTTATATAGAAGCCTGGGGACATGGTAAATTTGTTGCTAATTCGGGTTTAATTGTTCACCCAAATTATAGAGGAAAAGGGCTAGCTAAACAAATTAAAAAGAAGGTTTTTGAACATTCAAGAAATAAATTTCCCAATTCTAAAGTATTTAGCATTACTACAGGTTTAGCAGTTATGAAAATGAATAGCGATTTAGGCTATAAGCCAGTAACTTTTTCAGAACTTACAGATGATCAATCCTTTTGGGATGGTTGCCAAACTTGTAAAAATTATGATGTTTTAACAAGAACTAATAGAAAAATGTGCTTATGCACAGGCATGTTATACGATCCTAACAAGAGCACAAAAGACCAAGAAAAGTCTAAACCAATAAAAGAAAAAGTTTTCAAACGATTAAAAAGAATAAAACAAGTATTGTTTTTAAGAAAAGATAAAAAGTAAAATGAAACATCCATGATTAATATTTAATCACACAATCAAATGATTATTTAGGATGTTACATGTGACCGTTGAATAACAATAAATATAAACACATGAAAAAATTAGTAATAGCATATAGTGGAGGATTAGACACCTCGTATTGCGCAGTAAGTCTCTCAAAAAAATATGATGTGCATGCAGTAAGTGTAAATACAGGCGGTTTTACACAAGAAGAAATTAAACATATTGAAAGTAACGCTTATAAAATGGGCGTTTCTACTTATAAGAATATTGATGCAGTTTCTACTTTTTACCAAAAAGTAGTAAAGTATTTAATATTTGGTAATGTATTAAAAAACAATACCTATCCCCTTTCGGTAAGTGCAGAACGTATTATTCAAGCTATTGAAATTATTGAATATGCTAAAAGCATTAATGCAGAATATATAGCTCATGGCAGTACTGGAGCAGGGAATGACCAAGTTAGGTTTGATATGATTTTTCAAACGTTAGCCCCTGATATTAAAATTATTACCCCAATAAGAGATCAGAAATTAACAAGACAAGAAGAGATTGATTATTTAAAAGACAATGGTATTGAAGCGTCTTGGGAAAAAGCAAAGTACTCCATAAATAAAGGCCTTTGGGGAACAAGTGTTGGTGGCGAAGAAACGTTAACTTCAGAAAAAGCACTACCAAGTGAAGCTTATCCATCGCAATTAGAAAAAGAAGGAGAAGAAAAAGTAACCTTAACTTTTAAAAATGGTGAGTTTATCGCTTTAAACGATAAAGAAAATGCACCCGAAGTTAATATTGAAAAACTAAACAATATCGCTTCTGCATATGCTATTGGAAGAGATATTCATGTTGGCGATACCATTGTTGGAATTAAAGGTAGAGTTGGTTTTGAAGCTGCTGCAGCTTTAATTATAGTAAAAGCACATCATCTGTTAGAAAAGCATACATTAACCAAATGGCAATTACAGCATAAAGAATATTTATCTAGTTTTTATGGCATGCATTTACACGAGGGGCAATATTTAGACCCTGTAATGCGAAACATTGAAGCCTTTTTACAAAGTAGTCAAGATATGGTTTCAGGTAATGTAACTGTAACGCTACAACCTTACCATTTTTCTTTAGATGGAATTGTTTCTAAACACGATTTAATGAGTGCTAAGTTTGGTAGTTACGGTGAAGAGAATAAAGCTTGGACTGCTGATGATGCTAAAGGATTTATTAAAATTCTAGGAAATCAAAACAAAATATATCAACAAGTAAACTCTTAAGCTATGATTAATGTTGGAATTATTGGAGGAGCAGGATACACAGCTGGAGAGTTAATTAGATTACTAATTAATCATCCAGAAGTAGAGATTGATTTTGTATTTAGCACAAGTAATGCTGGAAATAACATTACTAAAATACACCAAGATTTGGTAGGATCTTTAGAATTGAAATTTACAGACACTGTAAACCCTAATGTAGATGTCTTATTTTTATGCTTAGGCCATGGAAATTCGGTGAAATTTTTATCTGCAAACACATTTTCAGACACCACTAAAATCATAGATTTAGGAAACGATTTTAGACTAGAATCCAACAAAGTATTTACTTCGACAGGCTCAACCCAAATAAAGACTTTTGTCTATGGTTTACCCGAATTAAATAAAGGCGCTATTGTAAACGCAAATTATATTGCAAACCCAGGTTGTTTTGCAACAGCAATTCAGTTGGGGCTATTGCCATTGGCAAATGCTGGTTTAATTAATAATGATGTACATGTAAATGCGGTTACTGGCGCTACTGGGGCAGGAACATCTTTATCCGCAACAACCCATTATACATGGAGAGACAATAATTTTTCGTATTACAAGCCGTTTACGCATCAGCATTTAGGTGAGATTAATCAATCTGTGAATCAATTGCAAAACGATTTTTCTTCTGAAATTATTTTTATGCCAAATAGAGGTAATTTTTCTAGAGGTATTTTTGCAACAATTTATACCGACTTTGAAGGTACTGTTGAGGATGCAAAAGCTATCTATAAACCCTTTTACAAGGATGCTAAATTCACATTTGTGTCAGACGATTTTTTGCATATGAAGCAAGTTGTAAACACCAATAAGTGTTTGGTACATTTGCATAAACACAATAATAAATTATTAATTACAAGTACCATTGATAATTTATTAAAAGGTGCTTCTGGACAAGCAGTCCAGAATATGAATTTAATGTTTGGTTTGGAAGAATCGACTGGATTAGAATTAAAAGGGACGTATTTTTAAAAGTTTGAGTGAGCACATAACAGTGGTGCGTTAGGGATTGAACGGTATGTTTGAGCTCCCCGAAGTATGAGGGAGCGAGTAGTGAAAGCCCGACCCCTTGGGGTAACGCCATAAAAAAATAAAATAAAGAAATTATGAAAATAGCTATTATAGGAACAGGAAATTTAGGAAGTTCGATTGCGAAGGGACTAATAAAGAATAAGTCGTTTACATCATTGTATTTAAGTGATAAAAATACGGCTGCAGTTAGTGTGTTTAGTGATGAAGATTATGTAACCGTGACACATGATAACGAATTAGCAGTTAAAGAATCTGATATATTGATTTTTGCTTTACAACCGCGCCATATTGATAAAGTTTTACAAAGTGTTTCTTCTAGTATTACAAGTTATCATGTGGTTATGTCTGTTGCTGCTGGGTTTGAAATTTCTAGAATTGAAAGTATCCTTGGAAAGGATAAAAATATAATTCGTATTATGCCAAATACAGCGATTTCGATTGGAAAATCTATGACCTGCCTTTCGGCTAACAACCAAGGGCAAAGTAAAATTGAATTGGCTAAAAAAATATTTAATCAATTAGGCACAACAATGGTAATTCCAGAAGAACAAATACAAGCAGCTACTGTGATTTGCGCTAGTGGTATAGCCTTTTGGATGCGATTGGTACGTGCCACAACTCAAGGCGCCATTCAATTGGGTTTTGAGGCTGAAGAAGCACACCAACTAGCTTTACAAACTTGCTATGGTGCAGCGAGTTTATTGAAAGAATCGGGCAGGCATCCAGAAGCTGAAATAGACAGAGTAACTACACCAAGCGGCTGTACAATTGAAGGTTTAAACGAAATGGAACATCAAGGTTTAAGTTCGTCTTTAATAAAGGGTATTACTGCATCGTTTGAAAAAATTAATCAAATTAAAAAAAGTTAATCATGCCATTATTTGATGTTTATCCACTATACAATGTAACTCCAGTTTCTGGAAAAGGCATTCATGTTTATGATGATAAAGGAGAGGAATATTTAGACCTTTATGGCGGGCATGCTGTAATCTCTATTGGGCATGCACACCCTAATTACGTGCAAGCTGTAACGCGCCAGGTTGAAAGATTAGGATTTTATTCTAATGCTATTCAAAATCCGTTACAAAAAGAGTTAGCAAATAAGTTAGAAGACTTATCAGGCTGTACTGATTATGAATTGTTTTTATGTAATTCTGGAGCCGAAGCCAACGAAAATGCATTAAAATTGGCATCATTTAAAACTGGCAAAAAACGTGTTATTGCTTTTAGTAAAGGGTTTCACGGGCGTACATCTGCAGCTGTAGCAGTTACCGATAATAAAAACATAATAGCCCCAATTAACGCACAACAAGAAGTAACTATTTTACCTTTAAATGATATTGAGGGTGTGAAAATCGAACTTAAAAAAGGGGATGTTTGTGCAGTTATTATCGAGTTTATTCAAGGTATTGGTGGATTAAATCAAGGCACAAAAAAATTCTTTGAAGAAATAGATAAGCTATGTAAAGCTAATAACACCATGTTTATTGCTGATGAAATACAGTGCGGATATGCACGTTCTGGTAAATTCTTTGCTTTTCAACATTATAATGTAACACCAGACATTATTTCTTTAGCTAAAGGTATGGGAAATGGTTTTCCTATTGGAGGAATTTTAATTCATCCAAATATCGAATCTAAATATGGTATGTTAGGAACCACCTTTGGAGGAAATCATTTAGCATGTGCCGCTGGTTTAGCTGTTTTAAATACCATTGAAGAAGAAGATTTGATAGCAAACGTAAATGAAATGTCTGCATATTTTATTTCTGTTGCCAAAACCATTCCACAGATAAAAAACATAAAAGGAAGAGGTTTAATGTTAGGTTTAGAGTTTAATTTTGAAGTAAGCGACCTACGCAAAGATTTAATTTATAAATACAAAATATTTACAGGTGGTGCAGCTAACAAAAAACTATTAAGAATACTACCACCTTTAAACATTAAAAAACAACATATTGATGTGTTTTTTGAGGCTTTAAAAAAAGCCCTAGCTGATATTAAAAGTAAAACATTAGAAGTTTAAAAGAAATGAACACCCTACTATCCATAGAAAAAAGAAATGCTGTTTTATTAAAAATGGCAGTACTTTTAGAACAAGAACGACAAGCTATAATTGCTATTAATAAAGTTGATTTAGATAATTATTCTGGCGCTGATATTTCCATGTTCGATCGTTTAAAAGTTAACGATGCTAAAGTAGATGAAATGATTAAAGCGGTAACGCATTTAGCATCTCAAGACGACCCTGTTGGTGTAAAACGTTTTAGCTTTAAGCACGATAATGGCATGCAGGTGTATAATAAAACAGCCTCTTTTGGTACAGTGTTGATTATTTATGAATCGCGACCAGATGTAACCGTTGAAGCTGCTGGTATTGCTTTTAAATCGGGGAATAAGATTTTATTAAAAGGCGGAAAAGAGTCCTTGCGTTCTAATTTAAAAATTGTTGAGCTTTGGCACCAAGCATTAGAGGAAGAAAATACTTCAACTGATTGGGTAGAGTATTTACAATTTAATAGAATAGAAACACAAGCATTTCTTGAAAAACCAACACAAAAGGTTGATTTAATTGTACCTCGTGGTGGCGAACGCTTAATAGCTTTTGTAAAACAACATGCTACTTGCCCTGTTATTATTAGTGGTCGAGGTAATAATTTTGTGTATGTTCATAAAGAAGCTGATTTAGATATTGCTATTGATATTATTATGAATGGGAAGTCTAAAATATCAGCGTGTAATGCTGTTGATAAGGTTTTAATAGATAGAAATCTTCCGAATAAACATGAGTTTGTAAACACATTGGTTTCAAAATTAAAGGCTTTTAAAATTGAAGTGTTAGGAGACAAAATCATTTCAAAAGACAATAGTCTTAAAACCATCTCATCTGATGATATTTGGTATGAAGAGTTTTTAGATTATAAAATATTAATTGGTGAAATTGCATCAAATCAAGAGACTATTGCTATGATTAATAAATATTCTGGCGGACATTCATCATCTATTATTACAACTAATGAAGATGAAGCGAAACTGTTCATGGAAAACGTTGATACAGCAGCAGTATACCATAATGCATCAACGCGCTTTACAGATGGCGGACAATTAGGTTTAGGTGGCGAATTAGCCATTAGCACAGATAAATTACACCAACGAGGACCAATAGGTTTACAACATTTGGTGACCAATAAATGGTACATTCATGGTAACGGACAAATACGATAAGCCCATAATGGGCATTTAAGAATGAGCAGCTTGTAAAACAGGATGAAGAAAAAACGCATATTACTAAAAATAGGATCTAATACACTCACAAAAGAAACTGATAATATCTCAAGAGGTAAGATTGAAGATATCGCAAATCAAATTGCGCAACTTCAAGATTCCTATGAATTTATTATTGTAAGTTCTGGTGCCATTGCTGTGGCAAAACAGTTTGTAAAACTTGAGAGTAAGCAACAAGATGTATTTGTAAAACAAGCATTAGCATCTATCGGTCAACCTCATTTAATCCGAATTTATCAGGAGATTTTTAGAGAATATGGCTTATTAAGTTCGCAATGCTTATTGTCTTATTCAGATTTTGAAAAAGAACAAAGCAGAACCAATATCATGAATACTATTAATGTGTTAGTAAATAACAATTATATCCCTATCATTAATGAAAATGATACTGTTGCCACTGATGAAATTAAGTTTGGAGACAACGATAAACTAGCAGCCTTAACCGCATCGCTTTTAGAAGTTGATTTATGTATTATTGCAACCAACACTAATGGTATTTACACCAAAGCATCAATGACAGATAAAACCCTAGAAACTATAAAATTAGTAGAAGATTTTGATGCGTTAAAGGCACAGGTAGTAAGTTCAAAATCCTCTCACGGTAGCGGTGGCATGCAAAGCAAAATTGAAGCAGCAGAGGTAACCAAAACAGCTAATATAGAAACATGGATAGTAAATGGTTTAAATGATAATTTTATAGTAAATGCAATGAATAACAAAGTACCGTTTACCAAAATAAAGTAGTAAAAAATGAAACATTACACATCCATATACGATATCGACAACATTAATTCTTGGATTGAAGAAGCTAAAGCAATAAAAACTAATCCGTTTAAGCATATACAATTAGGAAAAAATAAAACACTAGGATTATTATTTTTTAATTCCAGTTTGCGTACACGTTTAAGCACTCAAAAAGCAGCTTTAAATTTGGGAATGAATCCTATTGTAATGAATGTTTCTGGTGATGCTTGGGGAATTGAATTTGGAGATGGAACAGTTATGAACGGGAGTACCGCAGAACATATTAAAGAAGCTGCTGCCGTAGTGTCTCAATATTGCGATGTTATTGCAGTGAGGGCATTTCCAACCTTAAAAAATAAAGCTAAAGATGAAAGTGAGCAGGTAATGAATGCCTTTAAAAAATATGCGTCTGTACCTATTGTAAATATGGAGAGTGCTACTGGTCATCCACTACAAGGCTTAACCGATGCGCTCACAATTTCTGAGTATGCTAAAGTTACTAAACCAAAAGTCGTATTAAGTTGGGCACCACATATAAAAGCGCTGCCACATGCCGTGGCTAATAGCTTTATCCAAGCCATGCAAAAAATGGATGTGGAATTTGTTATTACTAATCCTGAAGGTTATGATTTAAATCCTGAAATCACTAAAAACACGCCAATCTATCATAATCAAGAAGAAGCTTTTAAAAATGCTGATTTTGTATATGCAAAAAACTGGAGTTCTTATGAAGATTATGGAAAAGTGAATAAAACTGATTCTAACTGGATGATAACTAAAGCTAAACTTGGTGGTGCTAAATTTATGCATTGTTTACCAGTAAGAAGAAATGTAGTAGTTGAAGACGCTGTTCTAGATAGCGATAGCTCATTAGTTATAGAGCAAGCCAATAACAGAACATACGCTGCTCAATTAGTGCTTAAGAAACTATTAGAAGATTTATAATTGGCTGTTAGCCTTTTGCAATTGGCAGTTTGCTGCTAAAAGCTAAAAGTTAAAAGCTAAAAGCTAAAAAAATGGAAAAATTATCCATAGTAAAAATAGGAGGCAACATTATTGAAGATGATGACGCTTTAAATGCATTTCTAAAATTATTTTCAAATTTAAAAGGAAATAAAATCTTAGTTCATGGTGGTGGAAAACGAGCCACCCATATAGCCACGAAATTGGGTATAGAATCTAAAATGATAAATGGCAGAAGAATTACCGATGCAGATACCTTAGAAGTAATAACAATGGTTTACGGTGGTTTGGTAAACAAAAATATAGTTGCAAAATTACAAGCTTTAAACACTAACGCCATTGGGTTAACTGGTGCCGATATAAATAGTATTAAATCTGATAAAAGACCAGTAAAAGAAGTCGATTTTGGATTTGTAGGTGATGTTAAAGAAGTTGCTAATAATTCCATTAACAAACTAATTCAAGCTGATTTTACACCAGTATTTTGTGCTATTACACATGATGGTAGCGGACAATTATTAAACACCAATGCAGATACTATTGCCTCGCAAGTAGCAATAGGCATGAGTCACTTATACGAAACTTCAATTTATTATTGTTTTGAATTAAATGGCGTTTTAGAAGATATTGACGACAAAAACTCAGTAATTAAACATATCAATTCTAATATCTATAAAAATTTATTAGATAAAGGTATTATTACAGATGGCATGTTGCCAAAACTAGAAAACTGTTTTGATGCCTTACGTGGTGGTGTTAACAATATAAATATGGGTAATACATCCATGTTAACCCAAGAGAATGATAATTTCACAAAAATAACCTTGTAAATGGGACTAGAGGAATTAACAGCAAACGCTATTTCACTATTAAAAAAGTTAATAGAAACACAATCTTTTTCATCAGAAGAAGATCAAACAGCAGCACTTCTAGAAACGTGGTTTATAGCAAGTAACATTAAATACAACCGAACAAAAAATAATGTTTGGGCAGTCAATAAACATTTTGATAATGGTAAGCCAACACTATTACTAAACTCGCATCACGATACTGTAAAACCAAATTCTGGCTATACCAAAAACCCTTTTAAAGCCATTGTTGAAGACGGAAAATTATACGGTTTAGGAAGTAATGATGCCGGAGGATGTTTAGTATCGCTAATTGCAACATTTACGTATTTTTACGAAACCGAAAACTTAAAATACAACTTGATTATTGTCGCTTCCGCGGAAGAAGAAAGTAGCGGACCAGATGGCTTAAATAGTATGTTATCTATTATTCCTAAAGTTGATGTTGCCATAGTTGGCGAACCCACTTTGATGAATTTAGCGGTAGCCGAAAAAGGCTTAGTGGTTTTTGATGCCGAAGTACACGGAACAGCAAGTCATGCCGCACATCCAAATAATAACAATGCCATTTATAACACGATTGACGTGTTAAAATGGTTTAAAGATTTTAAGTTTAGTAAAACATCACAAGCTTTGGGTGATGTAAAAATGACTGTTACTCAAATCAACGCAGGAAAGCAACATAATGCTATTCCAGCAGACGTAAAATTGGTTATTGATGTTCGCGTAAATGATAAATACACCAATCAAGAAGTAGCCGATTTACTAATTGCTAATTCACCTTGCGATAAGATTACCCCAAGAAGTTTAAGATTAAACTCATCTTCAATTCCTGTAGACCACGAATTGGTAAAAGCTGGAATTGACATGGGAAGAGAAACCTACGGTTCGCCAACATTATCAGATCAAGCTGTATTAACTTGTCCGTCGTTAAAATTAGGCCCTGGTGATAGCACGCGTTCACATACTGCAGATGAATTTATTTATATAAACGAAATAGAAGAAGGTATTAAAATATATGTTGAATTGTTAAATCGAGTAATCGTTTAATCAATTTTAAAAAAGTATTAAAAAGAAACAAGAATATAGATTCAAGAAACAAGACCAAAATTTATTACGCTATCAGTCTTTTTTCTAAAAGCGAAGCGGTCTTTTTTCTTGATTCTAAATTTTAAAAATTAAAATTTACTAAAATGAAACTCTGGGATAAAGGATTTACAATAGACAAACAAATTGAGCAATTTACTGTTGGTAACGACAGAGAAATAGATATCCACATTGCAAAATATGATGTGATTGCCTCAAAAGCGCATGCCAAAATGCTTCAAAAAATAGGCATTATAACTGTTGAAGAGTTAGTTGAACTATTAAGCGGATTAAAAGTTTTAGAAGAACAGGTTGAAAACGGAACATTTGTGATTGATGAACAGTTTGAAGATGTACACTCTAAAATAGAATTTGAACTCACCAAACAACTGGGAGAAGTTGGCAAAAAAATTCATACGGCGCGTTCAAGAAACGATCAAGTTTTAGTAGCACTTCATTTATATTTTAAAGACAATTTATTAGACGTTAAAGCTAAAACAAAAACCTTTTTCGACACGTTATTACAACTTGCTAAAACGCATAAAAACAAATTATTACCAGGTTACACGCACTTGCAAGTAGCAATGCCATCATCATTTGGGCTATGGTTTTCTGCTTATGCAGAATTGTTAATTGACGATGTATATTTACTTAATGCAGCTATAAAAACAGTAGATCAAAATCCCTTAGGGTCTGCTGCAGGTTACGGTAGCTCTTTCCCTATCGATAGGGATATTACGACTCAAGAAATGGGTTTTAAAACCTTAAAATACAATGTAGTAGCAGCTCAAATGAGTCGAGGCAAAAGCGAAAGGACTATTGCTGCTACTTTAGGCAGTTTAGCCAATACGATGAGTCGTTTTGCTATGGATGTGTGTTTATATATGAGCCAGAATTTTGGGTTCATCACTTTTCCAGACGAGCTAACAACAGGCAGTAGTATTATGCCGCACAAAAAGAATCCTGATGTATTTGAATTAATAAGAGGCAAGTGTAATAAAATACAAGCTTTACAAACCGAAATGGTGCTAATTACCAACAATTTACCTAGTGGTTATCACAGAGATTTTCAGTTATTAAAAGAAAACACTATTGCAGCCTTTGAAGAGTTAAAAACCATTTTAGATATTTTTAATTACGCTATTCAGCAAATCATTGTAAAAGATATTGATTTAAACGACAATAAATACAAGTACTTATTTACTGTTGATAATATTAACAATTTAGTGGTTGATGGTATGAGTTTTAGAGAAGCTTACCAACAAATTGGAGGGCAAGTACAAGCTGGAACTTACAAACCAGATATGAGTAAAAAACATTCTCATATTGGAAGCATTCATAATTTATGTTTAGACAATATTAAATCTAAGTTTCCTAAATAGATTATTAATTGACTTTATCAGAAAATAAATTAACTTCGCTTAACAATTATTAGTAAACTTAAATAGTCCATATTTTAATCATAAACTCATGACTAACAAAAGCATAATCATTCTAATTTTATTAGTAACAGTGTTTTCTTGTAAACCAAAAACAGTTAAAGAAGAAGCCTCTAAAAAGGCAAAAAATGTCATTCTTTTAATTGGAGATGGAACTGGTTTATCACAAATATCATCGGCGTTTTATTTTAAAGATACCATGCCAAATTATGCGCGTTTTAAGTCTATAGGACTAATTAAAACCTCATCATCAAGACAAGACATTACTGATTCTGCAGCAGGTGCAACAGCTTTTTCGTCAGGAGAAAAAACCTACAATGGTGCTGTTGGGATTGCCGATGATTCTACACATGTTAAAAACATAATTGAAATTATATCACCTCAAAATATTAAAACAGGATTAATCTCTACATCATCCATACAACACGCTACACCAGCAAGTTTTTATGCACACGTTATAAATAGAGGCATGTACGAAGATATTACTGTGGATATGGTGACATCAGACGTTGATTTTTTTGCTGGTGGTGGTATAAAGTTTTTTAACAGACGAAAAGACGGAAAAGACTTATTAAAAGAATTAAGCACTAAAGGATTCGTTATAGATACTAATGCCTTAGGAAACATTGCTGAGATTAAGGAGCATGAAAAAATGGCTTATATATTAGCAGAAAACCATTTGGAACCTGTGGCAAAAGGTCGTGGAGATTATTTACCTAAAGCGACTGAATTAGGCATTCAATTTCTTAATAAAGATACTGATAATTCTAGTTTTTTCTTGATGGTTGAAGGCTCGCAAGTAGATTGGGGCGGACATGCAAATGATGCCGATTATCTTATCTCTGAGCTTATTGATTTTGATGATGCTATTGGAAAAGCTCTAGATTTCGCAGAAAAAGATGGTAACACCTTAGTAATTGTTACTGCCGACCATGAAACTGGAGGATTTACCTTGGCTTCGACACAAAAGAAAACCGAAGAAGGCAGAACATATAGCGATTATACCGAAATTACAGGAACCTTTTCTACCAATGGGCATTCGGCAACCTTAATACCTGTATTTGCTTATGGTCCAGGAGCAGAAGCTTTTAATGGTATTTATGAAAATACCGAGATTTTTAATAAAATAATGGATGCTACTGATTGGCTTAAGAAAAATTAATTTGATTTAATCTCATTCTTAATTTTAATACCCATATTCAAAAAAAGACATATACTCTTAACTGTGCACTACTTAACTTTATCAGAAAATTAACTAAATTTGTTTACTTTCGCTGAACTTATTTCAGTAACAACCGATAAAGACCATTGTAAACAGAACCTTATCTATGCATTATATGTAATTTTAAAAAACATGGAAATAAACACTAATTATTTAAACCTAGAGATAAATAACCAATAAAAAATCAATTGAATTATGAGACGTAGTATATGTTTGATATTAATCGCTATCAGCTTATTGCATTGCACCAGCAAGAAACACACAAATAAGAAGCCTAATATCATTTTCCTACTTACTGATGATCAACGCGACAATACTTTTAGTGCTATGGGACATCCCTTTATTAAAACCCCGAATGCTGATAAGCTGATCAAGGACGGGATTCGTTTTAGTAACACCTACATCGCCGAACCAGTTTGTGCTCCGAGCCGCGTTTCCCTGTTTACCGGGATGCATGAAAGAATGCACGGAGTTGGATTTTCCTCCTCGTATCAATTGACAGAAGAACAATGGAGTAAAAGTTATCCTGAACTATTACGTCAAAATGGATACTTTACAGGGTTTATTGGAAAGTTTGGTGTTGAACATTATACCTTTAAGGGGAAAGCTGCAGAGAAGTTTGATTATTGGTGGGGACACGATGGTTGGACTAAGTTTTTCCCAAAAGATGATACTTCAAATAGCACAACGCCATATCATAAAGCAAAAAATACAATTATCACCCCAATAATGGGAGAAGCAATTGAAGATTTTCTTAATAAAAGATCGGAGGAAAAACCATTTTGTCTTTCAGTTAGCATTAACGTTCCTCATGGCACTCAAACCACAAGTATGTACGATGGTTATGAAAATTGGCACAGTATGTCACAACAAGCCAATGAAAATCCTCAACTAAAAGGCCATCCAATATACGACCAACTTTATCGTGATATTGACATTCAAATTCCAGATGAAACGGCAACAGATCCCTATAAATGGATCCCGCAACACATAATGGATCAATCAAAAGGTAGAGAAAAGACATATGAATATAATTACGATAAAGAAAGATGTAAAGAGCAACATATCCGTTATTATCAAACCATTACTGGAATGGATAAAATAATTGGTGATATGATAACCAGTCTTGAAGAAAGAGGGCTAGTAGATAATACAATAATTGTTTTTGCCAGTGATCACGGATTGCTAATGGGCGAATACGGCATGGGAGGAAAAGGATTGCTTTATGATTTAGTCTCAAAAATTCCATGTTTTATTTATGACCCAAGACTTCCTAAAAAACATCGGGGAAAGACTATTGATGAACTGGTTTCAAGTCTTGATCTCACTACAACTATTTTGGATTATGCTGGAGTTGAAGCCCCGGCAAATATGCAAGGCGCAAGTCTTATACCATTAACTAAAGGACAAAGTCAGAATTGGAGAAAAGAACTGTTTTTAGAGAGCTTATTTACCGTGAGAGACAATCCTTTTTGTGAAGGAATAAGGGAAGGTGACTGGAAGTATATCAGGATGTTTAATGGAGTTGCCAAATACAAAGAGAATGACATTGATTTTTTAGATAAAAAGCCAGAATTTGAGCAACTTTTTAACTTGATAGATGATCCCCGAGAGAAAAACAATTTAATTGAAGAATGTGAAGGAAGTGAATTGCTGAATAGATTGCGTACAAAGTGTAGTACTCAATCTGTTGAATTAAACAAAAGTAGAGAGCAATATAAAAGAGAAGTTAGTATACAGATAAGATAAAAATTAGAGACTTGAATTGGATATTCATAATGATAAGAATAAACTACACACAACATTTTGTATAACTAATACCGAGTTCTGCCAATAATTTAACTTTGATTCTCGCATCAAAGTTTATGACGATTTTATATGGAAGAGCTTCGAAATTAGGCACTACTCATACACTCAACGTTAAACGAACTCCTAAATTTCTGCGTAAGCGATTCAAACCCTTCGACTTCGCTCAGGATAAACTTCACCCTGTTTGTGAGGCATAAACAAAAAGATTGAAGAGAAAAGTGACCCAAAGGTTAATGCCCAAAGAATACTTTTAAAAATTAAACCCAAAAGTACCGGTTACACCAAATTTACGTGCATTAGGGTATAATAAGTCGTCTTTATAATTGCCCCTAAAATTAAAGTCTATTCTAAACACTTTAAAAATATTACCAATACCTAAACTGTACTCGTAATAGGGCTTACTACTTGGTGCAACTAGCATGATACTATTAGGGTTATTGGTTGTATTTAAGTCTATATTTTCTTGCGAAATACCACCCCAAACACCGCGAATACTTATTATTTCTCGTAGATTTAATTTACGTAAAAACGGAATTCTAGAGAAGAAGCGCCCGTTAAAATTATGTTGTAAATGAAACGATGCATACGTATCGCTTACAAACTCGTAAAAATCTAACTGAGAAAAGGTATTATAAATTGAAAAATACGATTGATTTCCTGGAATAACACTAAGTAAACCTAATGGAACTTCACCAAAAGTTTTACCAACCTCAACAGTAGTGGATAGCCTACCAAACCCACCAACTTGCCAAGGCTGAATGTAAGATAGTTGTAGTTTGGTATAATCGAAACTGCTATTAAACATGCTTTTATCGCCACGACTTACTTGCGCAAAAATACTTGCAAAACCATCGTTTGCTGTACGTCGTTCTACGCCAAAACCCGTCATTTTTCGTTTTGGAAAATAGGATAATGAAAGTGAGGTTTCAAATTGTTTTATTTCAGACGAAAAACCTGTTGGTGAACTCGCATCGACATAATCTAAACTAAAGGTTGGTGATGCCGACTCTAAAGTACGGTAGTTTGCACCAAGTCTAAAAATAAGGTTACGCAAAGGCTCTAACTCTACCGCTAAACTTGTTAAATTAATTGAGGTTAACTTATCGTTAGTACTAGTACCAACAACAGCTGAAGATGCCAAACTACGCCCTAAAACATCAGTACTTGTAGTTAAACTTGCTCCTATTTGCTCGACATCGCGCCGATTTCCACCAGAAATAATTAGTCGGTTTTTTTTATCTATCAGCCATTTACCAGAAATACCATATTTAAACTTATCGTCTCTAAATCCGTACGCTAAAAAACCTTCTAATCGCCATAAATCGTTCCTGCCAAAATAGGTTCGACCACCAGTACGTAAACGCAACCCTTCAACTTCGTTAAACCCAAAGGTTGAAAAAATAGGTCCGTAATCTAACGGCAATGTATTAAATTCAATATAACCAGATGATAAAATGCTTCCTAAATTATAAAGTCGTTTAAACTTTTTTACGGTTTTTAAAGTGTCTAACATTTTGTAAACGCCTTTTTCATCTTTATTTAATTCTTCTAAACGGTTCTCTGCCCAAAATGCATCACTCCTATCATAAACATCTTTATCGTAATTATAAACTTCTTGATCGTAGAATTTTTTATCTAAGGGCTTATCGAATTTATAATTATTAAATAAGGTGGTTCGTTTACCATATACACCACGCGATTTTTCTTTTTTGCTCAATGCAAAATCAGACATCATATAGTCCCGCTTTACAAGAAAAAGTGAATCGTTTAACACTTCAAATTCTTGCTCAATATATATGTCTTTTACCCAATTTATATTGGCACTTTTTGAGGCTTGAAGGTTTATTTCTTTAATGGCGTAAGTTGAGTCTGCTACCCAAAAATCACCTTTAAATGTTAGCTCGTTTTTTCTTCGTGGATAATATATAATATTGTAGCACCATTTGTTATCGATATATGTACTATCAGAAAGCACATAATTATAAGTATTGATACCTGTTTTTGATAATGGACTTACAAAACTTTTATCAAAAAATTTTAGGTAATTATCGTATATATTATAATCGGAATATAAATCGTCGACAAAATCAATAACCACTTGGTTATCACTAAAACCTGAGTTTTTATTTCCTTTTAAAACTTCTTTTTCTTTATTAATTAAGTTATCACCATAAACTGTGGAAACCGCTTCGTTAATAAACATGGGTAAATAGGTTTTACCGGTAACACGGGAGGTATCTACTTCTTTAAAAACAAATTCCATACCTCTAAATAGTTTACTTTTTATAAGTGCGCTGTCAATAGTATTAATATCGAATTCTACTTTTTCGTACTTATCATACTCGTATTGTTTGTAAAGGTTTAGTCCATTTCTACGTTTATGCTCCCAAATTTTCCGGAGTAAATCGATAGCAGGGTTATTCTTTTTTGATTGCTTTCCTGAAACAATAACAACTGCATCTAATTTTGCTGCTTCCTCTTTTAATGTAAACTTTAGGTTATAATTTACTTTTTGAGTTAAAGGAATCTCAAGTGTTTCGTAACCTATAAATGAGATGATTAAAGCTTTCCAAGTTTCGGCAGATTCTAAATAAAACTTTCCATTTTCATCGGTTATTGTACCTTCAGTAGAACCTTTGAATATAACATTAGCAAACGAAACTGGTTCGTTAAATTCATCAAACACATAACCACTAACTTTAGTTTGGGCTATTGCAGAAAAAACACCTAAGAAGAAAATTATAAAAAGTGGTCGTATGCTCATAGTATAAAAAAACTTCATCAACAATCATGCTAATGAAGTTTATATAACGTAAAAATTTATAATTTATTTATATAAAACTTTTTTTACTGCTTTAATTACATCCTCACTATTTGGCAACCATTCTTCTAATAAAACTGATGAGTAAGGAGCTGGTGTATCGGCTGTGTTAATTTTTACAATAGGCGCATCTAAATAATCAAAAGCTTCAGATTGTACTAAATAAGTAATTTCTGTTGCTACATTACCAAAAGGCCATGCTTCTTCTAAAATTACTAATCGATTGGTTTTTTTAACCGACTCAACAATCGCTTTTCTATCCATTGGTCGTACCGTACGTAAATCTATAATTTCACAAGAAATACCTTCTTTTTCTAATTCATCAGCAGCTTTATAGGCTTCTTTTATAATTTTACCGAAAGATACAATGGTAACATCTGTTCCTTTACGTTTAATATCTGCAAGCCCTAGTGGTATAACATATTCACCTTCTGGCACTTCACCTTTATCACCATACATTTGCTCACTTTCCATAAAAATAACTGGATCATCATCGCGAATAGATGCTTTTAATAATCCTTTAGCATCGTACGGATTAGATGGCACAACTACTTTTAAACCTGGAGTATTTGCAAACCAATTTTCAAAAGCTTGTGAGTGTGTTGCTCCTAATTGACCAGCAGACGCTGTAGGGCCTCGAAAAACAATCGGACATTTAAACTGTCCACCAGACATTTGTCTAATCTTTGCGGCATTATTTATAATTTGATCAATTCCTACTAACGAGAAGTTAAATGTCATATATTCAACAATTGGTCTGTTTCCTGTCATAGTAGATCCAATAGCTATTCCTGCAAAACCTAACTCTGCAATAGGCGTATCTATAACACGTTTTGGTCCAAATTCATCTAACATCCCTTTTGAAGCTTTATAAGCTCCATTATACTCTGCCACTTCCTCACCCATTAAGTAAATACTTTTGTCTCTACGCATTTCTTCACTCATGGCTTCGCAAATAGCTTCTCTAAATTGGATTGTCTTCATTAAGTACATTTTTAAATCGAATTGCAAAAATAACAATAAATAGAATACTTTGTTTAAAAGAATTATGTAAAATTTATTATGCATGCATAGCAAATATTCAAAATAAAATATTTAACTTCGCTACCTAAATTTTAGGTTTTTAATGTACTATTAGTATTAACGTTTTTAGTATATAACTTCTTAAATAATCAAGTCTTAATTTAATTACAATAAATATGAAAATTTTAGTATGTATAAGTCATGTTCCAGACACTACATCAAAAATTAATTTTACTGATGATGACTCAAAATTTGATACCAATGGTGTGCAATTTGTTATAAATCCGAATGATGAATTTGGTTTAACTCGTGCCATGTGGTTTAAAGAAAAGCAAGGTGCAAGTGTAGATGTTGTAAATGTTGGTGGTGCCGAAACTGAACCTACACTTCGTAAAGCTCTAGCTATTGGTGCAGATAGTGCCATTCGTGTAAATACTGAAGCATTAGATGGATTTCAAGTAGCCAAACAATTAGCAAAAGTAGTACAAGATGGCGGTTATGATTTGGTAATTGCTGGAAGAGAATCAATTGATTATAATGGTGGTATGGTTCCGGGTATGTTAGCAGGTTTAACTGATGCTAATTTTGTAAATAACTGTATTAATCTTGAAGTTAATGGCACAAATGCTACCGCAATCCGAGAAATAGATGGCGGTAAAGAAACCGTATCAACATCATTACCTTTAGTTGTTGGTGGCCAAAAAGGTTTGGTTGAAGAAAGTGATTTACGCATTCCTAACATGCGAGGTATTATGATGGCTCGAAAAAAACCTTTAACCGTTGTTGAACCTGTTGATGTAGCTGCTGAAACTTCGACAATTAAATTTGAAAAGCCTGCGCCAAAAGGAGCCGTTACTTTAGTATCGCCAGATAATTTAGATGAATTAGTAAACTTACTTCATAATGAAGCTAAGGTGATTTAGTTTAAACTTAATCATCCTGAATTTATTTCAGGATCTTTTCAAGTTTACGTAAAATTAAATAAGATTCTCGTCTTCACGGGAATGACAAATAAAAGATTATAAATTATGTCAGTTTTAGTATATACAGAATCAGAAAAAGGAGCATTTAAAAAAGTGTCTTTAGAAGTAGCATCATACGCCAAAGCAGTAGCAAACCAAATAGGGACTACAGTAACTGCGGTAGCGATTAATGCTAATGATACTTCAGAATTAGGAAAATATGGTGTTGATAAAGTTTTAAATGTAAGCAACCCGCAATTAGAAACCTTTAATGCTAAAGCATATGCCAATGTTTTAAAGCAAGCTGCAGAAAAAGAAAATGCAAAAGTTGTTATTGTTAGTTCTAGTGCAGACAGTAAATATTTAGCACCTCTTTTGGCTGTTGGCTTAAATGCTGGTTTTGCATCTAATGTTGTAGAAGCACCATCAAGCACATCGCCTTTTACAGTTAAGCGTACAGCCTTCACAAATAAAGCTTTTAACGCCACAACAATTAATACCGATGTTAAATTAATTGCGGTTTCTAATAATGCTTTTGGATTGGTTGAAGCTAGCGGAAATGCTTCTGCGGAAGATTTTTCGCCTTCAATTCCAGAATTTAGCGTTCATGTAGAATCCGTTGATAAAGCAGCAGACAAAGTTACTATTGCCGATGCAGAAATAGTGGTTTCTGGTGGTCGCGGACTTAAAGGGCCCGAAAATTGGGGTATGATTGAGGAGCTAGCAGAGGTTTTAGGTGCTGCAACAGCATGTTCTAAACCTGTTTCAGATTTAGGTTGGAGACCACATAGCGAACACGTTGGACAAACTGGAAAACCAGTAGCATCAAATCTGTACATAGCCATTGGCATTTCTGGTGCCATTCAACATTTAGCTGGTATTAATGCATCAAAAGTAAAAGTAGTCATCAATACCGATGCTGAAGCACCTTTCTTTAAAGCAGCCGACTATGGTGTTGTAGGTGATGCTTTTGAGGTTGTTCCGCAACTCATCGAAAAATTAAAAGCTTTTAAAGCGCAACAATAAATTATTTTTTATAAATTGTATTGTTTTTATAGAACTGATTAAATTAGCATGTTATCGTAATTCTGCCTTTGGCAGTTGGTAAAGTCCTAATTTAAACAGTTCTTTGTGCTTAATAAACTACCTTGGTAAAAACACACCTGGTATTTAAGACATGCTTTTATTAAGAGGTAACGCTCTAAAAATTAAATCTCGTTTATCGAGTAAATTATGAGTTTAGTAAAATTAAATATTAAAGGAATTTCCTACAGTCAAACCCAAAATGGTGCATATGCCCTTATTTTAAATGAAATAGATGGTGATCGTAAACTACCTATTGTAATTGGTGCTTTTGAAGCCCAATCTATTGCCATAGCTTTAGAAAAGGAAATTCGCCCACCACGACCTTTAACTCACGATTTATTCAAAAATTTTGCAGATAGGTTTGATATTGTTGTTAAGCAAGTCATCATACATAAATTAGTTGATGGTGTATTTTACTCCAGTTTAATCTGCGAACGCGATAAAATTGAAGAAATTATTGATGCCCGAACAAGTGACGCTATTGCATTAGCACTTCGTTTTGATGCTCCCATTTTTACTTATAAAAACATTCTTGACAAAGCAGGTATTTACTTAAAAGTGAATCCTAAAAAAGAAGAAGAACTTCAAGACAGTATTTTGGTTGATGATTTATTAGCAAACGAATTAGAACCTAATGCCCCTAGAGAGAATTACAGAGGAAAAACACTTGAAGAGCTTCATAAATTATTAGATGAAGCTGTTTCAAATGAGGATTACGAAACTGCGGCACATATTAGAGACGAAATTTCTAAACGTTAATCAATCACCTAGTTATATGAAATCGTTTTTTTTGTCGCTACTTACTGTTTTTTTATTTTCAACTTCAGTATTAATAGCTCAAGAAGACAAAACAAAACTTACTAATACTATTGAAAATGTATCTCAAACTGATACTGTTTTAATAGATTCAACAACCGTTAGTTTAACTGAATCAGAAATTGAAAACAATTCTGAAATTTCAAATTCAAAAGAAGCTAAAAATACTATAATACCAAATCAAGGCTTTTCAATAACTAGTCTTTGGCGTGGTGTTTTAGGAATGGTTACTTTAGTTTTTATTGCTTTTTTATTTAGTAGTAAACGTAGAGCTATTAATTGGAAAACTGTAGGTATTGGTTTAGTTTTTCAAATATTAATAGCTATTGGAGTATTAAAAATCCCATTTATAAAAGCAGTTTTTAAATATTTAGGAAAATCATTTAATAAAATCCTAACTTTTACCGAAGCTGGCACAGAGTTTCTGTTTAGTTCTTTTGTTTCTGGAACTATAGAAAGCCCCTTAGTAAATTTTGCAGTTTCAATATTACCAACTATCATCTTCTTTATATTACCAACTATCATCTTCTTTTCTGCTTTAACTTCAGTTTTATTTTACTTAGGTGTTATACAAAAAGTTGTTAAAGTACTCGCATGGTTACTAACAAAAATATTAGGTATTTCTGGAGCAGAAAGCTTAAGTGTAGCAGGAAATATTTTTTTGGGACAAACAGAAGCGCCTTTAATGATTAAAGCCTACTTAGAAAAAATGAATAAATCTGAAATGCTTTTAGTAATGATTGGAGGCATGGCAACTGTAGCTGGTGGAGTTTTAGCAGTTTATATTCAATTTTTAGGCGGAGATAATGTTGAGCTGAGAGAATTTTTTGCAAGCCATTTATTAGCAGCTTCTGTGATGGCTGCACCTGGAGCCATTGTTATTTCAAAAATATTATATCCTCAAACAGAAGAAATTAATACTGATGTAAGTGTTTCTCAAGAAAAAATAGGTTCAAATTTATTAGATGCCATTGCTAATGGAACAACTGAAGGCTTAAAACTAGCTGCTAATGTTGCAGCTATGTTATTGGTATTTGTAGCATTTATTGCTATGATAAATTATGGTTTGTTAAAACTAGGAAATGTTGGTGGAATTAATGAATGGGTTGCTAGTAATAGCCCATATAGCAGCCTTTCGTTAGAATCAATTTTAGGAACAATTTTTGCTCCTTTAATGTGGCTTATTGGCGTCTCCAAAAATGACACTATGATGATGGGGCAACTTATAGGGATTAAACTAGCCGCAAGTGAGTTTATTGGCTATATGCAATTAGTAGAACTTAAAAATATATCTAATTCTCTACACTTAAATTACCAAAAATCAATAGTTATGGCCACCTACATGCTTTGTGGTTTTGCAAATTTTGCGTCTATAGGTATTCAAATTGGTGGTATTGGCTCATTAGCTCCAGGGCAACGTAAAATCTTATCTAAATTTGGGATGAAAGCTTTAATTGGGGGTACGATTGCTTCTTTAATTTCTGCTACCATTGCGGGTATGATTATTGGTTAATAACTTTATTATAATATCTTAATCTTTAAGCATAAACTTTTATGCTTTTTTATATTTTTATTTCCGCAGAAAAAAGAATTTACATGAAGCAATATCACGATTTAGTAAAGCACGTTTTAGAAAGCGGAAACGAAAAAGGAGATAGAACAGGAACTGGAACTAAAAGTGTTTTTGGACATCAAATGCGCTTTGATTTAAGTGAAGGTTTTCCAATGGTTACCACAAAAAAATTACACTTAAAATCTATTGTTTACGAATTACTTTGGTTTTTAAAAGGAGACACCAATATTAACTATTTAACAGAAAACGGTGTTAGAATTTGGAATGAATGGGCAAATGAAAATGGCGATTTAGGACCTGTTTATGGCCACCAATGGCGTAACTGGAACAGCGATGAAATTGATCAAATAAAAGACGTTATTAATACCCTGAAAAATAACCCGAACAGCAGGAGGATGTTAGTATCTGCTTGGAATCCTTCAGTTTTGCCAGATACCTCAAAAAGTTTTAGCGAAAATGTTGCAAATGGTAAAGCAGCTTTACCACCTTGTCATGCCTTTTTTCAATTTTATGTAGCAGACGGAAAATTATCGTGTCAGTTATATCAACGAAGTGCGGACATATTTTTAGGTGTCCCTTTCAATATTGCAAGTTATGCATTGTTTACTATGATGGTGGCTCAGGTTTGTGGTTACCAAGCAGGAGAATTTATTCACACTTTTGGCGATGCACATATTTATAGTAATCATTACGAGCAACTCGAATTGCAACTATCTAGAGATATTCGCCCATTACCAAAAATGATTTTAAATCCAGAAGTTAGAAATATTTTTGACTTTACTTTTGACGATTTTACTTTAATAGATTACAATCCGCATCCACATATAAAAGGAGTTGTTGCTGTATAAAAAAAGCGCTTTCAATTAAATTGAAAGCACTTTTAGTTTAATTTTTCGGATTTAACTAAACGTTTAGCACACCATTTTCTGCTGCAGCATAATCACTCCAAGCATAAGCATCAGCTTGCTCATCATTAATATAAGCACCATCAACAAGGTATCTAAACTCATAAGAGTTATCTTTTTCTAAGTTTAATGTTCCTTTAAAAGTACCATTCTTTAATTTTTTTAACGCTGTTGCTTTTGTATCCCAAGCGTTAAAACTTCCTACTACTGCTACTTCTTTTGCTTCCTCAGCAGGAACAGAAAAAGTAACTTTACATATTGGTTTACTTTTTAAATATTGTTTTGTAATAGCCATAATTTATTTTTTTAAGATTAAATTCTATTTTAAGCAGCAAATTTATAAAACAATAATATGTATTCAATCATTTAAAACGCTTTACATCAAAGAATTATCAATTTAATAATATGCTCTTACATCAATTTAAAAGATTAATTTATTTTAACTAATAAATTATCAAAATGTTAAAGAAAATCAATCGTTTTTAATACTTAACCTTATAACCTATTTTTCGAAAACGTTTTCGTTTTAAAATTCACTTTTTTATTTCTAAAAGCTTTAACTTTACGAACATTATTTTATTAAAATGTTTGGAAAGAAAAAACAAAAACCGCAAATAGATAAAGATCAGTTAGAGCTTATTGAAAACGCACAAAGACGTATCAAACAAAAAAAACGCTTATATGTACATTTTGTATTGTTTTTAATTGGCTGTGTGCTTCTAATTATTGCTAACACAGTTTTAGGAATTGGTAAAGATTTTACTATAGCAGGTGTTAACTGGTTCGTTTATGCCATTTTAATATGGCTGTTCTTGTTTTTATATCATTTATTTAATGTGTTTGTAACCCACAAATTCATGGGTAAAGCTTGGGAAAAACAACAATTAGAAAAATTGGTTGCAAAACAACAAGAGCGTATTGATAAACTTAAAGCTGGCTTTGTAAAAGAGGAAACATTAATAGCGCAAAGCGATCTTTATAACGAAACAACGCCCAAAACCCAAAACCCAAAATCCAAAAGTGAATTAACAATAATTGTTGCCGCTGCAAAAAATGATGCTATTGGTAAAGGAAATAAACTTATCTGGCATTTAAGCGATGATTTAAAACGCTTTAAAAGTTTAACTAGTGGCCATCATATCATCATGGGGCGTAAAACTTTTGAGAGCTTTCCTAAACCATTACCTAACAGAAAGCATATAGTTATTTCTAGACAAAAAGATTACAAAATACCTCATGGTGTTATTTTAGTAAACTCTTTAGAAGATGCTATTGATGCTGCAAAAAACGATTCGCAACCTTTTATAATAGGTGGTGGTGAAATCTACAAACAAGCTATGCTTTTAGCAGATAAGATTGAATTAACACGTGTACACGAGGATTTTGAAGCGGATACATTTTTTCCGAAAATTGACTCATCTATTTGGAAAGAAACAGCAAACACCTTTAATAAAAAAGATAAAAATCATGAGTATGAGTTTTCGTTTATTACTTACCTAAGGAAATAGCTAAAGTTTATATAATTTTAAAAACTATGATAGCATTTCTACACACATCAAATATTCATATTGATAAATTTGAAAAATTAGTAAGGAAGTTTAATTCAGATATTGAAATAAAACATTTTGTTAATGCAGACATTTTAAGCTATGCCCTTAAAAAAGGAAAAACAGATAGTAAAAGTTTTCAGGAGGAAGTTTTTAAAATCAAAAAAGAACAACCCGATTTAATAATATGCACCTGCTCAACTTACGGTGAAGAATGCGACAAAACCAAAGATATAGAAAGAATTGATGAACCCATTGCTAAGTTTTTAGTTTCAAACTTTACAAAAATAGGTTTGGCTTATACCGCAAATTCAACAAAAAAAGTAAGCAAGAATCTAATCTTAAAAATGGCAAAAAACAATAATAAAAGCATTCAAATTGTGAATTGTGATTGTTCATCTTCATGGAAATACTATGAAAATAATGACTTAAAAAATTACGCAAAATCAATAGCTAAAAAAATTGAAAGTATTGAAAGTGATGTTGAAGTTATATTTTTAGCTCAAGCTTCTATGGAAGGAAGTAAAGATTATTTAAAAAAATTTCGGAAAAAATATATTCTAGTCCAGAGTTTGGAGTAAAAGAATACTTAACTAAGTGAGTTGTTCTAATTTCGCTAAATTCGCTACATGATAAAAGAAATTCAACTTCGTGTTTCACTTAAAGAAGAAGAATTTAGCAATATACTTATTATAAAGTCTGCTAGTTATTTAAACATTAATAAAGCGGAAATTACAGGAATAAAAGTATTGCGTAAATCGATTGATGCCAGAAAACCAACAATAATTTTTAATTATAAACTTGCCGTTTATATTAATGAAGATTTACCAAAAAATTTAGAATACACTTTTAACTATAAAAATGTCTCAAAAGCAAAGCCCATTCATATTATTGGCTTTGGGCCTGCTGGCATGTACGCCGCTTTACGTTGTATAGAACTTGGTTTTAAGCCCATTGTTTTAGAACGTGGTAAAAATGTAAAAGACCGTCGTAGAGATTTAAAAGCTATAAATCAAGACCATTTTGTAAACGAAGACTCCAATTATTGTTTTGGTGAAGGTGGAGCAGGTACTTATAGTGATGGTAAATTATATACTAGGAGTTTAAAACGCGGCGATGTACGACGTATTTTTGAAAATTTAGTGCTTCATGGCGCAACCGATCAGATTTTAGTCGATGCACATCCGCATATTGGCACCAATAAGTTACCTAAAGTGGTACAGAATATTCGTGAAACGATTTTAAATTATGGTGGCGATATTTATTTTGAAACGCGTGTTGTCAATTTTACTGTAAAAAACAACAAAATACAAGCCATTCAATTACTAAATGGTAATGAAATGGCAGTAAACAGAGTCATTTTAGCAACAGGACATTCGGCTCGAGATGTATATTATTTACTTCATAAAAAGCAAATAGTATTAAAAACAAAATCGTTTGCCATGGGTGTTCGTGTAGAGCATCCTCAGCATATTATTGACAGCATTCAGTATCATTGCTCTGGTAACCGACACGAACTACTTCCTGCAGCATCCTATAGTTTAGTCCAACAAGTAAATAAAAGAGGTGTCTATTCATTTTGCATGTGTCCTGGTGGGTTTATAGTTCCTGCAGCTACGGCAAATGGCGAAGTTGTTGTTAATGGTATGTCGCCTTCTAAACGTAATAATCTTTATGCAAATTCGGGTATTGTTGTTGAAATTAACGCTGAACAAGATTTACATAAATATGAGCAATTTGGCGTTTTAAAAGGATTAGAATATCAGAAAAATTTAGAAAAATTAGCTTTTACCTCTGGCGGAAGAAGTCAAGTAGCACCAGCGCAACGATTAACTGATTTTGTTGAAGGTCGCCTGTCAATTAGTTTAAATAATACATCATATCAACCGGGATTAAAACCAGCACCCTTACATTCATTATTACCCAAATTAATAGGCAGCAGATTAAGAAAAGGTTTTGAAGCTTTTGGACAAAAAATGAAAGGTTATTATACTGAAGAAGCAAACATTGTTGGTGTAGAATCTAGAACGTCATCTCCAGTAAGTATTCCTCGAAAAGACAATTTTGAACACCCAGAAATTGAAGGTTTATTTCCGTGCGGAGAGGGTGGTGGTTATGCTGGTGGTATTATCTCAGCTGCTATGGATGGCGAACGTTGTGCTGAAGCAGCTAGTACTGGATTGTAAAAGGGCTAAACACTCAATAATTTAAAAACAAGTTTAGATTCTAATATCTATCGGCGAAGCGGTCTAATATCTAAAAAAAATATTCCTATTTTTGCAGCACTAAATTTTAAAATTATATGAAAGCATATATATTCCCAGGTCAAGGCGCACAATTCTCAGGAATGGGTTTAGACTTATATGAAAACTCAGCCTTAGCTCAAGAATTATTTGAAACAGCAAACAATATTTTAGGCTTCAATATTACTGACATCATGTTTGAAGGTACTCCAGAAGCCCTTAAAGAAACTAAAGTAACACAACCTGCTATATTTTTGCACTCAGTAATTTTAGCTAAAACATTAGGTGATAATTTTAAACCCGATATGGTTGCAGGTCATTCTTTAGGTGAGTTTTCGGCTTTAGTAGCAAACGGAAGTTTAAATTTTGAAGATGGCTTAAAACTTGTATCTCAACGTGCTTTAGCCATGCAAAAAGCTTGCGAAATTAAACCAAGTACCATGGCGGCTGTTTTAGGTTTAGATGATGATATTGTTGAAAAAATATGCGCAACAACAAAAGGTATTGTAGTAGCAGCAAATTATAACTGCCCTGGACAATTAGTTATTTCTGGCGAAATTGAAGCCATAAATAATGCTTGTGAAGCTTTAAAAAAAGAAGGGGCACGACGCGCATTAGTACTACCCGTTGGAGGTGCATTTCATTCTCCTATGATGAAGCCTGCTCGCGAAGAACTTGCTGCTGCTATTGAAAACACAACATTTAGCAAACCTAATTGCCCTATTTACCAAAATGTAACAGCTAGAGCGGTTGTTGATGAAAATGAAATTAAAGCAAATTTAATCTCCCAATTAACAGCTCCAGTAAAATGGACGCAATCTGTACAGCAAATGATTGCTGATGGAGCTACTTTATTTACCGAAGTAGGTCCAGGTAAAGTTTTACAAGGCTTAGTAAAAAAGATAAACAGAGCATCTGAAACTGCTTCTGCAACTTTTGAAAGAAATAGCTAAATGAAGCATTTTTAACTAAACTTTCGATATACAAAGAGATAACTACATGAATGTTGCATGTAGTTCTTTGAAAAACAATACATATAAACATATGAAATTATCTAGGCGCTCCATTTTTATTTTACTAATTATTATTTTAACTATTGCTTTAGATCAAATATCAAAAGTTTGGGTTAGGGCAAAAGTAATAGCTGGAAGTCAATCTGAAATTATCGGACATTATTTCACACTTCACAACGTAGAAAACAAAGGGGCTTTTTTAGGTATGGGTAGTGAATTAAGTGACTCCCTTAGAATACTATTGCTACTTATTTTACCCGTTTTAATTTTAGCCTTTGTGCTACGCTATATTTTTAAAGATAAAACCTTAAGCAATTGGTCTCTTTTTTCCTTTGCTAGTATTATTGGCGGAGGAATTGCTAATGTTTTTGATCGTTTTGTTTATGGTTCTGTAACCGATTTTTGGCACATCGATTTAGGAGGTGTATTTAGAACTGGTATTTTCAATGTTGCCGATCTTTTTGTAACTACTGGAATGATTATATTAGTATGTGTTAGTTTTAAAAAAAAGAAAGTATCATAAATTATAGAGTTATCATTACTACTCTATCTCAAAATATTATATTTATCATCCTGAAAATAAAAAAAGGGGGCTGAAAAGTAATTTTTAGGCGGTTTTCTTTTTAGTAAGCTACTAATAAGAAATGGTATAACCTCTATAATTCTCTAACTTTCTGCTCCCATTTCCAAGCAGAGCGCATTGCATCATCAAGAGTTAATTGAGTTTTCCAACCCAACTCATTATTAGCTTTAGTAGTATCGGCATATGCAGAAATAATATCTCCTTCGCGTCTTCCAACAATTTTATAATTAAGTTTTTGCCCAGAAACTTTTTCAAAAGCTTTCACAACTTCTAAAACAGAGCTGCCAGTTCCTGTTCCTAAATTAAATGTCTCGTAATTTGTTTTATTTTTGTTTTTTAATAAGCGATTTAACGCTACCACATGAGCCTTTGCCAAATCTACTACATGAATATAATCTCTAATACAAGTGCCATCTGGTGTTGGGTAATCATCTCCAAAAACAGATAACTGTTCTCTAATTCCAATAGCCGTTTGCGTAATAAAAGGCACTAAATTTTGTGGAACACCAATTGGTAATTCTCCAATTTTAGCCGACTCGTGTGAGCCTACAGGATTAAAATATCTCAAAGCAATAGCTTTTAAATTCGGAGTTACTTTACAAGTGTCACTAATAATTTCTTCTCCTATTTGCTTAGTATTTCCGTATGGAGATTCGGCTTGTTTTACAGGTGCATTTTCTGTTATTGGCAATTCATCTGCTTGCCCATAAACCGTACAAGACGAGCTAAAAATAAACCCTACCGATGCTAACTTTTTTAATTCTTTTAAAATATAAACGAGTGTAGAAATATTGTTTTCGTAATACAATAATGGTTCTTGAACGCTTTCTCCAACCGCTTTACTTGCAGCAAAATGAATAACACCTTTTATATCGCTATGCTTTTCAAAAAAACGTTCAACTTTATCTCTTTCTTTTAAATCTAATTTTTCAAACAATGGTTTTTTACCAGTAATAGATGTAATACCATCTAAAACTTTTTCAGTAGAATTTGATAAATCGTCAATAATAACAACTTCATATCCTTCGTTTTGTAACTCTACAACTGTGTGCGAGCCAATAAAGCCTAAACCACCTGTAACTAATATTTTATCCATTTATAAAATTTATAAGAGTTGATGTAATATATTCAATTTGCTCGTCATCCAATTCTGTATGCATTGGTAACGAAATAACGTTTTTAACTAATTCGTT
Organism: Wocania arenilitoris; assembly: GCF_021728535.1. Classification (GTDB taxonomy): domain Bacteria; phylum Bacteroidota; class Bacteroidia; order Flavobacteriales; family Flavobacteriaceae; genus Wocania_A; species Wocania_A arenilitoris. Next base: position 81,846 of record NZ_JAKKDU010000002.1, on the reverse strand, counting down.
GGTAACTGTAAAATCTGCCTCGTTATATCGAGAATCTTGATACGCTTTTTGTTTATGTAACGGAATTGGATAATACACACCACAAGGAATATCATTTTCGTTTAAATGCTTTACTAAAGCATCTCTATCAACACCTGCTACTTTTAAAGTATATTGATGAAACACATGGCAATCGCAAGTATCACAAATATCTGTACATCCATTTAATACTTTAGGAGTAGTAATCGCATCAATACCGCTAAATGCTTTATTGTATTTTTTTGCAGCATCTTGTCTTGCTTTATTATAAGCATCTAAATGTGGTAATTTTGCATCTAAAACTGCTGCTTGAATACTATCTAAACGAGAATTTACACCAACAACATCATGATGATAACGCCTGTACATACCATGATTAACAATACCTCTTATAGTATGTGCTAAATCATCATCGTTAGTAAAAATAGCGCCACCATCTCCGTAGCATCCTAAATTTTTTGAAGGAAAAAATGAAGTAGAAGATACATGCCCAATAGTTCCGGCTTTTGCTTTTTTTCCATTATTATAAGTATAAGCAGCTCCAATAGCTTGTGCATTGTCTTCAATAACAAATAAATTATGCTTGTTTGCTATTTCCATAATAGCCTCCATATTTGCACATTGACCAAATAAATGGACTGGTACAATAGCTTTTGTTTTTGGAGTAATAGCCTTTTTAATGGCTTCAATATTTATATTAAAATCGTCTGGATTAACATCTACTAAAACTGGTGTTAAATTAAGCAATGCTATAACCTCTACAGTTGCAGCAAAAGTAAAATCTGCAGTAATAACCTCATCTCCTGGCTTTAACCCTAAACTCATCATTGCAATTTGTAAAGCATCGGTTCCATTAGCACAAGGAATAACGTGTTTTACGGCTAAATACTGCTCTAAATTCTTTTGAAACTCATGAACTTTAGACCCGTTTATAAATGATGCTGTATCAATAACTTCTTGAATTGAAGGGTTTACAACATCTTTTATTTGACTGTATTGACCTTTAAGGTCTACCATTTGAATTTTCCTCATCTAAAAAAAATTTAAACCTATTGCTTAAAAAAAACAAATAAGCTTTATTTTAATAAATACGCTATTGGGTATTTTTAATGATGCAAAATTACAAAATTCGTATGCCCTAAACAATGAATTTATTTTAAAGAAATGTATTTTAGCATTAAAAGAAATAAAATTGAGTTTAATTTATAATTTATTAATATCTATAGTAGATTTTGGCTTAAAATGCGTTGCTCCTTTTAATAAAAAATTAAATTTAGGTGTAAAAGGACGCTCTAAAACTTTTACTATTTTAAAAAACACTCTAAACAAACATGATAAAACACTTTGGTTTCATTGTGCTTCTTTAGGTGAATATGAGCAAGGTCTCCCTGTTTTTCAGGCTTTACGCACACATTATAAATCGCATAAAATAGTACTTACTTTTTTTTCGCCTTCTGGTTATCAAATCCGTAAAAACTCGCCAATCGCAGATGTTGTAGTTTATTTACCGTTAGACACAAAAAAGAATGCAAAAACTTTTATAAGCCTTGTAAAACCAGAACTTACCATTTTTGTTAAATATGATATTTGGCCAAACTTTTTAAATGAATTAAAACAGAACAATTTAAGAGCTATCTTAATTTCGGCAGCCTTTAGGAAAAATCAATCCTTTTTTAAATTCTATGGCAAAACACTACAAAGTGCTTTATTTTCTTTTGAACATATTTTCACTCAAAATACTACCACAAAAACCTTATTACAGTCTATTAACTATAATAATGTAACCGTTTCTGGCGACACACGTTTTGATCGCGTTTACAGTCAATTAAATGAAAATAATCAGTTAAATTTTATTGAATCTTTTAAAGGTAAAAGCCTATGTGTAGTAGCTGGAAGCACTTGGTTACCAGACGAAAACTTATTTATAAACTATATTAATAATAACACTACAAATCATGTTAAATTTATTATTGCGCCTCATAATATTAAACCTTCACAAATAAATAATTTAAAGCAAAGGTTAAATACTCATGTTGTTTTGTATAGTGAAATGGCTAACCAAAACTTAACTGAGGCAAATGTTTTTATTATAGACACCATCGGCTTATTATCTAAAATATACAACTATGCTGATATAGCTTATGTTGGAGGCGCCATGGGAACTACAGGGCTGCACAACACACTAGAGCCAGCAACTTTTGGTGTCCCTATTATTATAGGTAGTAATCATTCTAAATTTAATGAAGCCAAATCTATGATAGATATAAAAGGCATGTTTTCTATTTCCAATCAAAAAGAATTTGATGATATATTAAACAAATTAATTAGTAATAGTGACTTTAGAGATAAGTCTGGGTCTAATAATTTAGAATTCATCAAAGAAAATAGAGGTGCGGTAATCCAAATACTTAATTACATACGTATATAAGATGATTTTAATATATATGTTAAAATTTTTAACATATTAATAATTGAATTTAATATGAAATGATTAAATTCTTAATCTAAATTTTACAAATAAACACTAAAAACAAAAACCAATGAAAAAATTATTAGTAAGTACCACTTTATTATTAGTATTAGGCTTATCATTTACATCTTGTCGAGATACAAAAAAATCAGAAGATGCAGTAGAAAATGCTATTGAAGCAACAGAAGAAGCTGCTGAAGCTGCAGGTGACGCTGTTAAAGAAGCTACAGAAGCTGCAGGTGACGCTGTTGAAAAAGTTGTTGATGCTGCTGGAGAAGCAGTTGACAAAGCGGTTGATGCTGCTGGAGAAGCTGTTGACGACGCTGCTAATAAAGCAAGTGAAGCAGTTGATAAAGCTGCCGAAGCTGCAAAAGACAAAGTAAAAGAAACTACAGGTGGCAACTAAAAGTCATTAAAGTTTATAAAAGAAGTCGTCTAAAAAGTAATTTTTAGGCGATTTTCTTTTTGATTATTTTTAGCTTATTGTTTTAGTTTTCAATATTAGGGTTCAAAAAGCTTGATTAAAAAAAGCAAAAGCGATTTTATAGCGCTAAACTCTTTTTCTTAGTAAATACATTCAGCGTTAAGCCTATAATTATTAGTAATATTCCTATCAAACTCCAAAGGGTATAAATTTCTTCAAACCAAAGTAAGCCTAATATTATAGTAAAAATAACTTCTAAATACTTTAATGGAGCTACCTGATTAGTTTCTCCTAACTGCATAGCTTTTGTCATATACAATTGAGCAAAATAACCAAACACCCCTAAGCTAAGTAGTACTAACCATTCTGTTCCTTTAGGGTTTATCCAATTGTTTATTGATAGTAAACCTCCAATAATTGCAGAAATAACCATAAAATAATTTACAACTACTACTGGATGATCTTTACCGCCTATTTTTCTAATCGATATATAAACTAAGCCTGCAAATAATGCAGATACCAGAGCAAAAACTACACCTTTTAAGTTTAATTCTGCACCTAATCCCTTTAAAACAATAACTCCAGAAAAAGCAATTGCAAAAAACAACCATTGTATAGGTTTTATTTTTTCTTTAAGTAATATCAATGCAAAAAAAGCAGCAAAAATAGGAGCTATATATCGTAACGATACTGCAATTCCTAAAGTTATAAATTTTAATGATAAAAAGAATAACAACATTGAAATAAGACCAAAACCACTTCTTAAAACCAATAACCCTCTTTTGTTTCCTAATAAAGAAATTTGATTTTTTAGTAAAAACGGCACTGTAAAAAACAACGTTCCTAAAGATCTAAAAAAAACAATTTGATATACACTAAAACTATCTAATGCTTTTACAAAAACATTCATAAATGTAAATGCGAAAGCACTAATTATCATATACTTAATGGTTTTATTCAATAGATTAAATTAAGTAAGTCATCCTTTTCAATTTTATAATATTATTTTCTTAAATCTTTAATAATGCTTAATGCTTCTCTTGTCATGCTTTCAATTTTTTCATAATCAAAGTTACCATTTGCATCTTTGGCTATTAATTTAGAGCCCATTCCTACGCAAGTAACTCCTGCATTAAACCACCCTGCAAGATTTTCTCTTGTTGGCGACACACCACCAGTAGGCATAATACTTGTCCATTGGCAAGGGCCTTTTATAGCTTTTACAAAATCTGGTCCGTAAATTCCACCAGGGAACAATTTTACAATTTCGCAACCTAACTCTTCGGCTCTTGCTATTTCGGTTAACGACCCACAACCTGGAGACCATAACACTTTACGCCTATTACAAACAATTGCAATATCTTCCCTTAACACAGGAGTTACAATAAAATTAGCTCCATTTTGCATATACAATGATGCCGCAGCAGCATCTGTTACAGAACCCACACCCATAATCATACCTGGTAATTCTGCAATGGCGTATTTTGTTAACTCTGAAAATACGTCTAAAGCGAAATCTCCACGTGCCGTAAACTCTAATAATCTTGCCCCACCATCATAGCAGGCTTTTAAAACTTTTTTACTTTTTTCTATATCACTATTGAAAAATAAAGGAACTAATCCTGTATCCTTCATGACTTGTGCTACTTCTAATCTTGAATATTGTGCCATTTTTTCTAATGTTTATTTGTTAAATCGCTTAAATATTTATCTGTTAAATTGAATAGACAACTCAACAGATAAACGTATAAACACTTTTATTATCTTGCTACTCTACCAGAAGCATCTCCACCCATTAATTTTTCAACCTCAGCAACAGTAACTAAGTTTGCGTCACCTTTAATTGTGTGCTTTAAACAGGATGCTGCAACAGCAAAATCCAATGCGTTTTGATCATCTTCTGGGTATTTTAATAATCCGTAAATTAAACCTCCCATAAAAGAATCTCCTCCACCAACTCTATCAACTATATCTGTAATTTGATATTGGCGCGTTTCGTACATTTTATTTCCATCATATAAAACGCCTGCCCAAGTATTGTGAGAAGCTGATATAGAACCTCTTAAAGTAGTAATTACTTTTTTAGCTCTAGGGAATTTTTCCATCATTTGTTTACAAACAGACAAGAAAGCTTCTGCTTTTACATCGTGCCCATGCTTATGAACATCTAATCCTTCAGGATGAATTCCAAAATGCTTTTCTGCATCTTCTTCATTTCCTAAAATGATATCGCAATACGAAGTAATTTCAGTCATTATTTTTTCTCTATGAGCGTCATTGCAGTATTTCCAAAGTTTAGCTCTATAATTTAAATCTGTTGAGATAATAACCCCTTTTGCGCTTGCAGTTTTTACCGCTTCTAAACAAACATCTGCAGCACCTTGAGAAATAGCAGGTGTAATTCCAGTCCAATGAAACCATTCAACGCCATCAAAAACAGCATCCCAATCAATCATTCCAGATTCTATTTCAGAAATTGCAGAATGTGCTCTATCGTAAACCACTTTAGATCCTCTAGACACAGCTCCTGTTTCTAAAAAATAGATTCCTAAACGGTCTCCACCCCAAACAACTTTATCAACTCCAACACCACGTTTTCTCATTTCCATCATGGCACACTCACCAATGTCATTTTTTGGCAAACGTGTTACAAAATCAACATCTACACCATAATTTGCAAGTGAAACAGCTACGTTTGATTCACCACCGCCATAAACAACATCAAAATTGTTAGCCTGCGAAAATCTTAAAAATCCTTGTGGAGCCAATCTTAACATAATTTCTCCAAATGTTACTACTTTACCCATTTTTATAAAATATTACTTTAATTAATTATTGGTTAAACGTTTAAGCTAGAATTAAAAATAAAATCAAAACCTATATTTCACAATTTGTTTTGATTATTCTACTTCAAATAGTATCTTTGTTTAAACGATTAAGCAAAGGTATAAAAATTTGTCTAAAAAAAACAAAACTACCATAAAAGACATTGCCAATGTACTAAATATTTCTGCCGCGGCGGTATCTAAAGCTTTGCATAATGACTCAAGAATTAGTGAAAAAACTAAAAAAGCTGTTAAGCAAGTTGCAAAAAATTTAAACTACCAACCTAATCATTTAGCAAGTGCTTTAAGGCGCGGCAAAAGTAATTTAGTAGGTGTTATAGTACCTAAAACCAATAGCAATTTCTTTTCTTCTGTAATAGAAAGTATGGAAACTGTTCTCAACAAAGCTGGTTACAATATTATAATTACACAGTCTAACGAATCTTTTGAAAAAGAATGTAAAAACATCGACACGCTTTTATTTACACAAGTAGACGGAATTATAGCATCTATGGCTAATGAAACTGTAGACTTATCACATTATGAAAAAATAAAGTCTAAAGGAATTCCTTTAATTTTGTTTGATAGAGGTGAAAACGATTTAAATGTAGATTACGTGGGTATTAATGATTACCATAGCAGCCATTTAATTGTTGAACATTTAATTGCTAAGGGCTGTAAAAGAATAGCCCATATTGGTGGCTACAGAAGAACCCGAATTTTTAATAATAGAATTCGTGGTTATATAGATGCTATTAAAAAAAACAATTTACCTATAGATGATAACTTGATTATTGAAAGTGATTTAACACTTAATGATGGAAGAAAAAAAATGGCAAAGATGTTAAATTTTGAGAACAGACCTGATGCTGTATATGTTGCAGGAGATTATGCTGCTCTTGGAGCACTGCAAGTTTTAAATGAAAACAATATTGATGTACCAAATGAAATTCGTTTAGTTGGTTTTGGCAACGAGCCGTTTACTTCTTTAATTTCACCAACTATTTCGAGTGTTAACCAGCATAGCAATGATATTGGTCGTCTTACTGCAGAAACTTTTTTAGAACGTGTCTCAAATCCTGAAATTAAACAAACTTTAAATAAAATAATTCTTGATGCAGAATTAATAGTTAGAGATTCATCCAAATAAGTGTTTTTATAAAGCTAAAAAAGTTTAAATCAGTTCAACTTAAATTGGTTACGGGATTATAATTTTAAATGTTTTCTAAAAAGGCAACAAGATTTTCTTTACTATCTAATTTTAATTTTTTTCTTAACCGATGTCTTCCTATTTCAACTGAATTTACAGAAATATTATTAATATTTGCAATTTCTTTAGAACTCAGTTTAAGTTTAACTTGCACTGCTAATTGCACTTCTTTCTCTGTAAGATTAGGATGTTTTTCTTTTAGTTTGAATAAAAAGTCGTTTTGCAATGTTTCAACACTTGCATGAAACTTTTGGATATCCTCATTTAAATCTAGTTTAAATGTATATTCTTTTATTAACGACGCTACTCTTTTTTTAATCTCATTAACATCTTTAAACTCTATACTTTTAAAAGATCTTGTTAGCTCTTTATACAAAGAAGATCTTTGCGAGATAAACAACGCTAAATTAGTTAATTCTTTCATCCTAAATTCTAATTTATGCTCTAGATTTTCTCTTAAAAGCAACTGTGTTTTTTCGCGCTCTTCTGATAGTTTTTCGCTTTGCCTAAAAATAGCTTTCTTCTTTTTAATATTATTCCAAAGTGATGCTATAATCAAAAGAGCAATTATTGATGATAAAATGGAAGCAATCAAAATACCTCGCTTTTTTTGAGCTTCTATATTTCGTTGTTGTTCCAATAATTTAATTTCAGACTCTCTCCGTTCTGCTTCATATAATATTCTCATTTCGGCTAATTTCTGACTTTTATCATTTGAAAAAATACTACTTTTAAGTTCATCATATTTTTTATGATTATTATAAGCTTCTTCATAGTTTCCTAACGCCAAAAAATAATCAGATCTTATTCTATAATTTTCTACAATCCATTCTATATTATCTTTTAGCCTTTCCATAATTAATCTGGACTCATTTAAAAGTTGGTAGGCTTTATCAAAATTTAATAGTTTTAAATTTACTAAGGCAAGTTCGTTTAATATTTCAACCTTATTTTGCTCATCTTTAATTTCATTTACCATCTCAAGTGAGGTCTCCAATAGTTCTTTAGCAGAGTCTAACTCATTAATTTTACGATAACAAATTGCCATGTTTTTCATGGTTTCAGAAATCCTGTCTTTATTATTAAATGACTTCTTTAACTCTAATGATTTTCTAAAAAAAGACAGTGCTAAATTACAGTCATCATTTTTAGCATGAATTAAACCGATACTATTTAAACTGTATGCAATTCTTTGTTTATCATTTATTTTTTCATGTATTTCAAGTACTTCTTTATGATATTCTAAAGCTTTATCAAAATAACCTATGTCATAATATAGCCACCCTAGTGTTCGTAATGTAAAAGCCAAATCAAAATCATTCCCAATATCTTTCCTTATCTCTAGAGATTTTAAGCCATAACTTAAGGCCTTATCGTAAAAATCGTTAAACAAATAACCTTGGCACAGATTAATAAGAGCTAAACCCTCTTGTTTTTTATCATTATATTGTTTTGCTAATTGTAATGCTTCTGTAGCATATTCAATAGTTTTATCTGGATTTATTAACCAATATATTTCAGAAACCCTGTTTAATAAAGGTATTTTGTCTTTACCTATTGATTTAGGCAAAATAGTTAATAGACTGTCCATTTCAAATTGTGAATCGTTTGGATTTTCGTCCCAAATGTTAGTTTGTGAATAAGCTATTGAACCAATAAAAAAAAACATTATTATTAATTTTAATTTCATAACACAACTATTTTAACCGTAAAACATTTAACTATTATCTTATACCCAATTTATTCTTTTTAAATACGCTTTAAAAAGGACTTTAATACGGGGTTCTTGTAATCTTTTTTCCAAACAGCAAATAATTCTGTTTTTAATTCAGAATTATTTAATTCTATAAAACGTATTTTATAATTATTTTCGTCTTTTAATGAATTAGGAATAATTGACAAACCCATTCCATTCTCCACTAATTTAAATATTGTTCCTCCGTGTATAGCTCTATGAGAAATTTTTGGACTAAAATTATGCTTAGAACATAAGTTAAGGATTTGCTGAAAATACATTGGGCTACTTTCGTTTGGATACAAAATAAAAGATTCATTAGCGCATTGACCTATATTATTAAAGTTCTTTCCATTTATTGGGTGGTCTTGTGGTAGCACTAAAGAAAAATTCTCAATATAAACAGGTTTAATATTCATATGAGGTAAAACTTTGTTTGATCGCATAAAACCGATATCGATATTGTCTTGCTCTAAACCTCTTAATTGATCTGAATTAGTGAGTTCTTCTAAAGACAATCTAACATTAGAAAAATCGTTTGTAAACTGTTTTATAATTGGGGGCAAATAATTCTTCATTGCCGAGCCTACAAAACTTATTTTTAGTTGTCCATTATTGCCATCTAGTGATTGTTGCCATCGCTTCAATGAAGTATCAAAATAATTCATAATCCCTTTTGCTTCCTCTAAAAAAAGAACCCCCGCAACACTTAATGACACTCTTCTATTCGTCCTTTCAAACAATTTTACATTTAATATAGTTTCTAATAAATTTATTTGTTGACTTAATGCAGATTGCGATATAAATATTTTTTCCGCTGCCTTTCTAAAATGTAATGTGTCTGCTAAAATTAAAAAATAACGAATATGGCGAATTTCTAATTGATTTGTTTTACTTAACATTTGATACTAAATAAAAATTAAAGCTACTCAAACTTACTTCTATATTTGCTGAAATAAAAATTTTTTAATAAAAAAATAAACAAAACACTATGCCAACTCAAAGAAAATATCAACCTACAGAGAAAGCACAAGCCTTTTTAGCCAAAGTTGAAAATGCTAAATATGATCGTGGAATTATAACTGGGCTTAAAAAGTATATAGATAAAAAGGTATCTGAAGACATGCAAGATTTCTACTCGGAAGAAGAATTGCAAGTATTAATTGATATGAAAAACACGGACCGAGACGTTGAAGCGCGTATGCCAGTAAAAATAACTAATCATTATTATCAAATAGCAAAAAATAGTAAAGCTGTACAAACGTTAGTTAAGGCTAGTCCTAAAGAAACATTTGACCTTGAAGGCGCTCCAGACCCTGGAAATCAGATGTCATATAGCCCTATAGAAGGTTTAATTCATAAATATGAATTAGGGCTTATATATGTGATTAATACCTGTTCGGCGCATTGTCGATTTTGCTATAGAGAAGAGCTAATAGCTAAAAAAGAAATTCTTAGAGAAGATGGCACAGTTGCCTCAAAAGGTTTAGCAAAGATCCCAGAACTAGTTAATTATATTCAAGAACATAATAAACTAGTTGAAGAAAACGGAGGAAAGCACCCTGAAACAAATAGAGAAAAATTAAGAGAAATTTTAATGTCTGGTGGAGATGCTATGGTTCTTGGTAACAAAAACTTGGCAGAATGGTTTTCTGCACTAGCTGATGCAGGTATTGAAAGTATAAGATTAGGAACTAAAGAGCTTGCCTTTTATCCAGATCGATTTGATCGTACTTTTTTTAACATGGTAGATGATTTTCATGCCGCATACCCTGAAGTGCAATTAAGAGTTATGGTTCATTTTAATCATCCAGATGAGTTTTTACAAAAGGATGATAATGGAAATTATATAGAAAATCCAGAAGGCGGACTACTTTGGATTGAAAACACGAAACATGCCGTTAAAGAATTAGCTGATAGAAAATTTATTATAATTGAGAATCAAGCACCGTTTATAAAAGGAATTAATGAAGATCCTAATGATATAAGAATTATGCAACGTGAGTTAAAAAGAAATAGAATTAACAATCATTATTTTTTCTGTGGACGCGATATTATTGGTCACAAAGCATTTAACCTCACCATTGAAGATGCATGGAAATTATTAAATGACTCGCAAAAGGGATTGTCTGGTGTTGAAGCTAGTGCCCGATTGTCAATTACACATTACTTAGGTAAAACAGAGGTAGTAGCAGTAACAAATGAGCCAATACCAGGTATACCAGGTACCGAAAACGGTGTAGTGATTTTTAAATTGTTGCGTGGAACTGCTGATGCAAAAAACAAAGGTCAAGTGGCTATTGTAGGCAGAAACCCAGAAGCGATATGGTTTAGTGGATACGAAGACAGAGTGATTATTGATGAAGCTGGATTATTTACAGAATCTATGAAGGAAACTAGTAGTGTTAGTTAAGAGGTAGTAAAAATTAAAGATTACACCACCATTTGGTGAACTATCAAGAATTCTAAATAAATATATATTATGGCTTTTGTAGTTGGAGAAAATTGTATTAATTGTAAACACACAAGTTGTGTTGAAGTATGCCCCGTAAATTGTTTTTACGAAGGACCTAATTTTTTGGTTATTAATCCCGATGAATGTATTGACTGTGAAGAGTGTGTTCCTGCATGTCCAATTGGTGCTATATATTCTGAAGATGACCTCCCTGAAGATCAAGAACATTTTTTAGATATAAATGCTGAACTCTCAGATATCTGGCCTCAAATAACAGAAGTTAAGGAAGCTTTACCTGATGCCGATAAATGGGACGGCATAGAAGGAAAATTGAACTATTTGGAGCGATAGCTAATATAAATTACAAAAAATGATTAATAAACAAGCTAGTTCATTATCCGAAGCAGTAGTAGATATATTCGATGGAGCAACAGTTATGGTTGGTGGGTTTGGTGAGGCAGGTAGCCCTATTGAATTAATTCATGCATTAATAGATCACGGAGCAAAAAACCTAACTGTGATTAGTAATAATACTGGAAGTGGTCATGTTGGACTTGCCGCTCTAATTGAAAACAAGCAAGTAAAAAAAATGATTTGTTCATTTCCAAGAACCGCAAATTCTATGGTTTTTCCAGAATTGTATCGAGCTGGAAATATTGAATTAGAATTAGTTCCTCAAGGAACGTTAGCAGAACGAATAAGAGCAGGAGGCGCAGGAATTCCTGCATTTTACACAGCTACTTCAGTAAGCACTTTATTAGCAGAAGGTAAGGAATCCCGAGACTTCAACAATCAAAAATTTGTTTTAGAGTATGGAATAAAAGCTGACTTTTCTCTTGTGAAATGTGATAAAGCTGATAGATATGGAAATTTAACATATCATGCAACAGCTAGAAATTTTGGACCTATTATGTGCACAGCTGCAACCGTTACTATTGTTCAAGCAAAGACCATTGTTGATGCTGGTAATATAAATCCAGAAGAAGTGATTACTCCAGGAATTTTTGTTAATAGAGTAATAGAAGTAAATAATCCAGCTCATGAATCTAGTTTAGTAGAGCAAGAAAAAAAATACCCATGGTAACAACAGGTAAAAAAATAGGTTGGAATCGTGCAGAAATGGCACAGAAAGTTGCCCTTGATATTCCTAATGGATCCTATGTAAATCTAGGCATTGGAATTCCAGAAATGATAGCTGATTTTGTCCCAAAAGGGAGAGAAGTAATATATCAAACTGAAAATGGATTGTTAGGAATGGGGAAAGCACCTAATCAGGGAGATGAAGACAAAGAACTAATTAATGCAGGTAAAAAATGTGTTACAGCTATTCCGGGAGCTAGTTATTTTCATCATGCAGATAGTTTTGCGATGATTCGAGGAGGCCATATAGACATATGTGTTTTAGGGGCTATGCAAGTTTCTAAAAATGGTGATTTGGCAAACTGGTCAACAGGTGCAAAAGATGCTATTCCAGCAGTAGGTGGAGCTATGGATTTAGTGGCAGGCGTAAAAAAAATTTTTGTAATTACTCAACATGTTACAAAACATGGAGCACCAAAAATTCTTAAAAAATGTACATTTCCAATTACAGGTAAACAAGTTGTAAAAAGAATTTACACAGACTTGGCAATAATTGATGTAACAAAGAATGGGTTGTTTGTTAAAGAATTAGGCCCAAATGTAACTTTAGATTACGTTAAAGAACGTACAGAACCAAAATTAAAACAATACTAGAAAATTTACTTTTTTTACTTTCATTATGGAATCTAAAAGTTTAACAAAAAATAAAACAGGAAAAGAGAACACTGCTATTTATAGTCGTGCTTGTAAAGTTATTACTGGAGGGGTAAGTAGAAACACCATTTTTAGAGAGCCTCACCCGTATTATGTGTCGCACGCAAAAGGAAGTTATATCACTGATATTAAAGGTGTTGAGCGTATTGATTTTGCTAACAATATGGCATCCTTAATTCATGGGCATGCCCATCCAAATATTACAAACGCTGTAACCAAACAATTAAAAAAAGGAACAGCCTATACAATGGGAACCGAATCTGAAGTAGATTTTGCTGAATTGTTGATTAATAGATCTGTTGGGTTTGAAAAAATTAGATTTGTTAATTCTGGAACAGAAGCAGTAATGACCATGATAAAAGCTTCAAGAGCATATACTGGTAAACCTAAAATAGCTAAAGCAGAAGGTGCATATCATGGAACCTATGATTATGCAGAGATGAGTCAAACAGCTAACCCAAGTAATTGGGGAGACATTAATAAACCAAATACCGTCCCCCTAGTAGATGGAACTCCTCAAGGTGTGGTGGATGATGTTGTTATTTTTCCATTTAATGATATTGAACGAACCTTAAACATATTAGATCAAAATGCTGATAAAATAGCCTGTGTGCTTATAGACCCTGTTCCGCATCGTATTGGGTTATTTCCTGCCAGTAATCAATTTATTGAAGCTATTTATAAGTGGACTCGTAAAAATAATGCAATACTTGCATTCGATGAAGTTGTGACATTTCGGGTTAATTATGGGGGGGCTCAAGATAATTATTCGGTAGTACCAGATTTAACAGCTATGGGAAAAATAATTGGAGGCGGATTTCCTATTGGAGCATTAGCTGGGAAATCAGAAATAATGCAGGTTTTAAACCCTAGGCAAGCCATATTAAAGCATCCACATTCAGGAACTTTTTCAGCAAATCCAATTTCTACTACTGCAGGAAGAATAGCTATGGAGATGTTTGATGAAAATGCAATTTTAAGATTAAATGAATTAACAAAAAAAGCGATTTATCAAATTAAAGAATCAATTAAAATAGCCGATGTACCAATTTCTATAACAGGAGATGGTTCAATGTTTAGATTGCACTTTACAGAAACCGCTCCAAGATTATATAGAGAGGCCTATCAACCAAAGCAAATTAAAAATATAGTAACAGAACTTTTAGATTACATGTTTTTAAAAGAACATATTATAATGATTAACACCTGTGCTTGCATGTTCGCAACTACACTCGAACAAAAAGAAATTGATCGTTTATCGCAAGCTTTATTAAATGGATTTAGATTAATCAAACCAAAACTATTAAGATAATATAAAAGGCAATTACGTAATGAAAAACATGAAGGAAGTATTTATTTGTGATGCGATTAGAACACCAATAGGCCGTTACGGAGGCTCATTATCTTTAGTTAGGGCAGATGATTTATGTGCTGTTCCTTTAAAAGCATTAATGGATAGAAACCCTGATATGGATTGGAATGCTATAGATGATATTGTTATAGGATGCGCTAATCAAGCAGGAGAAGATAATCGAAACGTCGCTCGAATGGCATTATTATTAGCTGGGTTTTCAGAAACCATTAGTGGCTCAACGGTAAATAGGTTATGCGGTTCAGGTTTGGATGCAATAGGTACAGCTGCTAGAGCTATTAAATCTGGTGAAACAGAAATTATGATAGCAGGTGGTGTAGAAAGCATGTCAAGAGCTCCATTTGTTACAGGAAAATCAACTCAGGCCTTTTCAAGAGAAAGTAAAACCTACGATACAACAATTGGTTGGCGTTTTGTTAATGAAAAACTTAACAAAATGTATGGAACAGAGGGAATGATTCAAACAGCTCAAAATATTGCAACAGATTTTAATATTAGTAGAGAAGATCAAGATGCATTTGCACAGCGCAGCCAAGAGAAAGCTGATAAAGCAAAAAAAAACGGCAATCTTTCTAGAGAAATAACTCCAGTTTTTATACCTAAACAAAGCAAACAGAAATATTCAACAGAGTTTTTAGACGATGAACATTTACGCTTAACTTCATTAGAAAAACTAAATAGTTTAAAATCTATTAGTGGAGAACATGGTAGTATTACAGCTGGCAATGCTTCGGGAATAAATGATGGGGCAGCTGCTTTACTTTTGGCATCAGGAGAAGCAGTGAAGAAATTTAATCTGACTCCAAAAGCAAAAATATTAGGAATGGCTACAGCTGGAGTTTTACCTAGAATTATGGGCATGGGGCCAGTCCCTGCAACAATAAAGGTATTAGAAAAGCTTAATTTAACTCTAAATGACATAGATATCATAGAACTTAACGAGGCATTTGCTGCACAATCCTTAGCTTGTTTAAGAGCTTTAAATTTAAAAGATGACGACCCTAGAGTAAACCCTCTTGGAGGAGCTATTGCACTTGGACACCCCCTTGGTATGAGTGGAGCAAGAATTGTTACAAGCGCATTGTACCAAATGGAAAATTCTAAAGCAAAAAAAGCTCTTTGCACAATGTGTATTGGAGTAGGGCAAGGAATTTCTATAGTATTAGAAAAGATATAGTAATGAAACATCCATGATTAATATTTAATCACACAACCAAATGATTATTTAGGATGTTACATGTGACCGTTGAATAACAATAAATATAAACACATGAAAAGTATACTTAAAAAATTTAATTTAGAGACTCCTTATTACAGTGTAAGTACAGGAGAAACTTGTTGGGAAGGAAATGGAGACACATTTAAAATAAATTCCCCTGTAGATGGTCTAGAAATTGGTCATGTACAAGGAGGAACCATTTCAGATTTCGATAATGTAATGAATCAATCTAAAGAAGCTTTTAAAATTTGGAGAACGATACCAGCTCCCCAAAGAGGAGAAATAGTAAGACAATTTGGAGAAGCCCTTAGACAAAATAAAGAAGACTTAGGAGCTTTAGTTAGTTACGAAATGGGTAAGAGTCTTCAAGAAGGTTATGGCGAAGTACAAGAAATGATTGACATCTGTGATTTTGCTGTTGGATTGTCTCGTCAGCTTTACGGATTACAAATGCATTCTGAAAGACCAGGACATAGAATGATGGAGCAATGGCATCCTTTAGGTGTTGTTGGTATTATCTCTGCTTTTAATTTCCCTGTTGCAGTATGGGCGTGGAATACAGCTTTAGCATGGATATGTGGTAATGTTTGTGTGTGGAAACCTTCAGAAAAAACTCCTTTTACTGCTTTAGCTTGTCAACAAATAATAAAGAAAGTGTTATTAGATAATGACTTACCAGAAGGTATAAGTAATCTAATAATAGGAGGAAGAGACATAGGACAAGAGATGGCTTCGCATCCTGATATTGCATTAGTTTCTGCAACAGGATCCACACGAATGGGCAAAAGTGTAGCAGAAACAGTCGCTAGAAGATTAGGTAAGTCTATACTAGAACTTGGAGGAAATAATGCTATTATTGTTACAGAGAACGCTGATTTAAAGCATGCAATCCCTTCTATAGTTTTTGGTGCCGTAGGAACAGCAGGTCAGCGATGCACATCAACAAGACGATTAATTATTCATAAGAGTCAATATGATAATTTGGTTAATCAATTAGTAAAAGCATATGAACAACTTCATATTGGAAATCCTTTAGATGAATCTAATCATGTAGGCCCTCTTATTGATACACAAGCAGTAGAAGAATATAAAAACACTATTCAGAAAGCAATAGAACAAGGCGGTAAAGTTCTTGCTGGGAATAAAGTATTAGCTGGCGAACAATATTTATCAGGCTGTTATGTAAAACCAACTATTATTGAAGCTAATGTTAACATGACCATTGTAAAGCACGAAACCTTTGCTCCAATTTTATATGTCATGACATATACTAATTTTACTGAGGCTATAAAAATTCAAAACTCTGTACCTCAAGGCTTATCATCTTCAATATTTACACTTAATATTAGAGAGAGTGAAGAATTCTTATCGTATTCTGGTTCTGACTGTGGTATTGCCAATGTCAATATTGGAACCTCTGGCGCTGAAATAGGAGGTGCTTTTGGAGGCGAAAAAGAAACTGGAGGTGGTAGAGAAAGTGGTTCTGATGCATGGAAAGCTTATATGAGAAGACAAACCTGTACAGTTAATTATGGAAAAGAAGCACATTTAGCCCAAGGAATTGTTTTTAATTTCTAATATATTTTTATTACATTAATCCCTAAAACTTAAAAATATATTTTAAGAAATATTAAATTGTTGGTTTTAAATGATTTTATAAATGTTGCTACCAAAAAAATAATGAAACTCGAACCGAAATACCAAAATAAAAGAGCCTGAAATTCTTAGAGAATTATGGTATTGAATAAATTAAATGACAAAAACGGTTTAAGAATGATTAACTATTGTGAATTACAAATAAATACCCAACAAGCTGAAAATATTCTTTTCAATCTTTTTAATATTAAAGGACATGCTTCTGCACTTCCTGGTGAAGTAGATTTTAATTTTAGAATTAAGATAGCTCATGAAGAAGGTTATATTTTAAAGATATCACGACCAGACGAAAACGAAAACTACCTCGATTTTCAACAGAAACTATTACAATATTGTGAAGCCCAAGGAAACAATCTTATAGCACCAAAAGTTGTTGCAGATATAAACGGAAATGCCATTTCTGAAATAATTGATGACTATGGAAACAAACGTAAAGTGCGATTACTATCATGGGTTTCTGGTAGAGTTTGGAGCAATGTCAATCCGCAATTAGATAATTTACGGTATAGCCTAGGAGAACAATGTGGGCTTTTAACTAAAACTTTACAAGGTTTTAACCATAAAGAAGCCCATCGCGAATTTGAATGGGATATTGCTCAATCTCTTTGGACTAATCAATATATTAATTTATTTAATGGTAAAGAAAAAAAGATTCTTTCTGCATTTCAAAATAAATTTGAAGACAAGCTAAATGCCTATTCCAAACTAAGAAAATGTGTTGTTCATAACGATGCAAACGACAACAATGTTATTGTTTCTGAAGACTTATTAAATCCAGTGGTAAAGGCAGCTATAGACTATGGAGACGCTATTCACACCCAAATTATAAATGATCTAGCTATTGCATGTGCTTACGCAATAATGAAACATAATGACCCTCTAGAGGCGTCTCTACCCATTGTAAAGGGCTATCATAGTACTTTTCCATTACAGGAAAAAGAGTTGGACCATTTGCATATCGCCATCGCTATGAGATTGGTTATTTCGGTAACTAAATCTGCAATAAATAAAATTAAAGAACCAGACAATAAGTATTTGCTTATTAGTGAAAAATCCGCATGGGAAGTATTAAAAAAATGGCATTTAATCTCTGATGAATATGCAGGCTATAGTTTTAGGAAGGCTTGTGGTTTTATTGCACACCCCAATGAAAATAAATTTAAAAATTTCGCAAAAAATACTTCTTTTAAATTATCTGACTTATTCCCTAGCATTGGAATAAATGAAATACAAGCTATCGATTTAAGCGTTTCAAGCAAATGGATAGGTCATCAAGAAGATTTCAACGATTTAGAATTATTTGAATTTAAAATTAATCGACTTCAAAAAACGGTTCCCAACCGTATCATTGCAGGTGGTTATTTAGAGCCTAGGATACTTTATACCTCTCAAGCCTATAACAAAGTAGGAAACAGAGGAACAGAAAATCGTAACATTCACTTAGGAATAGATTTCTGGTTGCCTTATAACACTCCTGTTTGTGCAGTATTGGATGGAAAAATAGCCATGGCTATTAATAATAATGGTGATAAAGAATATGGTGGTTTAGTAATATTAGAGCATTATACAGAAAGCTTAACTTTTTATTCGCTTTACGGACATTTAGATGTTGAAAGTGCTACCCAGCATAAAATTGGAGACCACATTAAAAAAGGAGAAATTATTGGTAAATTAGGTAGTTATCCAGAAAATGGCAATTGGGTGCCTCATTTGCATTTTCAAATCATGTTATCACTACTAGATTATGAAACCGATTTCCCTGGGGTTGCCTATTTCAGTCAGTTAGAGGTTTGGAAAAGTATTTGTCCAGATCCAAATTTATTATTTAAATTAAAACCACTTAAACCTAAAAACACGATCTCGAATAGTGACCTAATTAACTACCGAAAGGAACACTTAGGAAAAAGTTTAAGCCTACAGTATAAAATACCCATAAAAATGGTACGTGGTAACGGCCAATACCTCATAGACCAATATGGGAAAAAATATTTAGACACAGTAAACAATGTGGCTCATGTAGGGCACGAAAATTACAATGTTGTTAAAGCTGGACAACAACAAATGGCTCTTTTAAATACCAACTCGCGTTATTTGCATGAAAACATCAATGCGCTAGCAAAAGAACTTATTGAAACCTTACCACCCGAACTAAATGTTTTACATTTTGTGAATTCAGGAAGCGAAGCTAACGAATTGGCTATTAGAATGGTTAAAGCAGCAACTGGTGAACGCGACATTATTGCCTCAGAAATAGGGTATCACGGAAACTCCAATATGTGTATTGATATGTCTTCATATAAATTTGACGGTAAAGGTGGTAAAGGTGCTCCAGAGCACACTCATATTTTTCCGCTACCTGATGCTTTTAGAGGTAAGTACCGCGGTGAAAATACTGCCGATAAATATGCAGAAGAAGTACAAAAGCAAATAGACATTGTACATAAAAAAGGACGAGGTGTTGGAGCCTTTATTATAGAACCTATTATTAGTTGCGGCGGACAAGTAGAATTACCTGAAGGCTTTTTGGCTAAGGCCTATAAAAAAGTAAGAGCTGCTGGAGGTTTATGCATTTCTGATGAAGTACAAGTAGGATGTGGTCGTTTAGGAAAAACCTTTTGGGGCTTTCAGCTTCATAATGTAACTCCAGATATTGTTACCATTGGAAAACCATTAGGTAATGGGCATCCCCTTGCCGCAGTAGCTTGCACCCAAGAAGTTGCTAATAAATTTGCAAATGGTATGGAATACTTCAATACTTTTGGAGGTAATCCCGTTTCTTGTGCTATTGGAGCAGAAGTTTTAAAAACAGTAAAGCGAGACAACCTACAACAAAACGCCTTGAATCTTGGTGAATTTTTAAAAGCAGAATTTAAAAAACTTGCGAAAGAATTTCCTATAATTGGAGATGTTAGAGGGCAAGGTTTATTTTTAGGTATTGAATTAGTTGACGCCAACTTAAACCCGTTAGCCGCTCAAACGGATTATTTAGCAAACCGCATGAAAGATTATGGTATTTTAATGAGTACCGATGGACCAGACCATAATGTGTTAAAAATAAAGCCTCCTATTATTTTTACTCAAGAAAATGCTGAAGAATTAATTCTCTATTTAACTAAAATATTCAAAGAAGATTTTATGTTGTCCAAATAATAAAATATCTATAACAATGAAAAAGCTAAATATTATAATCTTATTTTCCATCATACTACTTACTAGTTGTTATTCTAAGCAAAAGAAAACAGAAAGGGAGAATCCTCCAAATTTAGTCATTTTCTTTCCCGATCAATGGAGAGCACATGCCATGGGATTCATGAATCAAGACCCCGTAATTACACCTAATTTAGATAAACTTGCAAGCGAGGGTATTGTATTTACTAATGCAGTTGCCAACTATCCTGTTTGTAGCCCTATGAGAGCCATGCTTATGACTGGTAAATATCCTTTTGAGAATGGAGTTATCAATAATTGTATGGAATATGAAGGACAACCAATCTACCAAGAAAACATGGAACTCAAGCAAGAAGAAATCTGTTGGTCTGACATTCTAAAACAAAAAGGATATAATTTGGGATACATTGGAAAATGGCATTTAAGTAAACCCAAAAAACCTTACATAGATTGCTTAAACAATAATGATAAAGAAGGAAATAAATGGAATGAATGGACACCTCCCAATAATAGACATGGTTTCGATTATTGGTATGCTTACAATACTTATGATTACCATATGAATCCGCTATATTGGTCCACAGATGCAAAAAGAAATGAATTTCATTATGTAGATCGATGGAGCCCAATTGAGGAAGCCGACAAAGCTATAAAATATCTAGAAAATAAGGATAATAACTATAGAGATTCTTCTAAACCCTTTGCTTTGGTAGTGGCCATGAATCCTCCTCATGATGATGGTGTTGGAGACTATAAGGCATATCCCAAGAAATATCAAAAATATTATAAAGACAAGACATATACAGAACTGGCAAATCGCCCCAATGCCAAATTAAAAAATGGAGAATGGTCTGATTGGGTTACAGGGCACATGAAAGATTATTTCACAATGGTCACTGGAGTTGATGATCAAATAGGGAAAATACTAGAAACTTTAAAACAACAAAAGCTAGACAAGAATACCATAGTTTTGGTAGTATCCGATCATGGTGAATTGATGGGGAGCCATAATAAGCGAGGAAAAGACCTCCCATACGAAGAAGCTATGCGTATTCCATTAATTATTAAATATCCAGAAAAACTTAGCCCTAGGAAAGAAGATTTAATGTTATCAATACCCGATATTTACCCTACCTTAATGGGGCTTATGGGATTTGAAAATGATATCCCACAAGCAGTAAGCGGCACTAATTTTACTAATTATCTTTTTAAAGGAGAAGGAGAGATTCCCCAATCTCAATTGTATATTTGGGTTGGAGAAAGAACTAACACAGGACTAAGGGGAGTAAGAACCAAAAGATACACATTCGTTGTCAATAATAATCCTCCAATACATATTCCAGATAGCTTACTACTCTTTGATAACCATAAGGACCCTTACCAAATGAAGAATATTGCTTATCAAAATCCCAAGTTAGTAGATAGTCTTAAAACCGTTTTATCGGATTGGTTAATAAGAACAAATGACCCTTATAAGCTTAACTAATTAAATTACTTATAAATAAAATTATTCTACTTTACATGCTTAAGCTCAATTATAAAGTGTAACATTTAAAAACACCCTTTTATAAGAATGTTTTATATTAGATGCTAATATGAAAGAACTATTAAAACTTGCTATTAAAGCCTCTATTAAAGCTGGAATTGTAATTGAAGATATTTATAAAAATGATGATTTTGAATTAGAAATTAAAAACAATAATAGCCCTTTAACTAAAGCTGATAAGGCATCAAACAACATAATAAACACATTGTTAAAATCGACTTCAATTCCAATAATAAGTGAAGAAAATAAAGAAGTTATATATAATGAAAGAAAACATTGGAAAAAATGTTGGATTGTTGACCCACTAGATGGAACAAAAGAGTTTATAAAAAAGAATGGAGAGTATACAGTTAATATTGCTTTGATTGAAAATAATAAACCTATTCTTGGGGTTATTTTTATTCCCACGTCAAAAGAGCTTTATTATGGTAATGTTGGAGATAAAAAAGCTTATAAAATAACTCTAGACAAAGAGTTTAACAGTATTAAAAATTGGTTTGATGATGCATATAGGTTATTGCCAAAAAATACAAACAAATCAATAATAAAGGTGGTTGGAAGTAGATCTCATATGAATGATAAAACAAAACAATTCATAAAAAAATTACATAACAATTATGCTTCAATAGATATTGTATCAAAAGGCAGTTCTATTAAATTTTGTTTAATAGCAGAAGGCAAAGCAGATATTTATCCTCGATTTGCTCCTACCATGGAATGGGATACAGCTGCAGGTCAAGCCATTTGTGAGGCTGTTGGTATTCGAGTTATATCTAAAAATACATTTAAAGATTTAGCATACAATAAACCCAACTTGTTAAACAATGAATTTATAGTTTACAATGATACTGTAATATTTAAAAAAGAATGGATGACAATTTAAAAACATACGCTTATAAAATAACTAGAAAAGAACGCTTAAACATTAATGGTCATAATTCATTTCTTATTTTATTTACTGGCTTATCTGGTGCTGGTAAATCAACCTTAGCAAATAGTTTAGAGCATTTACTTTTTAAAAAAAACATTAATACCTATACCTTAGATGGAGATAGTATTAGAAAAGGGATTAATCAGGACTTAGATTTTAGTCCAGAGGACAGATCTGAAAATAATAGACGGGTAGCAGAAACTTCAAAATTGTTTATTGATGCAGGTGTAGTTGTTTTAGCTGCTATTATAGCACCTTATAAAAAAGATAGAGATATTATTAAAACCATTGTTTCTTCAAATAACTATATAGAAGTTTATGTAAATACCAGTATAGAAACTTGCGAAAAAAGAGATGCTAAAGGTTTATACAAAAAAGCTAGAGCTGGAGAAATA
Source organism: Wocania arenilitoris (assembly GCF_021728535.1). Classification (GTDB taxonomy): domain Bacteria; phylum Bacteroidota; class Bacteroidia; order Flavobacteriales; family Flavobacteriaceae; genus Wocania_A; species Wocania_A arenilitoris. Next base: position 58,628 of record NZ_JAKKDU010000002.1, on the reverse strand, counting down.
AAAAATATGACTGGCATTTCTTCGCCTTATGAAGCACCAACACATTCAGATATTGAAATTAACGAGCATCTTTCAATAGGTGAAGCCACAGATTTAATCTTTGAGTTAATAAAAGACAAATTAACAGAAATTGGAACATAAATTTCTAGTTTCTTTAATCAATCTCATAATCAAAATTAAAGTCTTTAGAGTAAGTATGCTCCCTTTTCATTATTTCTGAGATTTTACTTACCTCTAAGGGATATTCTTCTGCTATATTTTTTAACTCACCAATATCTTTTGAGAGATTGTAAAGTTCAATTGGTGCATCGGAACCTTTTGAGGCGTTTAAACGCACACCTTTCCAGTTGCCAAGTCTTACGGCTTGTTTGCCTCCTTCAGAAGACCACTCCCAATAGAGAAATTCGTGTTTTTTCTGGGGCTTACCAAGCAATTCGTTGTAATAGGAAATTCCATCAGTCCATTTAGGAGGCTCTACTCCAGCTATATTACATGCTGTAGGTAGGAAGTCCCAAAATGCTGAGGCATGCATAGACAGAGAGCCTTGAGCAATTTTACCTGGCCAATAAGCTATCATTGGCACACGAATACCTCCTTCATAAAGGTCTCTTTTAATACCCCTAAGAGATCCTGAACTTTTAAATATTTTGGAATCTACACCTCCTTCTTCATGGGGTCCATTATCTGAAGCAAATATTACCAACGTATTATTGTCTATTCCAAGCTCTTTTAGTTTAGAAATTATTTTCCCCACATCGCGATCTAGATAAGATACTGAAGCTGCAAATGCCTGCTGAACTGGTTTCATTTCAGAAAGAGAAGTATCGTACCCCATTAACTCTGGCACTTCCATTCCTATTTCATTTAAATACCAAGCTTCATTGTTTGCATGTGGTAAAGTATAAGACAGATACAAAAAGAAAGGGTCCGTTTTATTGTTTTCAATAAAACTTAACGCTTCATTGGTAAAGATATCCTGAGTATGAGTATTTTTCTCTGTCGCAATACTTCCTATGCCTTTCGCATAACTTTCTGGAATAATCTTAACCTTATTATTTGTTTTCAAAGTATCTGAATTTTTCCAAAGCCAGTCGGTATAAGCATTGTGTGCCCTTATTTGGTCTAAATAGCCTACAAAATAATCAAAACCTTTCTTAGAAGGTTGCCCTGCTGATCCATTGTCTCCCAATCCCCACTTTCCAATAATTGCTGTTTTATAACCTGCGTTTTGCATAATTTGAGCTACTGTAGTATCAGCAGATTCCAATGAAAAATTATATTTATTACCTCTTATTTTTGATTTTCCAGTGTGTTTACCAGTCATTAATGAGCAACGCGAAGGTGCACATACAGTACTTCCTGCATAATGATTGGTAAATCGCATACCAGACCTTGCTAGATTATCTATAAAGGGGGTTTTTATTTGTTCTTGTCCGTAACATCCCAAATCGCCATAGCCAAGGTCATCGGCAAGAATAAAAATGATGTTTGGTCTATCAGAAACAGTTTTTTGCTTATTCTTTGACATGCATCCAGACAGGCAAATGTAGGTGGCAACAATCGATATTAATAGTTTTATTTTCATTACAACAATTATCTTTTTTTATTCATTTTTAAAATTGTACGATCATAAAGTCCCCGTTCTGTATCATTGATGTAAGGGAACTGGTCGAAATAGTCATCTTTACCTTCCATACGCGGATCGCCTTCTTTTTTTAAAAGTTGAAATAATTCCTCTTTCAATTCTGCGGCAATACCAACATAGGCTTCCGTATTGCAAAGGTTATTCATACACTCTTGGTCTTGGTTTAGGTTATACAATTCTTCCTGTGGCCTAAGCCCAAGGCAAGCTTCCCACCATACACTACTCTCTCCACTTTTAATAACTGCTTCTTTTGTTGGTCCTGGTGCGGTATCCCTGAAATCTGTTTCAGGATTACCTCCTGGCCATCTTTCTGGATGAAAATTATATAGGTATAGAAGGCTGTCTTTTCTAATGGACCGTACCGGATAGCCCCAATCGTTTGGTCTTCCTACATCTGTACGTTCCCTGCCCTGCAATAAAACTTTACGTTCATTTCTTTCTTCCTCACTAGTAAGTATATTTAAAATGCTTTTTCCACTAATAGGTTGCATTCCACTGGTGGCTATATCGATACCTGCAGCTTCAAGAAATGTAGGTGCAAAATCAATAAAACTAATTAAGCTATGATTCACTTTTCGGGGATTAATAATTTTTCCTTTCCACATAATAGCAAGTGGCATGTGGGTACTATGTTCATATGGATTTCCCTTTACCCGTGGGAAAGGCATCCCATTGTCTGATGTAACGACTATCATTGTATTTTCCAAAAGACCCTGTTTTTCTAAAAGATCAATCATTTTCCCTAGGTGCAAATCGAACCATTCCAATTCAAAAGCATAATCCAACATGTCAGTCTTCACCTTTTCTTCATCTGGCCAGTAAGAAGGGATATCTGTCTGCTTTATCATATCAAGCTGCTTTCCTCCTTTTTCAATACCTGAACCATATTCATAATAACGATGTGGTTCCCAGCCCCCATACCAAAAAAAGAATGGTTTCTTTTTATTTCGTTCTTTCAGAAAAAGATTAAGGCTCCCAGCATAGTCTGTATTTTCAATCTCCGATGTTGGGGTTTCCCCTTTTACATCGTAGCGTGTACCTATCAACTCCCTACCTTCTTTAAATTTCCCAGGCCCCCATGGCTTACCTGTAAAGGCTGTTTCATATCCATTTTCGCGGAGTGCTTCACAAACAGTTTTATATTTATCGGGGAAATAGGGCCAATGATTAGCTGCCGCCTCCAACTGCCAGGGGTTCCTCCCGGTGATTATACATGACCTTGACGGAGCGCATTTGGCATTTGGGGTATAGGCATTGGTAAACAATATCCCTTCATTAGAAACCCGGTCGAAATTTGGAGTTTTTACCCAATCGCAACCATAGGCTCCAAAATGAGCATATGAAGCATCATCCGCTACGCAGAACAGGATGTTTGGAGGCTGCTTATTAGTCTGCTCGTTAGCACAAGACCCCATTATTAAAAGTAAAGAACAACAAACTCCTTGTTGTATTTTACCACTCAAGTACTCAACTTTATTTAGCTTATTATTGTTACTGAGTAAATTTAATTTAAGCTTATCCAAAAATATCTTAAAATTTAAACATCTGTTAATTATATTAAAAAACATAATATTTATCATTACATTAAACTTTACAAAAAACTTTAGTCCAAATTATTTTTCTATATAAATAGGTATTTTACACCCCGATATATCATTATATCTAATAACCACATCATCTGCACCTGTAACATATATACCGTATTTTGCATGTTCTCCTTCTATTATATTATTTTCAAAAACTAGATTTCTATGTACACTATTTTTGGCTGGATTAGAACTTACTACATTTACGGCAATCCCACTTGCTTCATTCTGTACTCCATCTCCTCTTCCACACCTAATAATTCTGTTATTAATTATTGTTACATTGGCAGATCCTGGGCCTTCGTGCCAGCTACCTTCTGCTCCAATATGTATACCTGTGCCTGTCGACTCCATGATTGTACAGTTTTCAATCCTTACATTTCGGGTCTTTATAAGAATCCCCCTAGCCAAATGACTCATTATAGTACAACCCTCCATATGCAAACTGGGCAAACGGGTAATATTAATTAATAAATATCTATCTATATCTATTGGAATAGGCTCATTAAAAGTTAAATGTGTTTCCCATTTTTCAGGAAGTGTAACAACCTCCTTAACTGTTATTTCTTTAATCTTTTTAAGTGTATTTTTATCTACAAGTTCAAACGCATCGCCTACATCTGGATAATCTAATACTTGAGCATGGGTTCCTGTTGGCGCATTGACTTTAGTTATATATTTATCTTCAATATTGCCAGTTATAGTGTAATAATAATTATGAACGTTTGTAGCATCATCTCCCTGGCCTTCAAACATGCAATTTTTAAAATGAATATAACCTGTGCATGATGTAAAGTGGGTAGCATCAGTATTGGTAGATTGTTTTCTTCCTGCTTTAGGAACAACTCTTAAACCGCTCATTAAAATATTATGAGACCTGTGCCCTACAATACCCATACCTGGTTGTGAGTGTATTGTAACATTTTCAATAGCTACATCTTGACTTTCATGAATTAAAATTGCTGGCCTAAAATGAAAACTATGGTTTATTAAAGCAATATCATTCTTGTAATTAACTGGAATGTTACCCCATATACGTAAAGTTTGTGGTGCTATGAGTTTATTTTTTATAGGGAAATATAGTGGTTCACTCGCTATTCTGTCCTTCTTTGTATCAAAAAACATAATCCTGGGCATAACCATATTGCTTTTTACTATATAATCTTGAGAAAAATGAACATCAAAATATGTATTGGAAACATCAATAACCTTACCCTCACTATGTGGTAACCAATAATAATCGATAGTAAATCCTGATATTTTTATTTTATTTGAATTTTCTATAGAAATAGGTTCCATCCAACCCTTGCAAATAAGTTCTGCACCATTACCCACCAGCTCTAAATCTTTATGACCATAAATATCTAAACCTTTAATATATTTGTAATATGGACTAAAAATAACTTCTTCTGGGTTTTTACCCATTTTTAAATCTAACACAGAATTCATTAAGGAAATAGCTTTTGGATGCTCAAGAATATATTTCCCTTCAGGAAAAATCAATTTTTTAATTTGATTTTCTTTACAATACAACAAAGCTCTATTAATGGCTATCCTATCGTTTATAGTATCATTTGGTATAGCTCCAAATTTACTAACGGACACTTCATTATCTATAATTTTATTTTGTCCATTGCTTTTCGATATCAAAAAAAAAAAATGCATATATGAAAGTGAGTAAGGTTTTATTTATTGAGTATTTATTTAAAAGCATAGTTACTATTTATTTAATTCAATTAACAACTTATTTCTCTCTTGACGACATAGCCTATCTACTTTTAAGTGATTTGATAACATGGCCTCTTTTTTAAGTTTAATATTTTCGGCATCAAACTCTCTAATTAGCTGATCTGAGAATGCTTTATTTTCAAATTTGGCCACCAAAGCATAGTCATTTTCTATAAGTAAGTCTCCTGCAACATGTTCAAATATTTCAATTTCTTCAGGAGTAAGGACTTCTAAAAATTTTCTGCTATTATTAGGCATAATAGGCATGGTAAGATTACTCCACATATATCCTGCTGCTGCCGTGATTTTTGATTCGTTCGAATTGAAATAATCTAAAACAGTTTCATCTAAATGCAACCCTAAAAAACCATTAATCTGTTCGAGTACCTCGATGGGATTGGCTATAAGGGACTCATATTTTATGGTTAAACACCTATTTCTATCTATATTTTCAAATGCTTTCTTGGCTTTCAAATAATTGTTTTTCCAAATCGATGCTAAATGAAATATGTGTTTTTCTCCAACGAGTGTTTTTTTAAATGAAGCTGCAACATCCCTACCGTCCCTTATCAAATGAATATAATAAGGCTCCATTCCGTTGTCTTCAATCGGTTCATAAAAGTTTACATTTGACATGCTTTTACAACACCAAAAAGCAGCGTTATCTTTCAAAGCCATTGTTTCGTAAACTGCTTTAAAAACTTCAATTAATGTTGGTTTTTCACATCTTCTGAATACTTTTTCTCGATCTAATTTAATATCCCATTTTACTGGGTTGGTTTCAACAAGTCTGCAAACATCATGTATTAATCTTTTAAAATTAGCATGTTCCTTTAAGTCATCATATTTATGTAGAATGGGATAAAACACCTTTAAGATATGTGGTGGATGGTGCGCTGAAATTAGTGGTGACTGGTTTAAAATTAACCGAAGTAAATTTGAACCTGAGCGTTGAGTACCTATTATTTGAATAGGGATTAATCCTTTTTTTAATAAAGTCATAAAAAACTAAATAATAAGGTTAGTAAAATTACTAATGCAGGATGAATTTTAGTGAACAAAAATAACAACAGCGACACTATAAAAATGACCCAAGGCAACGTTTGATAACCAAAATGCTTTAATCCAATGGTATAGGCTCCACTAAAAATTAATCCAATAACTACTGCCCGAATACCTTTCATAACAGCATCAATATAACTAAAATGTTTAATTTTTTGTTGTATGTGTGAAAGAATTAACATTAATATAGATGAAGGTAAAAAAATAGATACGGTCGCTATAAAAGCTCCTGTAAATCCTGCCATTTTATAACCGATAAAAGTAACGCTAGTTAGTATTGGCCCTGGAGTAATTTGACTTATCCCAATGGCCGCATTAAACTCGTGCAATGTTACCCAATTTAAATCGCCGACAAGAGCTTGTTCCATAATGGGAATTATAACATATCCTCCCCCAAACAAGGTTAAACTCATTCCTGAAAAAACCGAGGCTAAATATGCTGAAATATTTAATTTATTGTTATAACTAGCTATAATTACCATTAATGAAATAATAATTAATAAAATGTATACTAATGTTTTTAATTCTTTTCTATTTATAAATCTAGTCGCATTGTTTTTAACGTCAATAATTACTTCCTGTTTAGCATATAAAAAATACCCCATTAGTCCTCCCAAGAAAATCGCAACTATTATAAATATTACATTCGGTGCCGTTACAGCAAGTATAAAGGCAAGTACTGCGATACAACCTTGACTTAAAACCCGCATTTGCTTTTTGGCCATATTATAGCCTACGCTTGTAATTACAGCAGCTACTACGGGGATAACGAAAGCAATATGAAAATCGGCCTCAGCTCCAATTGAGAAATAATAAACTGAAAATCCCGTTACTAATAGAAAGGTAGGTAACAATACGCCCAAAAAACTTACCATAGCTCCTTTTATTCCAGCTAAAATAAATCCGTAATAAACTACCGAATTTACAGCCAATGGACCTGGCAAGATGGATGCTAAAGATACACCATCTAAAATTTGATCATCTGTAAGCACTTTTTTTTTATCAACCAATTGTTTCCTAACCATTGCAATTAAGGCCATATGGCCGCCAAATGAATAGCTTCCTATTAGGAAAAAACTCCAAAACAAGTCTATAAGGAATAGGTTTGACCGATTTATTTTCAAATTATTTAAATTAATACAATTAATTTTTTAGGTTGAACCCTTTACAACTTAGATATTATGTAATTACCTATACTTTCTCTTTTTATCAAAAAGTATTAAGCTCTCAAAACATTGTTTATCTTTTTTAAGATATTATTATCAAACTGCAATTTATAAAATTAACATATATTAATGGGGTTTATTATATGGTAAAATAGAAAATGAATAATTATAAATTCCGGGTCTAATGGTATACTTTTCATGGGTTTTTGCTCCCCATGTATTATCTCCTCCAACACCCATTTGATGATAATCTATGTTTAAGGAGGTTATGCCTGAAGATTTAATTTCCGAACCATGTTTATTGGTGTCTTTATTATAATGCGACAATTCACTATATAAAAATGGAAAAACACTGAAGTTAAATACTGAATTGCTTTCAAATCTCAGCCCTTTTCCTTTATCGTTTTCTAATAAAAACCATCTAACATCGGATCTGTTTCCATTTTCCTGTGGTCTTATATATTTGGTATTCATTTTTTCTATATCTTCCTTATATTTACCTATAAATGATGCCGTTTTTCTGTCCCAATAATTTTCTTCTGGTCCACGACCATACCATTCAACCTTGTCAAGGCTCCCTTTAAAGATTCCGGTCATTCCAATTCTAGGTATCTCAGATAAAGTTTTATCAGATTCTACAACTACTGAAACAGAAATTTTTCCGTTACCGTCGATTACATAATGTGTGATTTGCTCAAAAACATCATTATAAACATGTGTTGTTGTTATGTTTACTTTATTATCCTTTAAATCATAATTAAAGTATTTAAGCTTATGGTTTAATGTTATATCTTTCCATACTTCGGCTCTTTTTTGTAAACCATTACCTAAATCGTTATCTGTTGGGGCTCTCCAAAAATTGGGCTTAAATGGTGATTCTATAAAATTTTCGTCATCTTCTGATATTTCAATTAAATAGCCTTTGGATTTATCAAATACAATACGCCATTTATTATTAGCAATAGTAAGCTGCGTGTCAGTACTCGAAATATTTTTATCTTTCAAAGTACCTGCCAACTTTGTCACATATCCTTGAATGCCTTTATTTAATATTATTTGATCTCTCGATACTATATGATCTGCTGGCACCAATGAGTTGTTAGCCATTTGACGCACTGCAAAATTAATATAATAATCATACTTCTTGTCTACTTTAAGATTCGTAATAGGTATTACAAAATTGGTTGAGTCATTTGGTTCAACAACTATTTTATTAACCACGCCATTACCGACAACTTCTCCTTCTTTTAATATAGAATACTCTATTTTAAAGTTTTCAGTATTTGTAAAAAAGAAGTTGTTTTGCAATGTAAATTCACCAGAAGACACATTTCTAGGTTTTATTTTTATATTTCTATATACATGCTTTACTTCCTTTAAATATGGATATGGTGTTCTATCTGCATAAAGCAATCCGTTTGCACAAAATGTAGAATCGTTCATTGTTCTAGGGTCGCCCATATCTCCTCCTGCTCCCCAAATAGGAATACCGTCTTTGTTTTTTATAGCAAATGTTTGATCAACCCAATCCCAAATAAACCCACCTTGTAAATTTTTGTGTTTTTCCATTACATCCCAATAGTCCTGTAAATTACCTACACTATTTCCCATGGCGTGTGCATATTCACATAAAATAAGTGGGCGGGAATCATTTTTTTTCGCAAAATCTGAAATAAAATCTATATTCTTATACATAGGTACCACCATATCGGTATGATTTTCATACCATGCCTCTTGATATTGTACCGGTCTGGTAGAATCTTTTTCTTTAATCCAATTATAAATTGAAACAAAATTTTTTCCATCTCCAGATTCGTTACCCATAGACCATGCAATTATACTAGGGTGGTTTTTATCTCTTTCTACCATGCGTTTTGCACGATCTAAAAAAGCATTAGTCCAATTATCATCATTGGTGAGTTTTTCGTAACTTTCCTCATGAAACTGCATACCATGGGTTTCTATATTTGCTTCATCAATAACATAAAGCCCATATTTATCACACAACTTATACCAATATTCATCATTAGGATAGTGACTTGTACGAACTGCATTAATATTATTTTGCTTCATTAGTGTAATATCTTTCAGCATCAATTCTTTAGACATATATCTGCCTAAATAAGGATCCCATTCGCATCTATTAACTCCTTTTATATAAATAGGCTTTCCATTAACTAATAATTGTTTGTCTTTAATTTCAATATTTCTAAACCCTACATCTATTTTTACAACCTCGTATATTTTATCATTAGAAGTGCTTTTTATAATTAATTGATATAGATTAGGTGTTTCCGCAGACCATTTTAATGGTTTTTCTATAAGCCCTTTTATATTAATTTTTGACTCTTTAGGGTTTTCAATAACTTTACTCCATACGTCCATACCTTTATTGTCAAAAAGAGTTATTTCTAACTTTAAATTGGCTGCCTCTTTTTTATTTTTTTGAATGTCTATAGATAAATCTAGTATACCATTATTAAATGATTCATCTAGAGAAGCTTTTGAAAAAACATCTCTTATTTGGACATCTGGTGTTTTGTATAAATAAACATTTCTTTCTATTCCACTTACTCTCCAAGTATCTTGACCTTCTAAATAAGAACCATCACTCCACCTATAAATAACTGCTGTAAGGTCGTTTTCTCCTTGCATTAAATAATCAGTAATATCAAATTCAATAGGCACTTTACTTCCTTTAGCAAATCCAACTTTTTCACCATTAACCCATAAGTACATAGCAGATTTAACAGACCCAAAGTATAAAATCGTTCTTCCATCAGTTACCCAATTATTTGCTAAAGTAAACTTACGTTTATATACCCCTACTGGATTCTCGATAGGTGTATGAGGAGGGTTTGGATCAAAAGGGTATTCTTCATCTAAATAATATGGAATACCAAAACCTTGAGCTTCCCAATTTCCTGGAACAGAAATATCGTCTAGGTTATTTAATGGATAATTAGCATCTGTTATATTTTTAATAACATTATTTGGTGATTTAGCTAAATGAAATTTCCATATACCATTTAAGGATAAGTATCTTTTAGATTTTTCCATATTATCCAAAATCGCCAATGCTTCATTTTCAAAAGAAAATAATGTAGCCCTTGGTTCTAAAGTGTTTTTTGATAGTATAAGTGGGTTACGAATATCATTTGGTATCGTATTACTACTTTGTTGACACGAAAAAAATACAGATATAAATAAGATATATACAAAAGTGTAATTATAATTCATATGTTTATTCAATTAACAATAATAAATGTGCTGCCGACCAGCTAAAATGTTTTGCGTTTAATCCTTTTCCAGAAATTGGATGATAATTTTCTCGGATAGCGTAACCTTTATCTAATAAACCCTCAGCATTTTTAACAAGTTTTAATTTTAGTGTTTTAGCTTCTTCATGAAACCCATAGTTTTCTAAACCTATTATAGCAAAATAAGCTTGATCAAGCCATACAGGGCCACGCCAATAGCCATTTTCAGGATCAAAATCTTTATGAGATATATTTAATGTGGGCAACGGAATTTTAGAATAGAATAGTGACTCATCAAATATCTTATTCTTAACTGACTCTGCAGTTTCTGATGTTGCAATTCCTGACCATAGTGGCAACCAGCCTTCTGGTCCTATAATATTAACCAATTGATTATTTTCTAATTGGCGATCAAAATAGTAACCTACATCTGTATTATAAAATGCATTATTAAATAACATTGAAATCTCATTGTAATCATTTTTTAACACTTCAACAGAAGACATATTATTGGATATTTTTGCTAGTTTTATTAGCTGTTTCTTTTCATCCAAAAGATACGCGTTTAAATCTACTGACTCCTGATTCAATGACCATGCATTAGAGTTGTTTTTTACTAATAAAGCATTATCAAATCTAACGGCATTATCCATTCCACTTTCCCAAGCTGCAGCAATTCTTGTTCCATCTGTAGAACCATATTCACATAATTTATTTCGATTATGATCTCTATTCTTATACCACCAATAATGATATTTGATTAATTTTGGAAACATTTTTGCCACGAAAGCGGTATCACTTGTTTTTTCAAATATTTGGTTTACTGCCCAAGTAGCAAGAGGAGGTTTTGTATCTCTCCAATTATGCTTTTGAATTAAGGTATCACGATATATACAATCTGGTATCATGCCTTCATTGTCTTGATAAGAAAACATAGTTAACATTTGATCTTTGGCCAACTTGGGCTCAAACCTAGCAAGTGCTGCAGCATGTTTCCAAGAATCCCAAGCCCAAAAACCATTAAACCCCTTGTACAAATAAGAAGGAAACAAGCCATCATGTCTTAACTCTCCTGAAGCACTTTTCCAATTTCCAATTAAGGTTTGAATAGATTTTGTTTTTAATAATTCAAAATTCAATGAATCCAACCAATGATTCTGCTTGTAAGGAAATGCGTCATGATAAGATTTCCAACGTTTTATTGTTTGGCTATAGGAACCTGCTACTGCATCATCATTTATTGATTGAGATTCTTTATTTTGAAGTTTATTGAAAAGTGATACATAGAGCAAATTAATATTCTCTGATGAATTAGATAGAATTTTATAAGGCTTTTTAGTTATACTATTATAAAATTTTCCCGTAGAGGACACTTCGGTATTAAAATCCTTATCAAAATGATATTGATGGGTCGATTCTGAATCTGAAAAATTAACTTCAAGCTGTTCGTTTAAATTAAACTGAGCCGTTTCTAACCATACATCTCCTTTCCAACCCATAAAAAGTTCTATCGGCACAGAAGATTTATTACTAACTGTAGCGGAAACAAAAATAGATTTATTGGAATTAAACCATAATTTCAAGTTTACTTCCAAACCCTTAATTTCTGTAACAATATGTTGCTCTAAAAAGCCTGGATATTGACTTAAATTAACACTCACATATTGTATTTCTTCTTTATTTTTTTTGTACAATATAAACTTTGCAAATGTTTTGCCCAGCCAAATACCATTGTCCCTATTCATGGAAAAAGGTCCTATAAAACTTCCATAAAATTCTTTACTATCATCAGGCAAAGCAAAAGAATGCCAAGAACCAAGGTCACAGAAACTGGAAATACTCCTATCTTGTGGGCTTTCTGGTACACCTTTAAAATTTAAAGCATCTGACAGAAACCTGTTATCATTACTTGTGTTCGCAATAACTTCTAATTTTCTATCACACGACGATGTTAATATTAACAGAACCATTAACAAAATGGCACTTTTAAAGAACAAACAATTGATCTTAAAATTACTCAGAATAATGAACAGATTTAAAGAATTAGCATGTTTTAATTTCACCAATTTCATCTATAACTAGACCAATTTTTTAACATTTAGAAACACACTCGCCTACTAATTATTTAAATTTAAGGCTAGTTATTTCCATAATTACACATATAATCAAACTTTAAAATAGAATTTATAAAGCCCCCTAATGCTATAGGATAATAAACAAAGATGTAAAATCTATCGCACAAAAACTTAAAAAACACCTTTACATAGCCTTACAAAAGACAAAGAATAAAGATGATATAGAAAGTTCACCTCCAACGGATAGAATCGACCAAAAATAATACGATATCAGATACCCCGTTCACTCTAAGATTACTTCTTGTTTACACCGCAACATAATGTTGCGTATTTTATACTCTTTGTAATTTAATGGGATACGTTCTACCTCCATTCCATTGACATACGTAAAGGTTTTCATCACCATCTACACAAACATCATGACCATGCTTTATAAAGGGAACTTCTTGTATTTGGTGTTGTAACTTACCATCTACATACCTAGGTGCTTGACCACCTGGGTTGGACACTACCTTATCGCTTTCATCCAAAATTGTAACATAACCTGTTCCATGTTTGCCTTTACCATCAATTCTTGACCAACATACTCCAGCATAAATATTTTTCCCATGAATAACAGCTCTGTTAACCATAGCACCTGGAATAGTAACCGTTTTTTTGTACACACCATCCATGGTGAAAAACTTGAACGCGCATTCTGATCTCGACGTAACTATAAGTTGGGGATTGGCGGGGTTTCTTAAATCTACCGTAACGCCATGTGCATTCTGTAATCTGTAATTGGGATCTGGGTTATCACTTCCTCCAAAGTGTCTGATGTATTTTCCGTGCTGATCGTACTGAATAATGAAGTCTGAGCCGTAACCGTCCGCAACATAAATATCTCCATTGGGAGCTACAGCGGTTTCAGAGGGTTTGAATTGTTGGCTAGGTTCATATATTCCAATGGTTTGAGGATGCCCCAAATTAAAAACCAACTCTCCTTTCATACTTATTTTTGAGACAAAACCATCTCCACTAAAATATTTAAACTCATCTGGTCGCTTGTGGTCGTGAAACCATCCATTATCTGTGACATACAAAAATTCTTCACCTCCTTCATCGTTTATGGTAAGTCCATGACCGCCTGGAAATCGATTGCAATACGCGTCAATCAAATTACCTGATTGGTCGTAGATAATCAAATTGTTTTTGGGCTCATCGGTCAATAAAATTATACGTCCCATAGAGTCGACCACCATCTCATGACAATTATCCACAGGTACTTTTGCTGGGTCTAGCTCTCCCCATTTTTTATCTACTTTATATTTATAATCGCCATGACCGATTATGAGATCTTCATCAGATGGTGCAACTCCTCTAATAATATTAACGTTAAACGTGGAAGGCATAACAGCAACTGCTCCTAAAGCAGCCGTTTTTTTAATAAAGTTTCTACGTGGATTCATGTGTTTTGATTTAATTATTTAACCTCTTGTGTATTAAGTCCAGATTTATATTGTTCAAAGACTTGTTAAAAAATTAAGGAGCGGTCCCCAATGTTGTTATAGGGTCTTTTCAAATTCTCAAATAAAATTTCGTAATCTTTAATATTTTTTTACACTTAATCATCTAACATTAAAATGCTTTTCTTTATAGCTTAATCTTTTCTCTTTTTTATTAAACTCATTAATTGGCTACATAAGCTTTCCATCCAAGGTACAAATCATTTAGCTCTCTTTTTATTTTGGTCTCTTCGTTAATCACATTGAATTTTTCTTCTAAATCATTATCAAGATCAATTAAGAATTCTCCAAGTTCCAATTCTACCATTTCGTATTTAGCCTCCTCATCATTAAATGACTTATGTAGTTTCCAATTTTCTTTTCTTACAGCCATTTCATAACCTGTATCCCAGTACAAAACTTCATGATGTATCCCTTTATCCTTACCGCGTAACAAGGCATCTAAACTTATACCATCTACATAATTTGGTATTTCAATACCCGTAGCTTCACATATTGAAGGCAGAATATCCATTGCACTTACCATATTTTGACATACTTTCTCTTTTTGATATTTTTTAGGGTAAGAAACCAACATCTGCGTTCGCATTCCTCCTTCATATAGAAGATATTTAGACCCTCTTAAAGGATAATTATTTGCATATATTGGAGTTGAGCCTCCATTGTCACTAATGAAAACAATTAGAGTGTTTTCTCTTAAGCCTTGTGTTTCAAGTAAATCCAGAAGTTTTCCAATTTCTCTATCTAAATAATACAGTTGCCCTAAATAGTGTTGCCGACCTTCCTTATTGTTGGGGTATCTTCCTTTAACATACCAATCATAATAGTCTTCCTTTTCAGGATTCCAATCATGGTACCCTTTAATTTTTAAGCTATCCATATATTTTTGAGGAAGTTGATGCGTGAAATTGTGAACTGCATTAAATGCAATTTGAAGAAAAAACTTACTCTCTTTATTTCTTTCAATAAATGCTCTAGAATGATGACCTATTAGCTCTGTTAAAAAAGCTGTTGTATCAACAGGCTTATAGTTTTCCCAAAGAGATCCTTGTCTTAACGTTTGCCCTTTTCTTTTATATGTTTTTTTTGCTTCTAAAAAATCCTCTTCAATCTCTTTTCTATGATTCATATAATGCTTTCTTGCAGACGTATGCCCAAAATAATAATCAAATCCATGATTTAAGGGGAAACTTCGATTGGATATATCGGAATCATTATCTCCATAATGAACTTTACCCACATAACCTGATTTATATTGCTTTTGACTTAATAACTCTGGGATAGTTTTAAATTTAGAATCGTGCAAACCCTCTGCACTATACCAATAAGAGCCTAAACGCTGTGGATAAATTCCCGTTATCATCCCAACCCTAGATACACTACAAATAGGAGAAGACTGATATGCCTGTGGGAAACGCACCCCACTTGTTGCTATACGGTCTATATTTGGAGTACTAACATCGTTGGCAAGTTTAGCACAACCCATATCTGCATAACCCAAGTCATCGGCTACTATTAATATTATGTTAGGCAAGTCTTCACTTATGTTTTGAATATTATCCTCTTTTGTTTTACAACATAACAACATTGATAGAGCGATACAGAAAAATACAACTTTAATACTATACATTTATTTATTTTTGAATAAAAAACTTACTCCTAGTTAATTTAATAATTTTAGATATATATCAATAATTTTTAATTTAAAATTCTTTACTTACTTTGATTGAATTACTACAAACAATCTAAAAAGACACAAAACCAGCTTTGCAAGAAACTAAACTAAAATTGTTGCTTTTAAAAAACATGATGTCAACGTTAAAAACAAAGTTGAAATTTTTTTTTATAGAAAATTTAACAAAACACCTTTACACAACCTTATATGAATATTACGACATGGCAATGATCAGCTTAAACTATTTATTATTAATTAGCTTTTCTATTGGTATATACTCTGCCCTGTAAGGGTCAGGAATTCCAACATGTGCTTGACAAAGAACTTTTCCCTTTTTATCCATAACTAATATTTTTCTAGATCTTGGTATACAAACTAGTAGATTGTTTTTATTTATAACATACGAACTCCCCATTCTATCTGCATAAAACTCATCTGGCATTTCCAAGCATAACCTAGGATAAGCAGTCTTATTAATTTCATTCAATTTAAAAGACAGTAATCGCGTTTTTCTTTTTTCTTTACCATTATCAAAAATCATATATTCTTTAAATGGATTAATATGAATGTCATGCTGAGCGCTAAAATAATAATTCTTATCAATGTTGAAATCCCCATTTTGCCCAAACTTCCATATAATTTCTCCGCTTTTATTATCTATCTTCCATATTTGATTCCAATCCCTAAAAGAAATTAAAATATTGCCATCAATATCATAAGAAAAAGCATTAGCATGACCCCAATCATCCATGTGTTCTAAAATATTAGGGTCTAATCTAGGATCAAGATGATCAAAAACAGACCATTTCCACTTTAAGTTCCCTTCTCTGTCTAAAATAACTATGCAATCTCCTGTAATTGATTGGCTAGCATTTCCTCCAATTGTACTTAAATCATAAACCCTACTTTCATAAGCTAATGTTGCAATATAGCCTTGAGGCGTTAGTCTAACTTCATGATGGGCCTCATATGGGAAATTATGTCCTCCAAAATAAAGGGTCCTATTTCCAGATAAATCGTATTCCATTATTTCACTTCCGCTACTATTCTTGTGTGCATCATTACCAAGTATCACCAAAATTTTATTTTCATTAGTCCAATGCGACACCTTGGGCTCTCCTTCAAATCGCTGATACCAAACAATCTTCCCATCAGGATCTAATAGGTGTACATTCCCATTCCAACTTCTTCTTTGTAAAAGAATGTATCCATTGTATGAAGACTTAGTAAATTTTTCCCAAGTTAAAGGTGTTATAGGGACATTAATTTCATTTGTAGAAAACGAGTATGGTTTAGTTTCTGAAAAGCATTTATCATTGTTAAATAAAACTTTATAACTGTAATTTTCATTCTCATTGAGTAAGGACAACGTTATTAGATGCTCAGTAGTATCAATCGACTTTTTTGAAAAAAAAGATTTACCTTTTTCGTTCGTTTTCCAATATTTTATAATTACATCACCTTTACTTACTGTACTTATTGATATATCATATCTTAATTGATTATCCTTTTGTAAATGACCATCATGTTTTACAATTATATCTTCCTTACATTTTGGTGGCCCACATGCTATAAAAAATTGGGCAATAAAAATAGTTACTAAAATAAACTCTTTGGTGCATTTATTTAATATAGACATACTTGGTTTGTGTTTTCTTTGCAATGAAACAAATTTAATTGCTGCATAAACAATTAAAGACAACTTATATTTCAGTTGAATTGAATTTAATTAATAGTAAATTAATTGACTTTAATTAATTGAAGACAATTATTATTTTTAGCAACTAAAACTGCTGAATACTTGTTTTTGATTTTTATTTTTCTCATTTTTTTAACATCTCCATACAAAGCTAAGCCTGAAGAAACATAATTTTGGGGTTTAAACATTCCTTTATTATCTACAGTTAGTAATAATCCATATCCCGCATCGTTTCTTGTTGTCTCTACTTCCGAACTATAAAGGTTACCAGCAATTATTACATCATTAATTGAATCTTTATTATAATCATCTACTAATATAGAATTTATAGAAGATAATTGCGCTAGTTCTGGCAATTCTTCAATGGTAAACTCACCATTACCTTGATTATAAATAACAGATGATGCAAATGTATATACTTTCTTATGAAGGGATTCCTTGAGACTATTTTCATCATAAACATCATAAAGGTTTGCTTTGGCAAAAGCATCATATGTTGGAAATTTTTTCTTAATAAATGGCATTTGGTTTGATGAGCACTGTCTTCCTCTTAATGGAAATAAATTACCTTGATTATAATATCCAAGTACTATATCTAATGAACCATTATTATCAAAATCATTAGAATAAACTTCAAAGGGTTCGTCAATTGTTGCTTTATACTTATAATTTAGTCCTAGATTCCCAACAATAAAATCAATATCCCCATCACGATCAAAATCTTCTCCAGCAACTCCAAACCACCATCCATTTGAGTTCTCAAGACCCTTAGGAATTTGTTTCTTATAACTGCCATTAGTGTTTTCGAAAACTGTAATCGGCATCCATTCTCCTACAATAAATAAATCTACATCGCCATCTCGATCAAAATCAGACCATATGGCATCGGTAACCATACCTAAATCTTCCAATTCTGGGGCTATTTGCTTTGTAACATCTGTAAAAACGCCTTTATTGTTTTGTAATATTGTAGATGACGTTGAAAAAGGATATTTAGAGGGTGATAATCTGCCACCTATAAAAAGGTCTAAATCTCCATCATTATCATAGTCGTATGGTTTAACTACAGAACCACTATTAAATATGCGTGGCAATACTTTTTTGTCTCTAACAAAATTTCCTTTTCCATCATTTTTGTAAAGCCTATCTTCGTATAAACTATTATTTTTTGAAAATTCATTCCCCCCACTAACAACATAAAGATCTAAATCACCATCGTTATCTGCATCAAAAAAAGAAGCATCTAAATCTTCATAATCCTTTTCTTTATGCCACAATACCTTATTGGTTTTTTTAAATGTTCCCTCTTCTGTTTGTACATATAACGCTCCTGAAAAAGTATGTGCTCCACCTATATAAAAATCGTCAAGATTATCTCCATTTATATCTCCTACACACAAAGCAGGACCAAATTGGGACATTTTATGCGGCAACAAACTTTCTTTTTCAAAATCGTCATAATTATTCTCCTGATGACAATATTTAATATCATAATCTTCAGTACAATCTGTAAATATTTGCTTATCTGTTTTGGCTTGTATATTTGAAAAATCATAGTTATTAGAAGCATTGCTGTAATAGCCAATAATTTTTTGGTTTACTTTTACATTTTTAATTGTTTCATATCTGCCATCTGCCCAAATAAGAAGTACTTCATCTATTATATTGGCTCTTCCTAATCCAAAATGCACTCCACAACTTACCGAAGACTGATATCCTCTAGTAGGGTAATATTCTTGTACTTGTTCTTCCCCATTATATCTAACAATAACCTTGGATCCTATGCCGTTTGTATTATTTTTAGGTCCAATAAATGTTATATCCAAAAAATTTTGCTCATTTATTGGTAAGTTATTTTGGTAAATTGTTGGGGATTCATCAACATTGTTTACTATTAAATCTAGATCTCCATCATTATCCAAATCAGCATATGCAGCTCCATTTGAAAATGTTTTTTGATTAATTCCCCATTTTCTGTTCATTTTAGTAAACCTTAAATCACCATTATTCTTAAAAAGGTAATTCTCCTTTTTTCTCATGGGAGTTAAATTGACTAATTCCTTTATAAGTGAAGCTTTATCTTTTACATTATTTTTTTCAGCTTCTTCCAATTTTTTAATTCTATATTTTTGATAATCATTATTCCTAAAATCTCGTTTTAGTCCATTGGTTATAAAAATATCCTTATAACCATCATTATCAAAATCCGCTATTAATGGCGCCCAACTCCAATCTGTATTGGAAAGTCCTGCCATTTGAGCTATATCGCTGAAATGATTATTCCCATTATTCAATTGTAAAGTATTGAACATATATTGATAGTGAAAGCCGTTCGTTACTGCTTGGTTAAATGCTTTAGGATTCATACCGCTCATACTGGTTTTTATACCATAGTTATCCTCTGCAACCATATCTAATGTAATAATATCGGCCCAACCATCATTATTGATATCTGCTATATCTGATCCCATAGAGAAATTGGAAATATGGTCTACCATAGATTTCAAGGATTCTTTAAAAGTTCCATCCCCTTGGTTTATATAAAGGTAATCATGCTCTGAATAATCATTTGCAACAAATACGTCTGGCCAACCATCGTTATTAACATCTCCTGCAGATACCCCAAGACCAAACCCAATAGAATTACCTATAATACCAGATGCTAGAGAGACATCAACAAATTTACCATTATCGTTACGGTACAAGTGATCGCCCACATAAGGGTCTCTTTTCTCTCTTATTTTACTTAAATCATCATAGGTAGCATCTATAAAAACGTTATGGTTAAGAATAAAGACATCTAAATCGTTATCACGATCATAATCAAAAAAAAGGGCTTGGGTTGAAAATCCAGGATCATCTATGCCATATTGTTTGGCTTTTTCTATGTAACTAAAGGTATTTCCCTTTTTATGTGAAACAAAAAAAAGATTCCTCCTTTTATCCTCATCCAGTTTACCCGATCGGCAAACATAAATATCCTGAATACCATCATTATTAATATCTACCATAGTTGTACCAGTTGTCCAACTAGGAGAATCCCACAGCCCCACTTCCTTTGTTATATCTTTAAATCTAAAGTTTCCAAGGTTCTTATATAACTTATTATGTGCTAAATTACCTGTAAAAAAAAGTTCAGGTAAATTATCTCCATCAATATCGGCAACAGAAACTCCTCCTCCATTATAAAAATATTCGTAAAAAATACTGTTCATTTTTTCATCTTCAGGTAAAAGATTTTTAAACCCTATACCTATAGAATCTCCTTCTATTAAACTAAATAAAGGTATGTCTTCTGCTTTATTATTACCTACTATTAGAACTTTTTCTTGTTTTTTATCAATGCATTGATAAAAAACAAGAAAAAGCAATAAAAACAATTTAGAAAAATATTTCATCTTAATTTGACTATTCATTAAAGTAGTATTTTTTTTTAGAAATTGGTTGTTTGTTAATTTTTAATTTTAGTTTATACGCACTAAAAGTGGTAAGTATTATTTGCTAGAGAAATGTTTAAATATGTAACAAAATTTAATAAACAATACTCTTTAAATTAAACTTACCTAGCAAAAGTAAGAGATTGTTATATTTAGATTTGATTTGAAAAATTACTTAAAAAACACAACACTCTAACTCATAAATTTTAGCAAATTAATAGACCTCTATAATCCTTTATAATAATTCTTAAGGGTTTTTGCTGTCAGCTAAAATTATAAAAATATTTGACATATTTTAGATTTATTTACCCAGATTTGACACAAGGCGCATATAACTTAAAAAGTTATAAAAAAACATTTTAAAAAACAATCATATTCTTACACAGGGTTATCAGTTTTTTAAAATAGAATTTGGAGGTAACGGTACTTTATTGTTTTTTCTCCACCCAACCAACTCATTTAATAATTCTTCTTTTATTTCAATTTTAGTTTCTGATAAATCAATACTTTCCATTGGGTCATCTTCAAGATTATACAACTCCACGCTACCGTCTTTCAGAAATTGAATAAGCTTATAATTATTTTTTCTAATAACCGAACATGTTCCATGTTTATATTGACTTGCTATATGCCAAAATAACGGTCTATCTAATAAATCTTCATCTGTCTTACCATCAAACAGACTTGTAAAAGATTTACCATCTAAAACTCCTTTGTAATCAATATCCGCCAAATCCATGAAAGTAGGAAAATAATCTGTAGCTTCAATAGGGGTATTTGTCCTTCCTTTGTTTATATTAGAAGGCCAATTTACAAACATTGGCACTTTAATTCCTCCCTCATAAACCATTCCCTTTGATCCTCTTAATCTATTATTGCTTGTATTATTATGCCCATTATCGGAAGTGAAAATTATAATAGTATCTTCTCTTAATTGATTATTTTCAAGAAACCTTACTATCCTACCTATATTATCATCAAGAGATTCAATCATGGTGGCATAACGTGCCACATATTTTTTTTTCTCACCTAACTCTAAACCTTGTCCTAAAATAGTATCTCCCTTTTTATTCATGTATTTTTTAAAAAGTTTATCACTTCTAGATCGTAATGGTCTGTGAACAGTATAATAATGAAGATTTATAAAAAAGGATGTTTCTTTATATTCATCCATAAATTCTATAGCTTCGTCTGTTAGTCGATCTGTTAGCCATTCATCATTAGGCTTTTTAATTAAAAAAGGGTTGCTAAATGGTGCGAAATACCCTCCTGTTTCACTATTATATCCTCCTACCTCTAATGCTGGGTCACCACGATAGGTTCCTCCTATGTTTTTTAAAAACCCTCTCCCTTCAGGGTAATATTGCTTTACTGCTTCGGAACGGTGTTGTTCTACCCAACTAAAATCCCAAGGTTTTGGCTGATTCAATCCTTCCTTAATTGGCCAATCCATTGCCAATTCTTCTGTGGGATAGGGCCCTACTAAATGCCATTTACCAATATGAATCATTTTATAACCAGACTCTGAGAGTAGCTCTGAATATCCTTTATGTTGTCTCCCAACTGTCCAATGAGAAAATATATTCTCATTATTAGTACCTTCTTCCAATACTGGTACTGTATAAACACCTGTTCTAAAAGATTGTTTTCCTGTAAATAAAGCGGTTCGCGAAGGTGAACATGTAGGATACATATAAGCATTATCAAATACAAGCCCTTCGTTTGCCAAAGCATCTATTTTTGGAGTCTCATAATATGTTGAGCCATTAAATCCAACATCTCCATATCCAAGATCATCGATAAGAATAAAAATTATGTTTGGTTTTTTACTATTAACACTACTACGCTTATCTTTAAAACAACTGTTAAAAATAATAAATGATAAAAAAAATATAGCAGATTTTTTGTGTATCATATGTATATCTTAATTTGATTAATTTATAAAACTATTACTTTAGTTCGATTAATAATTTGTTTAGATTATTATAGATTAATTGTAAAAAATTAAATTTTGATGAACGAGTCCTTTATTAAGATTGCATAAGAGACTTCAAGTTATCTAAATACGTTGTATAAACACCCCTAGGGGTTGTTTTATGACGCACACATACAGAGGCTGCTTTGCCTACTATTTCTCCCATCATACCACAGGTACGCATTACACGAACAGGACCTAAACCTTTTCTTGTAACGCTTATATTTCGACCAGCCATAAAAAGGTTATTAATATTTCTGCTATAAAGCGTACGATAAGGAGCCCAGTATATTCCTTTGTATTCATAGTGTTTATACCCTTCTCCTATAGTTGCCTTAGATATAAATTCCTGCCCTTGTAATCCTTCATCAAAAGATTCGTGTGGATGATGAAGATCGATCTCCCACGAACAAGGAAATGCAGGATCTGAAAATTGTGTTTGTTTTACAAAATCATCACCATCCAATACAACATCTCCCATAAGCCTTCTGGATTCTCGTTTGCCAGCAATAAATGCCGACCACCCTAAACGATAATTAGGGTAAAGCTTGTCTACGTTCTTTAATGCATCCCAAGCTCCATACATTGCTCTGAAATTAAGATCTCTTATTTTCTCAACATCGGTAATTGGGTTTTTATCAAATCCACTCTCCCAAAACCAGCCTCCTAGATTGCCAAGTGGATCTTCAGCCCCCCATTGTCCTTTGTAATTTTTTCTGCCCGGAAACGGCTTATCACTTAAATCAATTGCCCATGGACATCTAGGAAAAGGCTGTTCTACCTCGCCTATTTCGCAAGACATAGCAAGAGCTGTTTTATCTTTACATTCACATTTCAACAGTTCTTCCTGATTCGAAACATCTAACACATTCCATAAATTAGACATCCCCATAACTTCGGAAGAAGACATTTCATAATCGGCGCCAGCTAAATAACCTATTGTTGCATCGCCCGTACAATCTGCAAAAAACTTAGCTTTTATCTTTGTATAAACGGCTGTTTTTGTGTTTTGAATGATAACCCCTGTAATGTTTTCGTCTTTCGTTTCAACCTGAATGGCACGCTCATCTAGAAACAAGGTTATGAGAGGTTCGTTGCCAACAACTTCAAGCTTTCTAGCATCGTTATATGCTGCTCCATGTACCGCGTTTCTAGATCCGTATTTCGGATCTGCCAAATCGGGTGCAATTTCTTCTACAATATCTCCAATATGCGGATAAGGTTCTTGTTGTATTTTTCCTTCTGGCCACACACGAACTTCTGAGCTTCCATTACCTCCCAAAACAGGTCTGTCTTGTATTAAAGCTACTTTCAATCCATTTCTAGCTGCAGACAATGCCGAACAGGTTCCTGCAAAACCTCCTCCTATAACTGCAAAATCAAAACTACCACCATCTTCAGGTGTATCTGAAAGACCTAATAAGTTTCTTCTAAATTTTGTTAATGCTTCAAGTTCATTAGTTGGTGTGAAATCTAGATCCTTACAAAAAAGAATAGAATCACAACGTCCCTCAAAACCTGTTAAATCGTGTAATGAAACCTTTGCTTCGTTATCCACTTCTACAACACCTCCATCGTGCCAATTCCATTCAGCTCCTTTTGTACCAAAGGTTTCCTGCAGTGGCGTATCGTTGACAAGAACCTGAAATTTACCAGGTGCTCCAGGTACATTCCACGGAGCTACCCAATCACGTGTGCGTACCCAAACACGATATTTACCAGAAGAAGGAAAAACAATCTTAGTGCGCGCATCTTCAACAGGAATTCCCAAACCATGTGCAAGTAAGTATGGCGATCCCATTTGATCCATGGTTTGTTGATCTAAATCCCAACCGCCATGATTTTCAAACTGCTCAGCTTCCAAAAAAACAAATTCGCCAAAAGTTTTCTTATTCATACAGGAAGCAAATCCTCCTGCTAAAAGAAACAAACTGGCACTCCCTGCAGTTCCTATAAATTGCCTTCTATCCATCATCTAATGTGTTATCTTTTTTATTTAATAAGAACGGACTTTATTTTTTAATCAGTCTATCCAATGTATTTGTTTCCAATCATCGGCTCTTTCATTCTGTTACAAAACACTCTTCTTACGATATTCTTCATTCTAAATAATGGCTTTAAGCTTGACTTTATTTTTAAACTGTTGTTTTGTTTTGCTGGGATAAATCATTTTATGAATACATGTTAGATTATACTCTAATTAAAACCCTAATATTGAATCTCTCGCTCAATGCTATCCAAACTCAAAAAAAAATCCTTCTTAAGGACCTCTTCATTTTTATAGCATTAATTTCTTGTAGAGCTTGTTTTTATCACAATTAATCAAAAATCATGAATTTTTGGCTTAATCCCTCGAAAACCCACTTTACATCACCTTTACATAGTTATTAAAAATATCAAAGACACTTTCAGGATTGTTTCTAGTTGACCTGTGAAATTAAAATTATGAAGTGCCCATAAACAATAAGTTACAAACCCAACAGATATCATAATTTAGGCATCGCACCAGCCTACTGGCAAGGCAGGTCTAACCACTAAAACAATAAATATTAACACAAGTAATAAAACAATTTAAATGAGAATATACTCTACCTTGGACTATGGCGCAGTATTAATGAATTTGAATTAGAAATCTATAACCAAAATGTAGTGGTTTAAATCTCGCAATTAATTGTCCCGTTTTTTGTTAAAAGTCTAGTTATGGTCTATAACCTTAAAAAGTACTTGAAATTCATCACAAAAACTATAAAAAGTGATACCAAAGTGATGCATCATTTGTTGTCGCTTCTAAAACGTTTGGTTAAACCTAGAATAAAGCTATCAGGACACTTCTAATTTTATCAAAACAATACCTGTTTTAAAAACAAAAGCCCCTTTTCAAGGGGCTTTTGAGTTAAATTTTGTGTTTTTTAGTGTGCTTGCGCAACGGTTACTATTATTATAACGGGTTACAACTTTATAATTTTTTTGGTTTGCTGTTGAGTGTTATTAGCAAACAATATTTTTAGTATATAAAGCCCAGGTTTGATATTGCTTAGATTAATTTCTGTGCTTTTTGTTCTGATTATTTCTTTGCCATACAAGTCAAAAAGGATGAAAAAAGCATCATTTATTGAAGTGTCTACGACTAAAATGTCGTTTACAGGATTAGGATACACCTTCACAAAAGGTTGTGAACCTGAAAAATCATTTACAGAAAGGCTAGAAGTACCACTAATGCATATGTCGTCAAACCTCCAATAATAATGGTGCGTGTCTGTCCTAAAAGAAATATAAATCTTCTGATTTGCGTAATCTTCTAAACTAATGTTCTCAATATGTCTCCAACTTTGAAAATCACTTGAATTTGCTATGTCAGTATGCAATAAAGTATAAGGTCCACTTGGATTGCTACTAACAAATACTTGTACTGTATGATTTGGTTTGTTAACTGGCCAATAAAGATCCCAACCACGTATATCATAGTAGCTCAAGCTAGGCTGTGATATATTTGTTAGGTCGATTTCTGGAGAGATTAAACGCATTTCAATTGGTCCACCTCCTACCCAGTTATTAAGATTTGTAAGAGCCTTAGAACCACTATATGGTAAAGATGTAAAATTACCTACTTCGTTATACGGATGTAACACTGCCCCCTTAACAAACCACCCTGCTCCAGCAGGTAAATTGTTATCTGTCCATCCTGATGCTGCTGCGTCTAATGTTTCATTTTCAAAGTCAAAGAAATACTGACAGGTAGAAACAGCTTCTTCTACGTTCACCGTTAATGTAAAAGGTGCAGAGCTTCCCATACTATTAGATGCAATTAACTGTACTGTATAGGTCCCTGCGGTATTAAAAACCGCTGTCGCATTCTCAGTTGTTACAATTTCCTGGTCAGCACCATTTATTGTCCAATCCCATTGATCTGGAAATCCACATGACTGATTTGTAAAAAGTATAGCTCCTCCTACGGTAACGGTAGTTCGAGAAGCAACGAATTCTGCAGTTGGTATAACATGAGTATAATATTGATTAACTCCGGTAGCCACCAAGTTGTCATATTGCCATATAGTGGTTCTTGCAGGATGATTAAGCGCATCTTTCACCCTATCTATCTGTCCTAGGGTAAACATAGAATAACAATCTGTATAATCCATATAATTTTCTTCGTTGACCAAGTTGCCACAACTAAAGTTATTAGGCTGGCAACCACTAACGTTCTCAGTGGGAGGAGTATCATCTACAAAATCACCTGGGTCATCACAACCATTCTGAAAGGTGTGTTTTAAGTTTAACCAATGTCCAACTTCGTGGGTGAAAACAGATTGAAAATTTTCGCTCGCTATAGAACTTCCATGATCCCCCAAGTATCTGTAATTGTAAACAATTCTAGCCAATCCATTATCAGACATAGTTGTGCTAGGTCCCCATGCTATACCCGAATTATTGGTTACGCCGGTATCATATAAATCAAGCATAATGTAAACATTCATGTACTTATAATTATCCCAAGCGGTAGCCGATATTAGCTGATTAATAGTAGGTGTTTGTGAGCCAAATCCAGCATTATTAGGGTAATATACAACACCACTTGTGGGGTTTCCATTAGGATCGATTTTTGCAAGTGCTAATGTTAGGTCTAAGGTTCCTCTAATTCCCATAAACTCAGGAGAAACGGTATTGAAATCTGCATTAAGTCCCCTAAATTCATTATTAACTCTATCCACTGCAGATTGTACTTGTGATAAAGGGACTGCGCCCGATCCAGAATCATGAAATACGTGAAAAACCACTGGAATTACATAATGTTGATAACAATCACTTATTTTATTAGCAGTTAATTTAGATTGCTTTTCAGTACTCACTATATCATTATAGTTTTCCATATCTGGTGTGAAACCACATCTAATTTCATTACTTGATTGTGCATACAGTAAGTTTAACGCTAATAGCATTATAATTAAACTAAAAAAATTAACTTTTTTCTGAAACATGATACTAATTTATTTTTTTGATATATATCGTTAGAAAAAACCTCTATTTAAAATAGAGACATAATTAACAAAAAAAACATCCCTATTACAACAGTAATAGGGATGCTTTTTTTTTACTTTAAAATCTAGTAATTATCTAACTGTACTAAATTTGGGTTCTTTGATATGTCAAAAAATGGTATTGGATAATAGTTATGCTTACCTTCAACAAAATTTTCTACCCATTGCTTACCATGAGCTGTTAATGTTTGTTTTAAAGGTTCTTTGGCTGTACTTCCTTCAGCCCACCTGTAGGTATCCATCCAACGTATTCCATGTTCAAAAGCAAGTTCTATCGGTCTTTCGTGATGGCGTATGTGCTGTCTTAATTCACTCTGACTTAATCCAGATAATAATACAGAGCCTGCTCTTGTACGCACCTTATTCACTTCTATAATTGCTTGTGGAGTATTTCCGTCTTCGTTTAATGCCTCAGCATACATTAATAGTACATCGGAAAAACGAATTACAGGCTGTGAAAAACCAGTATAGTTAACATCATCATCATCATAAGCGTATTTCTTCCACCATGCAGGTCGCTCATTAACTAAACGATTTTCATCTGCAACTTCATCCCAAGTAGCAGAACCTCTATTTTTAACTCTGTTCATTGACGAGTTTGGATGGTCAAAAAATATGCTCTCAAATACTCTTTTTGATGGTTCACCTGTGGCTGTAGTATCTTTCATATACTCTTGGTATAACCACTCAGAAGGCACATACAGAGACCAACCTCCTAAAGCACCTGGAGTAACTTCGTAATCAATTGCGCTTCTTTCATCATTGCCTCCTGCTAGATCTCCAGACCATTGAATGGCAAATAGAGTTTCATTGGTATTATTATTCTTAATCGTACCATTAAAATTGTCTTCATAGTTAGCATTTAAAGCATGGCCGCTATTGTTAACTACATCTTGAAATGCAGTAGCGGCTTCACTCCAATTTTCTTCAAAAAGATGTGTTTTACCAAGCATAGCCTTAGCTGTCCACTTAGTAACTCTACCCAGTTCAGAGTCTGGTCTACTGGAAGGTAATAAATTATAGGCATCTTCTAAATCTTGTATTACTTGTGCAATTACCGCAGCTCTAGTACTTTGCGAAACAGCAAAATCTTCTCTTGATCCAGGCACCTCAAGAACTAGTGGAATAGACTTAAAATAGTGCTGTAACTGAAAATGAAAAAATGCTCTTAAAAACTTAGCTTCTCCCACTATACCATCCTTATCGGCTTGTTCCATGGATTCAATACCCGGAACTCTTTCAATTACCGAATTAGCACGGGCAATTCCGGCATAATAAGAACGCCAAATATTTGTAAAACTAGATACATCGGTTCCATAAGTAAAATTAACAATTGTTGCTCCATAACCACGAGGAGCCCGTCTCCAATTTTCATCTGATTTATAAGTAAATGCGACCATCATTTCTTCTATAAAAGTCCATTTACTTCCATTCCAACCCTGTAACCCAGCAGAATAAGCAGCAATAACACCTTGCGTGGCATGGTCTTTAGTTAACCAAAAAGACTGCTCTGTAAGCGTATTAATATTAGCAGGCTTTAAATAATCGTCATTACAACTTAAAAGAAGTAACGAGATAGATGCTACTAGCAAATAATAATTATATACTTTAATTTTTTTCATAATTCTATTTTTTTTTATTAAAATCTTAAATCAAGGCCCAATACAAATCTTCTTTGAGTTGCAACAAAGCCCCTATCAACACCACGGTCCATTAATTGGTGATTAACCAATGAAGGATCAAAACCAGTATAATCTGTAATTGTAAACAAATTTTGACCAGAAAGATAGAGTCTAGCCCCCTCAACTAAGTCAATATTTTTAAACAATTCGTCTAAAGTATATCCTATTTGCAAGTTTCTTAACCTAAAGTAAGAAGCACTTTCTAAAAAGTAATCAGATGGTCTTGCATTATTATTATTTGAAGATCCCGTTCTATAAATATTTGAAGGATTGTCTGGTGTCCATGCATTAAGTAAGTCTGTATGCGCTCCAGCAGACACCAAATCTAAGCGTTGAGCATTATACATTTTATTCCCTTTAGTACCTTGGAAAAACATACTCAAGTCAAACTTTTTATAGTTTAAATTAATATTTATTCCATATTCAAAATCAGGAAGACCACTTCCAAATCGTCTTTTATCGTCATCATCTAAATCGCCGTCGCCATCAACATCAAGAAATTTTAAATCTCCAGGCTCAGCTTGAGGTTGAATTCCATGGGCATCTATTTCGGCTTGGGTTTGAAACACGCCATCGGAATCAAACAGATAAAAATCACCTATAGACCCTCCAGCTGCAGTAAATGTGGTTGGATGTGTTCTAAACTTCCAATACCCTCTAATAATTGCATCATCGGCATTACCCAATTCGATAATTTTATTTGAAGTTTTACTTAAATGTCCTTCTATATTAAAATTAAAATCTCCACCAGTGTTGTGTCTATATCCTAAAACCAATTCCCAGCCCTTATTTTCTATAAGCCCTCCATTAAAAGTATAAGGGGTTGTAATACCTGAAGTACCTGTTGGGTCAATTGACACTAACATATCGTCTGTTGTACTATTAAAAACATCTAGTGTTCCATAAATGGTTTCGTTTAAGAATCCAAAATCTAAACCGTAATTTTTGGTAGTTGTTTCTTCCCATTTAATATCCGTTGAAGGAAGTGATGCTAAAGCTCCTCCTACTTGAATTTGCCCATCTCCAACTGGATAGTTGTTAGCACGGGTATTTAAATTTATTAAGGCATAATACAAATAATCTGGTATTTGTTGATTACCCAATACACCCCAACTAAACCTAGGCTTAAAATTACTAATAAATGGAATGTCGAACCAAGATTCTTCGGTCATTCTCCAACCTAATGAAACTGCTCCAAAGTTACCGTATTCATTATCGCTATTAAATCTCGATGATCCATCCCTTCTTACACTAGCTTCAATTAAATACTTTTCATCATAGGCATAATTCAATCTACCAAAATAAGACTGCAATGTACTCGTTATAGAGGATCCAAAAGAATTAACAGCACCAACGCCTGAACCTAAAGTCCTTACGGCATTAGAAGGAAGTTCTGTATTAGATCCACCCGTTGACTCAATAACTCGTTTTTCCCTAGAAACACCCGCAAGTAAACCAAAAATATGCTTACCTACCTCTTTTTCATAATTCAAAGTATTATTCCATACAGCATCGGTACGTCTAATTCTTTCTTGAAACAAACTGGTTTTAGGATTAAATAAATCGTTCACCCCTGGATATACCGGATTAAAATCCTCATTAAAATCGTTAAATATATTAGCACCAAGTTGTGTAGAAGCCGTAAGACCTTCAGTAATTTCCCAATCAAGTTTTAAATTTCCCTGCAAACGATCACGCTTGGTTGTATAATCCCTTAATTGGCTTACCAGAGGATTTTGAGATCGTGGAAAAACAACTGGATCTGGCACACCTAAACCTAAAGGAGCATTACTGTCCCTGCCTGGCAAAGTAGGATTGGCCCTTAATATTGGGAGTACATCTGACTGAGAAACATTTGCCCCCAATAATTCTGATTCAACATTAAAGCTTCTACCTAAAACACCATTATCATTAGCAGAAGAAAACAACTTTCTTTCACTACCAATAAATCCTATAGACTGGGAAAGCTTAAGCTTATCTGAAAACTTATAATCGGCATTAAATCTTACACTAAATTGTTCATAATTTGTATTAAATGCAGTTCCCTCCTGATCAAAATGACCAATAGAGACATTATAGCTTGCATTTTCAGATCCTCCAGACACCCTAACATCAGTCTTAAACTCATAAGCCTCAGAAAACAATTCTTCAGCCCAATTGGTATTAGGAAGTCCCGGTGTAGTTGCCCACAAAGGAGGCGTTTCACCATTTTTGGTTGCTGTATCAAGAGCAACATTAATACGATCTTGTTTTCCAAGAAGACTAATATTGTTAATTAAGCTTTGTTGCGCCACATAAGTGCGTAATTCAACTTTTAATTTCCCTTCGGAACCTCTTTTAGTTTGAATCATAATAACACCATTTGCTGCTCTTGATCCATAAATAGTAGTTGCACTTGCATCTTTAAGTACTGTTATAGATTGAATATCAGCTGGGTTCACAGATGACATTTCACCTGGTATTCCATCTATAACCACTAAAGGATTATTGTTACCAATAGTCCCTAATCCTCTTACTCTAATAATAGGTTCAGATCCAGGAGACCCTTGCCCGTCGTTAATATTTACTCCCGCAGCTTGACCTTGCAGCATACTAGCTGCATTAGCACCAGGTAATTTCATAACGTTTTTCACATTAGCAGATACCACCGATCCAGTAACTAACTTTCTATTCTGGGTACCATAACCCACAATAACAACCTCATCTAATTTTGCTGCATCTTCAACAAGGTCAATATTAACAGTTGTATTATTACCGACATTTGTTTCTAAGGTCTTAAAACCTACATAGCTAAAAACAAGCACCGAGTTGGAATTAGATATTTTAATGGTGTAATTACCATCAAAATCTGTTACCGCTCCATTAGACGTTCCTTTTTCAGCCACGTTTACCCCTGGTAATGGCTGACCACTATTCGCCTCTTTCACAACACCTTTAATAGTTATTTCTTGCGCAAAAAGAAATCCCGCGAAAGACATAAAGAATAATAAAAGCAAATAGCCTTTTAAGTTTTTTTGTTTCATATAAAATATTTTTAGTTAACGTTTTTCAAAACTATTAAAACTTTAACAAAAAAAAACAAAATAAACCTTTACTCAACCTTAACAAGCTCTAAAATTAGATATTTGTTTGCTAAAACAAAGCTCAAAATTGTTCACTATGTTGGAAATATTTTAATTTAAAAAACTAGCTATTTGTTCTTTGTATTAAATATCAAACAGCTCAGGCTTTCTACTTTTAAAGGCTCTTAATATGAGAGTAGATTAGAGTCCGATTCCTATATGTACCATTATTCTGTTTCTATTAAAAAAAGAGAGAAAGGATAGAGACAATGTTTTCAAAACTATGAGATCAAAATTTATGATAAGACGCAATTATAACAAGTCTTTTTAAAGGTTTTAAAATCATAACAATCTCTAAAACACCATATTGTTTAAAAAAATAGTAACGCAATATGGATTATTTAATAATAATGTAAAGGAGGTGTAAAGGAGGTTTATAACCTATTTCATCAAAAAATTCATGATTTTTGAGTTTAGAACGCATTGAGCGTTTGGTTGAATATCAGTCTTTTAATTTGAGTGCAATTAAACATGTATTCAGAAAATAATTTATCTCTGCAAAATAAAACAACAATTTAATAAAATAAAAAGTCAAGCTTAAATGAAGAATCTAGTTAAATTATTGTTGTTAGTATTCCATATATCCTATTTAAAAAATAAAAAAGGAATCACAATTTCTTCTGGAGAACATGATCTAGTCTTTCAAGATTTAGCCAAAACTGGGATGAAGGCTTACCATTGGCTAATAGTGTAATAGGCTCGTTAATTTGGAAAAAAGATGCCAATTTTAGTATGTCTTTTACAATATTCATTTTTTTTGATCTTTCGTGTTATCATAATATGGAATGGAATGGAATGGAATGCAACTTTGTAAAATAGTTTATTAATAATTAAAATATAAATGATGTTTGTAAATAATAAGTTTTTAATCGGTTCAATTTTTCTATTGTGTTTTTCTGGATGTATTTCTGTAGAAAAAAAGCCAGTAAAGACAAAAACTACAGCTCCTTCCAAACCTAATGTTATATTCATCTTGGCTGATGATTTAGGTTACGGAGACCTTAAATGCTATAATGAAGAATCAAAAATACCCACACCTTATTTAGATAAACTTGCTAATGAAGGTATGCGTTTTACAGACGCCCATACCCCTTCATCTTTATGCACGCCAACACGGTACGGAATTTTAACAGGACAGTATGCATGGAGATCTAGGTTAAAAAAAGGGGTTCTGCAATCCTATGATTTGGAACTAATTGAAGATTCAATTCAAACTATTGGACAGGTGTTTCTAAATGCAGGATATGAAACAGCGCATATTGGAAAATGGCACTTAGGATTTGATTGGCAAGTACACGAGAATTATCCTAAGAAATGGCAAATTCATGGTTTGTGGAGAGCGCACGACAGAGATGATAGGATTGATTTATCAAAAGGTATTCCAGGAGGCCCTATTAATGCAGGTTTTGATTACAGTTACGGTTTTGATGCGCCGAACTTTCCGCCTTATTGTTTTTGGGAAAACGGTGTAATTGAAGGACAAGTTCCTACCCTAAAAAAGCCTGATAGTCTTTATGGTAATAACGGGTGGTTTCAAGAAGGATGGAGCATCAATAATGTTTACCCACTTTTGGAAAATAAAGTTTTAGCTTACCTAGATGAGGTTAGCAAAAAGGAGAAGCCATTCTTTCTGTATTATGCTCTAACTGCACCTCATGTTCCTCTCTTACCTACGGAAGATGCTAAAGGCAAAAGTCAAGCAGGTCTATATGGCGATTTTGTTGTAGACGTAGATAATACGATAGGGAAAATATGTGCCAAACTACAAAACTTGGGAATAGACGAAAAGACCATATTAGTTTTTACCAGTGACAATGGATCACCTGCAAGAGTATTTGACCCTAAAGGGAATGATTACTATAAAGGCTGTGGAGAGGTTATAAGACAATTTAATCACAAAGCTAATGGAGATTTACGAGGTTTAAAAGGCGATATTTGGGAAGGAGGTCATCGAGTTCCCATGATTGTTCGCTGGCCTGATAGAGTAAAACCTAATACCCAAAACAATCAAGTAGTTTGTCTTACTGATTGGTATAGTTTTGCATGTGATTTGACAAAACAAGAAAAAAATAAAAATCAGGGAATAGACAGTTACAGCCTTTTTGGAACTTTGGAGAATCCTCAGATTAAAGTTAGAGAGCAGATCATTCATCACTCTGGAGAAGGCAAGTTTGCCGTACGGCAGGGTGATTGGAAATTAATCTTAACAAAAGCTGGTGGGTCGGGTTATTCCAAATGGCATGATCCAGAAGGTCAAATAAATGAATATGAAGGGCAATTATACAACATAAGTGAGGATGTTTTGGAACAAAACAATTTATATAATGAGTATCCTCAAAAAGTTGAAGACTTATCTTTATTGCTTAATAAAATAAAACGAAAAGGAGCGTTTTGAGATATTGTAATGAATAATATTACTAAATGTTTAATGTTAGTAAAAAGTGAACTCTTATAAGTTGATTTTGAAAATTAGACATCAAATTTTTGAATATCCTTATTGTGACATAATGCAATAAAAGTGGATTTTGTCATTCCGATAAAAGAAGGAATCTTTTTGATAATCTTAAGATTCTACACTAAGCTTTGTTCTGTTCTTAATGACAGAACGTAAATTATTACTAATAACAGATATTCAATTCAAATTAAATAAATAACCAAGAAGTATAATTATGAAATGTATTAAAGTGATATCGTTAATAGTTCTGGCAGTTTTTTGCTTCACTTTTTGTACGTCTAAAAAAACTTCAAAAGAAGTTGAATCCTCAACCTTAAAGCCTAATATTATAGTGATCTTGGCTGATGATTTAGGGTATAACGATGTGGGGTTTAATGGTAGCCTAGAAGTTCCTACGCCTAACCTAGATAAGCTGGCCGAAAGTGGGTTGCGATGTACAAATGCTTATGTTACCCATCCCTATTGTGGGCCTTCACGTGCTGGATTGATTACGGGACGGTATCAGCGCAGATTTGGAGTTCAGGCTAATCCACACAAGAACGATACCATAGAAGGGCTTCCGTTAAGTGAGTTAACAATTGCTGATTTGTTAAAAAAACAAGATTATACTACGGCAGTAATTGGAAAATGGCATTTGGGGAAAAACAGAATATTCCATCCCCTAAAAAGAGGTTTTGATCACTTTTTTGGATTTGTGGGAGGAGGGCATCAATACCATTTGGATGAATTAAAAGATACCCCTCACTGGAATTCTGATGCGGACACCGAATGGTTCGAAGATTATACCTCTTGGCTGGAGTTAAATGGTAAACCCGATCCAAAATATATGGGTAAAGAAGGATATATTACCGATGTATTGAGTGACGAATCTGTTAATTTTATTAAAAAGAATAAGGAAAACCCATTCTTTTTACACCTATCTTATAATGCTCCTCACGATCCGTTTCAAGCTACTGAAAAATATTTAAAAAGGGTTGAGAATGTTAATTTTGATACGAGTTTCATTAAAGATAAAAGTCAGGTAGATTCTTACTTGAAAAATAGGAAGATTTATGCTGCTATGGTTAATGCTTTAGATGAAGGCGTAGGTCAAATTCTAAAGACATTGGAAGACGAAAAATTAACCGAGAATACATTGATTGTATTTTTGAGTGATAATGGAGGCGACGGCAGATTTAATCATCGATTTGTGGGAGACGAATATGCGGTGCCTGCACCTGAAAACCACACACCAATGGTGGCGAGTAATTTACCGCTAAGGGGTAATAAAGGAGATGCTTTAGAGGGAGGAATTCGTGTGCCATTTCTTATGTCGTGGCCAGGTGTTCTCCCAAAGGGAGTGGATTATAATGGTATTGTTTCTTCACTAGATATTCTGCCTACCGCTGTATCTGTAGCTGGTGGAAATTTGCCTACAGATAGAGAATATGATGGAAGCAACATTCTGCCTTTTTTGATGCAGGGACAGGTTGTGGAACGATCTTTCCATTGGTATCGATTTAAAGCGTTAGCTTATGGCAGTAATTTGTACGGTGATTGGTTAGAGATTTCCTCCCGAAAAGGGGATTGGAAGCTCTATCGTCGTGGGAAAGATGCTTCTTACCATCTTTTTAACCTTTCTGAAGATATTGGTGAACAAAACAATCTCGCAGATCAATATCCCGAAAAAGTAGAAGAAATGATTCGCGCATATCAGGAGTGGATACAAACCCATAAAGCGCCATTGTATCTTGACTATCCAATTAAAAAACATAATGTGGAGGAATTATATTTTACGCATAACGAGGCAATAAAATGAAGAAAAGAGATAAACACATCAATTTAGTTGTCTGTAGTTTACAGTATTGTCAGAAAACAAATAGCAAACGACTTAGAAACTAGAAAGCTAACTATATTAATGAGAGTTACTCAACTAAATAGTAAAGATAAAATTCAAATAAGAGTTCATACAAAAGTGAAAACATATAGAAACTTAAATGACTAAACATAAATGAAGAAGTGTAGCAATATATTGTTTGTAATTGAATTTATATTTTTAGTTTCATGTAAAGGAGAAGCTAACTAAAAATAATTTGATAATCATTAAAACTTTTAAGGGTTAAAATATTCAATTAATAAATTAGAAAAAACAAACTATAGGTATGAAAAGTAAAAAACTAATATCACTAGCTACTTTGATGACATTCTCATTCTTATTATTAGCTCAGGAAGAAATAAAAAAGCCAAATATAGTTCTTATCATGGTGGATGATATGGGTTTTAGTGATCTAGGTTGCTATGGGGGAGAAATAAAAACACCAAATATTGATAAACTGGCTAGAAATGGTGTTCGGTTTTCTCAATTTAAGAATGCTGGGCGGTGTTGCCCTAGTCGTGCAGCGTTGATGACAGGACGCACCCAACATGCTGTGGGGATGGGATGGATGACAGCTGTTGACGAACATCGTCCTGGATACCGAGGGCAACTTTCTAATAAAGTACCAACAATAGCAGAAATTCTTAAAGAAAATGGATACGGCACTTACCTCTCGGGAAAATGGCATCTAACTTTGGACGGGAATTTTAACGATCCTAAGAGTCTTCCCAATGGCAGCTGGCCAGTTCAAAGAGGGTTTGATGAAAGTTACGGAGGACTTGATGGAGGGGTTAAAAAATACAATGATGTTCCTTCTCTTGTTAGAAATACTCACCGAATAGATTCATTACCTGCTGATTATTATTATACTACCGCCATAACAAATAATGCCGTTAGTTTTATTGAAAAACATGATAGCAAAAAACCAATGTTCTTATATGTCGCTCACTTTGCACCCCACAGGCCGCTACAAGCACCTAAAGAAAGGGTTGAAACATGTTTGGATCGTTATAAGGTTGGCTATGATGTTTTACGAAAAGCTAGGTATAAACGCATGAAAGAGGAGGGGATTATTACTGACTCATTGGAATTGCCAGTACACCAAAAAGAATATAATTTCGAAAGACCTGACTGGAAAACCCTTGAAGATAAAAAAAAGGCTGAATGGGTAAAGGAAATGGCAACATATGCTGCCATGGTAGAAATCGTAGATGATGGAATAGGATTGATTATTGATGCCTTAAAAAAGAAAGGAATATACGATAATACCACAATATTATTTCTAAGCGATAATGGAGCTACTATGGAAGGTGGAGAGATATCAAAGTTAGCAGCCGATTTGAGCAATACCCCATATAGAAGTTATAAATCTTATGTCTTTAATGGTGGGATTAGTTCCCCTTTTATTATACATAACCCAAAAAAATATTCGAATCAGAAAGGCATGATAAAAAGAGAATTAATTCATATTACAGATATTCTCCCTACTTGTCTGAGTCTGGCTAATATAGAATACCCTCTAACTTTTAATGGCAGCTCTATTGCTCCGCCAGATGGAATAAGCATAACACCTGCTATGGAAAATATACCTTTAAAAGAAAGAGATTTATTTTTTGAGCATGAAGTTAAGAGTGCTATTATTTCCAACAACTGGAAGTTAGTACGCAATACCTCTCCAAATTCTTGGGAGCTTATAAATTTATTGCAAGACCCATTTGAGTTAAAAGATCTTTCCTTGCTGTATCCAGATAAGGTAGAAAAATTGAAAAAGAAATGGATGTTTTGGGCAAATAAAAATAATGTTCTCCCTGTTCAACCCCATTTTGGTTGGGATAAACGTATAAACTTTTTTAAAAAAAGAAACCCTGATCAGGATGGAATAGATTAAAAATATAAATCTATTATTTAAGAAATCAAAATAAGTTAAAAAGACACCAAGCACAAGTAATTATAAATTTTAAAATAAAATCATTAACAAACAAAACGATATGAGAAATATAATAACAGTAACAATTTTAACCATATGTGTATTTACAAATGGATTTGCACAAAATAGACTTCATGATAAACCAATCAATATAAATGGGGTTTTCCCTAACCTTACTATTTTAGGAGCGTCCGATAAAGACCGTAGTGAGAGTGGTATTGGCGCTTTAATGCCATGGGCCGATAAATTATGGATGATTGGATATGTGGCTCATATTAAAGGTACGGGTTTAGGGCTTTATGAGATAAGTGACGACATGAGTATGGTAAAGCATCCGCAGAGTGTTACCGGAACTTTTGCTAACAGAATGGTTCACAACCCTTCAGAACAAGCGATTATTGGCCCTCATTTTATAGATAAAAATGGAAAAGTAAAAACATGTTTAGAACTGTCAAAACATCGACTGGCAGCAACCATGGAACATTTAATAGATCCTGAAAATAAGGTGTACTTTCTTACTATGGAAGGCTTATTTTTTGAGTGTGATGTTAATACTTTGGAGGCGAAACAATTATTTGACTTATATCAAGAATTAGAAATTCCAGAAACAGGATATGTACATTTTAAAGACGGGCATACAGGAAATGGTAGAGTAGTTGTGGCAAATAACTCATACGATGAGCGAGATTATACAAGAGAATCTTTTGCAGGAAGACTTGCTGAGTGGGATGGTAAAAGTAAAAAATGGACAATTCTTGAAAAAACCGCTTTTATTGGTGTTGGTGGAAAAAACAGTGAAACGCATAAAGGGCAATCCATTTATGGAGATCCAATATTTGCGACAGGATGGGATAAAAAATCGGTTATCTTAAAGTGCTTTAACGATAGAACAAAAGAATGGAAAAGATATAGATTACCTAAAGGAAGTCATTCGTTTGATCATGCTTGGAATACCGAATGGATGAGAATCAGAGAGGTACAAACCGAGCGTTTTATAATGGATGTTCACGGTATATTCTATGAATTGCCAATGATGACTTATAGCGGTCATGTTTGGGGAATAAAACCCATATCGTATCATTTAAGAATTGTTCCCGATTTTGTTTTTTGGAGAGGATTATTTGTTATGGCAGGAGATCAAACAGATCATGGGGTAGGACAGCCGCAATCTGGATTGCTTTTTCAAAACATAGACGATTTGTGGAGTTATGGTAAGCCAACAGGATGGGGAGCAGTTTGGCAAGATGAAAAGATAAGTGCAGATACGCCCTCTGATCCATTTCTTATGACGGGTTTTGATAAAAAAACCGTACACTTTATCAATCAAGGTAAAGAAGATATAGAATTTGAAATTGAGGTAGATGTTATGGGTAATGAACAGTGGCATACGTATAAGAAGTTTAAAGTCGCGGCTGATGGCTATTTACATTATGAATTTCCAGACGGATACTCTGCTCATTGGACAAGGGTAAAGCTTAATAAAGCCTCAACCGTTACAGTGCAATTTGTATATAATTAAAACCAAAACTTTAAATACTCTATAATAAATAATATTACAATAAGTATAAGAAATACCATAAGCATCTTAGGATGTGGCAGATTGTTTTCTTTTTTAAATTTATTAGAACAATATAATAATAGAAATAAACAGTATGACAAAATACCGTTAGTTAGCAAATAATCTATTTTGTTAGTAGTATAAATATAAAACACCTGTAAATGATTACATTTATATTATCAATTTGTATATTAATCTTAGCCTATTTTACTTATGGTAAGTTTGTTGAGAAAATGTTTGGTATTCAAAAGGAAAGGGAAACACCAGCAGTAAAATTAAGAGATGATGTTGATTATATTCCTTTATCTCCTTGGCGTATTTTTTTAATTCAGTTTTTAAATATTGCAGGCTTAGGACCAATTTTTGGAGCTATAGCAGGAGCTATGTTTGGACCAGTAGCATTTTTATGGATTGTTCTAGGAAGTATTTTCGCAGGAGCAGTTCATGATTTCCTTTCAGGAATGTTGTCCTTAAGGCATGATGGATTAAGTATTAGCGAAGTTATTGGGATATACTTAGGGACTAACATTAAACATGTTATGCGCATATTCACGGTAGTGCTGTTAATTTTTGTAGGGACTGTCTTTTTAATGGGGCCAGCAAAAATAATTGACGGAATGACAGGTAATGCATGGGGTGTTTGGATTTGGGTATCTATTATTCTAATATATTATGTGTTATCGACCTTAATGCCAGTAGATAAAATTATTAGTAAACTATACCCAATATTTGGAGTAGCCATGCTGTTGATGGCTGTTGGATTACTTGTCGCTTTGCTTTTTGGAAATTATCATATTCCCGAATTAACTCCTGGGAACTTAGTAAATATGACCGTGAATCCAGATGAAACACCCATATTTCCCATTCTTTTTGTAACTATTGCCTGTGGAGCTATTTCAGGATTTCATGCAACTCAATCACCTTTAATGGCACGTTGTATGAAAAATGAAACTTTAGGCAGGAAAGTGTTTTATGGAACCATGATAACAGAAGGAATTGTTGCCCTTATTTGGGCTGCTGCGGCAATGTCTTTTTTTGATTCTGTTAATGGGTTAAATTTAGCTATGGTCGCGAATAACAATAATGCTGCATGGGTAGCAAACGAGATATCTCTTAATATGTTGGGTAGACTAGGTGGGGTACTTGCTCTATTAGGAATTGTTGCGGCTCCTATCACTTCTGGAGACACCGCTTTTAGGTCTGCAAGACTTATCTTGGGAGATATCTCTAAGTTAAGTCAGTTAAAAATAATAAACAGGTTATATCTAAGTATTCCTATTTTTGTGGTAGCTTTTGTACTTACTCAAATAGATTTCAGTATTA
Source organism: Wocania arenilitoris (assembly GCF_021728535.1). Taxonomy (GTDB): domain Bacteria; phylum Bacteroidota; class Bacteroidia; order Flavobacteriales; family Flavobacteriaceae; genus Wocania_A; species Wocania_A arenilitoris. Next base: position 16,857 of record NZ_JAKKDU010000002.1, on the reverse strand, counting down.
TTTGGCGTTATTTCGCATGGAGTAATCAAACCTTGGCTACTGTTGTTCTGTGGACTTGTACAGCATTCTTAATACATAAAGATAAGCCTTATTTGGTATCAGGCATACCGGCAATATTTATGACTATGGTATGTAGTACCTATATTTTGATTGCACCCGAAGGATTTAACTTAGATAATCATATAGCATATACAGGAGGTTTTATTATCACTATAATAATCACCTATCTATTTAAGATATATATGAAGAAAAAACAATTAAGCTAAAACTAAATAATACGAAACAATGAATCATTCTAATAACATGACACAAATACTACGACTAATTACTATAACTGTTTTATCCATAACTATATTCTCTTGTACTAGCAATAACAAATTAGATATCGGTTATATTGATCAGTATAATATGGTTTGGGATTCCCAAAGCAAAAACGCATTGGGTTCGATGCCTTTGGGTGGAGGGGATATTGGTTGTAATGTTTGGGTAGAAAATGGAGACATTCTTTTTTATATGTCTCGAAGTGGAACGTTTGATGAGAATAATACCTTGTTAAAATTAGGTCGAACACGTTTAAAATTATCACCTAATCCATTTGAAGGCGAGGATGCAACCTTTAAACAAGAGCTTAATCTACGTGAGGGGTGTATCTATATAACAGGAAAAAACAGCACGATGTCTGCTACGGTTAAACTATGGGTAGAAGTATTTCAACCTAAAATACATGTTGAAATAGAGAGTTCGGTACCGATAAAGGTAGCATCTGATTTTGAAATATGGCGGACAAATGATAAACCTATATCAAAGAACGAACGTATGCAATGTTTGAGTTTTTTGGATACAGAACCCGAAATCATACCGCTGACTACTTATAAGGATTCCGTTAAGGTTGAAAAGGAATCAATCACTTGGTTTCATCGTAACAAAAACGACGATTTGGTTTTTCATAAAGAGGTCACTCAACAACGTTTGGATGACATCCGTGAACAACTATGGAATCCACTAGAAAATCTAACGTTTGGTGGATATATGAAAGGAAAATCGATGTCTTTTATTGGTAATACTGAAGGTAAATATATGCACACCAATTTTATAGGTTATCGATTTGAAAGTGATCAACCCAACGAAAGACACGAAATAGACATTTTTCTTCATGTATCTCAAACTAAAACATTATCTGAATGGGAAACCCAATTGGATAGTTTGAAACAGAACAAGAACACGAAGATAGAGGCGTGGAAAAAAAACATGATCTGGTGGGAACAATTTTGGAACAGAAGTCACATTGTTATTAATGATGGAAAAGGAGTTGGAGATCAAGGTTGGGAAATAGGAAGAAATTATCAACTCTTTCGATATATCTTGGCTTGTAATGCTTATGGAGACTATCCCAGTAAATTTAACGGCAGTTTATTTACCGTTGATAATCCTGACGATCTTACACCCGATTTTAGAATGTGGGGTGGCGGATCATTTACGGCTCAAAATCAGCGTTTGGTTTACTGGCCTATGCTTAGAAGTGGTGATTTTGACATGATGCATTCGCAATTTAAATATTACCTCCGAGCAAAAAATAATGCTGAGTTGCGTACACAGCATTATTGGGGGCATAATGGAGCAGGATTTACTGAACAAATAGCCAATTATGGATTGCCTATAGGAGACATCTACCATTATATGTGGGGAGAAGGAAAGCTGGGTGTGCGGCCCGATAGTCTGAGCACACGAACTTTGAGAAACGAGAAAGGAGAAGCGGTTGAGGTAAAAAGTCATGGTTTTTTAGCAAACAATTGGTGTGAAGATCAATACGATACGGCCTTGGAATTTTGTTTGATGATCTTGGATATGGAGTCCTATTCAGGAGAGGACATAAGTAAATATATGCCTCTCATTGAAAGTTGCATAACTTTTTACAACGAACATTATCGGTATTGGAACACTAAGTTGAATGGGGAGCCATTAAATAAACAAGGGAAATTAAACATCTATCCATCTTCGGCTGCAGAAACGTACAAAGTTGCACTTAATGCTACGCCTTTAGTTGCTGGTCTTCAAACTGTTCTTACGCGAATGTTAGAGTTGCCTGAAAAATACGCCTCGGTGGAGAAAAGAAACCAATGGAAAGAGCTCCTTAAAACAGTGCCTTCGGTAAGCTTGATGGAGAAAGAAGGGTATACTATTATTGCTCCAGCCAAAGAATGGGAAAGAGTAAATAACATTGAATTTCCGGCAATGTATGCCGTTTATCCGTATAATTTCTATGGATTGGGAAACGAAAGATTACAAATAGGTGTTGATACTTGGCTATATGGAGAGGATCCACAGATTATGAAACGAGATACCCGTTCTAATATCCAAAAAAGTGATTTCTGCTGGTTTCAGAGTGGAATATTCTGCGCAAGGCTTGGTCTTACTGAAGACGCAAAAGATTATCTTAAACGAAAAATGTTAGCCAAATCTAGTCGATTTCCTGCATTTTGGGATAATTATATAAATTTCGGAACCTTTTGTCAAACTCCCGACTTAGATCATGGAGGGGCAGGTATGATTAATCTTCAGGAGATGCTCTTACAGACAAAGGATGAAGAGCTTCGAATTCTTCCAGCATGGCCAAAAGAATGGGATGTGAAATTCAAACTATACGCACCAAATCAAACAACAATTGAGGTAGATTATTCGAATAAATCCCCTTTAAACTTAAAGGTTACACCAGAAGTAAGAAAGAAAGATTTAATCGTAAATTAAGTTGATAGGAATGTCATTTAATCTTAAAATCTTTAAACAAATTAATTAAGACATATTGTTAGATTATCTGAAAATCACTTAATGATCAAGTGTATTTGGTTGAGAACTTAACACCTTTAGATTCAAAGTATAATCTTGAATTAAAAAGCATTAAGATTGTATAGACAAAACAGTAACGAATCAATAATAAATATTACTCGAAATTGAAACACATTTTAACATTAATCGTGCTTATTACAATAAGTCTTACAAGTTGCCAAACTGGAAAGAAAAATGAGACGAAACCTAAAGAAAAAGAAAGCTCTAAACCCAATATTATTTTTATCATGGCAGACGATTTGGGCTATGGAGATCTGAGTTGTTATGGAGCTACAAAAATAAAAACACCAAATATTGATAAGCTTGCAAAGAAAGGAATAAAATTAACAGATGCTCACAGTCCGTCTGCTGTTTGTACACCAACAAGATATGGTGTTTTAACGGGTAGATACAGCTGGAGAGGCAGACTTAAAAAAGAAGTGCTTTGGTCTGGGTATGATCGATCGTTGATAGAAAAAGATAGAAAGACCATAGGCAACCTAATGAAGGAAAGTGGTTACGCCACTGCGCACATTGGAAAATGGCATTTAGGTTGGGAAGATGAAGAGCCTGTAGATTATTCTAAAGGCTATCTAGGAAGAGGTCCTAAAGATTTAGGATTTGATTATTCTTTTGTTACCGCCTCTGCACATAATTTATTTCCAATCGTATTTGTTGAAAATCATCAATTGGTGAGTAACCTAAAACCGATGGACTACTATGTATATGAACCCGGAAACGAGACTCCGGATGAAATATATGAATGGCATCGAACCAAAGATAAAGGTCCAATGATGATTGCTGACGATTGGCAGCCAGACAAGGTAGACAGTCTTTATGGTGTTAAGGCAAAGATGTTTATCGAAGACCACATCATGAAAAAAACCAATCAGCCTTTCTATATGCATCTGACTCCAGAGGCTCCGCATCTCCCAAATAATGTACCTGATTTCATGAAAGGAAAAAGCGAGGCAGGCACTCGTGGTGACCATGTGCAGATGCTCGATTGGGTAGTGGGAGATCTTATCGATAAACTAAAAGAATTAGATATAGAGAAAAATACTTTGGTCATTATTACCAGTGACAATGGCCCCCGACCAGTAGGAATAGACGGAAATATAGATGGCAAATATCTTGCCGATTACGAACATGATTTCGAGCACAAAAGCGCAGGTAATTTAAGAGGTTTTAAAGCAAGATTATGGGAAGGAGGGCATCGCGTACCATTTATTGCCCAATGGCCTAATAAGATAGGTGCTGGTCAAATAAGCAATAATCTTATCTGCCTAACCGATATGATGGCTACTTTTTCAGAAATAATAGGATATCATTTAGATGCTACTATGGGCGAAGATAGTTTTAATGCCCTTCCGATAATTTTGGGAGAGGATAAGGAAATTCGTGAAAATATTATTCATCAGGACTACGAGGGTAATTTATCGATTAGGGAAGGACATTATAAATTATTGGGAGAAAGCTTATATAATATATCAAAGGACTTAGGGGAAAATAAAAATATAGCAGCTCTACACCCTCAAAAAGTGTTAGATTTGAAACAGCTACTTAAAACTCAGGTTGAAAACAAGAGAACAGCGCCGGTTAATTAGATAAACCATATTAGACAGAAACAAACGAACAGTTCATAAAGAACTAAAAATAAATTTTAAATAAAAAAATGAAACACATAAACTATTTATCTGTATGCGTCTTGCTATTACTAACAATAGCTTGTGTGCAAAAACAAAACAGCTTTCCTAAACATGAAACTATTAATTTAGATCAGGCTAGTGTCATCATAGACGATAAACAAGCTATCATAAGCACAGGAAGGATAACTCGAATCTATGAACTCACCTCAAAAGGATTACACACTATAGCACTCAAAAATTCTGATGGCAAAAACATTACTAAATACTCTGAATCTGATACAAAATGTGATTGGGAGATTAGTAATCTTTCTACAGCTCACTTAAAATCAGTATCATCTAAAATCTCCAATGACGAAAATTTTACAGGTGAACATATTCAAGTAATTTTTGATTTTGAATATCCTTTAGAAAATATGCTATTAAGATATGAGATTTGGGTTTACCCAAATGCAAGTGGTCTTAGATCTCAAATAAAACTAAAACGTCTTACTAATCTTGATGAAAAATTAAATACTAACAATGTACTTGACGGTTTTACAGAAAGTCTTGAAATTCCTATTGCCAATAATACATTTATTAAAGCTTTTGGCTATTACAACGATACACAACATCGTAATAAAAAAGAGACGCCAATATTAAAAGAGCAAATTTTATCCCAGGCAGATTCAATTATTGATTGGAGTAATGGGTTACAACTTCAAAACAATAATGGAGGGATTATTTTCGTAAAAGAATCTCACAAATGTGTAAATCAGCAAGGCATTGCTACCGGTGCATTTCATATTCTTAACGAACGTATTAAAGTTAGTGGGCTTGGAGCTACTTATGAAGACTTAAAAGACAACGCGTTTATTTCCTGCTGGGCAAACTGGATTGTTACCTACAATGGTAATGAAGAAGCAGGGATTACCGCATTAAAAGAATTCGATCGTCAGCGATATCCTCTTGATAAATCAAAGGATATGTATATAATGGCAAATACTTGGGGAAGTGGAGGACGAAAAGATGTACCTGGTAGTGGAGGAGATCATCAAAAAGCATCACGCGAAGCCTATGTAATGGGAGAGCTAGAAGTTCAGTCAGAACTTGGCATAGATGTTCAACAAATAGATGACGGTTGGCAAGGAGTTGATTATAATAGCTGGACAGCAGTTGATGAAATAACAACGAAAGATGATAAATATAAAGTTTACCCCGAAGGTTGGAAAAATGTTAAAAACTCAGCAGAAAAAAAGTCAATAAAACTTGGACTATGGGCGGCATGGAAAATCCCATTGGAAGATTTAAAAAGAAACTATAATGAAGGTGGTTTTCTTTACTATAAACTAGATTTTGCTGTTTTAGACACTAAACCAAAATTTGATGGACTTATCACGAAAGCTCGCGATTTTATTCTTTATACAGGCAACAAAGTTAGAATTAATTGGGATGTAACCGAAAACGAACCAAGAATTGGATACTATTTTGGACGTGAATACGGGAACATATACTTGGAAAACAGAAAACCATATTTTCCTGAAAATGTAGTTTATACTCCATATTTAGTGCTTCGTGATGCATGGCAGGTTGCCAAATATGTGAACCTAAACAAGTTTCAGGTAACTGTGCAAAATAAGGATATGATTAATAAGAATCTGAGCGATGCTTATCTACACTCACACGCATACTGTTTTGCCATTACAATGATGGGTAGCCCTATATTTTTTCAGCAAACACAGTTTTATGAGCAACAAGCCATTGAGGAACTAAAACCGCTCATTGCCATTTACAAAAAACATCGTGATAAGATGTATGATGGGATTGTTGAACCTATTGGTGATATTCCAAATAACAAGAATTGGACTGGATTTCAAAATCATAGTGATACTAGCGGATTTTTAACCATTTTCCGGGAAATAAACAATCAAGAGGCTACTAAAGCATTGTCATTATCTTATTTGAATGGCAAAGTTCTGGAAATAACTAACCTTTTAAACAATCAGAAAAAGAAAGTTCGTGTAAATGAAAAAGGAGAAATTGATTTTGAAATTAATACACCCGGTGATTTCCTTTTCTACGCCTATAAAATAATAACTACTAAATGAATTATTTGATACCATGAAACGAACATTAACAAATTTTAAAAATTTCTTCACAAAATGGAATGTTTAAAATTTTTAATGTGAGAGCGTAGCGGTTGCACACGTTCTCAATTTTATAATTAGCATGAAACCAATTAATTACCAAAATTTAAACATGTGAAAACTACCATTTATTATTCAACTTCCTTTTGGAAGCAAAACCTACTATTTCTATATTCATTAGCCATGATTTTATTCTCAGGATGTAAATCACCCAATTCAAAACCCACTTTAAAACCTAATATTGTTTTCATTATAGTTGATGATTTAGGGTATTCTGATGTTGGGTACATGAATCAGAAGCCTGAAGTCCAAACACCAAATATTGATAAACTGGCTAAAAGTGGCATGGTATTTACGAATGCATATGCAGCTTCTCCTGTGTGTTCGCCAACCAGAGCAAGTATTTTTACAGGAAAATATCCGGCAACTTTACAGCTCACCTGCCACATTCCAGGAGTTGGTATGAAACCGTATCTTGCGAGGAGGAACAAAGACAAGAAATTAATGGAGGCAGCCTTTATTGATCGTCTCCCCCGTGAAGAATTAACTTTTGCAGAAGTGCTAAAAGAACATGGATACAAAACTGCTTTTCTTGGAAAATGGCATTTGGCAGGGGAAGGTTCGCAAAAAACAACCGATGGCGTTGTTGATGAAATGTTTCATCCCGATCAGCAGGGCTTTGATGTCAATATTGGTGGCTGTGCATATGGCCAGCCAGCTAACTATTTTTCTCCGTATGGAAACGCCACAATCAAAGATGGGGATAAAAATGAATATCTTACAGATAGAATGGGAAATGAAGCCTGTAAGTTTATTGAAGAAAACAAAAATAATCCATTTTTACTTGCTTTATGCACCTATACTGTGCACTCACCATTAGAGGCTCCACAGGAAATTATTGACAAATATAAAGGAAATAAGTACCTAGCCATGATTGATAAGTTGGATGAAAACGTTGGTAAAGTACTAAGCAAACTAAATGCATTGGGATTAAATGAAAACACTTTGGTGATTCTGTATTCTGATAATGGCGGTGTATATAATAATCCTCCTTTAAATAACTATAAGGGCTCATTGTACGAAGGCGGGATTCGTGTCCCTTTAATTATAAGCCATCCGGGTAAAATACAAGCCGGATCAAAGTGTGATGTTCCAATAACCAGCCCCGATTTTTTTCCAACAATTTTGGAAACCGCTAAAATTCCTTCTGTAAAATATAAAATGTTAGAAGGAAAAAATCTGTGGCCATTGCTGTCTGAAAAAGATGGTTTTGAGGAGCGGGCTATTTATTGGCATTTTCCGCACCATCGAAATACTGAGAAAGCGATGGGAGCAGCCATTAGAATGGGCGAATGGAAATTAATTTGGGAGTATGAAACAAATGAGCTGAGCTTGTTTAACCTTGAGAATGATATTGAAGAAACAAAAAATTTAGCTAGTACAAATTCAGAAAAATCAAAATTCTTGCATAATAAACTAAAAGCCTGGTTAAATAAAACTAATGCAGCTATGCCGCAATTAAATCCTGATTATAGAAATTAAATAGAATATTAGGTTAAGTAGAGAATCTAATGAGATACAACAAGAAGGAATTGATAGTTTTAGTGCATGGTCTCATAATATTTTATTCAGAGGGCATAAATAAAAAAAGCAAAGGATGGAAAGTAGTTTTGGTTAGACTTAAACAAACTATGACTATTCTTTTACTTTTACATTTAAACCAACTAAAATGATCTTAGAATACGAATATTACAAAAAGTTTAAAGTGAAGATTATGGACGTGAAACAGGTATTAAGATATCTAAGTTGTTATTTTGTAACCATCGCTATTCTGGGGGTGAGTTTTGCCTGTAAGAATCAAAAAGAAGATGCGTCTGAATCCGCAAAATTGAAGTGGTCTATTGAAGAACAAGGTAGCACGATTTTAATTCAAGCTGGAAATTTTAAACAAAAAATTCTTCTTGATGGTATCAATATCAGTACAACTTCAGTAAAAATTGGAGCCAATGAGATACTTAATAAGGCCTATCCCGAAATCAACCTGGCTCTAAGTCAGTCAAAAAACAACAAAAAGCCTGAACTGATTTCAGATTTTGATGAATCACAGGCCATAAAATCACAGGAAACCTTTGGGGGAAAAGATAAACTTATTATCAAAGAGTTACAAGCCAATTATGAAGATAGCCAACAATGGAAGGAAGCTATACTGCTTAGTAGCAGGAACTGGGAAGGGAAATTTGATAAAGTGGTTCCTGTTATTTCTAAACCAGGAAAGGGCGTAACACGATTGGCTTTACGGTTCCGTTCCATTCATCAACAGCCTTTAAAAGACATTTCGCTTGCTGTAATTTATGAAATTTATGAAGGCCATTCAGCGATTAGAAAGTGGGTTGAACTGGTTAATAATTCTCCCAACTGGTTTAAACTCGACCAGGTTGTTCTTTCACCCATTCCTGTAGGAGAGACTTTAAATAAAGTCATACCACTTACTCCTGATGATGAGGCAGTAGGGGCAAGTGTACGTAGTTTTTCCTCCGATGATGAATTGTACGGGCTTATTTTAGGTTCTGAAATTCCATCGGCCACGCGTTTATTAGACATAGAAACAGGTGTGATGGGTTATTCCAATCAATATTTTGAATGGATACTGGAACCTGGTGGTAGTTTTACTTCAGAACCCATTAGTCTTTATAGTTTTGAAGGACCAATATTGGAAAATATATCGGCAAAATCTAAACCTTTGGATAGGTGTGTAGAAAATCAGTATCAAGCCTTTTTAAGTGACTGTATAGGGGTTATGGCTGATAAGGCTAAACTTTATGCTCCGCGTTTTTGCACGTGGTCTAATTATGGCCAGTTTATTACTGAAGCTATTTCACGAAAAATAATCCCAATTGCAGCGCAATGTGGTTTCGAGCTCTTTTTAATAGATGATGGATGGCAAAAGGACCGGCTTGGGACTGAACCGCATAAAACTAAGTTTCCCGATTTTGATGGGATGTGCAATCTAGTGCAAGAATCTGGCATGACGTTAGGGCTTTGGGTAAGCTGCTATCGTACAAGAGATTCGAAAGACCTAAAGGTTATTCCCAATGCGATGTCCATGCCGCTTGTTAAGCGCCTGAATGATGGTTTCGGAATGAGCTTTGCCAGTCATTGGCGTAATTATTACGCTCAAGATTTAGTTTATTTACGGGATCGATATCAATCAAAATATTTTAAACAAGATTTTACGAATATAAAATTTGGCGATTTAGCAATAGGTCATGAAAGTCGCTCGTTAAAAGAATCTTACTTAAAGGGGTTGAGGGGGCTTCTTTTGTCACAAAAACGTATTAGCGAATTGTCTCCAGATATTTCAACGCTTCTTACACATGAAATATATTGGGGCACACCCGGTGTTCCATGTGATTTGGCCGCAATGAAATATGGTGGTTTTTATCACATACCACCAAATGATTATTCAGGTTTGGGCCCCACGAAATACCTTAAAAAATTAGTGGCAGAATACGATTCGCTGGCAAATAAAGCAGAGGTAACAAAAGATTTAATACGTGGATGCTGGAATGCCAGACAACGGTATTATGAACACCGTGGTTTGCCAATGCACATTATTGAATACTACGGGGCGGCTAGCGCTAATGTTCAAAAAGCATTAACTCCCGAAATTCAGGATCGGCAGGTTTGTAGCTTTTTGATGGGAGCACCAACTGTCTATGCTGGAGATTTACTTTCGCTTACACAAGAGAATATTCAGCACTACCGAAAGCGTTTTGATATGCTCCGTCATTTACAAGAGAAATATGATATTTATAGGAATTTTCAATATAGTGGTGTACCAGAACCAACAGATGAAGATTGGCATTGGTGGGGAAAACTTAATGAGAATCAAGAAGGTGTTGTGGTTGTCATAAGAGGATCGGGCGGTAATGACCAACAGAAAATTAATATCCCCTGGGTTAGAGAGGATTGCAAATATTCAATGAAACAACTTTTTGCCAATAAAGAACTTGGTGTTTTTAGTGGGCAGGAGTTGCAGGAAGGTAAGATTCTACTTTCATTGCCACCTTATGGACAAGATATGCTACAGGTAAGCAAAGTTGAAAAGTGATTATATAAAAAAATACAAACACAAAGGTTAGGTTAATTGAGAAAATAGACCAATGAATATCAAAATATTATTTTTTAGTACTGTTCTTATCTTATTTATTTTTGGATGTGAAAAAAAGGCTAAGGACAAAGAAAAGAAGTGTCCAAATATACTTTTTGCCATTAGCGATGATCAGTCGTATCTACACACAAGTTTTGCAGGATCAAGATTTGTAAACACACCTGCATTTGATAGAGTAGCCAAAGAAGGTATTTATTTTCAAAATGGATACGCTGGTTCACCTGGCTGTGCGCCTTCCAGAAGTGCTATAGTAACAGGCAGGCACCATTGGCAGAATGAACAATCTGGTCAGCATGCATCTTCATGGTTGAAAAAGCATATTCCTTTTGTAGATGAACTTGCTGCCAGCGGATATGCAGTTGGCAGAACAGACAAGGGTGTAGGTCCTTTTCAATATGCCAGAACCAAAAAAGATTCGTTATGGCGAGAGGGAGATGCGGCTGGCCCTGCCTATCAGGTAGCAAAATATGATAAAACAAATGATGAACGATTTTCATCAGGAATAAGTAACAGTAACTATGCAGAGAATTTCAAGTATTTTATGGAGAACGTTCGTAAAGATCGGCCATTTTTTTATTGGTTTGGTAGCTTCGAACCTCATGTAAAATATGAACAAGGCTCTTGGAAAAAAAGAGGTAAGAAATTAGAAGATGCAGAAGTCCCTGCATTTCTACCTGACAATGGTATAGTTCGTGGAGATTTATTAGACTATGCCGTAGAAATAGAATGGTTTGATTTACATCTTCAACGTATGTTAGATTATCTTGAAGAAATTGGTGAGTTAGATAATACTATTGTTATTGTTACATCAGATAATGGTATGCCATTCCCTAGGGCAAAGGCAAATACTTATGATTATGGTGTACATGTTCCTTTAGCAATTAGATATCCTGAAGGTATTAAAGGTGGACAGAAATGTAATACTTTAGTAGGGTTTGCAGACCTTGCTCCTACAATTTTAGAAGCAACTCAAACTGAACCCAAATCCATGTTACCTATTTCTGGTGAAAGTTTGTGGAGTTTGTTTACTTCGAACAATATTGAAAAAGAGAGAGCTGTTTTCTTTGGAAGGGAGCGTCATTCTTCTTCCCGTTATCAAAATTGGGGCTACCCTCAAAGATCTGTTAGAAAGGGAGATTATTTATATATATGGAATGTATTACCAGACCGTTGGCCTGCCGGAGCTCCTCAAGGAATTGATAAAGAGACAGGTGAGCTACATCCATTTTTAGATATTATTAATGAAGAAGAAAAGATCGGAGAAAATGTTTTGTCAGATATAGATCCAACACCAGCAAAAAGGTATTTAATAAAAAATTATAGGGATAGTGAGGTTCAAAAATATTTGTTATTAGCAAGTGAAAAACGTCCTGAATTTGAAATGTACAATGTCGTTAAGGACATGGCTTGTTTAGAGAATTTATCGGGTAAATCTGAATTTACTGATATAGAAGGAGATTTAAAAAAGACCTTATTTAATGAACTTTACAGAACAGAAGATTATAGAGTGTCTAAAGACAGCTTTGATACTTTTGATAGTTATTTAAGATATTTTCCATTGAGGTCATACCCTAAACCAACCGCAGGGGTGATGCTAAAAAACTATCTGTTAGATTAAATTTTATTAAAAGCTCAAAGTTTCTAAATTTGAAAGATCAACTCGAATTTTATTTTACTGTTTTATATATAAGTTCAACAACAAATTCTTTATTACAATGAAATTAACAACATTTTTCACATTCATCTTGTTAGTAATCTTTTCTTCGTGTACATCCAAGAATAGTACCCAGAAAACAAACAAAAAACCAAACATCATATATATACTTGCTGATGATATGGGATATGGAGATGTAGGAGCTTATAATATTGAATCTAAAATAAAAACCCCTGGACTTGATAAATTAGCTTCAGATGGCATGATGTTTACGGATGCGCATACCAGCTCTGCAGTTTGTACTCCAACTCGATACGGAATTCTAACAGGGAGATACAATTGGAGAAGTAGGTTAAAAAGCAGTGTGTTGGGTGGCTCTTCAAAAGCATTAATACCGAATTCAAGAGCCACCGTTGCTTCAATTTTAAAAGCATCGGGTTATCACACTGCGTTTATTGGTAAATGGCATCTTGGATGGGATTGGGCATTAAAGGATGAAACGAAAGAAATTTATAAAGATGAGGAAGAACTCGGAGATTGGTATGTAGATAAAAAGAATATTGATTTTACCCGATCGGTAACCAATACGCCTAACGACTTAGGTTTTGAGTATGCATATGGTCATTGTGGATCATTAGACATGGATCCATATGTTTATGTTGAAAATGGAAAACCAACCGCAATACCTGACACAATTACTGGAAATAAAGAAAAATACACCTTTTGGAGAAAGGGAGATACTGCTCCTGATTTTATTCATGAAGAAGTTACCCCTAATTTTTTTAGAAGAGGAATCAATTATATTAAAGAACAGGCAAATAATGACAAGCCATTTTTTCTGTATTTACCACTTCCATCACCCCATACCCCTATTTTGCCAACCGAAGAATGGCAAGGTAAGAGTGATTTAAATCCTTATGGTGATTTTGTTATGATGGTAGATAATTATATCAATCAATTACAAGAAGCGGTTAAATCTGCGGGAATCGAAGAAAACACATTAATCATCTTTACAACAGATAACGGATGTTCTCCTGCTGCCGATATTGATTCACTCATACTAAAAGGACATTATCCAAATGGGATTTATAGAGGACATAAGGCCGATATTTTTGAAGGCGGACACCGCATCCCATTTATTGCAAAATGGCCAGCTGTAATTCAAAAAGGAACAAAAAACGATCAGGTAATTTGTACCACGGATTTAATGGCAACTTTAGCCGATATTATAGACTATTCTCTACAAGATGATGAAGGAGAAGATAGTTATAGTATGATGCCTCTTTTTAAAGGAGAAAAAATAGAAGGAACATTTAGAGAAGCAACCGTTCATCATTCAATTGATGGTGAGTTTGCAATTCGAAAAGGCGATTGGAAATTAATCATGTGTCCAAGCTCTGGAGGTTGGAGTTTTCCACGGCCAAGGAGAGATTCAGCTGTCATCGCAACTTTACCTCCCATTCAGCTTTACAACTTAAAAAACGATCCTTCTGAAGAAAACAACTTACAGGCTGAAAACACAGAAAAGGTGCAAGAACTTAAAACTCTTCTTGCTAAATATATTTTAGATGGAAGAAGTACTCCGGGTGTTCCACAACAAAACGAGAGGACTGAAGATTGGAAACAAATACATTGGATAGACGGAAGAAAAGATAAAAATCTTCATTAGTGGACGATTAAAACCCACTGATTAATCCCATGCAACGGTATTGTATCTTTTTAAAACATAAGTTTGGCCAACAACACTCAGGCTACAACCATTAGACAACCAGAATCGGTTGATTTTAATGGAACTTATTGAAGGTCGTAATGGAAAAGGATCCGTAATGGTAACCTTACAGATACCAGTTAATGATCGGTGTGATTTAATTGGCGAGAAAACCATTGCTGATCTTATTATGGATCGACTGGTTCATCAATCACACCGAATTAAATTAGCAGGAGGATCAATTCGTAGAAAAAAGAGAGTAATAAATGATGAAAAAAACTAAATTTGTTTAATCAAATCAGCAGAAACTGTTTTTGTTTTTAGTGATGAAAAACACTTGCAAAGTTTAAATCGGTATGGGTGCACACTTTGATCGGAATTTGCACTGAAGGGGTAGGTAACCCAGCACATACAGATTACAACAAATGAAATAAAATTAACAGATTATAATTTAAATTCAGTTAATATTTCAAAAACCTAACTGTTTTTTGTAAAACATTTAAATTAAAGACTTAATATAAAATATATTCATATGAAAAATTTAATTGTCTTAGTACTGGTATTAGCTTGTTTCCAATTTATTGCTTGTGAAAAACAAGTTTATGAGAAGCCCAATGTGATTTTGATTTTAACTGATGATCAGGGGTATGGAGATTTGTCGTGCCATGGAAACCCTATCTTAAAAACGCCGACCTTAGACAGGCTGCATGATGAATCAATCAGATTTACTGATTTCCATGTTTCAGCAATCTGTACCCCAACAAGAAGCCAAATATTGACAGGGCTGGATGCGTGCCGCAATGGAGCATTTGCCTGGGCTTATAGCCGTGAAACAATCCGCCCTGAAGTTGAAACAATGCCTGAGATTTTTAGAAAAAATGGTTATGCCACTGGACATTTTGGGAAATGGCACCTCGGTGATAATTTCCCATACCGCCCAATCGACCGCGGATTCGACGAATCAATAAAACACGGAGGTGCTTCAATATTCCAGACTCCTGACTATTGGGATAACGATTATGTTGACGACCACTATGAACACAATGGTAAGATGAAACAATACAAAGGTTACTGTACGGATGTTTGGTTCGAAGAAGCTAAAAAGTTCATGACGAACAGTAACCGGGAGGGTAAACCATTTTTTATATACCTACCTACCAATGCTCCTCACGGACCATTAATTGTCCCACAACATTACAGCAAACCTTACCTTAAGGATTTAGAAAAAGGTTACACGGCGGAAAAAGAATTCAAAAAGTCAAAGGAAATACATGAAGAAATTTCATGGTTTTACGGTATGATTTCCAATATTGATGAGAATATGGAAAAACTTGATATATACCTAAAAGATAACCAACTGTATGAGAATACAATTCTTATTTTTATGACCGATAATGGAGGTACTGCCGGGTCACGTGTGTACAATGCCGGTATGAGGGGAAATAAAGGTAGTTTGTACGATGGAGGACACCGTGTTCCATTTTTTATTCGTTGGCCGAATGGTAAATTCTCAAAGCCTAAAAACATTGATGCCCTTGCTCATTCTCAAGATATTCTTCCCACACTTATTGACTTGTGTAAATTGGAATACAAAAAACTGGAATTGGATGGGATAAGCCTGAAAGATTTAATTATGGGTAAAACAAAAGAAACCCCAGATCGTTTTCTTGTAATGCAAAATGCACAATCACCAATGGCTAAAAAGTACCATGCAACAGTATTATCAAACAAATGGCGCCTTGTCGAGAATAAAGAATTATACAACATCGAATTGGATCCCGGTCAGAAGGTTGATGTTGCAAGTTCAAATCCTGAATTAGTGAAAAAAATGCAGAATCATTATGAAAACTGGTGGAGTTCTGTCCAGGAACCTCTGAACAACATCCCATCTTTCCCAGTTGGAGGGGACAACTGTTCAAATATCACACTTACCTGTTTCGACTGGCATGGTTTTGAAGGAAAAGGAAACGTAACAATACAGTCCACTGTAAGGGAAGGTGGATCTGCAAACGGGCACTGGAACATTGAGGTATTGGAAGCCGGAAAATATGAAATAAGCTGTTCCAGGTGGCCCGCTGAAGCAAAAAATCCTCTTACTTCGGGATTGCCAGAGCTTAAAACCTTGACAATTACATTCCCGAAAGGAATAGCTTTGCCAATAGCTTATACAGAAATTCAAATCGGAGATACAAAAAAAACAGTAAAAGTTAGTGATACTGATCTTGTCTCTTCAGATACTTTCAATTTGGAAAAAGGTCATTACAAACTTAAAGGAACTTTTTTCAACGAGAAGAAAGAACCTATTTGTGGTGCATATTATATTTACGTAAATAAGTTAAACTAAATGAGAACGACTGTTTTTATAATATTACTGGCCACCCAGGCAGTTTCGTATTCATCTTGTTAGTAATCTTTTCTTCGTGTATATTCAAAAACATCACTGAGGAAAAAAGGTAAAACCAAATATTATATATACTTGCTGATGATATGGGATATGGAGATGTAGGAGCTTATAATATTGAATCTAAAATAAAAACCCCTGGACTTGATAAATTAGCTTCAGATGGCATGATGTTTACGGATGCGCATACCAGCTCTGCAGTTTGCACTCCAACTCGATACGGAATTCTAACAGGGAGATACAATTGGAGAAGTAGGTTAAAAAGCAGTGTGTTGGGTGGCTCTTCAAAAGCATTAATACCGAATTCAAGAGCCACCGTTGCTTCAAT
>NZ_JAKKDU010000019.1 GCF_021728535.1 Wocania arenilitoris | reverse complement strand
TTGTTTGCTCAAAAGTAAGCTTTTCTTTTTGCTTTACTTTAAAGACTTGTTTCCTGAAATCTAATGAATATGCCATACTGCAAAATACAAAAAATATGACAAATTACAATGATTTAGCTATAATTTAGCAAGTACAAACCGAAGATTTTCGTAAGTAGGCGAGTACTAGCAATGAATTATACACGGCTTAGCATCTGAACTAATTCTATTATTACTCGTGATGAAGTGATATTGTTTTTTCAGAAAGCTCTAAAAAACGAGCGGCATTATTATACAGAATATCCCTTTTCTCATCATCGGATAAGAATGGGGTATCATTTACAGTCTTTACAGCAATCGAAACAGCCTTTGGCCATAACATCTGATCCGTTCCAAACATAATTCTTTTACCAAATCCAGCGTCGATCAATTGTTTGAGTGCAGAATAGAAGGCCTTTTTTGGTAGAGCCCATGTTAAAACACCTATGTCAGTATACAGTTGGGGGTAGATGTACATCATGGCAATAGTTTCAGAAATGTAAGGCCAGCCAGCATGTGCTATGAAAGCTTTAAGCTTAGGATGTTTAACCAAAACAGGTTCAAATAGTGTTGGTTTTCCCAGTGTGGTTCTAAATTTGGGAGCAAAGGAGTGTGGTCCACCTGGAGGACCAAGACCAGTGTGCAGGCATACGGGTATTCCCTTGTCTTCGGCAACTTGGTAGTAAGGTTCCATCATTGCGTCATTAGGCGTAATTCCGAAATATTGGAGTCCTAATTCACCAAGAGCATTCACTTTATTTTTATCAAAATATACCTTTAAAGAATCTGGGCTCAAAATCGGCTTACCTTTTTCATTCGTTTGAATTCCTGTAAGAAACAACTCAGGTTGAGATTGTTTCCAGATTGTAAGCGCTTTCATGGAAGAACTGCTGGTAAGTGCGAGCTTAATATTGTTTTTCTCCATCTCTTCAAGAACATTTTGAAAATGAATCGCCGCATTTTCTGGGGAGATTAATTCTTTGGCATAGGATTCACCTGCCCATGAAGCCTTTAGATTTGGAACAACTTCTTGGTATGCATGTAAATGAATATCTATGATTGGAAGTTTGGATTCTTGTGAATAACAATGGATACTAATTATCAGCAGAAGAACTAGGTAATATTTTTTCATGGTTTATTCCGTTTTGATGCTAATGTATAAATAAAGTTCTGTTTCAATAAACTTTATCGGGTGTTAAACGAAATTATAGATTTTTTCTATCAAAGTCAAGAAAATATATTTTGAAAGGCACAAAAAAAAGCGCCCATTCAGGCGCTTTTCAAAAAATATAAATCGTTTTTTTAGAATTGATAACGAATACCAAGAGCAATATCAAAATCTAAATCATTGTTATTATATGCATCATCACCAAAACCAATTTCTGGTCTAAAATCTAGCGATAATAACAACGGAATATCAAAATTGTATTCAATACCAATATCACCAGCAGCAAAAACAAAGGTATCTGTAATATCGCTACCTCCAGGAACATTAACGCTAAACGATCCTAAACCACCACCAGCACCAACATACCAGTTAAAATTACCATCTAATAGCATAACCCATTGGTATAACCCGGCAATTTTAAAGCCATCATAATTATTACCATCTCTCCATCCTAAATCTAATTCTAAACGGTTATTTTCGCCTAAAGCATGTTGGTAAGATATTTCGGCTCCAAAACCATCGCTATCACCTAAACGTAGTCCAAGAGCATTTTTAGAAATCTCTTGTGCACTTGCAGCAAATATAAATCCTAATATTGCAATCGATAATAAAAATAATTTTTTCATAATTTAAAGTTTTGTTGTTTAATTTTATTTTGACACTATTTATATAAATACGTCACTTTTTGTAATTCAGATTTTTTTCGCAAAAACAATGCCATTTCTTATTTAAAATAAATGTAATAAAATGCCCTTTTTTCTTTAGATATGAAATTGTATAACACCAAATTGTAATTATATTTAACTTCTTGTTAGATTTGAAATAATATTAATAAAAACATGAGCTTAACGCCACATTTACAGACTTTAGCGAAAAATCTATCTGGAGAGTTTTTTTACGATGACTTAATAAAATCGATTTATGCCACTGATGCATCTGTTTATAGAATCTTGCCTTTGGCTATAGCGTACCCTAAAAACAATGCAGATATTAAGGAGCTTGTTAAGTTTGCAAAAGCACATAAAACCTCGTTAATACCAAGAACTGCAGGTACTTCGTTAGCAGGACAATGTGTTGGAAAAGGTATTGTGGTTGATGTTTCTAAACATTTTACAAAAATTTTAGATATTAATGAGAAAGCGCAAACCGTTACGGTGCAACCTGGAGTTGTTCGCGATCAACTAAATAACTACCTAAAACCGTTTGGGTTGCTTTTTGGGCCTAATACATCAACCTCTAACCGCTGTATGATTGGGGGAATGGTTGGCAATAACTCATCGGGCACAACTTCTATTCAATATGGTGTAACTCGTGATAAAGTACTAGAAATGCATACCATTTTAAGTGATGGTAGTGAAGTTGTTTTTGGTGAGGTGTCTTCTGAAGCGTTTAAAAAGAAAGCAAGTGAAGATTCATTAGAAGGCCATATTTATAAAAAGATTTATGATGAACTCAATTCTGAAACCGTTCAAAAGAATATAAAAGAAAACTTTCCTAAACCAGAAATTCATCGTAGAAATACAGGTTACGCAATAGATGAGCTATTAAAGTCGAACATATTTTCAGATACTTCTGAAAACTTTAATATGTGTAAACTACTTTCTGGTAGCGAAGGGACTTTGGCGTTTACAACTCAAATAACTTTAAAATTAGATAAGCTACCGCCACAAGAAAGTATTATGGTTGCGGCGCATTTTAAAAGTATAGAAAACTGCTTAAATGTTGTTGAGTTGGTTATGAAGCATAATTTGTACACTTGCGAAATGATGGATAAAACCATTTTAGATTGTACAAAACACAACAAAACGCAACAAGAAAACAGGCAGTTTATAGAAGGCGATCCAATGGCTATTTTGATGTGCGAAGTTAAAGCTGATAGGTTAGATGAAGTAAAAATTTTAGCAGATAATTTAGTTTCAGATATTGAAAAATCAGGTTTAAGTTACGCCTTCCCAAAACTTTTAGGAAATGATATTGACAAAGCTAATAATTTGCGTAGTGCAGGTTTAGGTTTGTTAGGAAATATTATTGGCGACAAAAAATCGGCTGCATGTATTGAGGATACCGCAGTAGCATTACCAGACTTGTCTGCTTACATTTCTGAGTTTACCCAACTTATGAAAGATTACAAGCAAGAAGCAATTTATTATGCGCATGCTGGTGCTGGCGAGTTACATTTGCGACCTATTTTAAATTTAAAAAAGAAGGAAGATGTCGTGTTGTTTAGAAAAATAACAACCGACGTGGCTCATTTAGTAAAGAAATATAAAGGCTCGATGAGTGGCGAACATGGTGATGGTATTGTGAGAGCTGAGTTTATTCCGTTAATGATTGGTGATAAGAATTACAAAATTATTAAACGTATAAAAACCGCTTTTGATGCTGATAGCATATTTAACCCAGGGAAGATTGTTGATGCTTTTCCGATGGATGAATGCTTAAGATACATTCCTGGTAGAGAAGAACCTAAGATTGAAACACTTTTAGATTTTTCTAAATCTCAAGGTATTCTGCGTGAAGCCGAAAAATGTAATGGCTCTGGCGATTGCCGAAAATTACCAGAATTTGGTGGTACCATGTGTCCAAGTTATAGAGCCACAAGAAACGAAAAAGATACAACACGGGCGCGTGCTAATGCGCTGCGTGAGTTTTTAACAAACTCGACCAAGAAAAATAAGTTTAACCATAAAGAGCTTAAAGAGGTTTTTGACCTCTGTTTAAGCTGTAAAGCTTGCGCAAGCGAATGCCCAAGTAGTGTTGATGTGGCTAGTTTAAAAGCAGAGTTTCAGTATCAATATCAAAAGGCAAATGCGGTGTCTTTAAGGACTAAATTATTTGCTTATAATAATAGACTAAATAATTTTGGAAGTAACTTTCCTAAACTTTTAAATTTTGTGTTTTCAAATGGTTTTACATCGTCTGTTTTAAAAATATCTTTTGGAATCGCTAAGGAAAGAAGCTTGCCTTTAATTTCAAACAAAAGTTTAAGTAGATATTATCAGGATTTTAAACTGATTAGAAATAAGGGTAATTATATTAAAAAGGTTTATTTCTTTAATGATGAGTTTACTAATTATTTAGACACGCCTATAGGAATTGATACTTTAGAACTTTTAAAAAGTTTAAATTATTTTGTTGAAATTATTGATAGCGAAGAATCTGGTCGTGCCTTTTTATCAAAAGGACTACTTGAACAAGCTAAAAATTTTGCTAATAAAAATGTTGAGATTTTTAAAGATAGAATATCAGCAGAAACTCCTTTAATAGGAATTGAGCCTTCAGCAATTTTCACCTTTAAAGATGAATATTTAAAATTAGCAGACGATAAAGCTTCTGCAGAAGCGATAGCAAAAAACACGTTTTTAATTGAAGAATTCATTCAAAAAGAAATAGAATTGGGAAATATAACTCCAGATCAATTCACTTTAGAAGAAAAAACGATTAAATTCCATGGGCATTGTCACCAAAAGGCCATGAGTAATCAATTGTCTAGTTTTATGGTTTTAAATATGCCCAAAAACTACAAAGTAACAATTATTCCAAGTGGGTGTTGTGGAATGGCAGGAAGTTTTGGTTACGAAAAAGAACATTACCAACTAAGTATGCAAGTGGGTGAGCAAACCTTGTTTCCAGCGGTTAGAAAAGCTCTAGAAAACACAATTATATCAGCAAACGGAACGAGCTGTAGGCATCAAATTAAAGACGGAACACAAAGAGAAGCTAAGCATCCTATAACTATTTTAAAAGAAGCACTTATTTAGTAGAGCTTTTAGTATGCAGTTTGCAGTCTCAGTTTACAATTAAGTTACTTTTTAGTCATGCCGATATGAGGTACGATAGAGACATCACATTATTTATCAAACCTATCTCGATAATTATGCAATTTCTCTCTACGTTCGAAATGACAACTTGCTTCAAAATTGTTTTTAATAATATAAAACTTTGAGTCTTAGCGCCTTTGAGTGATTAAAAGTTTACATGTTTTGATGGCTTATCATCGGCCGTCAGCCTCCCGTCATCAAACCCTTTTTTAACAAAACACAATTTCAATTTCCATATGTCTTAGAATAGATTTATTTTAGCATCAAATTTTAATTATGGCAGGTAACTCATTTGGAAAACTATTCAATTTAACAACTTATGGAGAATCCCATGGACCAGCTTTAGGTGGTATAATAGACGGATGTCCCCCAGGAATTGAGTTAGATTTAGAAGCTATTCAAAACGAATTGAATAGAAGAAAACCAGGGCAGTCAGCCATAGTTACACAACGTAAAGAACCAGACACTGTTAAATTTCATTCAGGCATTTTCGAAGGTAAAACAACAGGGACTTCTATAGGTTTTGTAATAGAAAACACCAATCAAAAATCGCACGATTATACTCATATAAAAGATAGTTACAGACCAAGTCATGCAGATTATGTGTACGATAAAAAATATGGTTTTAGAGATTATCGTGGTGGTGGCCGTAGTTCTGCACGCGAGACAGCTTGTAGAGTAGTTGCAGGAGCCATAGCAAAGCAAATGCTAAAGAGTATAGAAATTACCGCTTACGTTTCTTCCGTTGGTACGATGAAACTTAATAAGCCTTATACCGAATTAGACTTAACAAAAGCAGAATTAAATATTGTACGTTGTCCAGATGAAACAATGGCTTCAAAGATGGAAACTTACATTAAAGAAGTGCGTAGTAAAGGCGATACTGTTGGTGGCGTTGTAAGTTGCGTTATAAAAAATGTACCAGTTGGTTTAGGTGAACCGGTTTTCGATAAATTACATGCAGAATTAGGTAAAGCTATGCTTTCAATAAACGCAGTAAAAGGTTTTGAATATGGTAGTGGATTCCATGGTAGCACCATGTATGGAAGCGATCACAACGATGCTTTTAATAGCGATGGTACAACAAAAACCAATTATTCAGGCGGCATTCAGGGCGGTATTAGTAATGGCATGGATATTTATTTTAGTGTTGCATTTAAACCTGTTGCTACCTTAATTCAGAAATACAAAACCATAGATAAATCTGGAAACATCCTAGAAATGCAAGGCAAAGGCAGACACGATCCTTGTGTTGTGCCTAGAGCAGTTCCTATTGTAGAAGCTATGGCTGCTTTAGTCTTGGCCGATTTTCATTTGCTGAATAAAATTTATAGTTAGATTTTTTTAAAAGCTATTTCCCACTTGAAATTTATCCTGAGCGAAGTCGAAGGGTTATATCTTTTTTGTGCTAAACTTGTTTCAGTATCTTACTAAAACAAGTTATAAATATTATTAATTTATTTTTTTCATTAAGTAAACAATTGTTTGACACAAAAAAGAGTGCTGTATCAATCGTGGCTAGATTATCTGCAAGAATTTGTTTCTTTACCAATGCAAAACCTATTTATGTAATTCAATAAATAAAAAGTTTAAATTACTTATATTGTAATTCACAATTTAGAACTAAAAATATTTTATGAAAAAACTAGCACTACACTGGAAAATTATAATAGGAATGGTTTTGGGAATCATTTTTGGTTTCATCATGAATACTATTAATGGAGGTAAAGGCTTTGTTACCGATTGGATTGCCCCTTTTGGTACCATATTTATTAATCTTTTAAAGCTTATTGCTGTACCATTAATATTGGCATCTTTAATTAAAGGAATTTCAGACTTAAAAGATATTTCTAAAATAAAATCAATGGGTTTACGTACCATTTTAATTTATTTAGGTACAACATTGGTTGCTGTAATTATTGGATTAGGTATTGTAAATCTGGTTAAACCAGGTAAGGGTATGCCTCAAGATACTATTGAAAAAATTAAGATAAAATATGCAAATGATATAGGTGTTACCGATAAGTTAGCTAAGGCAGCGGCACAAAAAGATACTGGACCATTACAAGCATTAGTTGATATATTTCCAAGTAATATTTTTAAGGCCTTTGC
This sequence comes from Wocania arenilitoris, assembly GCF_021728535.1. GTDB lineage: Bacteria > Bacteroidota > Bacteroidia > Flavobacteriales > Flavobacteriaceae > Wocania_A > Wocania_A arenilitoris. Next base: position 60,340 of record NZ_JAKKDU010000019.1, on the reverse strand, counting down.
CGAAGCATCAATGTTACAGATTATTTTCTTTTCTATACTTGTTGGTATTTGTTTATTATTAATTGGCAAAAAAAAGGCAAAACCTTTGGTTAAGTTTTTCGATTCACTAAACGAAGTCGTCATGAAAATGGTAGATTTAATAATGCTGTTTGCGCCTTATGCTGTATTTGCTTTATTAGCTAATGTTATTATAGCTTTTGATGATACCGAAATATTAGTAAAACTATTATTATATGCATTTTGTGTTGTTGGTGGTTTAATTTTACTAATTGGCTTCTATCTTATGTTAGTAACTGTTTATACAAAAAAATCGCCAATGTGGTTTTTAAAGCAAATTAGTCCAGCACAACTATTAGCATTTTCAACTAGTAGTAGTGCTGCAACATTGCCGGTTACTATGGAACGTGTTGAAGAGCACATAGGTGTAGATAAAGAAGTTTCTGGTTTTGTATTGCCTGTTGGTGCTACGGTAAATATGGATGGTACTAGTTTGTATCAAGGCATTGCTGCAGTATTTATTATGCAGGTTATTTGGCCAGAAGGACTAACATTTACCAATCAACTAGTTATTATTTTTACAGCAGTTTTAGCCTCTATAGGAAGCGCAGCTGTACCAAGCGCAGGTATTGTAATGCTTGTTATTGTATTAGAATCTATTGGCTTTCCGGCAGAGTTATTGCCTATAGGCATAGCCCTTATTTTTGCTGTAGACAGACCTTTAGACATGTGTAGAACCGTTGTAAATGTTACGGGTGATGCCACGGTTTCAATGATAGTTGCTAAATCTTTAGGTAAATTGCATGATCCGCAGCCTAAAGAATGGGACGATCATTACGATGAAGTGAAATAAAATTTTTAAATTTAACTACAATTAAAAAAAGTTAAAATGAATATATGTTTTATAATGTATCCTTGGGATAAAATTGATGCAGATAATGATACTTCATTAGCATTGATTAAAGAATGTGTAAAACGTAAACATGGTGTTGCCATGTGTACACCAGCTAATTTAACTATTAGAAATAGCGTAACAACTGCTAATTGCACTGTTATAAATAGAATGGAGAAAACACCTTCTTCATTAAAATCGTTTTATAATAAAGCCGATTTACGAGAGGAAATGTTACCACTTGCTGGATTTGATGTTATTTTTTTTAGAGCAAATCCGCCGTTAGATCCTATTATGCTAAATTTTTTAGATTCGGTTAAAGACGATGTTTTTATAATGAATTCGCTTCAAGGTATGCGAGAAGCTAATAATAAATTATACACCGCCGCTTTTGGTGATGCGCATAGTAACATTATACCAGCAACTCACGTATCAAAAAGCAAAAATTATTTAATTAAACAAATTAAAGAATCTAAAGCAGATAAAATGATTTTAAAACCACTTAATGGGTATGGTGGTTCTGGAGTTATTCTTATTGAAAAATCTGCGATGAGTAATATTAATTCTTTGTTAGATTTTTATATAACAAGTGGCGACGGATCATCAAATTATGTAATTCTTCAAGATTATATTGAAGGTGCAGATGAAGGTGATGTTCGTATTTTATTGCTAAATGGTGAACCTGTTGGAGCCATGAAACGTGTTCCAGGAAAAGAAGATCATCGCTCTAATGTTTCTGCTGGCGGAAGTGTACAAAGACATACTCTAACAAAAGCAGAAAAAGCATTATGTAAGCAAATAGGTCCTAAACTAGTGAACGATGGATTGTATTTTGTGGGTATTGATGTTATTGGTGGTAAATTAGTTGAGGTAAATGTGATGTCTCCTGGAGGAATTACATACATTAATAAAGTTTATAAGTTAAAAACTAAAGTTGAAGAAAAGGTGGTAGACTTTTTAGAGATGAAGGTTGTTGATAAACTTCAAGCTTTTGATAGGCGTACAAGATTGCGTAAAGCTGTACAAGATGCTTAATTTGGGTAACTCGTTAATTCTTTTTAATGAATTCTGAAATTTTAATTTCACAACCCATTGTTTCCGTTGAGTGGCTTCATAAAAATTTGAATGCCAAAAATCTTGTGATTTTAGATGGAACAATTGCAAAAACTTTTGATGTGAATTATTCGCAAATTCCGAATACTAGATTTTTTGATACAAAGCAGAAGTTTAGCGATGTTTCTAATCCGTTTCCAAGTGCATTTCCTTCAGCACAACAATTTCAAAAAGAAGCTAGAAATTTAGGTATTAATAGCAATAGTGTTATTGTGGTTTACGACGATAAAGGTATCTATTCCAGTCCTCGTGTTTGGTGGCTATTTAAAGCTTTTGGGTATAATAATGTAGCGGTTTTAAATGGAGGGTTTCCAGCTTGGATAAAAGCAGAATATCCTACTGAGCCCATGCAGAATTATTCAGGTAAAGCAGGTGATTTTGTTGCAAAGCTTCAGCCAAAATTTATGCAGTTTTTTAAAGATGTGGTTGAGGCATCAAAAAACAAAACACATTGTATTATTTATGCACGTTCCTCAGCTCGATTTAATTGTTTAGAGCCAGAACCTAGAGCAGGATTACGAAGTGGAACAATTCCAAATTCAAAGAATATCCCGTTTAAAACGCTTTTAAATAACGCCGGTTTATTAAAATCTAAAGAAAAATTAAAAACCATTTTTTCAGAACTGATTAGTGAAGATGATGCTGTTATTTTTTCTTGTGGTTCTGGAATTACAGCTTGTGTTTTAGCTTTAGGGGCAGAAATTTCTGGATATAAAAATATAGCCGTTTATGATGGTTCGTGGACAGAATGGGGTAGTTTAGTTAAAGCTTAAGTCATGGAAAAACTTTCAATAAAAGCCATAATTAGTAAAATTAATAAAGAAGAAACTTTTGAAGCGGTATCTTCAGATTATTCATTTACTATAAAAATAGAGGCGTATGTGCCTTATGCTTGTGCTGCTATTCATAACGGGCATCAATTTAGAAAAGAGCTTTGGGAGAATTGTATGCATACCGAATACGATCGTTGGTACGAAGAAGACCCTGAAACTAAAAACATGATACAATTACACCCTATTGTTATTGCTGGATGCGACTCGCGTTTTGAGTACGACTTAAACCGATCACCTGAAGATGCTGTTTTTGTTACTGCTTGGGGAAAACAATTATGGCGCCAACCGCTTTCGGAAGCCTTGACAGATAAAAGCCTTAGAAAGCACAACAATTTTTATAAAGTGGTGCATACTTTGATTTCGGTTTTAGAATCTAAATTCGGATTTTGCACCGTTTACGATATGCATAGTTACAATTGGAAGCGTTGGGATAGGGAAGTGCCAACATGGAATTTAGGCACAAGCAATGTGGATAATAACCGATTTGGAGATGTTATTGAAGATTGGAGACAAAGTCTTTCAGAAATTCAATTTCCTAATAGCATAGAATCAACGGCTTTAATAAATGATACTTTTCAAGGGAATGGATATTTTTTAAAATATATTACGCAGAACTTTAAAAATACCTTAGTTTTGGCAACCGAAATTGCAAAAGTGTATTGCGATGAATACAAACAGATTGTCTTTCCAGAAGTTGTAAAAACTGTTGAGGAAGAACTAAAAACTAGGATACCAAAGCATGCGCAAGCTGTTTACAATAGATTTAAAAGATAGTTTATGAAGATTGAAGATTCTGTGGCTTCAAAAGCACTTTTAGAGATCGATAATAATATCGATGCACTTGTAAAGCAAATTGAATTGCTAAGCTATGTAAATCCTACAAATATTGAAGAGGAGAAAGCACGTTTTTTTGCTTCTAAATACCTTACTGACCCCATTTTTAAATACCCTAATATCAATTTTGATAAATTTAAACTTCATAGGGAGCTGTTTACACAACCTTTAGAGCGTATTGAGGATGAAGCCATAAGAAACCTTTACGAAGATATTATTTATGCCTATTCGGGCTTAATTCAATGTATCGAGAATATTGGTAATGGTAAACAGTTTTACTTTAATAGTCTGCATTGTTTTGGTACGCCAACAGAAAATGATGTGGAAAATGCTAAATTCATTCTTCATTTTGAAGACGAAAACAGAACTTTAGAGAAGTTTCAACCAAAATATAGCGCTAAAGCGTCTGAAGTATTTTTCAAAGATTTTTCAAAGAAATACGACTTTAGTTATAACATAGATTATTCCGATAAGATTTCGGCCATTGCCATGGTTTTAAATAATATTAAAACTTTGGTTTTAAATACAAATCATATTTACTCTGAAAACGAAATTGCAATTTTAACCAATCATGAAATTGGGGTGCATATGGTTACTACCATGAATGGTTTATTGCATCCGCTAAAGATATTTTCGCATGGGTTTCCTAATAATGAAGAAACCCAAGAAGGATTAGCTGTGTTTTCAGAATATATGAGTAATAATTTAACGGTAACGCGACTTAAAGAATTAGCTTATCGTGTAATTGCAGTAGATAGTTTAGCAAAAGGCTATCCGTTTTCTAGAACCTTTAGGCTGTTGCATAATCAGTATGATTTAGATAGAGAAACAGCTTTTTATATTACACTTAGAGCGCATCGAGGTGGCGGGTTTACGAAAGATTATTTGTACTTAACAGGACTTAAAAAAGTTTATGATTATTACCATTCTGGTAAAGACATGAGTCTGCTATTAACAGGTAAAGTATCACTAGAATACGTAAATGAGATAGAATCTTTAATACAAAAAGAATTAGCTGTTCCTTCAAAACATATTACTGATGCTTATGCTGAAAATAGTAACACCAATAAAACGGTAGATTTTATTTTGAGGAGTTTGAAGTAGGTTTTTTTCAGGTTTGTTGTCGATACCCCATTTTATTTAAATATTAAATTAAAAGAGGCTGTATTTACTTTTTAGACAGCCTCTTTTAATTTATTTGAATGTGTAAATCTAATTAACTATAAGTTTACTTATAGCTTTTTTACCATTCTCCTCTGCTTTTAAGATATATAGACCAGAGTTCAAATTAGAAATATCTACTGATTCTTTATTTCTAATAGACTTGCTTAAAACCATTTTTCCCATTACATCATATAGCCCTATATTTTTTACTGAGTTTTCTCTAGTAGATATAAAGAATTCTCCGTTGCTTACAGGGTTCGGATAAACACTAAAACCTTCAATTTCATCCTTAGCGACAGACAATTGTGGCGTGCCCACTTCAAAATAAACATCATTATCTCCAACTTCTTGACCATTTATATAGGCTAGAATGACCACTTCATAGGCTGTGTCATCTGAAACTGGAATTGATACAGTATCTCCGTTAACATTATTCCCTGTAATAGGGGTTCCTCCATTTACAATTATATCAATACTATCTGCATTACCTGCTACAGTATACGTAACATCTACGGTGCCTACACCATTTGAGAAGTTTGTAGTAGGAGCTGAAATTGTAATCTCTGGTAATAGATCTATATTATCAACAAGTGCAAGATATTCAAATACAATGTCTTCTTCTGCATCAGATAATCCAGTAAAAGTAAACCGTATATCAATTTCTGTTTCTGTTGTAGTTGTTATTCCGAAATCAAATTCATTAACATTGTTGGTGATCTGAACTCCATTATTACTGTCACTTGAACTAATTTGTGGAGCAGTATCTGTACCAGTCCCAGCTATAGAAAACAAGGTCGTCCATGCACCATTGTCCAGGCGATATTCAATTACTATAGAATCATCAGCGTCCCAATCTTCGGTTGCACCAGGACCCTTGTCTTCTGCAATTCCAATAGCAAAAGTTAAATTCGTTTTTCCTGTTATATCTAAATCATTGTATGTAATCGTTGCAGGTGAAGCAGAAAGTTGTCTTGCTCCAAAAAAAGGAAAGTCTGTAGCCATCAACTCCACATCAGCGTAAGTTTCAGTTGTCATTCCAAAATATTGTGTAGAACTCGTTATATACTCTCCAGAAGTTGAATATTCCTGAGTACCATCAAACTCATCTATAAGAATAATACTTTGAGAAAATGTGACTGTAGAAAATAATAATGCAGTTAAATAAAGGTATTTTTTTTTCATAAATTTAATTATTTAAGTTAAGTTCAAGCAAAACTATGAAAAATAATTATATAATCAATAATGCTTTTCTTGTCCTGTTATATAAGTTATTAAAGTGTTATAAACACTTTAATATCTTACTCAGCTAGTATTAATATTCTGAATTTATCATGCTAATTACTCTCAAATATGCATTGTTTTAAGGATTTATATCATGACGTTAAACAAATTTGTAAATAACTTTTTACAAAGTTGTATTTATAAATATGCTCACCTTAAAAACCTATTCTTCAATTCTGGTGTAGGAATCATACAAGCATCTTTTTTACCATACCATTTGTATCGGTTTTTGGCAATATAATCGTAAACCCAATTACGTATAAATGGTGGAATAACAAAAAACATACCCATTAAGTTTTGAGGAAAACCTAGTTGTGAAGCAATTTTTAAAGCCGCTGTACTTTTGTAATCAATACCTTTATCTGGAGTATAAAGTAAAATGGAATCTATTTTTTTTGTATCAATATTATAAGTTTCAACGATCTCTTTCCCAGCATTACTCTGCAAGGCAGTGAACATAAATTGATTTTGTTTGTCGTGTTTAATAACATATTGCACGCTTGAGTTGCATAAGTTGCAAACACCATCAAAAAGGATTACTTTTTTATCTCTAGGAATAGCAAAATTCATACTGCAAAGATACCACTTTACAGGTTATTTAAGAACTAATTTAAGTCTGCATTTTATTTAGTTTCAACCAATTCTAATTGCTCTAAGCTTATACTAGTAGTAAATATACCGTAGTTTACAACCGCTTTGTTTTTTTCTATTTTGTCAATACTACCAATGGCACGCCCATCTTCCATCCTTACCCGATCACCAACTTTTAAAACAGGTTTTGGCTTAGGTGCTTCTATAGCTTTTTGTTTAGCTACTTTTTTCTTTTTTCTTATTACCGCTACTTTTTTTTCGACTTCTTTTTTTACTTGTATTTCTTTGGCTTTAATTATTTTTTTTGCTTTCGCGGAAACTTTTTTACGTTTTGAATTTTCTATTTGAACAAGTTTAAAGAGTTCGTCCATTAGCACTCTCTTTTGTTTTTTTTCAAAATACTTTTCGGCTAAATCGTTTAATTTTTGTCCTAAATAAATCAACCGTTGATTGTTATCGTACAGCTCCTGATAGTTTTCTAGTTTTTTTTGAATTTTAGCATTAATTTCTTCTAGTTTATCGGCTTCTTCAATCTTTTTCTTTTCGTTTTGTCTTAACGATTGTCCTGTTTTTTCTAATTTTGAACGTTCTTTTTGAAGTTTTGCTATGGTTGCATCAAAACGCACTTTGCTGCGTTCAATTTTCTTTTTAGCACGATTAATTAGGCTGTATGGAATGCCATTTTTTTGTGCCACTTCAAACGTAAAACTACTTCCAGCTTGACCTATAACCAATTTAAAAAGGGGGTCTAAAGTGCGTTCGTCAAACAACATGTTGGCGTTAAGCATATGTGGTAATTCGTTTGCTAATATTTTTAAGTTGGAATAATGGGTTGTTATAATGCCAAACGCTTCACGATGGTAAAATTCTTCTAAAAAGGTTTCAGCTAGAGCACCACCAAGTTCGGGATCGCTTCCTGTTCCAAATTCGTCAATTAAAAAAAGCGTGTTTTTGTTGCATTTTTTTAAAAAATAATTCATTTGCTTTAAGCGGTAACTATATGTGCTTAAATGGTTTTCAATAGATTGGTTATCGCCAATATCACTTAAAATTCTATCAAATAAACATACTTTACTACGCTCGTGCACAGGAATTAATAAGCCACTTTGTAGCATAACTTGCAATAGTCCAACAGTTTTTAACGTAATACTTTTACCGCCGGCATTGGGACCAGAAATGACAATAATTCTGCTGTCTTGTTTTAGTTTTATGGTTTGCGGAAATGTGGTTTCTTTCTTTTCTAAATTGGTTAAATAGAGCAGTGGGTGATACGCATCTCTCAAAAACATACTTCGGTCCTCAGAAATTTCAGGAAGAATTCCATTCATAGATTTGGCGTATTTCGCTTTCGCGGAAATTACATCCATATCAATTAAAAAGTTTTGATATTGTTCTAGCAATGGTAAAAACGGACGAATATAATTAGTAACTTCTTTTAAAATTCTAATAACTTCTTCGTGTTCTTCGTATTCTAAATTATTGAGTTCGCGCGAATGTTGTAAAGTGGTTTCGGGCTCGATATAAACAATGCTGCCTGTTTTGCTGCCGCCCATAATGGCGCCTTTAACTTTACGCCGGTACATCGCTTTTACGGCTAACACACGTTTGTTCTCGACTACAGATTCTCGGATATCATCTAAATACTCAAGATTGTGGTAGGTGTTTAAAGCAGACGAGAAACTCGCATTTATTTTACCTTTTATTTTGTTTATGCTTTGTCGTAAATCAAAAAGTAATGTTGAAGCATTGTCTTTTATATCACCAAAACGATCTACAATAGCATCTACTTTTTCTATAATAACTTTTGTTACTTCAATATGCGACGCAAATTCGTTTAGTGAAGGGTAGTATTCTTCAAACTTTTTTAAGTAATTAACAATTTCGTTTGTGGTTAGTGATATTGAAACAATTTTCTTTAGGCTATGCACTTCTAGGTAAGTGTTTTCAATGTTTAGTAGTTTTATTTCTTTAGAAATAGTGTCAAAACCATGGTTAGGAATACGATTATCGTTGTAAAAAGAAGATACATATTCATTTGTTAATTGCAAACTTGTTAGTAATTCTTCTTTTTTATTAAATGGTAAAATTTCAAGAATGCTATCGCTTCCTAACGGTGTTACACAATGTTCGCTAACTTGCTGTAAAACCGTATGGAATTCTAAATCTTGTAATGTTTTTTTATGAATGTGTATCATTCTTGTTTTATAAAAGGCTAGCAAATTTAAGTAATCTATTTGAGATGTTTTATACTGTTAAATTCCTCTTAACAAATGTTAATTAACAGTTGTGTGTTATTCTTTAACAAAATGCTAACAACTCTGATTGTGATTTGTGTATACCTTCATGTCAAAACTAAATACAATCAAAAAAATGAAAAACAGTAAACTAATCACCTTTAGCATTCTACTAGTACTCATTTTTAGTCTTAGTGCTTTTGCCCAATTAAATACACCACGTGGTAGTCAACAGGCTACAGTGTCTCAACGTGTCGGTATTTCTGATATTACAATAACTTATGCTAGACCAAGCGTTAATAATCGAGAGGTCTGGGGTAAACTGGTGCCATATGGCTTAAATTATCTAGGATTTGGAACGTCTCAACAAGCTCCATGGCGTGCAGGTGCAAACGAAAATACAACAATTACTTTTTCTCATGATGCCAAAGTTGAAGGGAAGCCAATTAAGGCAGGAACATACGGCTTTTTTGTAGAAGTTAAAGACGAAAATAATGCAACTATTATTTTATCTCACGATTATAATGCTTGGGGGAGTTATTATTATGATGCTAAAAATGATGCTCTAAGAGCAGATATTAAAACGACTTCTGTTCCTCACCATGAATTATTGACTTTTGAATTTAATAGTGTTGATAAAAACTCTACAATAGCTATGTTAGCTTGGGAGAAAAAAGGATTTCCTTTTAATGTGTCTTTTGATGTTACCAGTATTGTTGTTGATGAGTTTAAGAGTAAATCTAATGGTAGATTAGGCTTTCAAAGACAAAACTGGGAGAATATGGCACGTTTTTCTTTAGGCAATGGTGGTGATTTAAACGAAGCTTTAAAATGGATTGACGGTGCTATAGCCGGTAATTTTTACAGTCAAAAAACGTTTAATAATCTAGCGATTAAAGGACAGATACTTAATAAATTAGGAAGAACAGATGAGTATGCTGCATTAATGGACGAAGCTTCAGCTATGGCTAACACAAATCAATTAAACACATTGGGCTACCAAATGATGGCCATAAAGGATTTTAACAGAGCCCTAAAATATTTTAAATTAAATGTTTACAATAATCCAAAAAATGCTAATGTTTATGATAGTTTGGGTGAGTGTTATAAAAACATGGGAGATAAAAAGAATGCTATAAAAAACTTTAAAAAATCATTAGCACTTAATCCGCCTGCTAATGTAAAAGCTAATTCTGAAAAACATTTGAAAGAATTAGGCGTTATATAAAAAAATCATCAATCAAACTACAATCAGTTTTTAAAGGTTCAATCGATTACGGTTGAACCTTTTAACTAATATAATTCCAAATATTCTTGTATTTCCCTAGTTGTTTGTATGTTTCAAGTAATACACTGTGTTCTGGTTTAGAAAGGGCAGGGTCATTGAGAAGAGTCTTTTTAGCATAAAATCTGGCACTTTGCAAAATATTGTTATCCTTAATAATATCTGCAATTTTTAAACTTAAGACACCGCTTTGTTGCGTGCCCATAATATCTCCAGGACCACGTAAACGTAAATCAACTTCAGCAATTTCAAAACCATCATTGGTTTTAACCATAGTTTCTAAGCGGGTTTTACTATCATTGGTAAGTTTATGACTCGTCATTAAGATACAATAGCTTTGTTCTACGCCACGACCAACACGACCGCGTAGTTGGTGGAGTTGCGACAAGCCAAAACGTTCTGCGCTTTCAATAATCATAATCGAGGCATTGGGTACATTAACACCAACTTCAATAACTGTTGTTGCGACCATAATTTGGGTTTCACCTTTTATAAAACGCTGCATTTCAAAATCTTTATCTGCTGGTTTCATTTTACCATGAACAATAGATATTTGATATTTGGGCATCGGGAAATCCCTCGAAATACTTTCGTAACCATCCATCAAATCTTTGTAATCCATTGCGGAACTTTCTTTGATTAGCGGATATACAATGTAAATTTGCCTGCCTTTATCAATTTCATCTCTAATAAATCGAAAAACATTCAATCGGTTTTTGTCGTATCTATGAACCGTTTTTACAGGCTTGCGTCCTGGTGGTAATTCATCAATAATGGAGATATCTAAATCGCCATAAACAGACATGGCTAAGGTACGCGGGATAGGGGTGGCGGTCATGACTAAAATGTGTGGAGGGGTAGAAGCCCCACCAATCTCCCCAGAGGGGAGGCTTTTTAAAGTTTTTACAATATAATTAAGAACGTTATCAATATCACCGATTACTTGTTCATTGGTAAATCGAATGACTTTAAAACCAATTTCATTTAATATTTGGGTTCTTAAATCATCAGCCTCTTTTTGTTCAATTGTATTATGGTAGTCGCCATCAACTTCAATAATTAAATTTTTTTCTAAGCAAACAAAGTCAACTATCAATTCATCAATAATATATTGTCTTCTAAATTTGAAATCTAGCTTTTTATTTCTCAGACATTCCCATAAAATAGATTCTACTTGCGTGCTATTTTTTTTATTTTCAACCTGAAGTTCTATTAATAATTTATAGGTTGATGGGCGAGCAGTCATATATTTTTTGCGTATCGCTTTTGCGTCCTTCTTATGGGAGGATTGAGGAGGGCCTTTCTTCCATAATTTTGAGCGCTGAGCTACTCCAAAACGATGTTGCTCATCAATAATGGCAAGCCCTAAATTTTTAAATTTAACCTTATCTTCAAGTAGTGCGTGTGTGCCAATTAGTATTTGTAAATCGCCATTTTCTAAAGATTCGTGAATTTTTTTTCTTTCTGAAGTTTTAGTTGAACCAGTTAGTAGTTTTATTCTGATATTTAATAAGTTACATAAATCATATAATCCATTATAGTGCTGGACTGACAAAATTTCAGTCGGCGCCATTAAACAGGATTGAAAACCGTTGTCAAGTGCTATTAACATTGACATAAACGCTACTATGGTCTTCCCAGAGCCAACATCGCCTTGTAAAAGTCGATTCATTTGTGCATTACTGCCTAAATCTGCACGAATTTCTTTTAACACACGTTTCTGTGCATTGGTTAATTCGAATGGCAAATGGTTTTTAAAAAAGCTGTTAAAATAATTGCCAACTTTTTCAAAAGGAAATCCTTTGATTTTAGATTTATGAATAAGGTTTTTTATAATGAGCTGTAATTGAATGTAGAATAATTCTTCAAATTTTAATCGATATTGTGCCTTAGAAAGTAACACTTGATTTTTAGGAAAATGCACATTAAAAAGAGCTTCTCTTTTTGAGATTAATTTTAATTCTGAAAGCAAATTATCTGATAAAGTTTCTACAAATATCCCTTTAGTTTCTATAAACAATTGTTGCATGATTTTGCTTATCACACGGTTATTAATACCTTTATTTGATAATTTTTCTGTAGAAGGGTAAATGGCTTGCATACCAGAACGTAGATTTTTTTTATGTTCTTCCAGAAGTTCTAAATCTGGATGAGCCATGTTAAATTTACCATTAAACCAATTGGTTTTTCCAAAAGCAACGTAAGGTTTGTTAAGTTTTAGATTTTCTCTAATCCATTTTTGTCCTCTAAACCAAACGAGTTCCATGGTACCAGTTTCGTCTTGAAAATTTGCCACCAATCGCTTTCCTCGTTTTTGTGTAACCTCTTTAAAACCTATTATTTTACCAATAACTTGTACATCGGCATTATTACGTTGTAATTGATTGATTTTGTAATACTGTGTTCTGTCTATATATCTATTTGGAAATAGGTTGATTAAATCCTGATACGTATAAATACCCAACTCCTTGCGTAGCAAATCACCACGATTAGGGCCAACGCCTTTTAAATAATCTATTGGAGTTTGAAGGTTAACAGACATAAAAGCGAATTTAGTGTATTTCAATTAAGATTAAAAGTGCTATTTTGGTCTAATACTTGTTGTGGTTTAAATATGAAAATTTTAGTGCTTCTTTTTTTATTATTTCTTAGCTTTTTTGGGTTTTCTCAACAAACGGAATATGTTGATTTTAAAACAGCTGAAGCGGATATTATTTTTAGTAATTTAGTAAAAAAAGAAATTAAGGGGCTTATTATTTATCAATTTAAAATTTTAAAAAATGTAGATTCTATTTTTATTGACGCAAATAACTTTAATGAAATTGAATATATTCTTGATGGAAATATAACTGGAAAAACTTACAATGGTAAGCAGCTAATTATAAAATATCCTTTTAAAGCGAATACTACACATAAACTTGATGTAGTTTGGATAGCCACCCCTCAAAAAGCCATGTATTTTATAGATTGGAAAAATGAAAGTGGTGATTTCGAGAACCTCGATCACCTAAAAGAGCAGGTCTGGACCCAAGGTCAAGGCAAGTACACAAGCAATTGGTTGCCAAGTATTGACGATATGAATGATAAAATTGAATTCGATTTATCAATTACTTTTGATTCTGATTATAAAGTTATCGCCAACGGGAAGTTAACAGATAAGTTAATCGGCGAATCGACAACGATGTGGCGCTATGACATGCAAAAACCCATGTCTAGCTATTTAGTCGCATTAGCTATTGGTAAATACAATAAAAAAGTAGAATACTCAAAAAGTGGTATTCCTTTAGAAATGTATTATTACCTAGAGGATTCGTTAAAAGTAGAACCTACTTATCGCTACACGAAACACATGTTCGATTTTTTAGAGGAAGAAATAGGTGTGCCATATCCGTGGCAAAACTACAAACAAGTCCCTGTAAAAGATTTTTTGTATGCCGGAATGGAAAATACAGGAACAACTATTTTTGCTGACTCTTTTTTAACTGACTCTATTGGATTTGTTGATAAAAACTACGTAAACGTAAACGCGCACGAACTAGCACACCAATGGTTTGGAAATTTGGTTACAGAAACCTCTGGAACACACCATTGGCTACAAGAAGGTTTTGCAACCTATTATGCATTGTTAGCAGAACGCGATATTTTTGGAGACGATTATTACTACTGGCGATTATATGAGTATGCACAAGAGCTGTTAGAGCAAGATAAAGCAGGGGGAAGCACTTCGCTTTTAAACCCTAAATCGAGTAGCACAACGTTTTATAAAAAGGGTGCTTGGGTGTTGCATATTTTAAGAGCGCGCGTTGGTGACAAAGCTTTTAAAAAGGCAATTAAAAACTATCTAAAGAAGCATCAATTTAAGAATGTTGAAACCAATGATTTTATAGTTGAAGTTGAAAAGGCTAGTGGAGAGAACTTAGGTGAGTTTGTTGATTTTTGGCTAAAAAGCGAAAGTCTTAATTATGATGAGATAGAAAAATATTTTTTTCCGAAGAGTGTTTTGAGCAGTTTAGGACATGCAAGTAATGTAGATTTTACTTATAGATACTACCCAATTGATTGTAATGGACATCCAGAAGTATGCAAGACGCTATTGTTGGTTTCTAAAGATGAGTTTTTAAATGAAAAAATAGTAGAACAATTAGGATCAAATATTTCTAAATCTACATTTTTTAATAAAAGTTTGAAAGTCCGCCAAGCCATAGCTAAAAATTTGTCAAAAATACCTTTAGAATTAAAAGAAGATTATGAATCGCTTTTAAATGATAAATCATACATTACCATCGAAGCTGCTTTATTTAATTTGTGGAATAATTTTCCGAACGACCAAAATAAATATCTATCTAAAACAAAAGAAGTTGTTGGCTTTAATGATAAAAATATAAGAATACTTTGGTTAACTTTGGCTTTAATTAGTGATGATTTTGAGTCAGAAAATAATGAGCGCTATTTTAATGAATTACTTGATTACACAAGTAATAAATACGGTTTTGAAGTTAGAATGAATGCTTTTAGTTATTTAGCATGGATAAGTTCGTGTGATGAAAAATGTCAAGACAATTTAAAACAAGCAACTAAGCATCATAACTGGCGATTTTCAAAATTTGCTAAAAAATTATTAAAAGATATAAGCCAATGAGAGCATTAGTAATTTCTGGAGGTGGTAGTAAAGGTGCATACGCTGGTGGTGTTGCGCAGTACCTTATGAATGAAGAGGGTGTCGATTATGATATGTTTTTAGGTACTTCAACAGGCAGTTTATTAGTACCGCATTTAGCTGCTGGTAAAATAGATAAAATCCATCAGGTCTTTACAAATGTTGATCAGAGTAATATATTTAGTGTAAATCCATTTGTTATTCGTAAAAAAGGTAATAGAGAATTTGTGTCTATTGATTTTATAAACACCCTTTGGCAATTTGTTAAAATGAAACGCACTTTTGGTGAAAGTAAAGCGCTTAGGCGGCATATAAAAAAACATTTTACTTTTGAAGAATATAATTTGATTAAAGAAACCAAAGATGATGTTGTAGTAACAGTTTCCAATCTTTCTAAAAACAGAGTAGAGTATAAATCCATAAAGGACTTTAATTATGATGAGTTTTGCGATTGGATATGGATTTCTTGTAATTACATTCCTTTTATGTCATTAGTTAAAAAAAACAATTTTGAGTATGCCGATGGGGGGTTGGGTTGTGTAGTGCCTATAAGGGAGGCTATTTTAAGAGGAGCTACAGAAGTTGATGCTATTGTATTAGAGTCTGAAAGTATGGAGTATAATAAGGTGCTTGGTAAAAACCCTTTTTCGTTGATGATAAATTTATTCGGACATTTATTAGACCAAGTAGAACGTAATGATATTACTATTGGGAAGCTGGCTGCTAAAAATAAAGATGTTAAATTGAATTTATATTATACGCCATCAAAACTTACAGAAAACTCATTGATTTTTAATAAAGAATTAATGACTACATGGTGGCAACAAGGGTATTGTTATGCTAAGCAAAAGTGTCAAGAAGCACGATCAAATGAGTTGAAAATGGAATAGTTTACCATAAATCCGAAACCTCATCTTTTATAAAGGATAAAGCAGCATCGCTTGGTGCACGTCGTTCCATCATTTCGGTTAAAACAACTTCTCTAAGCTTGTCTGCGGTATCTGTTTTTTCTAGCATGCTAGCTTTTCTAATCAATTGTATTGTGGCATTTTTAGCAGCCCATATAATGCTCCAACATTTCTCGCTAACATAAATTTGCTGTGCTAAATTGTGTTCCATTTCCTGTTCAATGGTTTGTATTAATAAGTTCTCATAATCCTCTTTATTTGAAGATATTGGAGATACTCTAACTATTAATTTATTAGGAGATATTCTTTCTAAAAATAGTGCTAAGCGTTCATATGCTTGCAATCTCAAAGGCATTGCCGAAACTTGCAAATCTTTTTTTAATAAAAAACGCCTTCTTCCATCTTCGTTTTTTGTATGCTCTTTAAAAAAGTAGTAAGCTATAAGTCCTACAATTAATGAGGGAATTGCGAATAAAAATAAATCTATAATACGTTCTGCGTCCATAAAAAAAAGTCATTTTATTATTTTAATTGTTTAAGTAGTCAAAAGTAATATTTGTTAATGTTTTTACACCTAAAAGCATTCCGCTTTCATCAATCATAAAATCTGGTGTATGGTGAGGAAAAGCACCTTTTGATTCTTGGTTTGGTGACATACCTCCTAAAAAAAAGTAAAGACCTGGAACGACTTCTTGAAAATACGAGAAATCTTCACCGCCAGTAGTAGCTTTCATGGTTTTAACATTTTCTTCCCCAGCTACTCTTTTTAAAGTTGGCAATATTTTATCCGATAAATCAGGATCGTTATAAGTGATAGATGTTTGGTTTCTAAATGAAATAGTAGCTTCTCCGCCATAGGCTTTAGCAATGGTTTCTGTCATTTCTTTCATACGTCTTTCAATCATAGAGCGCATTTCAATATCTAAAGTTCTTACAGTCCCTATTAATTGTGCAGCTTCAGGTATTATATTAAAACGCGTGCCTGCAGTTATTTTTCCAACAGTAATCACAGCAGCTTCATTAGTTAATTTCGCCTCTCTGCTTATAATGGTTTGCAATCCATCAATAATTTTTGCTGAAATTAAAATAGGATCGACACCAGACCAAGGTTGCGAACCATGTGTCTGTTTTCCTTTTACATCTATTACAAAACGCTCAACGGAAGCCATAATACCTCCTTTTTTATATTTTAGAATTCCTACAGGTGTGCCTGCGTTGATGTGTAAACCAAAAATAGCATCTACTTTTGGGTTTTCTAAAACCCCTTCCTTAATCATGAGTTTAGCACCACCTTCTTCACCTGGAGGAGGACCTTCTTCTGCTGGTTGAAAGATAAACTTAACAGTACCTTTTATTTTGTCTTTATTTTTTGAAAGTATCTCTGCAACTCCCATTAAAATAGCTATATGTGTATCGTGCCCACAGGCATGCATTACACCAGTTTCGGTATTTAAAAAGGTAGTCTTTACTGTAGATTTAAAAGGTAAATCATTTCGTTCTGTTACTGGCAAAGCATCAATATCAGCCCTTAAAGCAATTACTTTCCCAGGCTTTTCACCCTTTAAAAGCCCAACAACTCCAGTAATAGCAACTCCAGTTTGTACTTCTATCCCTAATAAGCGTAAATGTTCTGCAATTTTTTCAGCTGTTTTAAATTCTTGATTAGACAGTTCTGGATTTTGATGAAAATGTCGTCGCCATTCGATTACTTTTTTTTCAATATCAATAAACTGCTGGTTTAAATTATTCTGAGAATTGGTTGTAAAAGTTCCAAAGAAAATAAATACTAATAAAATATATTTCATATAAGACGGGTAGAAGTTTAAAAAATTTCAAGCCTAAAGATATTCAAAAATTAACAAAAGTATGTGTATGTATTAATTGTTTATAATTATTATTAATTCCACCTAATTAAAACCATAACAATAGTTATTTTCACATCATTAAAATAAAATGAATTGGAGAAATATTTAAATCAGTTAAACGATGCACAATTAGAGTCAACCATCCAAATCGATGGGCCAATGATTGTTATTGCTGGTGCAGGTTCTGGTAAAACGCGTGTGCTAACTTATCGCATAGCTTTTATGATGAGTAAAGGGATTGATCCTTTTAATATTTTAGCATTAACTTTTACCAATAAAGCCGCTCGAGAAATGAAAGAGCGTATCGCAACGATTGTTGGAGATAGTGAAGCAAAAAATTTGTGGATGGGGACATTTCACTCTGTTTTTGCTAGAATTTTACGCTCTGAAGCAGATAAATTAGGCTACCCAAGTAACTTTACCATTTATGACACTCAAGATTCTGATAGATTGATTGCCTCAATTATTAAGGAAATGAGTCTTGATAAAGATATTTACAAATACAAGCAAGTTCGTTCTAGAATTTCATCATACAAAAACAGTTTGATAACGGTTCGTGCCTATTATCAAAATCCAGAACTTATCGAGGCAGACACTATGGCTCGAAGACCACGAATGGGTGATATTTATAAAGAATATGTGGAGCGTTGTTTTAAAGCGGGTGCCATGGATTTTGATGATTTATTGCTTAAAACCAATGAGTTATTAACGCGTTTTCCAGAGGTTTTAGCAAAATATCAAAACCGATTTAAGTATATTTTAGTTGATGAGTATCAAGACACAAACCATTCGCAATATTTAATTGTAAGAGCCTTATCAGATAAGTTTCAAAATATATGTGTTGTTGGTGATGATGCACAAAGTATTTACGCTTTCCGTGGGGCCAATATTAATAATATTTTAAATTTTCAGAAGGATTATGATGATGTAAAAGTATTTCGGTTAGAGCAGAATTACCGTTCTACAAAAAACATTGTAAATGCTGCAAATTCTATTATTGATAAAAACCAAACTAAGCTTGATAAAATAGTTTGGACCGCCAATGATGAAGGCGAAAAAATAAAAGTTAATCGCTCGTTAACCGATGGTGATGAAGGACGCTATGTGGCCAGTACGATTTTTGAAACCAAAATGAATAACCAATTAAAAAATAGTGATTTTGCTATTTTATATAGAACCAATGCACAATCGCGAGCTATAGAGGATGCTTTAAGAAAACGTGATATTAAGTATAGAATTTATGGTGGATTATCGTTTTATCAGCGCAAAGAAATAAAAGATATACTCTCATATTTGCGCCTCGTTATTAATCCTGCTGATGAGGAAGCGTTAAAACGTGTTATTAATTTCCCACCACGGGGAATTGGGCAAACTACAGTTGATAAGTTAATTGTTTCAGCAAATGGATATAACCGCACTATTTTTGAAGTGATGAAAAATATCGAAAAGACAAATGTTAAAGTAAACTCTGGTACTAAAACCAAGCTTCAAAATTTTGTAACGCTTATTGAAAGTTATCAGGTTTTAAATCAAACAGCTGATGTTTTTGAATTAGCAGAACACATTACCAGAACCAGTGGTTTAATTCGTGAATTTAATAAAGATGGTACGCCTGAAGGTGTTACCAGAATGGAAAATATCGAGGAGCTCTTAAACGGAATGAAAGATTTTGTTGAAGGTCAAAAAGAAATAGCTGATACCACAGGGAATCTAGCTGAGTTTTTAGAGGATGTCGCCTTAGCAACAGATTTAGATGCTGATAAAAGTGACGTAGACCATGTGGCTTTAATGACCATTCATTTAGCAAAAGGGTTGGAGTTTCCGTATGTTTTTATAGTTGGTTTAGAAGAAGATTTGTTTCCGAGCGCTATGAGTATGAATACACGTAGCGAACTAGAGGAGGAACGACGCTTGTTTTATGTTGCCTTAACACGAGCTGAAAAACAAGCATATTTAACCTATGCCTTATCACGATACCGTTGGGGTAAATTGATTGATTCTGAACCGAGTCGGTTTATTGAAGAAATTGATGAACAGTATTTAGATATTGTAACACCTATTGAAGAGCGCCGATTTAACCCCATGCTTGATGCCGATATTTTTGGTGATGTTGAGGATTCTAAAATCAATCCGAATAAAATAAGATTTAAGCCTGCAAAAAAAGCGATGCTTAAAAAAGGTGGCACAAAGAAACCTCAAGAAAAATTTCGAGTTACAACACCTAAAAACTTAAAACCTGTTGTTAATACCAATAGTAATACTAATTTATTTGATAGTAAGTTGGTTGTTGGTAATATTGTAAAGCATATTAGGTTTGGCACAGGAGAAGTAATTAAAATTGAAGGTAAAGGTGCTGATATTAAAGCAGAAATTAATTTTCAGCATGGTGGCGTTAAAAAACTGTTGTTGCGTTTTGCTAAACTGGAGGTTGTTGGTTAAATTTAGTGTTAAGAGACCTAAAGAGAAGCCTCAATAAAAGCCTTTAATTTAACCCAAGTATCAATTAGCTCTAAGCCAACCCAACCATGTCCAGCATCTGGGTATAATGTAAATTTGTGCGTAACGCCTAAAGATTGAAGTTTGTCGCGCATATCAGTTCCTTGCGTAGTTGGTATTAATGGATCTTGTCCGCCATAAAACAGAATAGTTGGTGGAGATGTAGTTGTAGCTTGATGGTATGGGCTTACTTCTTCTAAAAAAGAGATTGTTGCATCTATTCCAAATAAATTTATTAGCTCTTGTACATCTGGATTTGTATTGTTTAAATACGCAGGATCTGTAAAATTTGTTGGACCAACAATACTGCAAACCATATTTACTTTGTTAGCTGTATCAAAAGCATAACTCCAAAGTAGTGATAAATGTGCGCCGGCACTTGTACCAATAAATCCAATGGCTTCAGAAATAGTATATTTTGCTTTGTTATCATTCAAATAATTAACAATAGTAGTAATATCGTCAATTTGCATAGGATACGGATTGTTATTTTTATTAGCCAATCTGTAATTAATATTTACTATGGCAATCTCTAAAAAATCTTGTTGTAATAAATCTTTTATAGCGTCCATATCTGCTTTGTCGCCAGATTTCCAACCTCCACCATGTACTAAAATCATTACTTTAGTATTAGCAGTTCTATTAGCAGGTAAATATAAATCGAATTTTTGATTGGAATCTTCACCATAAGAAATATTTAATTCTTCATAATATTTTGATGGGTCTAAATTAGTAACTAGCTCTTCATGTGCTTTTTCATTTGAACAATTAAAAAATACAATAGCAATGACTAAAAATAAGAAATTTGATTTTTTCAGTTTCATTTTAAAAATAATATTTACTTTGTAAACGCAATTACAAGATAGTTATTATGGCGGAGTTTTTAAGGATATATGAAGAAAATCCCAATCCAAAAGCGATTGAAAAGGTAATTGCTATTTTAAAACGTGGTGGACTCATTATTTATCCAACCGATACTGTTTATGGCTTAGGCTGTGATATTACAAACCTAAAAGCCTTAGAGCGCGTTGCAAAAATTAAGCAAATAAAACTTGAAAAGGCAAACTTTTCGTTTGTGTGCCACGATTTAAGTAACTTAAGCGATTATGTAAAACAGATAGACACGTCAACATTTAAAATTTTAAAACGTGCGCTTCCTGGTCCTTATACGTTTGTTCTTCCTAGTGGAAAATCATTACCAAATCCTTTTAAAAAACGTAAAACCGTTGGTATACGTGTACCCGATAATAAGATTGCTTTAGAAATTGTTGAGCAATTAGGAAACCCCATTATATCAACATCTATACACGATGAAGACGACATTATTGAATATACTACAGATCCCGAATTGATTTTAGAAAAATGGAGTAATTTAGTGGATTTAGTGATTGATGGTGGTTACGGTGATAATGAGCCTTCTACGGTTATAGATTTATCTGAAAATGAGCCTATTATCATTAGAGAAGGAAAAGGGAGTTTGGAGATTTTTTAAAAGAATTCAATAGATAAACAAGATATTAAAATTTAAAGAATGACAGAAAAAATTAAGTCAGAAGGAGAATGTGTTTTTTGTGAAAAAAAATTTAAAAAATCGGGTATTAATAGGCATTTGCAAACGCATTTGGCAAAGAAAGTTATTAAAAATGCACCAGGTAAATCATTTCATATTAAAGTAGAAACCAATCCGTATTGGGGCAGTACACCATATTTTTTGTCACTTTGGATTGATGGAGAAGCTAAAATGAAAAATTTAGATACCTTTTTAAGAGATATATGGTTAGAGTGTTGTGGGCATTTAAGCTCTTTTACAAATCCAAAAAACAAAAAACAAGATTTTGGGATGTTCGACTATTTTGAAGCTGAAGAATTACTAGAAAAGGGAAAAATAAAAGAATATGAACAAATAATGGAACATATTAAAGGAGAGGTGCCTATGTCCAGAAAAGCAAAAAATACATTGTGTAAAGGTTTAAAATTAGAATATGATTATGATTTTGGAAGCACAACATCACTTTTAATTACCGTTTTAAATGAATACACAAATAAAGCAGATAAAAATATAATGCTTTTATCTAGGAATGAATTTTTAAACATACCTTGCGAAATGTGCAGTAATAAACCCTCGGTAGTATTATGTAGTGCATGTTATGAGCAAGCTTCACTTTTTTGCACCACTTGTGCTACTAAGCATTCTAAAACATGTGAAGATTTTAACGATTATGCTTCCATGCACATTGTTAATTCTCCTCGTATGGGTGTTTGTTGTTATGGGGGAGGAACAATTGATACCAAAAGAGATGGTATATTAAATGTAAAATAAATGATTTTTTTTAGCACCTTTTAATATAGCTATATTTTATGAATTTAGCAGAAATTAGTAACGATATTCCTTTATTTGCTAACGATACCATTATTTTTGGCGTTTTAGCTGTAACACTAGCATTAATATTTTATACATCTAGTTTACCACGTTTTCAAAAATTTTATAGTATTGTTCCAGCATTATTATTGTGCTATTTTATTCCATCTATATTAAGCTCTATTGGATTGATTGCCGATAAATGGATTGATGTTTCGGCAACTATTAAACATTTACAATCGGTTTATGGAAATTTAGATGGTGTAGCTACTTTAGAGGCCTTAAAGAGTTACGCCAAATCAAACAACATAAATCCATCAGAATATTCACAATTTATTGGAGGCAGTAAATTGTATTATGTGTCTTCGCGTTTTTTACTGCCAGCATCCTTAGTACTATTAACGTTGAGTATCGATTTAAAAGGTGTTTTTAAACTCGGTTCAAAAGCATTAATTATGTTTTTAACAGCAACTGTTGGGGTGATGATTGGTGGCCCGATAGCTATTATCTTTTTTAAATTTGTAGCACCAGAAATTTTAGTAGCTGTTGAAGGTACAGAGCTTTGGAAAGGATTATCTACCGTTGCTGGAAGTTGGATTGGTGGTGGCGCCAACCAATTAGCTATGAAAGAGCAGTGGGAAGTTAGCGATAGTTTATTTAGTATTATGGCTGTGGTTGACGTTTTAGTTGCCGAAGTGTGGATGATATTTTTATTACTTGGTGTTGCTAAGTCTGATAAGATTGACAAGTATTTTAAAGCAGATAATTCATCTATTACCACATTAAAAAATAAGATGGAAAAGTTTAGTTTAGAAACAGCTAGAGTACCATCTTTTAACGATTTTATGATACTATTAGGTATTGGCTTTGGTGTGACTGCAATAGGGCATATTGTAGGCGATAATTTAAGTGTTTGGATAAAAGAAAATGCTCCTGTTTTAGTTGATTTTGGATTAGGAAGCTCGTTTTTCTGGCTCATTATTATGGCAACAACCATTGGTGTTATTATGTCCTTTACAAAAATTAAAAGTTACGAAGGAGCAGGAGCTAGTAAAATAGGAACTGTTTTTATTTACATATTAGTTGCTGCAATTGGAATGAAAATGAATTTGAACGCCATTGTAGAAAACATAAGTTTATTTGCCATTGGTTTTGTTTGGATGATTATTCATGTTGGGTTACTATTTATCGTTGCAAAAATTATTAAAGCGCCATATTTCTTTTTAGCAGTAGGTTCTAAAGCTAATATTGGTGGTGCTGCATCTGCGCCTGTGGTTGCTGGTGCTTTTCACCCATCTTTAGCGCCTGTTGGTGTGTTGCTGGCGGTTTTAGGTTACGCTTTAGGTACTTATGCTGCTTTTGCTTGTGCTTTAATGATGAAGTGGGTGAGTTAGAGTTATTATGATTTTGTAAAAGAATAATAACATTAATTAATAGCAATCAAGCTTTGATTCAATTATATATTAAATGATAGGAAATAAATATGGAAGAAACTAATTTAACCGAAAACTCATTTGAAGAGTTTGAAAGAATCAAGAAAAGAAGAAGAAAACTACTTCCTTGGTGGATTAAAATATTCTGCTGGATTTTTATGTTTTTTGGAATTATGGCTTTTATTTGTTTAATTCTTGGCTTCACAAATATAAAACCTTCATTATCATTTTATGGATTTGAATCAAATGAGCCTTTTTCTTTGATTGGATTACTTGTTATTTCGATTGGAATTTTAAAAGGGATTACTGCTTTTGCTCTTTGGTTTGAAAAAGATTTTGCTATTAAAATCGGAAAAATAGATGCAATAGTTGGGATTGTTCTATCTATAATCTCAATGTTAGTTTTACCTTTTCTAAAAGAAGGATTTAGTATTACAATTAGATTAGAATTAGCATTATTAATTCCTTTTTTAATTAAATTAAATAAAATTCAAAAAGAGTGGGAAGTGTTAAATTAAAAAAGCCCAACTTTTCAGTTGAGCTTTTAAAATTATAATTGAAAGCTAATTATTGTCCACCAGCTTCTAAGTTTTTCATTTCTTTTTCAATCATGTCGTAAAACTGATCGATTTTAGGTAAAATAACCACACGAGTACGTCTGTTTCTTGCTCTGTTTTCAGCAGTATCATTATCTACCAATGGGACATATGAGCTACGACCCGCAGCAATTAGTTGTCCTGGATTTACACCAAGTTCTTGTAATACTCTAATTATTGATGTAGAACGCTTAACACTTAAATCCCAGTTATCTAATAAAGGTTCTTTTCTGTAAGATACGTTATCAGTATGACCTTCAATCATAGCTTCAAAATCTGGTTTGCTATTGATTACTTTAGCAACTTTAGCTAAAACATCTTTAGCCTTGTTAGTTACGTTATAACTACCGCTTTTAAATAATAACTTATCGGCAATAGAAATAAATACAACACCTTTTTCAACATTTACTTCAATATCTGGATCATTTATTCCAACCTCACGCTTTAAACTTGTTACCAATGCTAATGTTACACTGTCTTTTTTTGTAATAGCATCTTGTAAACGTGTAATTTTAAGATCTTTTTCTTTTAAGCTTTCAAGCGTTTTTTCAACATTGCTAGCCCCTTTAGCCGATAGGATTTGTAGATTGTCATTTGTGTCTTTTAAATCTGCAATACGCTCTTCTAAAGCTGTTGCTCTAGCAGTAACTGAGGCTTTATCTTCTAAACAAGTGTTTAGCTTTACAGTTGCTGAGTTAAGTAAATCTTGAGTTTCTTTTTGTTTTGCTTGTAAGTCTGTGAATTGTTTTTTTGACACACATGAACTTAATAGAAAAACGGTAGATAAGCTAAGTAATAAAACTTTTTTCATAATTAAAATGGATTAAATTTCCTGTTTTTGTTGATTATGCAAAAGTATATAAAAAACCTATTATTGTGGCATTGTTAACAAAACTTTTGCTAACTATTTATAAACTTTTATAATTATTTTTTCTATTTACGAAATATTCAAACAATATGGATGTTTTATGGTAGTGTTTTATGGATTGAGTTAATTTTTCTCGTTGCTTTAATAAATAGCTTAGATATGAATAAAAACTTATGTGTGCTTTAATAATGGCAAAAGCGTGTTTAAATTTTAATTCCAATAAAAACTTAATACCAGCTATACCATCTAAAATTAATCGAATTAATATTAAAAAAATAATGCTTCCTTTTGCGTTTTTTGTTAAAGCAAACAGGCTATTTCTAAAGTTTAGAAAGGTTTTTTTAGGGTTTATGTTACTTAAAGTTGCTCCACCAACGTGGTAAATTGTTGAGTATCCAACATATTTTATACTATACCCTAAATTTTTTGCACGCCAACATAAATCTATTTCTTCCATATGCGCAAAAAAGGCTTCATCAAATCCGTTTAATGTTTTAAAAACCTGACTTTTAATAAATAAGCAAGCTCCCGATGCCCAAAATATTTCTGCTATATCGTTGTATTGTCTGTTATCTTTTTCAATAGTATTAAAAATTCTACCGCGACAATAAGGGTAACCAAATTTATCTATAAAACCACCACCAGCTCCTGCATATTCAAAGGTGTCTTTATGATTAAAATCTAATAATTTGGGTTGAATAATAGCCGTGTTTTCTTCTATTTTAAAAGTTTCTATAATAGGGGTAAGCCAGTTTTTAGTAACTTCTACATCACTGTTCAATAGACAAAACACATCAGCATCAATTTTTTTTAACGCATCGTTGTAACCTTTAGCATAGCCACCATTTTCTTTGTTTTGAATAATTTTTATTGAAGGAAAAGTAGTTTTTATAAAATTGACAGAACCGTCTGTTGAGGCATTATCAGCAATATAAATTTCGGCTTTTTTAGAGTGTTTCATTACCGATGGCAAAAACTGTTTTAGCAATTTTTGTCCGTTCCAGTTTAATATGACAATGGCTACTTTCATTTAGAATGTTCTGGGATATCTTTTAAAAAATGATATCGCTCATTTTTAAAATCCATTTGGCAATAATAATGATTTAATCCATTTGTTACCATTAAATAATTAGCATTAAGCACTAAATTATACTGCGCAATTTGATCAAAAGTATTTTGATTAATGGTAATAGTTGGCGACTTACACTCGACAATTAAATGTATAGTGCCATCAGAATTAAAAACCACAATATCATAACGTTTTTTTAAAGTATTAACAATCAATTCTTTTTCAACATTTATTAAAAATTTCGGATAATGTTTAACATTTATTAAATATTGAATACAGTGTTGACGAACCCATTCTTCGGGTTGTAGAATTACAAATTTTTTGCGAATACTATCAAAAATAGAAACTTTATTTTCGCTATTTTTGAAACGAAACGAAAACTTTGGAAAATTAAGTTCTTGCAATACTTAGGTTTTATGTTTTTTCAAAGT
Organism: Wocania arenilitoris; assembly: GCF_021728535.1. Lineage (GTDB taxonomy): Bacteria > Bacteroidota > Bacteroidia > Flavobacteriales > Flavobacteriaceae > Wocania_A > Wocania_A arenilitoris. The sequence continues at coordinate 33,434 of NZ_JAKKDU010000019.1, read as the reverse complement.
TAAGCTTAGCAATTATAAAATCCCAATTTATAAATCCCAAATTCCTTTATTATGGAATTTAGTTTTTGAATTTGAAAATTTACAAGGTGTGGACGAAGTAAAACAATTAGTAACTGATATAAAAAACAAAAACTTAAAACCCATTTATTTTTTAATGGGCGAAGAGCCATATTATATTGATAAAATTTCAGATTTTATTGAAAGCCATGTGCTTTTAGAGGACGAAAAAGAATTTAATCAAATGGTATTATATGGTCGAGATGTTACTATTGATGATATTGTTAGTAATGCTAAACGTTACCCTATGATGGCAGAACGACAAGTTGTAATTGTTAAAGAAGCTCAAGATTTATCACGTACTGTTGAAAAACTGATTGATTATGCCAATAACCCGCAACCTACAACGGTTTTAGTTATAAACTATAAATACAAAAAACTTGATAAACGTAAAGCTTTATATAAGGCAATAAATAAGGTTGGTGTAGTTTATGAAAGCAAACAGCTTTACGAAAACCAAGTAGCAGATTGGATTCGTCGTGTGTTATCGTCAAAAAAATATACCATTTCTCCAAAAGCTGCTCAAATGTTGGTTGAGTTTTTAGGAACCGATTTGAGTAAAATTAATAATGAGCTTGAAAAGCTTCAAATTATTTTACCTGAAGGCACTCAAATTTCTCCCGAAAATATTGAAAAAAATATAGGTATTAGCAAAGACTTTAATAATTTTGAGTTGCGCAAAGCTATTGGAGAAAAGAATACCGTTAAAGCATATCGAATAGTTAATTATTTTGCTAATAATCCTAAAGATAATCCTATGGTTGTAACGGTTTCATTATTGTTTAACTTCTTCTCTCAGCTACTTCATTTTCATGGATTAAAAGATAAATCTCCGCGTAATGTGGCTTCAGTTTTAAAAGTAAACCCCTATTTTGTTAACGAATATATTGTAGCAGCTAGAAATTACCCCATGAGAAAAGTAAGTGCTATAGTTTCGGTATTAAGAGAATTTGATGTTAAAAGTAAAGGTGTTGGTAGTAATGCTGTGCCACAGGGTGATTTACTTAAGGAATTATTAGTTAAAATTTTGGCATAGCAATTAGTATAATGAATGTAGACATACATGACAGTTGGAAACCGTTTTTACAAGCAGAATTTGGTAAACCTTACTTTAAAAATTTAACCGATTTTATTAAATCTGAATACAGAAACTATGTTTGCTTTCCTCCTAGAAATCAAATTTTTAATGCGTTTAATCATTGCCATTTTAAAAACGTAAAGGTTGTTGTGATAGGGCAGGATCCTTATCATGGTTTTGGACAAGCAAACGGATTATGCTTTTCTGTTAACGACGGTATTGCACATCCACCTTCATTGATTAATATTTTTAAAGAAATTGAAAACGATTTGGCAATTAAATATCCTAAAAGTGGTAACTTAACACGTTGGGCAGATCAAGGTGTTTTGCTATTAAATGCGACTTTGACAGTTAGAGCTCATCAAGCAGGAAGTCATCAAAAAAAAGGATGGGAAATATTTACAGACGCTGTAATAAAGTTAATAAGTGACAACAAACAGGATGTTATTTTTCTGCTTTGGGGAGGTTTTGCAAAACAAAAAGTAAAACTAATTAATAATAAAAAGCATCATATTTTAGAGTCAGGACACCCTTCTCCTTTAAGTGCAAACAGAGGGTATTGGTTTGGCAATAAACATTTTAGTATGACCAACTGGCTCTTAAAACAAAAAAGTCTAAAAGCTATTGTTTGGTAAAAAACTTAGATTAACTTCCAGTAGGAGCCAACTTTTCGGATTTTTCTTCTAAATCTAATGCTGGATTGAAAATTATTGGTTTTTTGTTCTCTTTCACTGACCTATTAATTTTATTACTACTAAATTTTAATAATAATAAGTTTAAGATCACTAATGCAAAAATAGAAATAGTAATTGTTAATAACATAGGCGTTTGGGTTTTGTCGGTAAAATACGTAAATATACGCTTAAATACAAATTTTATCGATTAAAATTTAATTATATACAAATATAATAAATAAAATATTACAAATGTGAGACTTTACTTTAATTTTTTGTCATTTTACCTTAATTCAAATTCAACAAGCTTTTAGGAACAATATCTTTATGAACCATTATCGAAATTGTTTTTAGTCTAAAATAGGATTCACTCATGTATATATAGCCATTATTTGCGATACGATTAGAGTTTTTCCCCCACGAATTTTTTACTTTATAATAGGTTGTTCCGTTTTGGTCTTTTAGCATGCCTGTTATGTGCATCAAATGGTCATCTGTAGTATTATAATTTTCAAATTCTTGTTGTCTTAAGGCTTGTGTTATGCTTTTTTCTGGTAATACTTTTATTAAAGCATCTAATTTGCTGTTTTCATCATTAGGAATAACTGCTAAACCATGTTTTGATGAAAATGTTTTTTCGCTTACATCGCAATCTAATTCAACAGTATAACCAGATTTTAAAGCTTTATTTGTAATAGCAACTAAATCATCTAGCTTAACATTTATAAAAGATCCATTTGAAAAATTATCAGGAATATTTAATATAAAGGTTGTATTGTAGGGTTTATGAGAAAACGATGTTATACTTACGTAATCTTTAGGGTTTATTTTCGTCATTTCTAAAAAAGATTTAGGAGTATAACTAACACCGTCGTAATTAAATGTTGTTATATTTTTTCCAAGATAAATGTCTAGTATACTTTCGGTTACTTCTTTCCACTTAGGTGATAATTGTCTACCAGAATTATCAATATAAACATCAAGCAAACCTTTCAAAACAGCAATCATTTCAGAATGATTATGTCTTGATTTATTTGCCTCTAAACCAGAATAAGCAGTATTTGGAGCCAAGCCAAAATCTTTAACACTATTTATAACATCGTGGGCTAAACCGCCTTCGCTAAATTGTGCTTTCCCTTGTCGCATAATATAATTCCAAGCTTTTTTTGGGTATGTATTTCGTACAATGTACATTTCAGATAAATCTATTTTCTTTCCTGTAATTCGTATAATTTCACTTTCTAAAAATGATGATGTCGAAAAACTCCAACATGTTCCAGTTTTACCCTGACTTATAACATTGGTAGTTTCTATGTCTATTACCGTTTCAAATTCATAAGACTGAGAATAACTTATAATTGAAATAAAAATTAAAATAATAATTGAAATGCTATTTTTCATGATGAAATAAGTGTTTTAATAAAATAAAATTTATTTTTGGCTAAAATAAATAAAATGGAGCAAGCAAAATGGGTAACAGCTAAAGAATATCAAGATATTACCTATAAAAAACATAAAGGTGTTGCGCGAATAGCATTTAATAGACCAAATGTGAGAAATGCTTTTAGACCTAAAACTACAAGCGAGCTGTATGATGCTTTTTACGATGCAAATGAAGATGTAAATATAGGCGTGGTTTTATTATCGGCTGAAGGGCCATCAACCAAAGATGGTATTTGGAGTTTTTGTTCAGGCGGCGACCAAAAAGCCAGAGGGCATCAAGGTTATGTTGGAGAGGATGGCTACCATCGTTTAAATATTTTAGAAGTTCAAAGACTTATTAGGTTTATGCCAAAGGCTGTTATTGCGGTGGTTCCTGGATGGGCTGTTGGTGGCGGACATAGCTTACATGTGGTTTGCGATTTAACTCTAGCCAGTAAAGAGCATGCTATTTTTAAGCAAACTGATGCTGATGTTACAAGTTTTGATGGTGGATACGGATCTGCATATTTAGCAAAAATGGTAGGCCAGAAAAAAGCAAGAGAAATTTTCTTTTTAGGCCGTAATTATTCTGCTCAAGAAGCCTATGATATGGGGATGGTAAATGCTGTAATTTCGCATGATGAATTAGAAGATACTGCTTATAAGTGGGCTCAAGAAATATTGGCTAAATCTCCAACGTCAATTAAAATGTTAAAATTTGCTATGAATTTGACTGATGATGGTATGGTAGGACAGCAAGTATTTGCAGGTGAAGCAACCCGTTTAGCTTATATGACTGATGAAGCTATTGAAGGCAGAAATGCTTTTCTAGAAAAACGTAAGCCTAACTTTGATAAAAAATGGATTCCGTAAATGAAAAATAGTATTCTTTGGATTTCAACCATGCGTTTAAGAACGCTACCGTTATCAGTTTCTGGAATTATATTAGCCTCTTGTTTTGCAGAATACAACGGTTATTTTAATTGGGAAATAGCCGTTCTGGCAATTATAACAACACTTAGTTTACAAATATTATCAAACCTTGCTAACGATTATGGCGATGGCATTAAAGGTACTGATAACGACCAAAGAATTGGTCCCGAACGCGCTATACAAACTGGTAAAATTTCACCAGACCAGATGTTTAATGCAATTAGAATTAATATTCTAATTTCAATAACATTAATTTTTGCTCTAATTTACATCTCTTTTGGGGTTAAGCATTTTCTTCTTACAATGCTTTTCTTTGCATTAGGTATTACTAGTATAATTGCAGCAATTCGTTATACAATTGGAAGTAACGCCTATGGTTACAGAGGCTTAGGCGATGTTTTTGTGTTTGTTTTCTTTGGGTTAATAAGCGTTATAGGCTGTTATGTTTTATTTGCAAAAACTATAGATCATGTAGTTTTTTTACCAGCGTGTACTATTGGTTTACTTAGTATGGGTGTTTTAAATTTAAACAATATGCGCGATTTTGTTTCTGATAAAAAATCAAATAAAATAACTCTAGCAGTAAAATTGGGTCAGGAAAAAGTTAAATTGTATCATAACACACTTATAATTTTAGCCATAGTTTTATCGGCATTATTTGGTATATTGTATTATACAAATGTTTTTAATTTAATTTATGTTGTGGCTTATATTCCATTATTAATTCATCTTGTAAAAGTTAATAAAGTAACCAATCCAAAATTATTTGATCCAGAGTTAAAAAAACTAGCATTATCAACCTTCCTTTTAGCTGTTTTAATGGGAATTGGGCATTTACTGTAGTTTTTTGTACTTTTCTGTTAAATAAAATAATTATGAAAATCACATTTTACGGTCACGCAAGTTTAGGGATTCAAATTCAAGACACATATATTTTAGTCGACCCTTTTATAACAGGAAATCCAAAAGCTTCAAATATTGATATTAATAATCTCAAAGCAGATTATATTTTAGTTACGCACGCGCATCAAGATCATATTTTAGATGTTGAAGCTATCGCAAAGCAAACCGATGCAGTTATTATTTCTAATTACGAAATTGTTACACATTTTGGTAATTTAGGTTTAGAAGGCCATCCAATGAATCATGGTGGACAATGGGATTTTGAATTTGGAACGGTAAAATACGTAAACGCCATACATACATCCTCGTTTCCCGATGGTAGTTATGGCGGCCAGCCTGGAGGTTTTGTAATTGAAGGCGAACATAAAAATATTTACATAGCCGGTGATACAGCTTTAACTTTTGATATGAAATTAATACCGCTTCAAACAAAATTGGATTTAGCTATTTTGCCTATTGGAGATAATTTTACAATGGGAATAGATGACGCTATTTTAGCAAGCGATTTTGTTAAATGTGATAAAATTTTAGGCTACCACTTTGATACTTTTGGTTATATTGAAATTGACCATGAGGCTGCTAAGCGTAAGTTTTTTGCAAAAGATAAAGATTTAATGCTTTTAGAAATAGGGGAAAGTTTAGAATTATAAATGATAAAAGCTACTTACCACAAATACATTTTAAATTTTAAACAAGCAAGCGGCACATCGCGAGGGGTGTTAAATACTAAAGAAACTTGGTTTATTTTATTAACTGATAACGAAAAACAGGGTATTGGAGAATGTGGTATTTTTCGTGGTTTAAGTATTGATGATGTACCAGATTACGAAGATATTTTAAAATGGGTTTGTAATAATATTAATTTAGGTTTACAAAATTTGGTTAGTAAGCTTATCGAACTACCTAGTATTCAATTTGGGTTAGAAATGGCTTTTAAATCTTTAGAAAGCGAAAATCAATTTAAATTATTTCCTTCTGAATTTACTAACGGCAAAGCTTCAATTTCTATAAACGGACTCATTTGGATGGGTACCAAAGCTTTTATGAAACAACAAATAAAGGAAAAAATTTCTGCGGGGTTTAATTGCATAAAAATGAAAATTGGAGCTATCGATTTTCAAACAGAAATCAATCTTATAAAATCTATTCGACAAGAGTTTTCATCAAAAGATATTGAATTACGTGTTGATGCTAATGGTGCTTTTTTAAAAGATGAAGCTCTTGAAAAATTAAAAATACTATCAGATTTCGATTTACATTCTATCGAGCAGCCAATAAAACAAGGGCAAATTGAAGCTATGGCAAAACTATGCGAAATTACGCCGCTACCTATTGCTTTAGATGAAGAATTAATTGGGGTGTTTTCTGTAACAAAAAAGCAAGAATTGCTACAAACTATAAATCCACAATACATTATTTTAAAACCAAGTTTGGTAGGTGGTTTTAAAGGAAGTGATGCGTGGATTAAAATTGCAGAAAACAAAAATATTGGCTGGTGGATTACCAGTGCTTTAGAAAGCAATATTGGGCTTAATGCCATTGCGCAATACACCTTTAAAAAACAAAACAATTTACCACAAGGATTAGGTACTGGCACTTTGTTTACTAATAATTTTGATAGCCCGCTGCAGGTAAAAAATGGCACTTTGCAATACAATAATAGTATAAATTGGAAATTTAATTTATAATGGATTACATACAACAAGTTTATAAAGGTAAGCGAGAGCTGTGGATGTTTATTTTAACAAGTATCATAATATCTGGAATTTTTGTTCTGAATTTTATTGCATACTTGTTTAAATCTCCAGAAGACATGGATGCTGCTTATGAAATAATGAAATCTATCCCAGCAAACCTATCATTAATTATTAATTTAGCACCATTTGCAATTTTATTAATTTTATTATTTGTTTTTGTAAAATTCATTCATCAAAGAAGTATTTTATCTCTTACTACTGCCAGAAAAAAGATTGATTGGAAACGTGTTTTATTTTCTTTTTTGCTAATAGTGTTTGTCACGTTGCTAACATTCAGCATTTCTTATTATTTGGATCCTTCTCAAATAGAGCTACAGTTTAATGCAATAAAGTTTGTAATACTTTTAATAATTAGTTTGTTGCTTTTTCCTTTTCAAATAGGGCTAGAGGAATATTTATTTAGGGGCTATTTTATGCAACATATTGGCGATTTAGTTAAAAATAAATGGTTTCCTTTGTTGTTTACTTCAATCTTTTTTGGAATAGCTCACAGTGCAAATCCAGAGGTAGCTGAACTAGGTTTTGTAACTATGGTTTTTTACATTGGAACCGGATTGCTTTTGGGAATTATGACGCTTATGGATGATGGATTAGAGCTAGCCTTAGGCTTTCATTTAGGAAATAATTTGCTAGCTGCATTATTAATTACTTCGGATTGGTCTGCATTACAAACTGATGCTATTTTTAAATATACAGCACAAGAGGCTAATCATACGGCATTAGAAATTATTATGCCTGTTTTTATTTTATATCCAATAATACTTTTCATTTTGTCAAAAAAATATAAATGGAGTAACTGGAAAGATAAATTATTAGGTAACGTAGTAAAACCATCAAAAGAAAATTATAAAATTTTAGAAGAGATAGGAAAAAATGATACCGAGTTATAATAAAGTACACAGAAAATTTAAGTTAGAAGGATTTCATTATAATTTTAATGACCTTATGGAAGTGGCATACAGTTTTGTTAAAGAAGGTTATCCTTACCAGCAAAAACTCGGTAATTTTTTACTAGATTGGTTAGATGATAAAGATTATGTAATTGTAAAAACATCGGGTTCAACGGGTCGTCCTAAAAAAATAAAAATAAAAAAGCAAGCTATGGTTAATTCTGCAATTACTACTGGCGATTTTTTTAACCTAACACCTGGAAAGAAAGTTTTAAACTGTTTACCGTCAAATTTTGTTGCAGGAAAAATGATGATTGTAAGAGCACTTGTTCTTGGTCTCGAGTTAGATATGGTAGAGCCTTCTGCACTTCCTAGAATCGATTATGAAAAAGATTACGATTTTTGTGCATTTACACCTATGCAGCTTAAAAATTTTGCAAAATATTTAAAGTCTATTAAAACAGTAATAGTAGGAGGTGGGCGAGTTTCAAATCATATTAAAGCATTAATAAAAGATAAGAAACCACAAGTATATGAAACCTATGGTATGACTGAGACTGTAACACATATTGCAGTTAAAAAATTAAATAATTTTAAAGAAAATCAAACAGATAACTATTTTACAACATTGCCCAATGTTAGTATTTCTCAAGATAAAAGAGGCTGTCTGGTAATTGAGGCTCCAAATTTATCAGACGAAAAAATAATAACTAATGATATTGTTAAAATACATTCTGATAATAAGTTTGAATGGTTAGGTCGTTTCGATAATATTATAAATACTGGAGGGATTAAAGTTTTTCCTGAGGAAATTGAAGAAAAATTACAAGACTCAATACCTGAACAATTTTTTATTTGCGGAGTTAAAGACGATACCTTAGGAGAAAAAGTGATTTTGATTATTGAAGGGCAGGAAAGGGAGTTAAACAGCCCTGTATTTAGTACTTTAGAAAAATATGAAGTACCAAAGGAGATTCATTTTGTCAATACATTTAAAGAAACAACCTCAGGGAAAATTCATCGTAACAAAACTTTAAAGCAATTAAAAGTTCAAAATTAATTGTAACATTGCCATAGTTTAAACTACTAACAGTAAAATTTAAAAAATGAGTTTTATTAAACGCGTACTTTCAACAGTTACTGGAATTTTTGTGTTCCTATTTATTTGTTTAGCATTACTAATTATAATCGGAATATTTGTAGGCTCTTCACCCGATGAAAAAATTATTGTTAAAAACAATTCTGTATTAGATTTAAAACTAGACTTTCCTATAAAAGACTATGCAGGAAAAACAGTTTTTAAGAATTATGATTTTTTAAATGAAGATAATAAAAATGGACTTTTTAATATAATTGATGCCATAAAATATGCTGCAACTGATGATAAAATAAAAGGTATTTCTATTGAAAACAATTTTATTCAAGCAGGATATTCTCAAACCAAAGCGATTAGAGATGCACTTTTAGAGTTTAAAAAATCAGATAAATTTATTGTGGCTTACGCCGATATTTATACTCAAAAAGACTACTATTTAGGCTCTGTTGCAGATACCATTTTTATAAACCCTGCAGGTATGCTAGAGTTTAATGGCTTATCTACAGAACGTTTATATTTTAAAGATTTTCAAGAAAAATCTGGACTTAAAATGGAAGTAGTTCGTTTAGGAAAATACAAAAGTGCAGTTGAGCCTTTTTTAGAAAACGAAATGAGCGAAAATAACCGCGAACAAATAAAAGTTTATTTGAATGGGATATGGGGAGAGGTAACAAAAGAAATTTCAGAAAGTAGAGCAGTCTCAGTTGAAAGATTAAACACCTTAGCAGATAGTTTATTAACCAGATCGGCATCATTAGCAAAATCATCAAAATTAATAGATAAAATAGCTTATTATGATGAATATGAGAATGGTTTAAGATATGCTACAAGTTTAGATGAATCAAAAAAAATTAACACCATATCTATAGTAGATTACGCCATACATACAGCCAATAAAATAAAAACAAAAAAGAGCATTAATAAAATAGCAGTTATTTATGCCGAAGGTGAAATTATATATGGCGAAGGCGATGAGGAGACTGTTGGTCAAGGTACAATGAGCCGCTCATTAATAGACGCAAGGGAAGATGATAAAGTTAAAGCAGTAGTTATACGAGTTAATTCTCCCGGTGGTAGCGCATTAGCTAGCGAACTTATTTGGAGAGAAATAGAACTAACAAAAAAAGTTAAACCTGTAATAGTCTCAATGGGAGATGTTGCTGCTTCTGGTGGCTATTACATTGCTTGTAATGCCGATAAAATTATAGCAGAACCAACAACCATTACCGGAAGTATTGGTGTTTTTGGTGTATTGCCAAATGTAAAAGGTCTTGCCGATAAATGGGGTATTAATGCAGAGCAGGTCTCTACAAATAAAAACTCAGTAGTCTACAGTCTTTTTGAACCTATGAGTGAAACACAAGAAGCATTTATAAAAGAAAGTATTTTAGATATTTACGAACTATTTACAAATAGAGTTGCCGAAGGCAGAGGGATGACACAAGACGAAGTTAAAGCCATTTCAGAAGGTAGAGTTTGGACAGGTAACGATGCTTTAAACAATGGTTTAGTAGACGAGTTAGGTGGTTTAGATGTAGCCTTAAAACATGCAGCAGAAGCAGTAGAAATTGATAATTATAAAATTAAAGAGTTGCCAATTTTTGAAAAAGATTTAGACAAGTTGTTGCAAGGTTTTGGTTTAGTTAAATCTAAAGAGGATATTTTAAAAGAAGAATTAGGAGAAGCTAATTATAAAATAATGCAGGAAATTAAGTCGATATCTAAACGCAAAGGTATTCAGTTGTTATTTCCTTTTGATACAGAAATAAAATAAATATTCAATTCAATAGATAAAATTAAGGTTAGGCGAAAGCTTAACCTTTTTTGTTTTTAAGGTTACCTCACTCAAAAGTACGCTTCACTCATTTTCGGTTTTATAACATATAGTTTGATTATAGTTTTATGCTAAACTTAAAAATTAACTATTATGAAAACTGCACTCTACAAATTCATTTTTTTTATTTTTCCATTAGCTGTTTTTTCTCAAAGTATGCCATCTATAAAAGTTGGAAAAGATAAGCTGGGAATTACATCATTAGATATTAAAGTAGAAGTTGTTGGTAATATTGCCACAACAACTTACGACATGCTTTTTTATAATCCAACACGCAATATTTTAGAAGGCGAATTAGCATTTCCGCTAGGAGAAGGACAACGTGTTTCTAGGTTAGCTTTAGATGTAAACGGAAAGTTAAGAGAGGCCATAGTGGTTGAAAAAGAGCAAGGACGAGTTGCTTTTGAAGCTGTTGTAAGACGAGGCGTAGACCCCGTTTTATTAGAAAAAGGAACAGGTAATAATTACAAAGCAAGAATTTATCCTATTCCAGCAAAAGGTTACAAAAGAGTGGTTTTAGCACACGAACAAGAATTAATTTTAAATGAAGAAGCACATTATTTTCAATTGCCTTTGGGGTTTAAAAAGAATTTAGATCATTTCTCTTTAGAAATGAATGTGTTTGACCAAAAGATAAAACCTTTATTAGAAGAAGGTCAAATAGAAAATTTTAAGTTTAAAGCATTGTATAACAATTTTTATGCTAAAGTTGAAAAGAAAAATTATACACCTAGTGAATCATTAATAATTAAAATTCCACAATATTATAATAGCAATAAAACCATAATAATTGATGACTATTTCTATTTCTACAAAACACTAAAAGCAGAACAAAAACTTAGGGAAAAGCCAAATGTTATTACAATGTATTGGGATGCTTCTTTATCTATGAAATCCAGAGATTTAGAAAAAGAACTCGAATTTTTAGGAAGTTATTTTGCTCATTTAAAAGATGTAAAAGTAAACTTGATAACGTTTAGTAATCAAATATTATCAACTAAAAAACACAAAGTAAATAATGGTAATTGGAGTAATCTAAAAGAAGCATTAGTTAACACTACTTATGATGGCGGAACATCTTATGCAAATTTGTTTTCAAACAATTCATCTCAAGAAATTTTATTGTTTTCAGATGGCATGAAAAATCTAAGTGATTTGGTTGTAAAAACAAGTCAACCCATTTATGTTGTAAATAGCATTGTAAAAGCAAATCACAGCGAATTAAATAGTATTTGTGAAGCTACAAACGGAAATTATATCAATTTAAAGAATGCCACAATAAAAGAATCTGTTGATAAAATAATATACCAGCCTTTTAAATTTTTAGGTTACGAGTCTTCAAATAAAAAGTTAGAGGTTTACCCAAACGAACCTCAAACCGTATCAGCTGATTTTTCGTTTTCTGGTAAAAATTTTAAACTGCAGGATACAGTTGTTTTAAAGTTTGGTTACGGGAATAGTATTGTTAAAAAAGATACTTTAATAATTAAACCTGATGTTACAAATAGTCTAGTAAAGCGTATTTGGGCTCAAAAAAAATTAAATGTGCTTCAACAAGAGAGTGATACAAATAGAGATGCCATTGTAACACATAGTATGTTTTATAATCTGGTTAGTAATCATACATCATTAATTGTTTTAGAAACGGTTTGGGACTATGTAAGGTATAAAATTACACCACCAGAAGAGTTATTAGAAGAATACAATAAAATTATAAATAGAAACAATGGAAAAAAAGTTGTTACAGTTCAAGAAAATGAAATGAAACCAGAAGAAACTGAAACCTCTCAAATATCTAATTCAGGAAATATATCAGGAACAGTAGTAGATGGTTCTGGGTTACCATTACCAGGAGTAAATGTTATAGTAAAAGGCTCAACTACAGGAACACAAACTGATTTTGACGGTAATTATGCTATAAACGCCGTAGTTGGTGCAGACCTCGTATTTAGTTTTATAGGCATGACAACATTAGAAACCACTATTGGTAATTCTTCAATTGTAAATATTACTATGGAAGAAGATTCAGCACAATTAGAGGAAGTTGTAGTAGTTGGTTACGGTGTACAAAGAAAGCAATCACTAACAGAAGCAGTTTCAGTGGTTAATAGTGAAGATATAAGTAATAGAGGGTTTATTAACGTAGGACAGGCTTTACAAGGTAGAATTGCAGGAGTACAAGTAAATTCAGCAAGTGGGCAGCCAGGAGCTAGCTCTAATATTGTTATACGAGGAGCTGCTTCATTTAATGGTAATAATCAACCATTATATATTTTAGATGGTATACCTGTAAGTGGTGATATAGATGATATTGTAAATGTAAACGATATAGAAAGTATCACTGTGCTGAAGGGTGCTTCAGCGGCCGCCATTTATGGTAGTAGAGCTGCTAATGGCGTTATTGTTATATCCAGTAATTTTAATAATAATAATAATAATATTAACAGAAATCGTAGTTTTAGTAATTCAAGGGAAAAAAGAAATAAATATAAGGGACGATTAAAAGTAAAAACACAAACATTAAACACACCTTATATTACCGAGTTAAATAAAGCTAAATCTTTAGATGAAGCTTATAAATTATACTTATCTCAAAGAGAAAAGTATGAAACCGTTCCTGCATACTATATAGATGTTTATGATTATTTTAAAAAATGGAATAACAAAGAAATCAAACTTAGAATATTAACAAACATAGCAGAATTAGATTTTGATAATTATGAGCTTTTAAGAGTTTTAGGTTACAAATTAGAAGAAGCAAATAATTATGGTATTGCAGTTTATATATACAATCAAGTGTTGAAATTACGTCCTGAAGATTCACAATCGTACCGAGATTTAGCATTGGCTTATCAAGAAATTGGTTTAACTCAAAAATCTTTTAATCTACTAAATAGTATTGTTAATGGGGATATTTATAAAGACAATAATAGAAGAAAATTTGCTGGTATGAAGCAAATTTCTAGAAATGAAATTAATAAATTGCTTCAAAATAATAGCAAAATTAATAAAGACGGTTTTAAAAGTATAAATGAAGTTAATGCATCATTTGATATAAGGATTGTTATCGATTGGAATCATAATGACACTGATATAGATTTACATGTAATTGATCCTTTTTTAGAAGAATGTTACTATAAGAATAAAAAAACTAAAATTGGTGGAGAATTATCACAAGACATGACTCAAGGTTTTGGTCCAGAAGAATTTACAATAAAAAACGCAAAACCCGGTGAGTATTTTATTAAAGTAAATTATTATGGAGATAGATATCAAAAAATTGAAAACCCAACATTCATGAAAGTTACCATGTTTAAAAACTTTGGAAAACCAAATGAAACTAAAGACATTAAAATTATAAGGTTAACTAAAACAAAGGATAAACAAATTGTAGCTAAATTGGAAGTTTAGTTAGTAAAAAGAGCGACTATTTTGTCGCTCTTTTTGTTTCTATAAAATTGTAGAAGGACAAACAAACTAAAAACAACATTGATTTATTTAAAAACCTTTATATTTATTAAACATTTAAATGAATACATGAAAAATATATTTTACTTATTATTTTGTGCTTTAGGAATGCAAACTGTAATGGCGCAACAAACCAACGAAAAATTTATTATTGAAGAGCAGTATCTTAAATATTTGCCAGAACAGTACGAAGATGATTTAGAAAAAAAATGGCCTTTATTAATTTTTTTACATGGATCTGGAGAAAGAGGAACTGATATTGAAAAAGTAAAAGTTCATGGTCCGCCAATGCTTGCTGAAAAAGGAAAGCAATTTCCTTTTATTATCATATCTCCACAAGCAAAAACAGGTTGGGATGAAGATGTATTGTATCAAATGATTACTGATTTTATAGCAAAAAATAGAGTTGATACTGATAGAATTTATTTAACGGGTTTAAGTTTAGGTGGCCACGGCACATGGAATTTAGCACAAAAGCACCCTGAAATGTTTGCTGCAATTGCTCCTATTTGCGGATGGGGAAATGTTGAAGAAGCTTGGAAACTTAGGCATATGCCTGTGTGGTGTTTTCATGGGGGATTAGATACAGTTGTACCTGTTTCTGCATCAGAAGATATGATAAACGCATTAAAGCCAATTAACCCAAATGTAAAATTTACAATCTATCCCGAAACTTACCACGATAGCTGGATACAAGCCTATGGTGATTCAAAATTGTATGAATGGTTTTTAAGGCAGAAAAAATATACGCACAAAGCGATTGATTTACCTTTAAAAACGCTTAAACAATATGTTGGTGAATATGATTTTGAAATGGGAAATTATAAAACTAAAAGTATGGTTACTATTGAAAATGGTAATCTTATTATGAAAACAGGACAAAGAACTACAACGCTTATTCCTTCAAGTGAGGATACTTTCTTTATCGATAAAAATCAACAAACTGAGTTTAAGTTTATAAAAAATGAAGCAGGTAATGTTGATAAAATTTTACTTTACTATGATGAATTAGTTACTATCCCGAAAAGCAAAGAATAGTTTAAACCTGTAAAACACCTAAGTTAAAAGGTTTTTCAATAGGAGCATGGTTAGCAGCCTCAATTCCCATAGAAATCCATTTTCTAGTATCTAAAGGATCTATAATGGCGTCGGTCCAAATGCGTGCAGCTGCATAATATGGAGAAACTTGAGTATCATATCTATCCTTTATTTTTTTGTAAAGTGCATCTTCTTTTTCTTTTGTAATCTTTTCACCTTGTTTTTCAAGCGAAGCTTTTTCTATTTGTAATAAAACCTTAGCAGCAGAGTTTCCGCTCATAACAGCAAGTTCTGCGCTAGGCCATGCAACAATTAATCTAGGGTCGTAAGCTTTTCCGCACATAGCATAATTACCTGCACCATAGCTATTTCCTATAATAACCGTAAATTTAGGAACGACAGAATTGCTAACAGCATTAACCATTTTTGCGCCATCTTTAATAATGCCTCCATGTTCACTTTTGCTACCAACCATAAAGCCTGTAACATCTTGCAAAAACACTAATGGTATTTTTTTTTGATTACAATTTGCAATAAATCGTGTGGCTTTATCTGCACTATCATTGTAAATAACGCCACCAAATTGCATTTCACCTTGTTTGGTTTTTACTAATTTGCGTTGATTGGCTACAATACCAACTGCCCAACCATCAATTCTAGCGTAGCAAGTAATAATAGATTTTCCATAACCTGCTTTATACTCATCGTATTCAGAATTATCAACCAATCGTTTTACGATTTCGTACATATCATATTGGTCAGCACGACTTTTGGGTATAATACCATATATGTCTTTAGGGTTTTCTTTTGGTTTTTTACTTTCACTTCTGTTAAAGCCAGCTTTATCAAAATCACCAATTTTATCTATAATATTTTTAATGGTATCGAGCGCATCTTTATCATCTTTAGCTTTATAATCGGTAACTCCAGAAATTTCGCAATGCGTTGTAGCTCCGCCTAAAGTTTCATTATCAATGGTTTCTCCAATAGCCGCTTTTACCAAATAGCTTCCGGCCAAAAAAATACTTCCTGTTTTATCAACAATTAAAGCTTCATCGCTCATAATAGGTAAATATGCACCACCAGCTACACAGCTTCCCATAACAGCAGCAATTTGGATAATGCCCATGCTACTCATTACAGCATTATTTCTAAAAATACGACCAAAATGTTCTTTATCTGGAAAAATTTCATCTTGCATTGGCAAATACACGCCAGCAGAATCAACTAAATATATAATAGGTAGTTTGTTTTTAATTGCAATTTCTTGAGCTCTTAAATTCTTTTTCCCAGTTATTGGAAACCAAGCACCTGCTTTAACGGTAGCATCGTTAGCCACTACAATACATTGTTTGCCTTTTACGTAACCTATTTTAATTACAACGCCACCAGAAGGGCACCCACCGTATTCTTTATACATGTCCTCTCCAGCAAATGCGGCAATTTCAATACTTTTCGATTTATCATCTAAAAGATAATTTATCCGCTCTCTGGCTGTCATTTTACCTTTAGCATGATGCTTTTCAATGCGTTTTTTACCGCCTCCTAAACTAACTTTTACTAGTTTATTGTTTAATTCTGAAAGGAGAAGTTTATTATAATCTTCATTTTTGTTGAAGTTGATGTCCATTAATTCTTTTGTTTGATGCTAAGGTACAAAAGTTTCAAATTTTAGAATTGTGTTTGTGCTAACTTGAACTTAATTTAATAAAAAAATATAAGGGAATTTCAATAAGCTAAAAAAGCAAATCCGTTAAGATTTGCTTTTTTAGCTTGTAAGAGTATAAACTATGGCGCTGGTTTATATTTAAGCGTTAATTTTAGTTGCCAATGGTTAACACTCATTTGGTAGTGGGTGCTATTGATGAATCTATCTCCAGCACTGCCTTGCAATGATGCTAAGGCTAATTGGTTAGTTGAAATGGGTACGGCATAAAGTGTGGCATTAGCGCCGTCTTGAGACACTGTCCCACTACCTACACTAGCAGCATAGGTATTTGAGGAGGCAGCTATCGATACGTTAAGATTGCCAGTGTACACTACATGTCTGGAGGTATCAATATTAAACTGTGGCGTTATAATATAATATCCACCACCTGCTGCACCACCAGTTCCGTTGCTTGCAACAACAATAGTTTCTTCAACATAGCCATCGTCACAAATTTTCCATTCTCTTAAATTCATAAAAGCATTGGGATCTACTGTAGGTGCTGTTGTTGCTACTCTTGCAGCAGTTAAAGCTGTAAATGTTACTGGACTAGCATCGGTCCATGAGGTTGCTGATCCAGATTCACAAAGGCTACTCCATCCAAATGTATCTTTGAATTGAAACAGGCAATTTATATCGGTATTAAATACTATAGAACCTACAAGTGGTGAGGGTATAGCATTCATTTGTGCGGTAGTCATCCGCGGAGGCACAAAACCTCTTGTGGTACTTTCTATTTCTAATATAGAGCCATCGTCTATAGTGGTTGGGTTGCTCCCAATTTTTACCTGTGCAGAAACTTTCATGCTAGTTAATACTGCCAATACCATTATTGTTAAAAGATTGATTTTTTTCATGTGTTTATATTTATTGTTATTCAACGGTCATTGGTTGTGTGATTAAATATTAATCATGGATGTTTCATTTTATGAATATTAGGATTGTATAAAAATACAGTTTTTTTAAGAGGAATAACAAATTCAAATAAATTAATATTTTTTTTGAATTTGGTCAATAGCAAACAAGAGATATGTGTTAGAATAGTTAGAGTTGTCTAACAGGTTTAGTTGAAAAATATTCTCATTTTTAATTTGGGTTTTCTAAGAATTAAAATGGCTTATGTAAATCATTACACAAAATCTTACCATTGACACCGTATTGGAGTTCACTCGCTTTCTTATTGTTTTGCCATGTATTACAAGTATAGGAATCAATATATAGCTAAATTAACGAAATCATAAATAATATTACATGGAAATATATTCCTTGGAAGATAAAATATTTATTTATACATTTGTAGCGTAATTAAAAAGTAAAAATTAATGCAACGAGATAAAATTATTTACTACATAGTTACAGGGTTATTAACTTTGTTAATATTGTTTTCTGTAAGTATGTATTTTTTTAAACAAGATGATGTTGTAATTATGTTTATAGCTTTTGGCTATCCAGCATATATTATTTATCCATATGCTATAGCTAAGCTTTTAGGTTTATTTGCAATATGGAATTCAAATTTTAAAATATTAAAGGAATGGGCTTATGCTGGTTTCTTTTTTGCATTTATTTTGGCCTTTTTTGCGCATTATATGATTGGAGATGGAGAACAAACGGGTGCGCTAATAGCTTTTGTGCTGTTAATAATATCTTATATATTTAATAAAAGAATTAATAAAAACTAAAGGATGAAAAAAATTATAACTTTTGCAGGTAGTAACAGTAAGAATTCAATAAATAAGCAATTGGCGCTATACGCTGCTAGTTTAGTTGATAATGTAGAGTTGTTAGTTTTAGATCTTAATGATTTTGAACTACCATTATATGGAATAGATTATGAAATAGATTATGGAATTCCAGATAATGCCCATAAGTTTTTAAATGAAATAAAAGCTAGTAACGGGATAGTTTTATCGCTGGCAGAGCATAACGGAGCATATGCCACTGCTTTTAAGAATATTTTTGATTGGATGTCGAGAATTGATGGTAAACTTTGGAGTAACAAACCTATGTTGCTTATGGCAACTTCTCCAGGAGGTAGAGGAGGAGCAACAGTACTAGAAATTGCTAAAGGACGTTTTCCTTATATGGGCGGTAATATTGTCGCTGAGTTTTCGTTGTCTTTATTTAATGATAATTTTGCTGATGGAAAATTAGTTAATGAAGTATTACAAGCAGCTTTAGTTGATGAAGTTGAAAAATTTAGAAGTGCTCTATAAATAATTAATAGCAATAAAACTGTTAGCATGGGAGATATTTCAAAAGACATTAATTCTACATTTAAGAATAACAAGGTTAAGGCTTTATTAAATATTATTTATACAGCAAACTGGATAAGTAGTAAGCAAAACACTTTTTTTAAGCCTTTTGGAATATCGCCCCAGCAGTATAATATTTTAAGAATTCTTAGAGGAGCAGGTAAAGCTATTAAAGTTCAAACCATTAAGGAACGCATGTTGGAAAGAGCACCAAACGCAACACGATTAATGGATAAACTGTGCGATAAAAATTTAATAAATAGATTACCATGTCCAGAAGATAGGCGTGTTGTGCATATTGAAATTACAGAACAAGGATTAGCGCTTTTAAATGAGATTGATAAAAAATTTAAAGAAGACTTATTAGCGAATTTAACATTAAATGAGGCAGAGCAATTAAGTAATCTGCTGGATAAAATACGTTAGCATTTTCTGCGAAAGCAGGAATCTCATAAAGATATATTAGCATATTTTTTTAACCAAATAGTTTCCATGGAAACTATTGTAAAATATAAATTATGAAATGAGCCATACCAAATCTTGATACCAAGGGATAATTAATTGGCGAATGACATCTCACTATTAAAAAACAAACAACTAAATATAAACAGATGAAACTAAATACAATAAAAACAATTAGCAGGAGTGATTTTGTAAATATGGGTACAATAAAATTGCGACAACCATTGCCAACACAAAATATAAATATGGTAGACCCATTTGTACTACTGCATCACTATGGTCCGTATGAAATATCAGAACGCAGCAATCCTTTTGATTTGGGACCTCATCCGCATCGTGGATTTGAACCCATTACATTTTTAATTCAAGGAGAACAATTACACAGAGATTCTTTAGGAAATGAAAGTTTAGTTAAATCTGGAGATGTACAGTGGACTACAGCTGGCAGAGGTATTATACATGCCGAAGGACCTTCGAAAGCATTTGTAAAAAAAGGAGGAACATTAGAAGGTATTCAATTATGGTTAAATTTACCAGGAAAAAAGAAGATGATTGAACCTAACTATCAGCATATTAAAAATGAAGATTTTAGTGTAATTTCATCAAAAGACAACAAAGTTAATGTTCAAGTAATAGCAGGTGTTTTAGAAGGAAAAAGTGGTAAAATTACAACCCAAACATCAGTAAACGCTTATATGATAGATATTGAACAAGGAGGAAGTTTTAAAATTAGTATAGATAAAAAGCATCAATCGCTTTTATACTTGCTTAAGGGAGACGTGTTGGTTAATAATACCAAATCGTTAGTATTAAATAAAAATCAGTTTATACAATTCAATCAAGATGGAGAAGGCTTTTTAATAAAAGGAAACGCCTCTAGTAAGTTATTATTTCTTTCAGGAGATCCAATTAACGAAGAGGTGGCAACTTACGGCCCATATGTTATGAATACACAAACTGAGCTTTTAGAAGCTATGCGCGATTACCAGATGGGTAAAATGGGCTTTCTTCCAGTAAGTTAAAAAAAGCATTCTTAATTAGGGTGCTTTTAGCTAATACGTTTTCTAATAGATTCTATGTAATCAAATAGTTTTTTCGTATTTTATTGAAATACTTTGTTCGATTATAGATTTTAAACAAGATTCTTTTTTTGGCTATAAAGCCGTTATACATAATTTTAAGATGTGTATTTAGTAGTAATATTAATACTTGCTAGCTTTAAATTACTTAACTTAAACCTTCGTATTTGTATAAAACTATCAATACCATTACAATTTAGATTTAAGTTATTCAAGATAAATTCGTAATACCAATTTAATTATGTAATGTCGTTATATTTTTTATCTTTAAGGATGGCAAAACCACAAGAATTCGCAATCAAAGAAAGTGTAGCAGAACTTGTTTCACTCCGCAAAAAGCAACCAAATTTATTGGTAGTCCATCTACACATCAATTCAACAGGAAAACTGCCTTTATGAGCTTCTGTAAACTCATATCTTACCTGTCGCTCTTGGAAATGCGAAGCATTCGTGAATACTTTAATTTAAAATAGAAACAAGTTTGTTTATTGTATTTAACTATTTTGTATTTTAATTAAATATAACACGATCGTGTTAAATAGACAATCTTTTTCTAAATGTATGTATAGCTGGTTAAGGCAATAAATTTTGTAAAACAAAATTTCTCTAAAAACTAAAAACAGATACTTATAAACTTCAAAAGTGAGGCTATAAATACATATTAATTTACGATATTTGTTTTTTAGACTAACCATCAAAAATTTAAGAATTAAGATTATGGCAATGAATAAAAATACAGTGTTAGCTTGGGCTACCACAATTATGATTTTAGTAGGATTAGCGTTAATAGCTTTAGGTGCATTTAGATATGATGATGTTGCAGGTTGGGGATTTGCAGCAGTAGGAATTGGCTTTTTTGCTATTGCATGGGTATTCAACGCATTAAAAGGTAGAGTATAATCAACTTAACTATTTACAACTAACTAAAATGAGTGACGATAAGAAGGTAATTTTTTCAATGTCTGGTATTACCAAAACATTTCAGAGTGCAAATACACCAGTTTTAAAAAATATATACTTAAGCTTTTTTTATGGTGCTAAAATTGGGATTTTAGGACTTAATGGTTCTGGTAAATCCACGTTATTAAAAATAATTGCAGGTGTAGATAAAAATTATCAAGGAGATGTAGTTTTTTCTCAAGACTATTCTGTTGGCTATTTAGAGCAAGAACCAAAGCTAGATGAAACAAAAACTGTAATGGAAATTGTTCGTGAAGGTGCTGCTGAAACCGTTGCTATTCTTGATGAGTATAATAGTATTAATGACCAATTTGCTTTGGAAGAAGTATATTCTAATCCAGATAAAATGGAAAAATTAATGAACCGTCAAGCAGAATTACAAGATCAAATTGATGCAGCAAATGCTTGGGAACTTGATACCAAATTAGAAATTGCTATGGATGCCTTACGTACGCCAGACGGTGATAAACAAATTGCTGTATTATCTGGTGGTGAGCGCCGTAGAGTAGCACTATGTCGATTACTTCTAAAAGAGCCAGATGTTTTGCTATTGGATGAACCAACTAACCATTTGGATGCAGAATCTGTACATTGGTTAGAGCATCATTTAGCCCAATATAAAGGTACTGTAATTGCCGTAACACACGATAGATATTTTTTAGATAATGTAGCTGGTTGGATTCTTGAACTCGATAGAGGTGAAGGTATTCCATGGAAAGGTAACTATTCATCTTGGTTAGACCAAAAGTCAAAACGATTAGCACAAGAAAGTAAAACAGCATCTAAACGTCAAAAAACTTTAGAACGCGAGTTAGAATGGGTACGTCAAGGTGCCAAAGGGCGCCAAACAAAGCAAAAAGCACGTTTAAAGAATTACGATAAGCTTATGAGTCAAGACCAAAAGCAATTGGACGAAAAGCTTGAAATTTATATTCCAAACGGACCACGTTTAGGCACCAATGTTATTGAAGCTGTAGGAGTTAGTAAAGGTTACGATGATAAATTACTTTATGAAGATTTAAATTTTAATTTGCCGCAGGCAGGAATTGTAGGTGTAATTGGTCCAAACGGTGCTGGTAAAACCACCATTTTTAGAATGATTATGGGAGAAGAAACTCCAGATAATGGTGAGTTTAAAGTAGGCGATACTGCTAAAATAGCCTATGTCGATCAAAGCCATTCAAATATTAATCCGGAGAAAACCATTTGGCAGAACTTTAGCGATGAGCAAGAATTAATAATGATGGGTGGAAAACAAGTAAATTCCCGAGCCTATTTAAGTCGTTTTAATTTCTCAGGAAGTGAACAAAATAAAAAGGTAAATTTACTTTCTGGCGGTGAGCGTAACCGTTTACATTTAGCCATGACACTTAAAGAAGAAGGCAATGTATTACTTTTAGATGAACCAACTAATGATCTTGATGTCAATACGTTGCGAGCATTAGAAGAAGGTTTAGAAAATTTTGCTGGTTGTGCTGTCGTAATCAGTCACGACCGTTGGTTTTTAGATCGTATTTGTACACATATTTTAGCTTTTGAAGGTGATAGCCAGGTGTATTTCTTTGAAGGTAGTTTTTCAGATTATGAGGAAAATAAAAAGAAACGCCTTGGTGGCGATTTAATACCTAAACGAATTAAGTATAAGAAATTGATAAGATAATTAATAACTAGTCGAGATTTTTATTTGTAAAGGTGACTCTGCGCTAATTTAAAATCGGCTTCTTGTTCTATAAAATCGATTGTTTTTAAATTATTATTAAAGATGTTTAATTCTACTTCCCACCGTTTACCTAATATAATTCTACGGTATAGGAGTTCAATATAATAAGTTCCAATAAATGCTAATACTAGAGTTGTCATAATCAATTTGTATTAATTCCCACCATACATATGCCCATCGGTAAAGTCTTTATAAGGTTTTTCCTTTTCGTCTTCAATGGTCGTATTCATCTTGTTTAAACGGTCATTTTCTTTTTTAAGAAAATAAGATTTTCTAACACCAAGTATCAATAAAAAAGAAAAAAATACAACAACAACAATTAATATAGTTACTATATCGGTTTGGCTTGCTAGAGGTATGTAACCTGAAATAAAAGTTTTTAGTAGCATTTGGTAGTATATTATTTGAGTTAATAGCTGCTCAAATATACAGTTTTTTACTAATTATTACATCTAAAAATTATACATAACTGTATTTGAGATGCTTATCCTGTAATATAAACTTAAGTATATCTTCTGTTCTGATTGAAAATTGCTTTTTAATAAGTAACAAGATAATAATGTAACATTTTATTAACTTCTTATACCAATAATTTAAGCAGTATAAATTTTAAAATTGATATTTTTTAACGAAATTGCTTGTCCGTAAAATTGTTCAACCTTAAATACAATATATAACATGTCAGATGATTTTGATTTATTAGAAACCTCTTCAAACGAAAAAACCGAAAAAGTAGATGTTAATTGGGGAAAAGCCATTGACACCATGAAATCTAAATTATCTCAAGAAGATGATCCAGAGGTGCGTCAAAAAATACTAAATGCCACTTTAGATGATGTGGTGCATATGGCCGAAAAAGATAGGACAACACTATTAGATGCTATTAAAGATTTAACCGATTACCAAGACGAAGTTGGTATTATTTTTGAAAAATTCTCATCGTTAAATGCAACTGAACAAAAAGTAATAGATGATGCTCAAAAAGCATTAGAACGCGCCAGAATAGAATTAGAAGATGCCGAGGCTAAGCCAGATACATGGTGGAATAACCTTTGGGGAAGAAAAAGTAAAATTAAAAGAGCACAGGATGCTTTAAAAGCAGCCGAAAAAGTGCGTGCGGGTGCAGATAACAAAGCAAAAGCGATGTTTCAAGAGCGTATTGAAAAAGCTGATGTTCAAACACTTTTAGGTGAGCTGTCTTATAAATCTCAAGCAGCTGTAAGCCGATTAAAAAATAGAGAAGTAGAAATTAAAGAAGTAGAAGAAAAACTTAAAGATGCTATTGTTGAAGCATCTAAAAATCATACAAAAGCTTTAGAGAAAAAGAAAGAGGTTGAAGAAAAACTAGAAGCCCAATATGCCCTTTTAAAACAGGCACGTCAGGAGCTTGAAGATATTGCCGATAAACAATCTGCCGAATACGCAGAAGCCATAGGTAAAGTAACCACTTTAGAGCAAAAAGTTGAAGAATTAGAAGGCCTTAAAAACGCCTATACAACACTTGCAGCAAGTAAAGATAGCTTTGTACATAAGCACAATTTAACTATTAAAGTATTAACATCGTTACGTAGTAACTTGCAAACGCATCGTGCTAAATTAAAGAGTGACACTGAGGAACGTCTTAAATATTACGATGGTTATGTGGTGGCTTTAAAAGCGAGAACCGACCAAGAATTTGCGGCTATTTTAGAGCATTTAGGTGTAAAAACCGATGAGCATATCGGTGAAACATTGGCTTCAATGCATACAGCTAGTGCCAAAGCACGTCAAGATATGATGGATAATATCCCTGTGCATGAAAAAGTTATGCAAGGTGTTTACAGTAGTTATGCTGAAGCTTTACAAGAAATTCGTGCTAAGGATAGCGATATTCAAAAGAATTTTGCAGAGCGCTATGGTATTGATATGAAAGAGATTTTTGAAGATTATTATAACTCTGATGCTAATGAACCATCTGGTGATGATGGAGAAGGAGATAAACCTAACCAAAAGCCAGTAGCTAACGATGACGATTTGTTGTCTTAAAAGTAATTGGTGCGTTACCCCGATGAAAAATCGGGGTCAGGCTTTCGGCAGTTGCTCTCTGTGAGGAGCTTCAACAAATATTTTAATCCTTAACGCAAGCTTTTTTGTTAACAACAAGATTAACTTAAACATTAGTGTATTCGTGGCTAAACTGAATACTGACAACTGAAGACTTAATAAATGTCCATAAACCATATTGTTACACCATTAGATTCAGCTATTCTCGATTCTAAAGAGCATTATATTTTTTACCATAAAATGGTTGATTTTGCTTTTAAAGAATTAATTGTAGCGGTGCAGCAGCAAAAAATTTGCAATGAAATTGAGGTGCAATTATTTAAGCAGTATTGCGATTTGTTGTTGTATTCCATTGAGGCTATGCGTGTTAAGTATATGTATGATGAGGATAATATGAAGGTAGATTTAACCTATTCTGGGTTTCCAAATTATTTAGAGTTTCGGTATTTATTTAACGATTTAGAATTGCGAGACGAATATTTAGGGAAATTAACCCCAATAAATACTTTAAGAGAGGAGTTTTTAAATACGCTAATGCGAAAAAAAGAACATGTTAAAAAAAGCAGATTGTTTCAAGCGGCATCAATAGTTTATTATACGTCTGTAAAAAAAGAATATATTTTTAATCGTTTTGTGCAAGGAAAAATAGTGACTGCCCCAAAAAAATCTGCTGGAGATTTGTTAGTAAGCTGGAGTTTTTATGATGTATCGCATAACAGACCATTTATATGCTTTATGTATTTTAATTATGATGGCAATCGAGTAAATGATTATAAAGATACCATTTACGAGGTTTTAAAAACGGTTGCAGATAGAGACATGAATTTAGATACTATGGCATACACTATTGATAGAAAATTGCCAAAAGTATCACCAAAACTTATAAAACGAATTGATTTAGGACCTATTCATAATGTATTTGCAAAAGATGAAAATGATATTACACATGCTATTTTACAAGCTATTTCTAAAAAGGAAATCCCATTAGAGTCTTACTCCATTTCTTTAAGATTAGATGAAGTGAGTTCTAGTGGTGAGTTTAAAGATGGTGGTTTTTTTAACAAGCAAATTTTACAAAAATGGAATGACGCATTTAAGAAGAAATACGTTTTTGCTCCGCATAGAATCATTCAATTATTATATAACAAAACTCCTGAGATTATGAATACGCTTGAAAAGGCACCGATTCAAATTTCAGAATTAAAAATTGATTTAAAAAAGTAGATAGTCGCAGACGCAGTATTCAGTACTGCACACTGAGACCGAAAACTGTAGACTAAAAATATGGAACACAACTCAACATTCCCAATAAAATTAGCCGAACTTGATATGCTTCGTGATGAAGCGGCATCCTATTTAAAATCTATACAATGGGAGCAAGGTGCACGCGCAAAAAACAAGGATAAAGATGCTAAAGACGAATCTATTTTATTGTATCTATCGCGTGCTAATAATGGAACGAATACTGCTGAAATAACTTCGGTTTCTAAAACCATATTAGCATTAAAAAAGAGATTGTTACCAGATTCAGTCGCCATCCCGATTTATTTAAATCAAACACTTTATGCGGTTCAAGAAGGCATAACTTTAGGTATTTGGATTAAAGATAGTTATTATGATGCTTCAGGGCTATCGAGTTTAAATGAAAACAAATCTGCTTTAGATAATAACGGCAAGCGTGAATTTGAAAGCAAAATGCATACTGCTACTGCTTTTATGCTTTTTGCTAAAGCTTATAAAATTTTACATGATTTAAAGCCACATGCTTCAGATGATTTAAGTGTGATGAAACAGAAATTTGCAGGCATTCCTGAGGTATCACTTTTATCACCACTAAAAGGAGTTTCATGTAGCTTGTTTTATTATGATAAATATTTAGGACATCCGGAGATTATTAAATCTGATAAAGATGTCATAGACTTTACTGTTGTTTATTTTGAGGCACTGATTGATGAAATTCAATTGCGTAAAAGCGCTTTAGAATACACCGAAACCATTGAAGATAGAACCTATAAACTTGAAAAATCTGAATTTGCCGTTTCAGGTTGGTCTAACGTGTTTTCAGGTACAGCCAAAAGTATTGAATTCAACAAAATCCAATTTGAGCAAATAGTAGGTAATCGAGATGCAAAACATTTTGCACGACGGTTAACTGAGCGTATGTTGAGTTACGATTTTATTGCTAAAAAGAATCCGTTTCAAGAATTGGGAGGTTTTATGCCAGTGTTTATGGGCTACGGTATTCCAGGAACTGGAAAATCTATGTTGATTGCAGCTATTGCCACAAGACTTAAAGAGCATTGCGATAATCTCGATATTCCATTTTTGTTTCACCCCATGCCAGATACGTTGATTAGCACATTTCAAGGTGGTTCTGCCGAAAAAATGGTTGAGTGGATGAAGCCATTACAAGATCCTACTAAACTTATTTTTGCACCTATTGATGATGCCGAAAACAATTTGCAAGAGCGAACTGCACAAGGTGTTTCAGCTGGTGTGAAAGAGGTTATCGGTGTGTTTTTAAGATATACAGAAGGTGCTTATGCGGTTAATTATGGTAATAGTTCTATCGGATTATTTACAAACCTTCCCGAAATGCTTGATAAAGCTGTTATTTCTCGTGTGCAGGGGCGCTTTAAAATAGATGGTGCAAGAACAGAGCATGACTTTTTAGATCAAGATTATATTTGGTGGAAAAAGTTTGATAAAACCATGCCTGATTTTGTCAATATGCAAAATCCGCAAGGCTATAAATATTTAGAAGATCAAGGTTTAGCTAAAAGTATGGGCGATATTTTAAATGCTATTGAAAAGCCAACAGAAGAGCGTGTTTTAGAAACTTTTGAAAAGGTAGATAAAATGCACGACGCTAATGAGCATATGTTTTACGCAAGCTTATTTAAAGAAATCCAACAGATTTTCCCATTCTTTTCATCGCGTGATGTGAGGAATATTCAATCAGCAATTTCATTGCGATTAACAGATTTTGATTTAGAAGACGATTGGTTTGAAAACCCAGATATTTATTTCAAAAAAGATTACGATACTAAATTTGGTATGCTGCAAGAATTGATGAAAGCCAATATGAAAGGGTTAGATTTTTCAGAAATAAGAAAACAAGAAGTGGTTAGGTATTTAGACAATGTTGCTACAATAGCTGATACCGATTTTAAACGAAAAGTTGATGCTAGAGTGAATCAATTAAATATAGAAACTGAGGCTAGAGAGCAGTTTGATGGGAAAAGATAAGAGAATAAAAAACATAACATCAACCGTACTATCTCAATTTTGGGGTAAGTTAGAGCGTGTAGATTTCGATTTTAAATTTAAAAATGGTAATTGGAAACGCTTATCGCACGAAACATACGGAAAAAGTGATGGTGTAGCTATATTATTGTATAATCCAGAAACACAAAGCGTTGTTTTATCTAAACAATTCAGAATACCAGTTTATGTTGCTGGCGTTTCAGAAGGCGTTTCTATCGAAGTTTGTGGTGGTACAATTGACGAAGGCGAATCACCAGAAACCTCAGCTATAAGAGAAGCCAAAGAAGAATTGGGGTATAGCGTTTCAAATATAAAAGCAGTGAGCACCGTGTTTTTGTCACCTGGGATAGTAAGAGAGCAAGTGCATCTTTTTATAAGCGAATATCGAGATTCCGATAAAATAGATAATGGTGGCGGATTAGAAATTGAAGGAGAGGAAATAGAAGTTTTAGAAGTTTCTTTTAAGGAAGCATTAAATATGATTGATTCAAATAAAATTATTGATGCTAGAACGATTATGTTGTTACAATATATTCGAATAAATAAATTGTTGTAATGCAAAAACTAATACAAGCCAATTTATATAGAAGTGAACTTATTCCTGTAAGCGGAAAACTAGTTGAGCGTTATAACAAATGCCTAGTAAAGCTTGGGTTTACAAAAACCAAACTCAAAACATTTTCCATTGATGGTATTGGTTGGAGTCCCGAAATCGCTGACGAGAAAAAAGACCTTCATTATTTAAATAACGGTGATGCGAATCCGCACGGAATCATAATTTCTCCTTTACAAAAAGGTAAACCAGTTTATGTGCCGTTTCATACATTTGATAGAGATATCATGAAATTTGTTTTCAAAATTCACGGAAACAAAATAAACGATATCACACGCGATTGTGCAATATGTTTAGATTTCGACCAAAATATTGATGCTTTTTACGAGCCTCTAGATGTTTTAAAATACAATACTATTACCATAGACTTTCATTTAATAAACGATTTAGACAAAATTAAAGCGCAACAATTAGAACTTATAGAAACCTTTAATAGAGGCCATAATTTTATTGATGAAACTATACATCAACAATTATTAGAATCAGCTAAAAAACATGGAGATTTACGCCACAGAGATTTAGATTTACACGAATTGCAATTTACAACAGATTCCTTTTATACCAAAGCTTTTGGAGGGGTGTATGTATTGCGAGATTTTATCAAACCCATTGTAGTTTTTGAAGATAAAAAATGGCATAAAGAAGCTATAAAAGATGTAAGTTATGATGTGCTTATTTATCATATTCATCAACCCGAATTAATGGAAAAATTACGCGATCATGTTATTATTGAATACGATTTAGAAGCTGTTGTAAAAACAAAGCGCTATGAGCGTATTAAAAAGTTTGAAATGTTTAAGCAGTTAAAAAAAGTGCAGCATCCCATTAAAAATATCTTAGAAGATCCGTTGTTGTATAAAAGCTATTTAAATAAATTAGATATTGAAGCACGAAAAAAAGTAATGAGTGTAGAACGGTATTTAGAAAAATTAGAAACTAGTAACGAATTTAAAATAGCCGATATTGTTGATGATAAACTTTTTGAAGCCTTGCATCAACCGCATTCATCTTTAGAAGCCAAACACCAAGATTTAATATGGATGCTTTTGGTAAACATTTCTCCTAAAGATGTATTATACTTGTATTGGTACGATAAAGAAGCGTTTTACAATAGTTTTAAATCTTGGGATGATTCCTTTAAAGATTGGGTAATTGAAACGATTAGTAACAATATTTAAAAATTATAGACTAATTTTATAGAGACTATTTTTCATTCCACACTTGATGCGGAATTTATATAGAGAGTTAAAGGTAATTATTATCAATTTTAAGTGTACATATTTTCTAAAAAAAATGGAGCTTTATATATTGGAATGACAAATAAAATAGAAAGAAGAATATTTTGAGCATAAATATAAAATAGTTGAGGTTTTAAAAAGAAATGCAGATTGTGTAAATTACTGTATTTCGAACAATTTTAATATGTTGATGACGCTATTAAAAGAGAAAAACAATTAAAGAATTGGAATAGACAATGGAAAATAAATTTAATTGAAACTGATAATAAAGAATGGAAAGATTTATCTTCCGATTGGAAATATTAATAGATACTGAATCAAGTTCAGGATGACAAAACACTCATAAACAATGACACTAGAATTAATCATATTTATTGGATCCATTTTATTTGGAGCATTAATTTACTGGCGAGAATCTCACGGAAACGGATTATATCGATTCTTTAATAAATTAATGTACTCTAGAGGCTTACAAATAAAACCCACAGATAAAACAGGCTTTGTTTATCAACAAAAATTTATAATCAGGTTGGTGTTTATTGGGTTTTTATTTTTAATAGGCATTGTAATTACTAAGTTTTTAATTCCAATAGATATTGCAACTATTTCCATTTTTGCATCAATGATTGTTGGCACTTTGGCAGGAACATATTTAGCAAATTTTATATTTAAATCAAGTGAAGTTATTGATGAAAAGAGTAACTCTTTAGAAGATGTTGTAAAAGAGACCATTGAGAAAGGAAAAGATTTTATTGAGGATATAAAGATCAAAGATGAAGATGTAGGTAAAGAAGCACCTGAGCATAAAAAAGAAACCCCAAAAACTGAGGAGAAAAGTGCTCGTGAACGATTAAAAGATAAAGGTTTGTTGTGAAAAATGAACAAAAACAAATTTAGGTATATAAATTGTACTCTTTGCTATTCTGTTAATAATAGAATTGTTAAGATGTGATTACAAAAGTAGTTTTAAATAGAAAAATTGTTTAAGATTGCTAACACCTGTTTTAATGATTATTGCTATGGTACTATCTATTAGACATGCCAAAAAACATGGCGAAAATTAAAAATTCTTATTATGCTAAAAAACTACTGGAATAAAGGAAAAAAACAAAAAACCATAACTATAGTTATAGGTTTAATTTTGTTAGTAGCATTATTTGTTTTGCGCGACGATTATCAACCTGCATTATTATTTGTTAGAAAGTTTATTTTCATTATTCTTTTAAGCGCTACAGTATTATTTTTTGGATTACGAAAGTTTAGAAATTCTGCAAGTACAGGAAAACGCATTGGTATTTTAGGATTGTTAGTTCTTTTCTTCGGAATTTTATATGTTATTGGTTGGCATTTTAAAATGTACGATTACATAAAAACCTATAATGTTTTTAATAACTTGAATCGTATAGAAATTAACGAATTACCTCTAACGCAAAATGAGCGCATTCAACCATTGCAAAATATTTTATCAATGGCAAACGAAAGTGTTGGAGAAACAAAAGATGTTTCGTTACCACATTTAGTTCGTGTTGATGGTGAGAATAAATGGACGATGGCCATTCAGCCAACAGAGAAGTATGTATGGCAAGGTATAACCGATAACACTGAAGAAGTTTTTTCAGTATCTAGTACTACGCCATTCCCTAGATTTTCAAACGAAAACAGAATCCCAGTAATCTTTTCAATTGGTGAATCTTTAAAGTTTAGTAGAAATACCTATAACGCTGTGGTGCAACGTTTCAATATTTTTCAATTGTTTACCATGGAGCCTAGTGATACGTTTTATATGAAAAACGATACTGGACAGTGGGTGCAAGTTGTAAGTTTAATTAAATGGAAAGGCTTTTTGTTTCCGTATCCAACATTTGGTGGCGTAATGGTTATAAATAATGGCGAACACGTTTTTAGTGATTATATAGAACGTATTTTAATCGGGAAAGGAACTTATATAAGTCCAGAAGAAATGAAGAATTATCCGTATTTGAATGGGCAAAATACATTGGCAGAAAAAGTCTCGCAAATACAAGCCGAATCTTTAAAGTTTTTAGGCGGATTTAGTGATCCATTGCCTTGGAATATGGAAACAGCAGTCAAAATACCAGAGTTACCAAAAGATCAAAACCAACAACCTTTTGTTACTGATTTTGTTTTTTCAGATACCGATTCTAATGCTTATAGTGGTTTGTATCATTGGTTTGGGTTAGAGCCAGTAGGCGAGGAGCGTACCAGTTTAACCTTTAGCGTATTTATTCCCGCAGATGGATCGAATGCATTATATTACTACGATCACGCTTCAAAAAAACAAGGTTATGCTGGAGTTTCAGCAATGCCATTAAAAGTTAAAGAATCTAGAAAAGAATACGATTGGACGGCGAATACACCAGTAGAGTTTAGGCCTTATATTAAAGATATTGCAGGTAGAAAGCGCATGTTCTTTTTAGGTACTGTTTCTGCTATTAGCGAAAAAGATGCTGGACAATTTGATGGCTCTGCAACTCCAGATTTGGTACTTATTGATAGTGAATACCGTGACGTTATTTGGATTGATGTAAAACACCCAAGTAAATGGGATAAAATGGTTTACGACCAATTAAATGAAGCATGGAGATTGAGCGAAGGTATTGGCTATTATTTTGCGGAAGAGAATAAAGAGATTGATATTGTTAAACAAACTACAGATTCAACATTAGTAATTCCAGTAGTTGATAAAAGGACTAAAGAAATAGAACGTTTACAACGGAAAATTGATTCTTTGAAAGCAAATAATAACTAATCAAATTATGCATGTTTAAAGCAACATTACAAAGAAAAAGCAAATTATAATGATTTAATCTAAAGAATTCCTCGCAGCTTGCTGCGGGGTTCAAAGGAAAAGTTTGAAAAACGGATGGTTTTTCAAAACACTTTGAAAAAGTGTATATTGGATTTATGAGTGATCATAT
>NZ_JAKKDU010000018.1 GCF_021728535.1 Wocania arenilitoris | reverse complement strand
ACATTGCTTACCAGTGAGCAAGGTATTGCAAAGCGAAAACAACGCTGTTGGGATGTAGAAGCCGTATTTGGAAATATAAAACATAATATGAATTTTAAACGATTTATGCTAAGAGGTATTGATAAAGTAAATGTAGAAATAGGGCTAGTTGCCATGGCACATAACCTTAAAAAGTATAGTTTAGCTCTATAAAATCGCTTTTGCTTTTTTAAATCAAGCTTTTTGAACCCTAATATTGAAAACTAAAACAATAAGCTAAAAATAATCAAAAAGAAAATCGCCTAAAAATTACTTTTTAGACGACTTCGTTTTTTTTATTGTTTATTTTAAACTTCCAACCATATCTTCGGGCTTAACCCAAGCGTTATATTCTTCAGCGGTTACATAGCCTAAATTTATAGCTTCTTCTTTTAATGTGGTTCCGTTTTTATGCGCTGTATTTGCAATTTCAGCAGCTTTATAATAACCTATTTTGGTATTTAAAGCCGTTACAAGCATTAAAGAATTGTTTAATAATTTTTTAATAACTTCATGGTTAGGTTCAATACCAACAGCACAATTAACATCAAAACTCACACAAGCATCACCAATTAATTGAGCAGATTGCAAAAGGTTAGCAGCCATAACAGGTTTAAAAACGTTAAGTTCGTAATGCCCTTGTAGTCCGCCAACACTAATAGCTATATCGTTACCAATAACTTGGGCACAAACCATTGTTAAAGCTTCGCATTGTGTTGGGTTTACTTTTCCTGGCAT
The DNA here is from genome assembly GCF_021728535.1 of Wocania arenilitoris. Classification (GTDB taxonomy): domain Bacteria; phylum Bacteroidota; class Bacteroidia; order Flavobacteriales; family Flavobacteriaceae; genus Wocania_A; species Wocania_A arenilitoris. The sequence continues at coordinate 73,865 of NZ_JAKKDU010000018.1, read as the reverse complement.
TATAGAACTACCAGGTTCGTTTGCAGGTATTATAATCTCACCTATGCCTGAACGTGGTCCAGAGGCCATCAATCTAATATCATTTGCTATTTTATTTAAAGAAACGGCTAATTGTTTTAATGCACCATGAGTTTCTACTATGGCATCGTGTGCTGCTAAAGCTTCAAACTTATTGGGTGCAGTTACAAAAGGCAGTTTAGTAAATTCAGCTATATATTCTGCAACACGTTTGCTATAGCCTTTTGGAGTGTTTAAACCTGTGCCAACAGCAGTTCCGCCCAAAGCTAATTCGCTTAAATGAGGCAGTGTGTTTTCTAAAGCTTTTATACCATGATTTAATTGTGCTACATATCCAGAAAGCTCTTGCCCAAGTGTTATTGGTGTGGCATCCATTAAATGGGTACGACCAATTTTAACAACATTTTTAAAAGCTTCTGATTTTTTATTTAAAGTATCGCGTAATTGTTTTATACCAGGAATAGTGGTTTCAACAACCTTTTTATAAGTTGCAATATGCATACCTGTTGGAAAAGTGTCGTTTGAAGATTGCGATTTATTTACATCATCGTTGGGTTGAATAGTTTTTTCGCCTTCTCCAATTATTTTACCAGCTATTTGATGCGCTCTGTTTGCAATAACTTCATTTACATTCATATTACTTTGAGTTCCAGAACCTGTTTGCCAGATGACAAGCGGAAATTGATCATCATGTTTACCACCCAAAATTTCATCGCAAACTTGGGCAATCAATTCACGTTTTTCAATAGGTAATACACCAAGTTCACAGTTTGTATATGCTGCTGCTTTTTTTAAATAAGCAAAGCCGTAAACTATTTCTAAAGGCATTGAAGCAGGAGCTCCTATTTTAAAGTTATTTCTAGAACGTTCTGTTTGTGCGCCCCAAAGTTTATCGGCAGGTACTTTGACCTCGCCCATAGTATCTTTTTCTATTCTGTAACTCATGATTTAAATGGTTTGTTTTAAGTTACAAAGTTAATTCTTTTGAGGTGTTTTCTATTATGATATATGTTAGTTTTTAATAGGTTTTTATGATTACTAAGTTAAAATGATAAGTTAGAGCATCATTAATCGTATTTTTTTAATACCTTAATTACCAAAATATAAATCATGGCAACATTCAACTTAAAAATTAATAACAAAACCCATACTGTTGAAGCAGATATGGATACACCCTTATTATGGGTGCTCAGAGACAAAATAAACCTAGTAGGCACCAAGTTTGGTTGTGGTATTGGGCAATGCGGATCTTGTACAGTTCATGTTGATGGAAGTGCAACTAGAAGTTGTTTACTTGTGGTGTCGCAAGCTGAAGGAATGAATATAACAACCATTGAGGGGCTTTCAGAAGAAGGCGATCATCCGGTTCAAAAAGCGTGGCTAAAACACGATGTACCTCAATGTGGTTATTGTCAAGCAGGACAAATTATGTCTGCAGCAGCACTCTTAGAGAATCATCCAAACCCTTCTGATGAAGATATAGATGTAGCAATGGATGGAAATATTTGTAGATGTGGTACTTATGTTAGAATAAAGGAAGCCATTAAAACAGCATCTAAACTATAAACACTAAACTCATGACAAAAATAAAAACGCAATATAATCGCCGCTCTTTTTTAAAGGTATCTGCAGCGGCTGGTGGAGGTATGTTAATAGGTTTTAGCTGGTTAACTGGTTGTACTTCAGATAAAAAAATAGAAAAATTAGCCATCCCTAACGAATGGTTCGATATTAATGGCTATATAAAAATAGGAGATACAGGTATGGTGACTATCTATTCGCCAAATCCAGAAATTGGACAGAATATAAAAACTTCTATGCCAATGATAGTTGCTGATGAATTGGATGTAGATTGGAGAAACGTTGTTGTGGAGCAAGCGCCTTTAAATACTGGGTTTTATCAAAATCAATTTGCAGGAGGAAGCCTTTCTATAAAATTAAGTTGGAATGCTTTACGTATGGCAGGAGCAACAGGAAGGCGTATGTTATTAGAAGCTGTAGCTAAAGAATGGCAGGTAAGTATTACAGATTTATCAGTTTCAAAAGGTGTTATTAAAGAGAAAAATGGAGATAGAGTGATTACTTATGGCGGCATTGCATCAAAAGCTGTTGGCATTGAAATTCCTGAAGAAGTAAAACTTAAAGAAATTTCAGATTTTAAATTGATAGGAACAAACATCAAAAATGTTGATGGTAAAAAAATTATTACAGGAGAACCTTTATTTGGTTTAGATTTTAAAAGAGAAGGGATGAAATTAGCAATGATTGAACATCCACCAGCTTTTGGAATGAAGCTAAAAGACTTTAATCAAGAAGAAATAAAAAGTTTACCAGGAATCACAGATGCATTTATTGTTGATACGACTATTGAAGAACCAGCTTGGTGCGATGAAAAAGGCTTTCTTCAACTTATAGCTATTGTTGGAGATTCTACTTGGCAATTACTAAAGGCTAAAAAAGCCATTAATGCTAACTGGGAAGAAGTGAGTACTTTAGAAAACTCAGAATCTCACCTCGTTAGTTTAGATGAAGCTCTTATATCTGGAAAAGCAAATAAAAATAGTAGAGTAGATGGTAACCCTGAAGCGGCATTTAAAAAAGCTAAAAAAGTAATAGAACGCAGTTATAGCGCACCTTTTATGGCACATAACACTTTAGAGCCAATGAATTTTTTTGCTAATGTTACAGATACTTCGGCAGAATTAATAGGACCTACACAAACCCCAGAAGCACTTGAAAAATCTGTTTCTAAATTACTTAATTTGCCTTTAGAAGATGTAACTGTAAATATGACGCGTATGGGAGGTGGTTTTGGACGAAGACTTTATGTGCATTTTGGAGTAGAAGCAGCAGCAATTTCAAAGAAAATAGGTGCTCCTGTAAAACTTATATACAACCGAGAGGATGACATGAGTCAAGGCACTTATCGTCCTGCATATAAATCAACATATAAAGCTGGTTTGGATGAAAATAATAATTTAATCGCCTTTACGGTAAAAGGTGCTGGATTACCTGAAGGAGCAGTATTTCCAAATCGTTTTCCAGCGGGTACAGTAGATAATTATTCCGCTGAACAAATAAATGTAAACACCAATATAACAACTGGTGCGTGGCGAGCACCAAAATCACATTTTACTGCAGGTGCTGAACAATCATTTCTGGATGAGGTTGCAGAATTAGCAGGAAAAGACCCAATAGATTTTAGACTAGAATTATTTAATCGTGCTATTAATAATCCAGTAGGCGAAAAAAATGATTACGAGCCTGAACGCTATGCGGGTGTATTAAAATTAGTAAAAGAAAAATCTAATTGGGATGAAAAAAAGCCAGGTGTTTATCGCGGTGTAGCAGCATATTTTTGCCATTCTAGTTATGTTGCAGAAGTTGTAGACATCGTTTTGGTTAATGGTCAACCAAAAATCACAAATGTGTGTTGTGCAGTTGATTGCGGCATAGTTGTAAATCCTAATGGAGCAAAGCATATGATTCAAGGCGGTGTTATTGATGGAATTGGTCATGCCATGTATAGTCAATTGACTTTTGATAAAGGTGTACCAAATCAAATGAATTTTAATACATATCAATTAATTAAGCATTCTCAAGCACCTGAAAATATAGATGTTTACTTTATTAAAAACGAAATAGCACCAACAGGTTTAGGAGAGCCAGGGCTTCCGCCAGCTGTTGGAGCCTTAGCAAATGCGCTATATAAAGCAACAGGTAAAAGGTTTTATAAGCAACCATTTGTTAATGGTATAGTTTCTCGAAAAGTAGTTGGATAGTGACACATGAGTTTAAAGAAATAGTAAAAGAAGGAATTGAGGCAAAAGAAAACGGAGTGAAATCTGTGTTAGTCTCTGTTGTTGATTTAGATGGCTCATCATATAGAAGACCTGGAGTAAGAATGCTTATTTTAGACAATGAAACTATGGTTGGTGCAGTTAGTGGTGGATGTGTTGAAAAAGAAATCATTTTACAATCAAAATCTGTTTTTAAAACAGGAGAAGCTAAAATGATGACTTATGATGGTAGGTATCGCTTAGGTTGCGAAGGTGTTTTATATATTTTGATAGAGCCTTTTAATCCAAATGAAGTCTTCAAAAAATCTTTTTTCAAATGTTTAAAAAAACGACAATCATTTCAATTGTTATCATATTACCAAAAAAAAGAAGGTGTTAATTCTAAATACGGCTCTGTTGTAAAAATTGAAAATGCATCTTTTCAATTAAATAATATGAGAAATACAGAAAACGACATATCTCTTTCTGTTTTTAAACAAAAAATGCCAGCATGTTTTAAATTAGTAATCGTTGGCGCAGAACATGATGCAGTAAAATTATGCCAATTCGCTGCACTTACTGGTTGGGAAGTAACCATTTTGGCTGGGATAAAAGAGTATAAATCTATAAAAGAATTTTCTGGTGCAAATGAGTTTTATGCAACAACCCCAGAAGCGTTTAACGTTTCAAATATTGATAATCAAACAGCTGTAGTATTGATGACTCATAATTTTGCTTACGATTTACGCTATTTAATAAGGTTAAAAGAAGCAATACCTAATTATATTGGCTTATTAGGACCAACAAAAAGACGAGAGGATTTAATATCTCAATTTATTGAATACTGTCCAGAAGTATCAAGTGAATTTTTAGAAAGCATCCATGGTCCAGCAGGACTTAATATTGGCTCAGAAACACCACAGGAAATAGCAATCTCTATTATTTCTGAGATTTTATGTATTATAAGAAATAAAGAACCTATATCTTTAAGTAAAAAAACGGGGCGTATTCATTCATTGTAGTCACTATTATACTATTATTTAATTTTTTTGAATAAAACATCCAACATATCTGTTGTTATATTGGCAGCCGGCGCATCAAAACGCATGGGAACTCCTAAGCAGTTACTTAAATGGGGGGATTCTACATTATTAAGTAACGCCATTGAAACTGCTTTAAAACTACAAATAAAAGAAGTAATAGTGGTTTTAGGTGCAAATTATAATCTAATTAAAAAAACAATACACCACTATCCTGTAACCATTTTAAATAATAAAGATTGGCATAATGGTTTAGGTAAATCTTTAGCTTTTGGAGTTACTCATTTAATGCATTCAAAACAAATAGTTAATGGATGTTTAATTACCTTAGCAGATCAACCGTTTATTAAAAATAATTTTCTTAATACTTTAATTGAGGAGTTTAATAAAAATAAGTATTCTATACTAGCTACATCTTATAAAAATAAAACAAGCGGTGTGCCAGTTGTTTTTGATAAGAAATATTTTAATGAACTTGTAAAACTTAATAGTGATAAAGGTGCTAAAGAGATTATAAATAAATATCTTTCGGAAGTAAAAAATATAACACCTCAATTGAGAAATATTGATATTGATACTTTGCAAGATTATGAGGAACATATTTCAAAAAAATAAAAGCTTAAATGTCGCCTTAGGGTCATTTTGTCTTTTGTTTTTTAATTGAATATTTGTTTTTTTAGTAAGTAGAAAATGAAATAAATTTTTTAATAAACCTTTAGTAGTAATTAATTTAAAAAGTAACTTATAAACATGACCGATTTAGACATCGCCAAAGAAATAGAATTAAAACATATTAGTAGTATAGCTAAAAAATTGGGCTTAGATGCTAATAGTATTGAAATGTACGGAAAGTATAAAGCAAAATTACAACACTCAGTAATAGACCTTAATAAAGTAAAGCAAAGTAATCTTATTTTAGTTACTGCAATTTCTCCAACTCCTGCTGGAGAAGGGAAAACAACTATGTCTATTGGTTTATCTGAAGGTTTAAATCAATTAGGAAAGCAAACAACAGTGGTGCTAAGAGAGCCATCGTTAGGTCCTGTTTTTGGAATAAAAGGAGGTGCTACTGGTGGTGGCTACTCGCAAGTGCTTCCTATGGAAGATATTAATTTACATTTTACTGGCGATTTTTCTGCGATAGAAAAAGCACATAATTTGTTGGCAGCTATAATCGATAATAATATACAAAGTAAAACAAATTCGTTAGGAATTGATGCTAGAACAGTAACATGGAAACGCGTTATGGATATGAACGATCGTTCCCTTCGGCATGTTGTTGTTGGATTAGGGGGAACTACTTCGGGTGTCCCAAGAGAAACAGGTTTTGATATTACTGCCGCCTCAGAGATTATGGCTATTTTATGTTTAGCTAACGATTTGGAAGATTTAAAAAAGCGCTTGGGTAATATTTTTATTGGGTATACATTTGATAAAACCCCTGTTTATGCTAAAGATTTGAAGGTTGAAGGTGCTATGGCGGCTTTATTAAAAGATGCGATAAAACCTAATTTAGTACAGACTATAGAAGGGAACCCTGCAATTATTCATGGCGGACCTTTTGCTAACATAGCACAAGGAACAAATTCGGTAATTGCAACTCGAATGGGAATGTCTCTTTCAGATTATACAGTTACAGAAGCTGGTTTTGGAGCAGATTTGGGAGCAGAAAAATTTTTAGATATTAAATGCCAAAGCGCTGGGTTATCTCCTAAAGCAGTGGTGTTAACTACTACCATTAGAGCGCTAAAATATCATGGAGGTGCAGATTTAAAAAAGCTTACTGTGGAGAATATAGATGCATTAGAAAAAGGATTGCCAAATCTTGAAAAACATATTGAAAATATAAAGCTTTTTGGAATAGAACCAGTTATTGCAATTAATAGATTTATAACAGATGCCGATGCTGAAATAGAAATAATTAAGGCTTATGCGAAAAAAAATAATGTGCGTGTTGCTCTTGCCGAGGTTTGGGCTAAAGGAGGAAAAGGAGCTTTAGACTTGGCTCAACAAGTAATTGAAATAGTTGAGTCTAGCGATTCAGAATTTACACCTCTGTATAATTGGGATATGGATGTAAAATCTAAAATTGAAGCTGTTGCCACCAAAATTTACGGAGCAAAGTATATTGACTATTCTGCTAAAGCAAAAAGAAATTTAAAAACTATAGAAAGCCTTGGGTTAGATAATCTCCCAATATGTGTTGCTAAAACGCAAAAATCATTGTCAGATAATGCAAAGTTATTGGGTAGACCAAGAGATTTTACTATAACGGTAAGAGAAATAGAAATTGCTGCAGGAGCAGGATTTTTAATACCAATAACAGGAGATATGATGCGTATGCCTGGGTTGCCAGCTCATCCTGCATCAGAAAATATAAGTATAGATAATGATGGAAATATTTCGGGATTATTTTAATACAATATTCTCTTTAGTATATTTAAATTTCAATACTTAGGTTTATAATAAAAAAATATTCATGAGTTCATCACCAGAAAATAAATCCAAAATACCAGAAAGGTTTACAGATTTAAAAACTAGTAAACCTAAAACAAATAGCGCTGGATTTAGTTCTTTAAAGGCTGTTGCGGGTCAGGTATTAAAATATATGAATGCTACAGATGCCTTAAAATTATCCTTTAAAATGAATCAAAAGGGTGGTTTTGATTGTCCGGGTTGCGCATGGCCAGATCCAGATGATGAGCGCTCAGCTTTGGGTGAATACTGCGAAAACGGTATAAAAGCTATAGCAGAAGAAGCACAAAATAAAACTATAGGAGTCAATTTTTTTGCAAGTCATTCCGTTGAAGAACTCGCAAATCTTTCCGATTTTGAAATTGGTAAATCAGGGCGTTTATCCGAACCCATGTTTTTATCAGAAGGAGCAACACATTATAAGCCCATATCTTGGGATGACGCTTTTAACAAAGTAGCACATCATTTAAATGCTTTAAATAATCCTGATGAAGCTGTTTTTTACACGTCTGGAAGAACCACAAACGAAGCAGCATTTTTATATCAACTATTTGTTAGAGAATTTGGTACAGCAAACTTGCCAGATTGTTCAAATATGTGTCACGAAGCCAGTGGTAGTGCTTTGTCTGAAACTTTAGGTATTGGTAAAGGTTCTGTAACTTTAGATGATTTGTACAAGGCTGAGGTGGTTATGGTTATTGGTCAAAACCCTGCAACTAACCACCCAAGGATGTTAACTGCTTTAGAAAAGTGTAAAAAAAATGGTGGTAAAATTATTGCCGTAAATCCATTACCAGAAGCTGGTTTAATTAGGTTTACAAACCCCCAAAATCCAATAAAAGTATTAACTGGAGGCTCTAAAATAGCTGATGTTTTTGTGCCTATAACTATAAATGGCGATGTGGCATTTATAAAGGCTTTGCTACTTAAATTGTTAGAGCGAGAAGAACTAAACACTAATGTGTTTGATAAAGATTTTATTGAAGAATTCACAGAAGGTTACGATAATTTTATAGCCGATTTAAAAACGTATAAATTTGATGAATGTTTAAAAGCTTCAGGTGTTTCAAAAGTAGTTTTTAATAGAGTTTTTAATTTAATTCTTAATAACAATAACATTATTGTTTGTTGGGCAATGGGTTTAACGCAACATGAAAATGCGGTTGATAATATTCGCGAGCTTGTTAATTTGTTGTTGTTAAAGGGAAGTATAGGAAAAGAAGGAGCAGGAACTTGTCCAGTTCGTGGGCATTCTAATGTGCAAGGTGATAGAACGGTTGGTATTTGGGAATCGGCACCACAAGCTTTTTTAGATAAGATTGAAACGAAATACGGTTTTAAACCCACAACAAAACACGGCTATTCGGTTATCGATGCTATTAAAGCTATGTATGAAAAAAAAGCGAAGGTCTTTTTTGGATTGGGAGGGAATTTTATTTCGGCGGTTCCAGATACTGCTTATTCTGCACAGGCATTAGCTAATTGTAATTTAACGGTACACGTAAGTACTAAATTGAATCGTTCGCATTTGGTAACAGGTAAAGAGGCATTAATTTTTCCATGCTTAGGGCGTTCTGAAAAAGACTATCAAAAAACAGGTATTCAAACTCAAAGTGTCGAAAATTCAATGGGAATTGTATCTTCAACAAGAGGTGTTTTAGAACCGTGTTCTGATAAATTATTGAGTGAAGTGGCTGTAGTTTGCGGTATTGCAAATGCAACTTTACAAGCGCGTTCTAAAATTGAGTGGCTTAAATATAAAGACGATTATAACTTAGTACGAGACGACATTCAAGAAGTCGTTGATGGTTTTAATGATTATAATAAACGCTTAAAAAATCCATCAGGATTTTATCTGCCAAATGGAGCCCGAGTGCGACAATTTAAAACCAGAACAGGAAAAGCTAATTTTTCTATCAATAAACTCCCAAATTGGAAACTAAAAGATGATGAGTTGATAATGATGACTATTAGGAGCCACGACCAATTCAACACTACAATCTACGGATTAAGCGATAGGTACCGTGGTATTTATAACGAGAGACGCATCATTTTTATGAACAGAGAAGATATGAAAATCAGAAACTTGGAAGAGCAGCAGATTGTTAACTTAAAATCTAAATTTAATGGTGTAACCAGAATTGCTAATAATTTTAAAGTGATTGGTTACGATATTCCAAAAAATTGTTGTGCCACTTACTTCCCAGAAACCAATGTTTTAGTACCTTTAGATAGTTTTGCGCATACCGCGAAAACTCCAGCTTCAAAAAGTGTAAAAATTACAGTTGAAGCTATAGTTTAATTTAAAACTTAAAAAGGATGAAGCCCACACGTTTTGAAACTGCCATTGCCTTAATTGATAATGCTAATTCTAAAGACACAAATGTCTACAAGGTTGCAGGTATAGAGTATCCAAAAGAATTGCTGTATTCGCAGCGCATGTCAAGAAAGTTATTGCAATTTAATCCCAATGCATCAAAAGCGCTTCAAATTGCAGCACGAGCGCAACATATTTGTAGATGGAAAATACCCAGAGATACCTACCCTATGGATAGAGTTGGTTATTTAAAGTGGCGAGAAACATTAAAAAAAATGCATGCAGATATGACTGCTGATATTTTAAAAGAAGTAGGCTACGATAAGGAATATATTGATAGAATAAGAGCTGTTATTTTAAAAAAGCTAATTAAAAAAAATGAGGAATCTCAAACCTTAGAAGATACAATTTGTTTGGTTTTTTTAGACTACTATTTTGAAGAATTTGCCGAAAAACATCCTGATGCAAAAGTGGTTGACATTTTACAGAAAACATGGAGAAAAATGTCTGAAAAAGGAAGGGATGAGGCACTAAAATTGAGTTTTACTGAAAGAGCAGATGCCTTAGTGAATTTGGCATTGTCTTGAATGAATTCCACTAAAGAATAAATAAAAATTAATAAAATCATGTTCTACATTTGAAATTCTATATTTAAAAATGGGATTGGATACTTTAGACCTTTAGTTTTGTTGATTTAAAGCCAGCAGCAACCATGTTTTCTGCTGGACTTGCTAATGATGAAATGAAGATTGAAATTGCGGTAACAGCATTGAAAAGAAGGTTTTAATAATGGAAAGGTAAATTATAATTTATCTGCCTTTAATTTTATACTTTGTATTAAAACTTCAAAGTTTTTTTGAGATTTCTCTTTTTTATTATGATTGAGTATTGCTTTTTCATCACTTTGTTTTAGCATATTCAATAATAAGTTTGTTGCCCTCTAAAGACCATCCAGAGTATTTTTTAGCAATTAATACTCGCAGTGAATAGGGTGTTTTTATGTTTTTATAAACTTCCCTAGAAGAAATTATTTTACCATTGTCGTTGTATACTTCAACTGTTTTACATTGCTTTCTTTTAAATACAACTTGATATGTTAATTTTTCAGATTTATCATAGATGATATTAATTTTTAAATCAAAATTTAAAATTTCATTATTTAATGATTTAATCTAAAGAATTCCTCGCAGCTTGCTGCGGGGTTCAAAGGAAAAGTTTGAAAAACGGATGGTTTTTCAAAACACTTTGAAAAAGTGTATATTGGATTTATGAGTGATCATATCTACAAGAGACACAATAAGAGTTTATTGTTATACCATTTGGTTTGTCCAATAAAGTATCGGCGCTCAATTTTGACAGAAGAAGTAAGTAAATGTGTTGTACAAACATGTTCAGAGATAGAATTTCGATATGACATATATTTTGTGGAGGTTGGATTGGATGAGAATCATGTTCATTTTTTAGTTCAGAGCGTACCGATGTATTCACCAAAGCAAATAGTTCAAACAGTAAAAAGTATAATAGCACGTGAAGTTTTTCGATTTCATCCAGAAGTAAAGGAACAATTATGGGGAGGTCAATTTTGGTCAGATGGTTATTATGTTAATACTGTTGATCAGTACGCTAATGAAGAGGTTATAATTGCATATTTGAAAAACCAAGGAAAACAAAAAGAGTATAAACAGATTCACTCAAGCCAGTTAAGGTTATTTGAGTAATTCTGATACCTCGTCAGCTTGCTGCGGGGTAGTTCATTAATTTTTGAAGCGTCATATGAGGCTAAGTTTTTAAATAAGTGTTTCTGTGATTTAATGTTATTCTTTTAATAGTATGAGTGGTGTCAATATCATTTTGATGTAAAAAGACAAGGTCGTTTTCTTGTGCTTTGATATTGAAATATTCCAATATCAATATTGAAGTTAGAACTATTGTTTTCATAATTATGGTACTTTATTGGTTGTTTAATTTTTTCATTTTTGTCTGCCTTTGAGCTCGTATACCAACCAAAACCCAAAGGGAGAAAGATTTGGTTTTTTCTAAATTTGATATCTATTTTCATAATGATTTATTCTTTTTAGGAAAAGGAACAAGCATACGTGTTTTGGCTTGATACGTTTTGTAAGTTTTACCGAATTCCTTTATGAGGTCACGTTCTTCGAAGAGCGTTCCTATAATAAAATATGCTGTTAAACCAATGGCGAAAGCCAAGTGTGTTACTGTCATATTTGGTGTTGCCCATAGCCCGAGAATGCCACCAAAATATAAAGGGTGACGCACATATTTGTAAAACGAAACTACTTTAAAATTTAGCTGCGTATAAGGCTTGTTTTTAAGTTCTAAATAGGTTTGACGTAATCCGAATAAATCGAAATGATTGATTAAAAACGTACTAATAAATAGTATTGACCAACCTGAAAAAAACAAGATATAAACCAAATAATATAGGATGCTACCAGATTGTATTTTCCAAACGGAACCACCCATAGGGGCCCATTCTAATACTAAAAGTACAAGTAACAATCCAGAAATTAGCACAAATGTGCTACGTTCAATAGGTCTTGGAAAATACTTTGCAAACGCTGTTTTAAACGATTGTCTGGCCATTACGCTATGTTGCACACCAAAGAGTGCTACTAGGCCAAAGTTTTTAAGTAAGGCTAAGTGAAAAGGTAGGGTAGCAGTTTGATCGATAGATATTTCAGGAATTAAATCACTTACAGATATAATCCATAATAATAAAGACGCAAATCCGATAAGATAGGCGATAATTGAATACAAGAATAGTAATACTTTTTTCATGACATATTAATTTTAAATGATACGCCAAAAGTATTCTGAAACGAAAGCTTAGAATTTTCTTAAAAGTTCAACTTTCTTTCTAAAAAGTCCAAACTAAAAAAATATGGATTAGGTAGCCAAATGAAGGTTTCGGTATTGATTGGGAGGGTAGCTAAACTTCTGCTTAAAACTGTTATTAAAGTGAGAGGTGTTTTTAAAACCACTTTCATAGCACACTTCACAGTATCAATAGTGCTCTTTGATACATCTGCAGAACCATATTCTTTTCTCCATCTATTAACAGATGATATGCTGATATCAAATTCTAAACACAACTCATTTACTGTTTTACCAGACTCGTAAAGTGATACAATGGTACGTTTAAATTCGTTGTCATATTGTTTTTTTTCATAATGTGTTAAGTGATTTTTGTTCACTAAAAAACCTACCAACAAAACTAGACAATCCATTCTACCTCAATAGGACATTTGTACTCTACAAATAAATAGTCGTCTCCAGTTAACTTATTGTTTTTTGGATCGTTTTTAAAGTATTTGAAAACATCGGGGGTCATACAACTTTAAGAAATAATTTGATTAGCAAATGATTAACTGTAATTACCCGCCAATCGTAATCATACTTCTATTGTTGTTGTGTAGTTTGGGCTCTTGTAGTTTTTCTAAAGTATCCATACCACCACGTACTTTCAATTTGGCTTGTACAGCTTTCTGAATTATAGGTGCAATAGATTTTCCTGAACGAAGCGTCGTTAATAAAATCAGATTCTGAGGAAGATAATAAATAGTTTTTTAGTTGCCCATTAGCTGTTAAACGTAGCCTGTTACAAGAATCACAAAGTGGATTAGTAACAGAGCTTATAATAGCGAAAGAACCTTCATAACCTTTTTTATCTTGTAATTTTTAGAGGTGTCATTTGGAGCATCTTGTAAACGTTCAATTCTGTATTATGAGAAAGCTCTTTTTTGTGTTTATCTTTAAAATAAATGTAGAGAATTACAATAAAGGCAGGAGCAACAGCTAAGAGTAATAAATTCATTTAGGAAAGATAATTATAAGTATTTAGGTAATCATATTAATAATATGTTTAAAAACCGTTTCGTAATAAGATTTATTTGAAGCTATAAAATGATTGTCATTTTCGTTTATGTTACTAATAAGCTCATCAAACAGATAAGTAGATACTAGTTTTAATGCTTCAACTTCTTCTATTTGTGGTGTTAATTCTGAAAGGGGCACTTTTAATTCTGAGATAAATGTATGATGAAATTCATTATCAATTAGCCCGCTTTCATAGTTTTGGAAGCATTCAAAAATTCCAATTTTATTTAATTCATATTCGTAAATATCAAGTCCAATTTCTTCTTTTGTTTCTCTAATAGCTGCTTGCGTTATTGATTCCCCCGCATCAATATGTCCAGCAACTGATACATCCCAAAGTAGCGGACAAATTATTTTTTTAGCAGATCGTTGTGAAAGTAAAATGTCTCCATCATCTGTATAAAACCAAATATTCACTGTGTTATGATAGTATCCCTTTTGATGAATAATCGATTTAAGGGCAGATTTGCCTGTAGGCTTGCCCTCCTCAGTAACTATATCAATGTATTCGTCCATAATAAAGAAGCTTTAATTAAGAGGCTTTTATTTATTTAAAATAACTAAACGTTTCGCCATCTTTTATATTAAGTAACGTTTCATAAATAAGTTTAATTACATTTTCTACATCATCTCTATGTACCATTTCTACAGTGGTATGCATGTAGCGTAGTGGTAAAGAAATTAAAGCAGAAGCTACGCCACCATTGCTATAAGCAAAAGCATCGGTATCGGTTCCTGTAGCTCTGGATAAAGCCGAACGCTGAAACGGTATTTTTTTAGTCTCGGCAGTTTCGGTAATTAAATCGCGCAATTTTTGTTGTACAGCAGGTGCATAAGCCACAACAGGTCCTTTTCCAATTTCTAAATGGCCTTCCTTTTTCTTTTCAATCATTGGAGTAGTAGTATCGTGTGTAACGTCTGTAACAATAGCAACATTTGGTTTGATGGTTTGCGTAATCATTTCTGCACCACGTAATCCAATTTCTTCTTGTACAGCATTGGTTATGTAAAGTCCAAAAGGCAATTCTTTCTTATTTTCTTTAATCAATCTTGCTACTTCGGCAATCATAAAACCACCCATGCGATTATCTAAAGCGCGACAAACAAATTTATCACCATTTAATACATGAAATTCATCAGGATAAGTAATTACACAACCAACATGAATGCCTAATTTTTCAACATCTTCTTTTGTTTTACAACCACAATCAATAAAAATATTATCGGGTTTAGGAGCTTCTTCTTTAGCTCTATTTCTAGTATGTATTGCTGGCCAACCAAAAACACCCTTTACAATACCTTTTTTTGTATGAATATTTACAATTTTGCTAGGTGCAATCTGGTGATCGCTACCACCATTTCTAATCACATATATTAATCCATTATCACTAATGTAGTTTACGTACCATGAAATTTCATCGGCATGCCCTTCTATAACAACTTTGTATTTAGCTTTAGGATTTATAACACCAACTGCAGTACCATAAGTATCAGTTATGAATTCATCTACATAAGGTTTTAAATAATCCATCCATAATTTTTGTCCGTCCCACTCATAGCCCGTAGGAGCTGCATTATTTAAATATTTTTCTAAAAAAGTCATAGACTTTTTATTTAGTATGCTTTGTGTTGCCATGTTTTAAAATTTTCGACTAAAATAACAATATTCACCTTATTTTAAGGTTAAAGAGGATGTAAATTATTAATTTTGGAGATTATTGCTCAGGTGATTTATAGATGATTTTTTTTAAATACATATTTTTAATATTTCCAGTACTAGCTTTAGCTCAAGTAAATATTAAGGAGCAAGACTCTAGTATAGCTAATTATATTATTATTGAAGGTGATTCTGTGCCGCGAACGGCTATTGATTTAGATGAGGTTATGCTTTTACATAAGCTTAAATTTAACAGCAAAAAAGACCGCATCAGATATTTAATTTTACGCCGAAAAACTATAAAAGTATATCCCTATGCAAAAATGGCTGCAGAGCGATTGGATTCAATGAATAACCGATTGGTAAGCATTAAAAAGAAACGACATAAAAAGAAGTATGCTAAGCGGGTACAAAAATATATTGAGGGTGAATTTTCTGATGAATTAAAAAAATTAACACGTACCGAAGGTCAAATTTTGGTTAAACTAATCCATAGGCAAACAGGCAAAACAGCTTTTGATTTGGTTAAGGAATTACGCAACGGTTGGCGTGCGTTTTGGTATAATACAACGGCAAATATGTTTGATATTTCATTAAAGCGTGAGTTCGACCCACTTAACGAAAAAGAAGACTATTTAATTGAAGATATTTTACAGCGTAATTTCCTGGGTGGACGCTTAGAAAGACAAAAATCGGCTATTAAATTAGATTTTTACGATTTAACTGATAAGTGGTTGAATCAATCCAATAACAAGTCGTAATGCTATGCGCATACAAACCCCTTTTGAAGAAAGATTAAACGCAACATCCCACGCCATAGGCGTTTTATTTGGTATTGCAGCTTTAGTTTTACTTATAATTTTTAATACAAAAAAAGCATCTTGGAGTTTATTTAGCGTTATTGTTTATGGTATTTCTATTATTGTATTATTTACTGCTTCAACGTTTTATCATGCAGTAAAAGGCCAGAAACGAAAGCATTATTTTAGAGTGTTAGACCACATAAGCATTTATATTTTAATTGCAGGAACTTACACTCCAGTATGTTTAATTACGCTAAACGAAAGTTTGGGATGGTCACTCTTTTGGACGGTTTGGGCAATTGCAGTCTTTGGTGTTATACTAAAATTGTTTTTTACAGGGCGCTTTGAGGTTTTTTCAACACTTCTGTATTTAGTAATGGGTTGGCTTATTGTGTTTGATTTTACAAATCTTTCAAATAGTATTGGTAGTAATGGTATTTTACTATTGTTTGCAGGTGGATTAGCTTATACCGTTGGAATTGTTTTTTATGCCATTGAAAAAATACCTTTTAATCATGTTATTTGGCATTTGTTTGTTTTGGCAGGTGCCGTTTTTCATTTCTTTATGATTTTTTTCTGTGTGATTTAAACATTTCTTATTTTAGATTTTATGATTGAAATTACTCCAGCAAACAAAACTTCTGACTTTTTATTAATTGAAGAGTTAGCCAATCTTATTTGGCGCGAACATTACATACCTATAGTTGGTAAGCCTCAAATTGATTATATGCTCGATAAATTTCAATCCGCTAATGCTATTTCAAAACAAATAGAAGAAGAAGGATTTGAATATTACATATTAACTTTTAATAAAACACCAGTAGGCTACATTGGTTTTAAAAAAGAAAAGGAACACCTGTTTTTAAGTAAAATTTATGTGTTAAGTAAGTTTCGTGGAAAAAAAATCGGAAAAACAGCTATGGAGTTTATTACCGAAAAGGCGAAATCCTATCGTCTAAAAGCGATTAGACTTGGTGTAAATATTAATAACACCAATTCAATAATAGCTTATGAAAAATTGGGTTTTAAAAAAATATTCACCTTTGTAACAGATATTGGCAATGGCTTTGTTATGGATGATTATATTATGGAGAAAAAGGTTTAAATGTAAACTATCATTACTAGGATCAGAGCGACGTGGTAATCTTTTAAAATAAAATTAGAACTATATTAAACAGATTGCTTCACTAGGTTCGCAATGACGATTATCCTTCAATAACATCCTTATATTCCTCAAAAAAAGCTTCAAACAGAGTCATTTTCTCATCAAAGAATTCCATTACATCACGCCACGAATTTTTATTATGAATAGAGACTTTTTGTTTTAAAGGCACATAAATTCTAGAAATTTCTTTATAATTTTCTAACAGATATTCTTCTTCAAAAATAGCATCAGGTAAAAAATCATCTAACAAAATCGATTTTAAAGCCAGTAACTTTTCCCAATATTTAATCCGATGTTCTAAATCATCTTCTAAATCTAAAGCCACCAATGCAGATTTGGTGTCAAAATAAAATTTAAATGAGAACCCTTTAAGTTTTGTATTATATAAAATCCATTTACGTGGAAAAGACTTCCCAAAACTCGTCCAGAATTCTTGTCGTAGTATGCGTGATTCTTCTTTACTAAACATTAAAAGCCCATTCTTAATCCTTCCCAAAGGGAAGGAGACACTTTTGTGTGATTACTCTTTATCTATTACATTATTTTTGCATAACAGTTCACTTTACTTTGGAAAGGGGAAGGGAAAGGCTTTCTAAATTGCAAATGCAACCCCAACACCTAAAATAATAGCTATAAATTTTGATAAGTTAAACTTATGTCCTTCACCACTTTCAAACAAAATTGTAGTAGAAATATGAAAAAATATCCCAATAACAATAGCATTAATAATATGCGCATAATCTGCAATTGCTTCCCAAGTATTCGAAATAAAAGTTCCTAAAGGTGTCATAACTGCAAAAACAATTATAAACATAGTAATTTGTATTTTGCTAAAATTAGATTGAAACAAAAACATACTTACTAAAGCAGCAATAGGAATTTTATGCACTAAAACACCATACAACATATCGTTATTTTCGTGTATTGGAAAGCCCTCTAAAAAGCTATGAATACATAAACTAATAAACAATAACCATGGAAAATGAGTTTCATCTTTGTGTATGTGTACATGCCCATGTTCAGCGCCTTTTGAGAAAAGTTCTAAAACAATTTGCAACACAATACCACACATAATATACAAACCAGTAAGTTTGGTGTCTAGGTGATTGTAAACTTCGGGGAGTAACTCAAAAAGCGTTAAAGCCAATAAAAAAGCACCACTAAAAGAGAGTAGTAGCTTGGTGTTCCATGTTTTTTTGTATTTGCTAAGACTGGCTATAAGTATGCCAATAACAACAGCTAATACAGGAAATAAAAATTTATTCATTCTAAAATATAATAACCCACAGCAGTGAGCATAATTAAATGCCAATTATTGGCTATTTGAAAATCATTATTAAGCGTTCAGATGTTTTCGCATTAAATTTATGCAATTTATAATCACCAAAAACATCCAATAAATGCACATCAGCAGCTTCAAACATGGTTTCAAAATCGTTTAAAGTAAACGCCTTAACACGTTCTTGAAAATTATAATCGTTACCATTTTCTGTAAACGAAATGTCCTTAATAATATAATCGTTCTCTAAATAACGTTTTAAATTAAAGGTAATATCGTCAATAATTTTAACATCTTCGGGTGCTAAATTATCGATAACAAATTCGCTATTCATAAAATCGATGACCCCAAAACCAAATTCATTCAAATTACTTTTAATGGCTTTAATAGTGTTTAAATTGTCTTCATCATTCTCAAAATAACCAAAACTAGTAAATAAATTAAAAACGGCATCAAATTGCTTATGGTAAGGTTTACACATGTTATGCACCTCAAAACGAAGACTATTATTTTCAAATTGCTTAGCAAAATTAATGCTGTTTTCACTCAAATCAACCCCCGTAACATTATAGCCAATTTTGTTTAAATACCTTGCGTGCCTGCCTTTCCCACATGCCAAATCTAAAATAGTACCGCGTTCAGGAATATTTAAATAATTTGTAAGCGTATCCATAAATGCATGCGCTTCGGTATCATCCCTATCTTTATATAAAATGTGGTAAAATGGCGTATTAAACCACGATGTAAACCATTTGGTAGTTTTATTACTCATAATTTTTTTATAGGGTTACCACGCTTTGGCGTGGTCAGGCTTTCCGCTATATCTTTTATTTGGCCACTTCGAGAGCCTCAATCACCAAATAAAAGGATGTCGCATCAATCCTTAACCCATTATCTGCAAATGCTAGTTACTTTGCGCAAAATTACGTTATTTTTGTAATCTATTCGACGTAAAAAATGGAAGAAAATTTCAATATGGTTGCCAAAACCTTATTTGGTTTTGAAGAATTACTTGCAAAAGAGCTCACACAACTAGGTGCACAAGACGTAAAAAAAGGGGTTCGTAATGTGGCTTTTTCTGGAGATAAAGGCTTTATGTATAAAGCAAACTTAGGCTTACGTACCGCTGTTAAAATTTTAAAACCTATCCATTCGTTTAGTGTTAGTAGTGAGCAAGATTTGTATAATAAAATCTATAAAATGTCTTGGGAAAATTATTTAAAACCTACAGGCACTTTGGCGGTTGATGCCACTATACATTCTAATTTGTTTTCGCATTCGCTTTACATTGCCCAAAAAACTAAAGATGCCATTGTAGATAAATTTAGAGATACCACAGGACAGCGACCAAATGTTGATTTAAAATTCCCCGATATAAAAATAAATGTACATATTGATAGACGACAATGCACCATTTCCTTAGATTCTTCTGGTGATTCGCTGCACAAACGCGGTTATAAAACAGCAACTAATATTGCTCCAATAAACGAAGTTTTAGCAGCAGGAATGATTATGTTATCGGGGTGGGACGGGCAATCGGACTTTATGGACCCCATGTGCGGTTCTGGTACCATGCTTATTGAAGCTGCAATGATTGCCTGTAATATACCACCAAACCTAATGCGAAAAGAATTTGCTTTTGAGCGTTGGCAAGATTGGGATGTCGATTTATTTGAAAAAATAGAAGAATCACTGTTAAGTAAAACACGCGATTTTCATCATAAAATAATGGGTTACGACAAAGCACCAAGTGCCGTAAGCAAAGCCAAAGACAATGTAAAAAATGCCCAATTAGAAGACTTTATTGACGTTAAACACGAAGATTTTTTTAAAACTCAAAAAGGTGGCGATAAAAAACTACACATGGTTTTCAATCCACCTTACGGCGAGCGTTTAAATATAGACATGCAGGAGTTTTACAAAAACATTGGAGATACTCTAAAACAAAATTACCCAGGTACAGATGCTTGGTTTATTACTAGTAACCTAGATGCTTTAAAGCATGTGGGTTTAAGACCTTCTAGAAAAATACAGTTATTCAATGCTAAACTAGAAGCACGTTTGGTTAAGTATGTAATGTACGAAGGAAGTAAAAAGGTGAAGTACTTAAAATAGACTTTACCTTAACTAATCATAAAATTACTATTTGTACTGCCATTTTACTAAATATTTGCATGCCAATTTTCTTGTTTTTAAATATCCGCACAAAAAGTAGCAAAAATAATTCTGCTAATTTCATAGAAATAATTTATCTTGAACATCCATTTAAGTAACCTAAAAACAATCACCAATTATGTCAAAAAAACAATCAAAAAAAAAGAGCACTTCAAGAAGAAATTTTATAAAAGGTTCTGGGTTGGTAACCGCAGGAATTATGATTGTTCCTAGGTATGTTTTAGGCGGACAAGGTTATGTGCCACCAAGCGATAAACTTAATATAGCTGGAATTGGTGTTGGTGGAAAAGGTAGAAGTGATATTTCATCATTTGCTAAAAGTCCTAATGTAAATATTGTGGGTTTATGTGACGTTGACGATAGGCAAGCGGTTAAATCTAGAGAAGCTTTCCCTAAAGCAAAGTATTACAACGACTATAGGGAAATGCTAGAAAAAGAAAAAAACAATATTGATGCAGTATCTGTATCAACACCAGATCATAGTCATGCTGTACAAGCTTATGCAGCTATGCAAATGGGAAAACATGTTTATGTACAAAAACCATTAACACATGATATTTGGGAAGCGCGTATGCTTACCGAAGCTGCAAAAAAATACAAAGTGGTTACGCAAATGGGCAACCAAGGTGGTTCTGGCGATGGTGTTAGAAAAATGAAGGAGCTTTATGACACCGGATTAATAGGAGAAGTACATACCGTTAAATGCTGGACTAATAGAGCTATTTGGCCTATGGCCTTAGAAACACCAACTGTAAAACACAATATCCCTAAAGGATTAAATTGGGATTTATGGTTGGGTACTGCCGAAATGCGCGATTATAACGATGCCTATTTGCCATTTGATTGGAGAGGGTGGTCTGATTTTGGAACAGGAGCGTTAGGCGATATGGCTTGTCATATTATGGATCCGGTGTACAGAATACTTCCAATTTTGTATCCTAATCAAGTAGAATGTAGTGTTGCAGATGCTTTTAAGGGAAAATTTGAAATGGCTAGTTACCCTAAAAGTTTCCCAACGGCAAGTAAAATACATTTAAGCTATCCAAGAACAGATGGTAAAGGGGCTATAAAAGTATCTTGGATGGATGGCGGATTAATGCCAGAAAGACCAGAAGAATTAGGCGATAACGAAGCCTTTGGAAACTGGGATGGAGGCGTTCTTTTTATTGGAGATAAAGGCAAAATTTTAGCCGATTGTTATGGTGTAAAACCAAGACTATTACCGTTATCGTTAAACGAGCAAATTACGGTTAAAGAAACCTTACCACGTGTTCCGGAAGGACATTATTTACAATGGGTAAATGCCTGTATGGCAGGTTACGGAAATGCCGAAACTAGTTCTTCTTTTGATTATGCAGGTCCCTTTACTGAAAGCATTTTAATAGGTAATTTAGCACTTAAAGCCTATTTTGAAGTAGATCCTAAGGCTGAAAGTAATAGTTTTTGGGGCGGCTCTAAATACTACGGAAGAAAACGTTTATTATGGGATGCAGAGAACATGAAAATTACCAACTTTGAACCTGCTAACAAATATGTGAAGCGTAATTATAGAGATGGTTATTCTTTGGGGTAGAATCTATTAAATGAATTGTGGTTTTGAGTCGCGATTTTTAAAGTGCACTTATTAACTTGTGGATATTAATCTGTTTAAAAATTGATATTCATCGATAAGCGAAGTTAAAATTTCCTACTTATAAAAGTAATACGTAGATATACGTAATTTTAAAATTGTATTTAAAATAAAACTACTTATTCTTTTTATAAAGCGGAATACGATACGAAATAGTATAACTATAACCAACACCAATACCACTACTATCGTAGGTTTTGTTAAACCCCGGAATGTATATATTTTGAAAGTTTTCGGGTTCTGTTTCGCTTGCTAACACTTTAAGTTGCACATTTAAACCCATATATAGGTTATTAAACAGTTCTGCTTTTAAACCTACAATAAGTTCTGCCCAAATTGCTGTTAGACCATTAAATTCTTTGGTTATATTTGATGTGAATTGATTTCCCCAATATTGATTGGTATTATACACAGTAAAACTATTTAAAGTTTGACTAAAGGCACTGGCGCCAACACGAAACCCAAAGAAAATCATGTTATCCATATCTAGCCAGTTTTGGTACGAATTATAATCTATTCCAGCTTTAAAATAGCTTCCTGATGTAGTAATGTCTATAAACTCGGTAGTATTATTTTTTTCTTCAACACCAATTTCGCCAGCGAGGTATAAATTCTTTTTAATTCGGTAATCGGCTAAAACTTCAAAACCAGAATACTCATCGTCTAAAGCTGTTCTAATTAGTTTACCAAAATCACCACCAATTCTAAGCCCGTATTTTTGTTTAATTTTGATTGAATCACTTACGGTATCTGGTATGCTGTTGTTTTGCGCATTTACAGGTACACAAAAAAGTAGTAAAATGATACCATTAATGAAATAATTTAAAATGTGCTGCTGCTTCATCTTCTACAGATTGTGGGTTATTTACAGGTTGTATTAATTGTATCCAATTATCGCTATCGTCTTCAACAGAAATCACAACATCATTAAAAATGGTTTTGTAACCACATGCTCGAGATACAAAAACGGTTTCGGTGGTGTAGGTTATGGTAATAACATCTAAGTTTCCAGAAATTACATCATCACTTTCATCGGTTGGTGTCCCGTTATCATCTATGGTAGAATTACTATAAAAATTATAAACCGTAGATGAACCAATTGTTTTTAAAGGCAATACTATAGAGTCTCGTGTTGCAGTTTTATAGCCTTCTAAAAAATTATTGTTGCCTTCGCCTTTAATGGTTAGACCAAATACATTTTTTTTATTTTCCTGCTCGTTTACATCAAAAGTTCTAATAATTAAACTTGGTGTTGTAGATGTGCTTTCCGGACATAAATCGTCGCGTTCACAACTCACAGTAATACCAATTACTAATATAATAATTGGCAAAAGAGAATATTTAAAGTATTTTATTTTCATTTTATACAAATAAACGAATTAACAATTAAACATCTTACCGTTTTTCAAGTAAAACTACATTTTCAACATGATGCGTTTGTGGAAACATATCTACGGCTTGCGTTTTTGTAACTTTATACATAGTATCCATTAACGCTAAATCTCTGGCTTGTGTTGCACTATTACAACTTACATAAACAATTTTATGTGGTGCTATGTTTAATATTTGTTGTACCACATCTTTGTGCATCCCATCTCGTGGCGGATCTGTAATTATTACATCAGGTCGCCCATGTGTATTAATAAACTCGGTATTAAAAACGTGCTTCATATCGCCAACAAAGAATTCAACATTATTAATGTTATTTAATTGTGCATTTTCTTTAGCCGCTAAAATAGCATCTGGTACAGCTTCAACACCAATAACTTTATTTGCTTTCTTAGCAACAAATTGTGCAATGGTTCCTGTGCCAGTATATAAATCGTAAACGAGTTCGTTTCCTGTTAATCCAGCAAAATCTCGTGTTATTCTATATAACCTGTACGCTTGCGCGGAATTGGTTTGATAAAATGATTTGGCATTTATTTTAAATCGTAAACCTTCCATTTCTTCAAATATATGATCACTTCCTTTATAGCAAATTACATCTTGATCGTAAATAGTGTCATTTGCTTTTCCGTTGATGACATATTGTAAAGATGTTATTTGTGGAAAGGCTTCAGAAAGAAAATCTAATAGTAATTCACGTTTAGCTTTATCTTCTTTAAAAAACTGAATTAAAACCATAATATCCCCAATGCTAGAAGTACGAATCATTATAGTACGCAACAAACCTGCTTGATTTCTTGTGTTAAAAAACTCTAGATTATTACCAATTGCAAATTGCTTAACAGCATTTCTAATAGCGTTTGATGGATTTGCTTGTAAGTGGCATTTTTTTACATCTAAAATTTTATCCCACATTCCTGGAATATGAAAACCTAAGGCGTTCCTGTTTCCTAAATTTTCGTTTGATTGAATTTCCTCTAATGTTAACCAACGTGAATCACTAAACGAAAATTCCATTTTATTTCTATAGAAATACTGATTTGCAGAACCTAAAATAGGTGTGACTTCAGGTAATTCTATATGACCTAAACGTGTTAAGTTATTGGTTACTTCTTTTTGCTTGTAAAACAATTGATGCTCGTATGCCATATTTTGCCATTTGCAACCACCACAAGTTCCAAAATGCTCACATTCTGGTTTAGTTCTTTTATCAGATAATTTATGAAATGTAATTGCTTTTCCCTCGTAATAGGCTTTTCTTTTTTTAAATGTTTGCACATCTACCACATCGCCCGGTACAGCATTTGGTAAAAAAATCACTTTTCCATCAGGTGCTTTGGCTATGGTTTTTCCTTTAGCTCCAGCATCAATAATTTCTATGTTAGTAAATACTTGTTTTCTCTGTTTTCTTCTTTTTGACATGCTGCAAAAATAATAATAGGAATAAATATATGACGCTTTATTTCCATTAACTTTAGGCAATGATGAAAATAAATTGAAATAGTATGAACCTTTTATAATTTTTACTGTCTTTAATGTATGGAGGTTATCTAGACTGCTGTTTTTTTTTTAGACTATTCATCTATTGTTTAGTCGAATTTTTTAATGTTAAAGCTGTCAAAGACCTACTAAAACTCGGTTAGGAAGTATTGTATTTTTAATAGGTTTAAGTATGTTAAAGGTTTTTGCTTGGATTAAATGGATAAAAATACGATTTTAAGAGAGGAGAAACGACTAGGATTACAAGTATCATCTTTATATCACAAAATCAGATAAAATTTTAAAACACCATAAAAATTTATTAATATTGCAGTACTTAGGGATGATTTCTCTCCCATGCTGCTTTTTCGTCCAGATAACCTTTGGGATTCCGAAAGAATAAAGGTACAGAAGGAATGGTTGTTTTACTCGCTAAGCGAGATTTAATTATTAAAGTTTGCACTACTAATGTATTGTTAAACGATGTCTTTTTATTTAGACATTAAACCTTAAATTATTTTAAAATGGCTGTTTTAGACCACATTTCATCGCAAGAGGCTATGGCCTTAGAAAACAAGTATGGCGCTCAAAATTATCATCCATTACCAGTAGTATTAAGTAGAGGAGAAGGTGTTTATGTTTGGGACGTAGAAGGAAAGAAGTATTACGATTTTTTATCGGCTTACTCTTCAGTAAACCAAGGGCATTGTCATCCTAAAATTGTTGATGCCATGACGCATCAAGCACAAACACTTACCTTAACTTCTCGTGCTTTTTATAACGATATGTTAGGTAAATACGAAAAGTATGTTGCCCAATATTTTGGTTTCGATAAAGTGTTACCAATTAACACAGGAGCTGAAGCTGTTGAAACAGCATTAAAAGTATGTAGAAAGTGGGCTTACGAGGTTAAGGGAATAGACACCAATAAAGCGAAAATAATTGTTTGTAAAAATAATTTTCATGGTAGGACTACTACCATAATTTCTTTTTCTAACGATCCGGTGGCTCGTAAAAACTTTGGCCCGTATACAGAGGGCTTTATTAAAATAGAATACGATAATATACAAGCGCTTGAAGATGTTTTAGCTCAAAATCCTAATGTTGCAGGATTTTTGGTCGAGCCAATTCAAGGTGAGGCTGGCGTTTATGTACCAAGTGAAGGTTACTTAGCAAAAGCAAAAGATTTATGCGAAACCTATAATGTTTTATTTATTGCAGACGAAGTCCAAACAGGTATAGCTAGAACTGGGCGTATGCTTGCTGTAGATCACGAAAATGTTAAACCTGATATTTTAGTTTTAGGAAAAGCCTTGAGTGGAGGTGTTTATCCAGTTTCTGCTGTACTTGCTAATAATGAGATAATGAATGTGATAAGACCTGGAAACCATGGTAGTACTTACGGAGGAAACCCAATTGCAGCAGCTGTAGCAATAGCTGCTCTTGAAGTTGTTAAACAAGAGGGGTTGACTGAAAACGCAGAAGATCTAGGGGTATTATTTAGATCTAAATTGAATAAATATATAGAGAACAGTAATATAGTAAAACTTGTTAGAGGAAAAGGATTATTAAACGCAATTGTTATTAATGATCATGAAGATAGCGATACCGCTTGGAACATTTGTTTAGCTTTACGTGACAACGGCTTATTAGCTAAACCAACACATGGAAATATTATTCGTTTTGCACCGCCTTTAGTTATGACAGAAGATCAGTTATTAGATTGTGTAAACATTATTATAAGCACCTTAAATCAGTTTGAAAAATAATAAATTATGAAAGAAAAATCAGCTTTTCTCCTATTAATGGAGGTAGCTTTGTGTATGAAATAAAAGGAATAACCAGTGAAATATTCTATAAGCATTTAGAGGTCTTTTCTCTTTATAAGTCAAAAGAAGTTAAAATTATTATCATTGACAATACGAGTTTTCATGTGTTTATATTTATTGTTATTCAACGGTCACATGTAACATCCTAAATAATCATTTGGTTGTGTGATTAAATATTAATCATGGATGTTTCATTTAATGAAAAAATTGGTTCACAAAAATCAACTACGTTTATTTTAGTACCTCGTAAGCTCTGTGTCGAGGCAGTTCATTATTCCAAATTATTAGTAAGTACTAATAATTGTGGAAACTCCGAAACGCCCTTTGAAACTTGCTTAAAATATTCTCCAAATGTATGAAAATAGGAGCCTAAAAATATATCGATATCTCCGTCGTTGTCGTAGTCTCCAACATCCATAGTTAGCCATTTTCCTGATGCTGCCTCAGGTGTAGAATATCCTTTGAAGTTCATTTCCCCATCATTTTTTAAGTAAATAAATGCTTGTTCCGGCTTATCTTCATCATTATAAAAAGCTGAAGCAGCAATATCTAAATCGCCATCTTTATCAAAATCTCTTGCTACTGCTTTGCTTGCACCGTATAATGGGTAAAAAAATGATTTTTTAAAATTATTTTGTCCGTCATTTAAATAAATTCTAACACCATGGTAGTTTTTTCTAATTATAGAATAATCCCAGTTATCACCATTAGTTAAAAGTATATCTTTATGTCCATCATTATTAAAATCTACTAATTCAAAATAACTAACACCGTAAACAGGAGGGAACTCTAAAACTACTTTTTCTTCAAATGTATTGTTTCCTTTATTGTAAAAAACAGATATTTGTTCGAAGGCTTGAGCCATTAAAACTACAATATCTAGTTTGTTATCATTATTTAAATCAGCTATTTCAACTTTTCTAGACCCAGGTAAATCTTTTAATATATGTACTTTTTCTGTGTTAAAGTTATCGTACCATAATAGCTTGCCTGTATTGTGCCCAAAGCCACAAATAACAATGTCTTCTTTTGTGTCCATATTTAAATCTGCAGTAGCAAAATCGACAGGTCTGGGTAAGTTTTGTATACTTTTATTATTGTATAAAAGACTGCCTAATTTTTGATCGGAAGGACTAAATTTACCAATGGTTAATATTCTTGGAGAACTATTGGGAGGGAAGTCAATATCAACAGCAGGACTTGGCATTTTCCAAGTTTTTTTAACAGCCATTTTATTATCTAAAACATATATTAAGTTACTGGCATCACCAACATATAATAGATTTGTATATACATCATATTTTAACATGGAGGTTCTAGGAAAACCTTTGTTGTTTATAAAAACCTTTTCGGCTTTAAATAATGGAAGATTGTTAAATTTTTCTGATTCTATTTTTTGTTCTAAAGGTTGGTTTGGGGCTTCATCTTTATAGTATTGTATAATTTTAGCCCATTGATTTTGAGTGATAATTGGCTTGTCTGGGTATATACCTAAAGATTTTACCAAATCAAGATCTTCTTTTGGAGTGCCCGCAAATGGATTTACATCAGGAATTTTGATTCCCATTCTAAGTCCCATATTAGGTAATACATTCTCAATCCAAGTAGTTTTGTCTAATAGTGCTGGTTCTGGAAATTGATGACAAATTTTGCAATAAATTTCGGCTAGTTGTTTGCCAGAAAGTATAGTGTCTGTCGTAAAATCATTGTTAATAGAAATATACAATTTAGTTTCTTTATTAGTGCTAAAGAAAATTATATTTACTGCTATTAAAATAAAAAATATAAACGCAAAATTTGCTGTTTTTAAAAATGTCATTTACTCCCTTATTAGTTTAGCATGTAATTTATAGAATAAAACTAGTAAAATAAATTGCTTAATTTTAGTTTATAAAAATACTGAACTTACTTTAAGTCAATATATATATTCAGTATAATTTTTTATTATTGTAAATAGCACACCATAATTTTCAATAGTCATAAATTTACGAGATACTTTAGCAGAGTGGGAAATTATTGTATTATTAAAATGTAAGTTATTACTAGTTTTAGGACTAGGTGAAAAATAATTTTTAAGTTAAAAATATTTGTCTAAATTAGTTTCCATGGATATTATCATTCAATCTACTTTAAAAACACTCCAAAAATCTAAAAATTTACTTGATAATTTACAAGATGATACACTTTGTAATACTTCATTAGCTCCTTATTATTCCAGTGTTGGCACACATATTAGACACATATTAGATTTTTATGATTGTATATTTAATATAGATGCTGATAAGGTAATAGATTTAACAGCAAGAAGTAGGAGTAAAGATGTAGAGTCTAAATGTGATTGCGCTAAGAATTATTTAAATTCCGTTATTGAAAAATTAAGTAATTCTGATTTTAATATGGACGATACAGTACAAGTTGTTGACGATTTAGGCTTAGGAAAAACTCAAATAAAATATACTTTAGGCGCTGTTTTTGCTCAAGCTAACAGCCATACCATACACCACTATGCTATTATAAATTATATATTAGAAGGATTGAATATTTCTTTTGATGATGCAGATTTTGGTTACAACCCAACTACTCCAAAATCTATTATGTCAAATTAATTTAGGAGTTACTTTTTTTAAACATACTATCTAAAATAGTATTGATGCCTTTAAAAGCAAAAAAGATAGCTAACACACAAACAATTATTGCAATAATTAATATGGGAATATAAAGTGGTTTTTCTTTATTAGTTAGTGCAATATAATAAAGTGTTGGACCTAAAAACATACAACCTAAAGAAATTGCCATAGTTTTCAACCCTTTTACAAGTAAGTTTTTATCGGTTTTACTGGTTTCCATTTGTGTAATTTTTAACAGCGACACGAACGCTACCAAATTTATCTATAAGCTTTTTTGCTTTTTCCTCGGATACATTAATTTCATTCATAACCATTCTTACACCTCTATTTACAAGTTTGTTATTGCTTAACTGCATGTCTACCATTTTATTTCCTTTTACATGACCAAGTTGTATCATGGTTGTAGTGGTAATCATATTTAAAACTAATTTTTGAGCAGTACCAGCTTTCATTCTTGAACTCCCAGTTACAAACTCAGGGCCAACTGTAACTTCAATAGGGTATTTTGATGCGTTAGATAGCGGACTATTTGCATTGCAAGTAATACAGCCAGTAATAATGTTATTTTCATTACAAGTTTCTAAAGCTGAAATTACATAAGGTGTAGTTCCAGAAGCAGCAATACCAACAACAACATCCTGTTCGTTAATATTGTGTTTTTGTAAATCTTTCCACCCTTGGGTAATTGAATCCTCAGCATCTTCAACAGATTTTCGTATGGCAATATCGCCACCTGCAATTAAGCCTACAACTAATTTATGAGAAACACCATATGTTGGTGGACATTCCGAAGCGTCTAAAATTCCTAATCTACCACTTGTCCCTGCTCCTATATAAAATAATCGGCCACCATTTCTTAGTTTTAAAATAATTTGTTCTATTAATAATTCTATCTGTGGAAGTGATTTTTCTACTGCTAGCGGTACAGTTTTGTCTTCGTTATTTATGTTAGTAATTAACTCCTTAACACTCATCTTTTCTAGATGATTGTAATTTGAATCCTGTTCAGTTACTTTTATAAAGCTCATAATCCAAAAATAATGAATTAATAATGAAACTTAATCGAAAATAATATCTTCTACTTCAATTTTTTCATCCTTTATAAAATCGTAAAGCGTGAGTTGCCTTAAAACATAATAATCTCTCCAAAAATCCTCTAATGAATTTAAATATTGAAGTACAGCTCTGTCCCTTTGTTCTAAAGCAACGTTTAAATTCAAGATGTCAATTTTCCCTAAAACATATCGTTTTTTAGATATATCGTACCTTTTTGTAGCTACCTCTTTAGCTTTTTGGGCAGTGAATAAAAAATCGCGTTGGCTAGACCAGTTTAAAACATGTAAATATATTTCTTGCTCAAATTCTTGCTTATCCTGTTTAATATTATTTTCAGTTAAACTTAAATCAGCTTCTGCCATTTTGCGTCTAGATTTAGATACGCCCCAATCAAAAAGAGGTATACCTAATGTAACCGAAACGTTTTGTTGTTTATTATAGCTGCTAAAAAGATCGTTAAAATCTTCTCCATTTTGGGAAACACCAAAATTAGCTCTTACTCCTAATTGCAGGCGGTTATTGCCTTTTTGAAAAGCAACTTCTTTTTCAGCTTCTAAACGCTGTCTTCTAAATTCTATTATTGCTTTTCTATTCGATTGTGCTTCACTTAAAGCTTTTTCAATACTTACATCAAAAAGAGGTAATTCTTCAGGAATATCCAATTCAATATCTTCTGTGTCTAATTCTAAATAACGCGCTAAATTTTGAGATGTTCTTTTAAGTTCAACAGTATTTGTGGTAACATTATTTTTAGAATTTAAAAGGGTTAACTCCATTTGCAATAATTCGTTTTCAGCAATTTTACCCATTTTAAATCTGCCTTTTGCAATTTGGTATAAAGTATCTTGATTTAAAAGGTTTACTTCAGCAATTTTTAACTGCATTTGTGCTTTAAGTAATTCAAAATATCTACGTGCTGTGTTTACCGATATGCGCTCCATATTTTCAACAAACTCTCTTTTAGACTCCTCATAAATTAAAGGTTCAATTTTTTTATCCCATTTAAATGGATTGAATAGGAGAGACTCTTGAAAATAACTAAGACTAAGAGGGACCACAGAATATTGGATATTATCTGCTAACCCAAAAAGTTCAACACGTTCTAAATTAGAGAATACTGATAAGGTACCGCCTGTATAAGGTATACTTTGAGACACAGATAAACCACCTTCAATAACCAACTGATTTTGATTTACAAAGATATCTTGTCCAGCATCATTTGTTTGTCTTATAATTCTATTACTGTACGCTGGCAAAGTAGCATTTAGCCTAAATTGAGGTAAAAAGCCTGCTTTGTAATTTCTAAAACGCCAATAATTTGCCTGATTTCTATT
Source organism: Wocania arenilitoris (assembly GCF_021728535.1). Lineage (GTDB taxonomy): Bacteria > Bacteroidota > Bacteroidia > Flavobacteriales > Flavobacteriaceae > Wocania_A > Wocania_A arenilitoris. Next base: position 41,916 of record NZ_JAKKDU010000018.1, on the reverse strand, counting down.
AAGATTTCTTTTATACTCTGGCGATTTTTTTTGAGCAATGTTTATAGCTTCTGTTAAGGTAATTTTTTTTGATTGTGAGAAGCTTATTAACGGGAGTGTTATTACTAGTAATATGAATAATTTTTTCACAAGGATTTAGTTTATGTTAGTTGATTGATAAGATTTTATTATATGGTTAATAGCTAAATAAATTATGTTTTATTCAGATCTTAGAGCTTCTATAGGTTTTTTATTTGCTGCTGCTTTAGCAGGAAATATTCCAAATATTAAACCAACAATTACAGCTATAAAAAAGGATAATAATATAGAGTTTATTGATAATATGGTTTCTATACCAGATGCTATTTCAATAATGTAAGCACCTATTATTCCAACAATAATACCGATAATACCACCTCCAACACTTATAAGTATCGATTCTGCTAAAAACTGCAAAATCACATCTTCTTCGGTAGCTCCAATAGCTCTTATAATTCCAATTTCCTTTGTTCTTTCAAGTACTGATGCTAGCATAATATTCATAATACCAATACCACCAATTAATAAAGAAATACCAGCAATAATACTCAAAACAATGTTGAATATTTGTTTTGTTTTTTGTTGTTGTTTAAGTAGTTGAATAGGAATGGTTATTTCAAAATCTAGTACATCATTGTGTTTTCGTTTTAACATTTTACTCAATACTTCTGCAGTAGCTTTTAATTCAGTAGATTTATTAACCTGTACTGTAAGCTTGTCTATTTGATGGTAATTTCCTCTTGGGATTCTTTTTTTTGGACCTTGGTTATTTCCGTTTACTATAATTATACCACCACCACTAAAATCTAAAGGTTTTTCGCTTATAATTTTTCTGTTTTTATAGCGAACCAAAAATGTTTTGATAGGTGTGTACACATCTTGATTTAGATCTCTTATACCTAAGTTTTCTTGCGCTTTTTCAGAGATTAGTTTTTCTTCTATTACGCCAATAATTTGTAGCCAAACATCTTTTACTTTTATATATTTACCAATAGAGCCCTCGCCAGTAAATAGTTTTTTTTCTAATTTTTTCCCTATAATGCATACTGGTAATGCATTTTTTAATTGGTAATTGGAAAAATTTTTACCTTTTTCCAGTTGTATATTTGATACCTGAAAAAACGATGGGTATATGCCTATAAGTTTTACGGGTTTCTGTCTACCATTGTTTATAACATAGGTATCCATAATAATTTCGGGACTACTAACCTTAATCGATGGAATGTTTTTTTTAATGCTTTCAACATCTAATAAATCTAATCCTTTAGATATTTTTTTAGACTCATTAGCTCCTTCATTATTTTCATCATCTTCATTATTGTCATCTTTTTCATCTGGAATAGGGGTAATTACTATGTTGTTAACCCCTACTAGCTCTAGTTGCGCTAATATTTCTTTTTCGGCACCGTTACCAATTGCTAACATAGCTATTACTGCCGCTACTCCAAAAATAATTCCGAGAGCAGTTAAAAAAGTTCTAATTTTATTGGTTTTTATAACTCTAAAGGCTTCAACGAAATTAGACTTTAATTTTTCTAAAAATAGTTTGTCTAACATCTTATTTAATTAGAGTTATAGTTTCGTTGGTAGAATTTTCCGGTTTACTAAGAAATATAATATCATCTTCTTGTAAACCTTGTTTAACTATAATATCGTTGTTATTGGATTTACCTAAGATGACTTGTCTTTTTTCTGTTGAAAGACCAGATTTTTTGTAAACATAGGTTATAGAGTCTATTGTAAACACAGACTCTAACGGAATTGTTAAAACATCTTTTTCAGTATAAGTCAATATTTTGTTAGATGTGGTCATTCCTGGTCTAATATTATCATCAGTTTTTAATAATTTAATGAGTATTTGGAAAACTTTTATATCTGAACCTCTTTTCTTTTCACCTACATTGGCAACATCTGTAACAATACCTTCTAGTTGTATTTCAGGAAAAGCATCAAAGCCTACCGTTACAGGCATATCCTTTTTTATTTTTCTAATATCAACTTCATTGGCAAAGGTTCTAGACTCCATCTTACTTAAATCAGGCAAAGAGGCAATAGCTGGATTCCAAGCGCTTATACTTGAGCCTACTTTTTTCTTTCTACCGTCCCACTCTGTAACATAAGTAACCATACCATCTGATTCTGAATGTATTGTGAATGATTTTAGTAAATCTAACAAGGCGTCTAAGCTTTTTTGGTTTTTCGTTACCTCTGCAGAAACTTCAACCATTTTAGCTTTAGCTTGCTGTATTTTTATATCGTAATCATCTTTTTTTTCCCTTAAATCTCGTTCAAGTTTTTTTATGGTTATTTCAAGTTTTTTTATTGTTGCTGGTGGTTCGTAAATAGACTGTTTTAGCTCTAGTTTATTTTCTTCTATGTTAAATTGCAGATCTTTAATAGCATTTCGTTCTTGTTTTAAGGTGAGTGTTGTATCTAGTTGTTGCTGTATAAATTGTGATTGGGCAGACTCTAAATTTAATCTGGCATCAAGTATTTGTTCGTTGACTTCTGCAGGATCTAATCTACCAACGTAATCACCTTTTTTAACAATAGTGCCTTCTGCTATTAAATCTTGAATTTTCACATCTCTTAGTCTAAATTTTCTTAAATTTCTAGGACCATTGATGTTTTTTAGACTAGTGGAACGCACTTCTCCTGAAGTAATGATTTCGTTTATAAAATCTGTTTTTACTACCTTGGAAGTTAGTGAACTATCTTCGTCGCTATTAGCGCCAAAATAAAAATAGGAAATAATTAATAGGAGTATAGCTCCTATTATGATGGTTAGTCTTTTTTTATTCATATTGGATGGTTTTTTGATTGGTGATATTAAAACAGCTTAAAAGTATAATACAAATAATTTCTTACAGTTAATAAAATCATAATTTTATGATTCTATTTATAAATGACGCTGATTCTTTGAAAAAATTTAATTTACTTCTATAAATATCACACAACTTTTGTGCCAACTCTTAATAAAAAAAGTTATTCTATCACATAAGTGAAGGTATCTGTTTCCGAAATCCTAAAATAACCTAATGGGTAGTTGTCTGGGTTAGTTGTGTTTATGCAATTGCCTCTTACGGTTGCAGGTTGGGTTTCAAATGGGTCACCAGATTCATCGTCAGTTTGTTGTAGTAAAATATCTAAATAGCTATATGCACGTCTAGAAATGCCATAATTTTTTATTTCTAATAAATCACCGCTTGAAATATTTTCATCTGAATAAAAGGCAAAAATTTGATTTCCGTCTGTAAACTCATCATCATAAACTTCAAGACTAATAATATTTGTAGCTAGTTTTCTAAATTCGAATAAATAAAAATTCTCTATATCTTTTGGGTCTGTGTAAAAAGCTTTTATTTCAATTTCGTCGCCCGCAAAACCACCATCGTTTTCTTGTTCAACAAATTCAATTGGAGATACTGGTATTAATGTTTCAGTAGCAGTGTAAACTTCATTATTATAAGTAATGGTTAGCGTGTATTCTCTATTAATTACAGGAATAAAAGTATTGTTTGTGTAAATACCAGTATTACCTTCTTCAGTAAAATTAAAGGTATTGCTATTTGAGTCTGTTACAATTACAGTAGCTCCTGTTGCTGGAGGAATAGTATTATTAAAATAGGGTGCAGTTAGCGAAAGTTTTATAAATTGCTCATTACCGCTAGTGCCTTTTTGCCAGTTTAGAGAGGCATCTATAACTAATCTTGTTTGAGCAGTTTCAAGGTCGACTTGAATAACATCTTCACAAGAAAATATAATTAAGCTTATTAAAAATAGGCATGTTAATTTCTTGTTCACAATGGTTACATTGATTAAGTGTTCATGTATTTTTTTTAAATTATTCATCTGTCTAAATTTATTATTTTTTATCGGTCAGATGTAATTCGCCAATAATAATCTCGGTGGGTAACCAGATTTGTTATGACTCATTTCATAAGCTTAAAGTTTAAAATTATAAGATATTGAAGGCACAATTCCAAAAATGGAAAAGCGTGTCGCTTCGTTAAATCCAGTTGTTGTGTTTTGACTAAAATTTATTGATTGTGCATTTCTGCGATTATAAATATTATATATGCCAAATACCCAGTGGCTTTGCCAGTTTTTGTTTTTTGCTCGTTTTGGTTGATATTTTAACGAAACATCTAACCTACTGTAAGCTGGTAATCTGTTATCATTTCTCTCGCCATAATTAGGAATATTAATACCATTATATACATATTGACTATTTGGAAATGTTACTGGTTGCCCCGTTTGAAACAAAAAATTAGAGTTAATTTCCCATCTATCATTTAATTTATAGCTTGTAGTTATAGAGATATCGTGAGTTTTATCAAAAGGGGTATTATACCAGTTGCCATTATTGATACCTAACTCGTTTGGCGTTCTGCCTTTTGTTTGCTGTTCAGATTTCGATAGGGTATAAGCTAACCAACCTTTAAATCTGCCTTCATTTTTTCTTAATAAAAACTCTAGTCCGTAAGCTCTAGCTTCTCCGTTAAGAATAGCTTGTTCAATGGCGTTATTTGCTATTAAATCTGCGCCATCAATGTAATCAATTCGGTTTTTAATAGTTTTATAAAAGCTTTCAATTTCTAATGAGTACACATCATTATTAAAATTTTTAAAGTAGCCTATAGCGTATTGATCTAGCAGTTGGGGTTTTACGTATTTGCCACTTGGCGTCCATACATCTAAAGGTGTTGGTGAGTTGGTATTAGATAATAAATGTAAATATTGACTCATTCGGTTATAACTTGCTTTTAAAGAGCTATTTGAATTGATTTGATATGCTGCTGAAAACCGAGGTTCTAAATTGAAGAATTTTGCAATGGCATCGTTACGGTTAAACGATTCAGTACCAATAGGATCTGCTTTTTCGTAAATTTGAAAATCGTCATTAAAAACAACAGGTTGATCATTCGCATAAATATTTAGTTCGTCCTGCCCTAAACGTAAAAACGAACTCAATCTTAGCCCGTACGATAATGCCAATTTTTTTGATACTTGATGTCCGGCATCTAAATATAAAGCATTCTCAAAAGCATACTTATCAATAAGCTTAAAAGGATTAATACCCGAAGTTTCAACCGTTGGGTTTATTTCTCCTGGATTAAATTTGTAGTAAATACTATTTAACCCGTATTGAAGTTTTAATTTGTCGCTTAAATAATGTTTAAAATCATATTTCGCATTAAAATTCTGAATTCCAGAAACCCAATCAAATTCAACAAAACTTAATTTTAAATCGTAGTAATAATCTGAATAAATTAATGATAGATTAGAAAATAATTTGTCTGAAAACAAGTGATTCCATCTAAAATTTAAAACCGAATTACCATAAGTGTTTTCAAAAGTATCTTCAATTCTAAATACATCTCTACCAAAATATCCAGACAAGTAAATGTTATTTCGGTCGTTTAATTTATAACTCAGTTTGGTGTTTAAATCATAAAAATAAGCGATGTTATTTAAATCGAATAACGGCAAAAATAAATGCGCATAACTAGATCGACCACCAAATAGGAACGAGCCTTTATCTTTTTTTATAGGCCCCTCAGCAAGTAACCTGCTAGCAACTATACCAATACCACCATTAATACCAAATTTTTTACTGTTTCCTTCTTTTTGATAGATATCTAAAACCGAGGAAACACGCCCACCGTAACGAGCGGGAATCCCTCCTTTATATAAGCGTAAATCTTTAATGGCATCTGGATTAAAAACCGAAAAGAAACCAAATAGATGTGATGAGTTATAAATAATAGCCTCATCTAAGAGTATTAAATTTTGATCGGCCGACCCACCTCTTACATTAAAACCAGAAGAAGCTTCGCCAGCGCTGGTAACTCCAGGAAGTAGCGTGATAGCTTTAATTATATCTGCTTCGCCTAAAACAACGGGGATTTTTTTTATGGTACTAGAGGTTAATTTATTAACACTCATTTGAGGTTTTTTAATACTTAATTTTTCAATATCTTCAGTAATTACAACCTCGTTTAAGCTTTCAATAGATTCAACTAAACTTATGTTTTTTGTAATATCATTATTTAATTCAATAGTTTCATTTACAGTTGTGTAGCCTAAATAACGTATAGTTATAGTATAAGTGCCTTTTGGTAAGGTGATGGAATAAAAACCATATTCATTGGTGGTTGTTCCAGTGCTTATCTCGGGAAATAAAATGTTAACACCAATAAGTGTTTCGTTACTTTTTTCTTCTGAAATTACACCGCTTAAAGTAACTTTTTCTTGAGCATTTAGTGAGACACTGTATAAAGATATGGCAATAGTAAACCATAACATAAAGTTTTTCATGTAGCAATTTTTTTATAAAAATATAAAAAAGCCCCTAATTTTAGGAGCTTTTAACAAAATATATAGATACTGTATTATAAAATACTGTTAAGTGTTTTACTAGGTCGCATCACTTGATTTATTAATGTTTCATTAGGCTCATAATACCCGCCAATACTTGCTGGTTTACCCTGAATTTCTATTAATTCACTTATAATTTCGGTTTCATTATCTGCTAGTTGCTTTGCTAATATTGAAAACTCTTCTTTTAGTGCTTCATCTTTATTTTGCTTTGCTAATTCTTGCGCCCAATACATGGCTAAATAAAAATGGCTTCCTCTATTATCTAATTCCCCGGCTTTTCGAGATGGTCCTTTTTTGTTTTCTAGTAACTTTTCGGTGGCATTATCTAACGTTTCACTTAGTATTTTAGCTTTTGCGTTATTATTAACCTCACTAAAATGTTCTAATGAAACAGCGAGTGCTAAAAATTCACCTAAAGAATCCCAACGCAAGTGATTTTCTTCTAATAACTGTTGTACGTGTTTAGGGGCAGATCCACCAGCACCGGTTTCAAATAGTCCGCCACCATTCATTAAGGGTACAATAGATAACATTTTTGCACTTGTGCCAACTTCAAGAATTGGAAATAAGTCGGTTAAATAATCACGCAACACATTTCCAGAGACCGATATGGTGTCTTTACCTGCTTTTAATCTTTCACAGGTAAAAATGGTTGCATCTACTGGCGATAAAATTCGCAAATCTAAGCCGTTAGTATCATGATCTTTTAAATAGGTGTTTACTTTTTTAATTAATTCGGCATCATGAGCTCTATTTTCATTTAACCAAAATACGGCAGGAGTTTGCGATGCTCTAGCTCTTGTTACAGCTAATTTTACCCAATCTTGAATTGGAGCATCTTTTACTTGACACATACGCCAAATGTCTCCAGTTTCAACAGTGTGCTCAATTAAAATATTGTTAGAACTATCTACAACACGAACACTGCCATTTGAAGGAATTTCAAAAGTTTTATCATGCGATCCGTATTCTTCAGCTTTTTGAGCCATCAATCCAACATTAGGAACGGTTCCCATAGTTGTAGGATTAAAAGCACCATGTTTTTTACAAAAATCGATAGTTGCTGTATAAATTCCTGCGTAGCTGCTATCAGGTATCACAGCCTTAGTATCTTGTAGATTGCCATCAATGTTCCACATTTGTCCAGAAGTTCTAATCATTGCTGGCATTGAAGCATCAATAATAACGTCGCTTGGTACATGTAAATTAGTAATGCCTTTATCACTATTTACCATGGCTAAATCTGGTCCGTTTTCTAAATCAGCTTTAATATCAGCTTCAATGTCTTTACGTTTAGTTTCTGGTAATTTTTTTATGTCTTCTAGTAAATCTCCAAAACCGTTGTTTACATCAACACCAATTTCTTCAAATGTTTCTCCATGTTTTTCAAATAAATCTTTGAAGTATGTACGTACGGCATGACCAAAAATAATAGGGTCAGAAACCTTCATCATGGTAGCTTTCATGTGTAGTGAAAACAATACGTTTTTCGCTTTAGCATCTGCTACTTGTTCTTCTAAAAAGCTTAATAGCGCTTTTTTGCTCATTACCGTAGCATCAATAATTTCGCCTTCTAATAAAGCTAAATTATCTTTTAAAACGGTGGTGTTTCCATTAGCATCTATATGTTCAATTTTAACTGTTGTAGCATTGTTTATGGTTACCGATTTTTCATTGTGTGCAAAATCGCCATGGCTCATAGTTGCTACATGTGTTTTAGAATCGTTAGACCATGCACCCATAGAATGCGGATTCTTTTTGGCGTAATTTTTTACGGCTTTAGGAGCGCGTCTATCTGAGTTTCCTTCACGTAATACTGGGTTTACGGCGCTTCCTTTAATTTTATCGTAACGTAATTTTATACTTTTTTCTGAATCGTTTTTAGGTTCGTCTGGGTAATTTGGAATGCCAAAACCTTGAGATTGAAGCTCTGATATTGCTGCAGTTAATTGCGGAATTGAAGCACTAATATTTGGTAACTTAATAATATTAGCTTCTGGCTTTTTTGCTAATGCTCCTAAAAAAGCCAAATCGTCTGAAACGCGTTGGTCTTCATTTAAAAAATCAGGAAAAGCTGATAAAATTCTGGCTGCTAAAGAAATATCTTTTGTTTCAATATTAATTCCAGAAGATTTAACAAAAGCCTTTACTATTGGTAAAAAAGAACGTGTTGCTAAAGCTGGTGCTTCATCAGTTTTTGTATAGATAATTTTAGACATTCGCCTTGTGTTTTTTTAAGATTTATAACTAAAAAGTAAGTGCAGAAATAACGATATCGTTTTCGCGACGCGAATATACAAAAATTGACTTTTAAAATTGTTTAAAAAATGTAATGAAGTAAAGCGGTTTAAAGTAAATTTAGTAGAAAGCTAAAAAAGTTTAAATCATGTAAGATATTGCTAAAAAAACAGGTGCTTAAATTATAAAAAAACAAAAGCCATATCACTGTAGAATTTAATCTACTCTGACATGGCTTTCTTTGAAATAACGTTACGTGATCTATTAGTATTACTACTACGGTAGTTTTAATTTTCATAAAACCGTTTCAATTCAAGTACTGTTATTTCAATGAAACATTCTGTGTTGTAATTTTCAAAATGTATTGACCTATTACCAAAATGCTTCAGTTTAATTGTTTTTCTTGATGCGTAGCAGTTAGCCTTTCATTTTCATGTCTGGTAAACTCCTTAGCATTGCTCTATGTATAGCGCTCCCTTTCGTTAACGCTACCTTTTCAAGCTTTCTGCCATACTAGATTCCATCTACTTGCGCATCTGGGACTTTTTACAGCGTCATGATTCTCTGCTTACACACGCATACACGTGGCGCATCCAAACCTCAAAAAACAATTATATATAAAGAACGTTACTCTATGTTAGATCTTAATACAAATTCGCTTTTTACACGAAACCAATCGAGACTGTTGTTAATTTCTTCTGCTAATATATAATCACAATTTAAAAAATCAAACTTTTTAAGCTATTAGATATCAACTATTTATAAACCGTACTTATTAACTTTTGTTAATAAAAAAGCCCTGAGAAGTCTCAAGGCTTTTAAATACTACAATGCAGTTTGTATTATTAACGTCTGCGTTCTTTAATTCTAGCTTTTTTACCAGTAAGCCCTCTAAAGTAGTAGATTCTTGCTCTACGTACAGCACCACGTTTGTTAACTTCTATTTTTTGTAATGCTGGTAAATTAACTGGGAAGATACGCTCTACACCAATAGATCCAGACATTTTTCTAATTGTAAAAGTTTCTGATGTTCCAGAACCTCTTCTTTGAATAACCACACCTCTAAAAAACTGAGTACGCGTTTTGTTACCCTCTTTAATTTCGTAATACACTGTAATAGTGTCACCAGCTGCAAATTCTGGTAAATCTTTTCTTGTTACAAATTCGTCTTGAACAAATTTTACTAAAGATTCCATATCTTTAAATTTAATTGATTGATTCAGAACAACATTCACGATTTTCGCCAGAGGTTAACCCGAAATTGGCTGCAAAAATAAGTATTAATTAATAATCTACAATATTTTTATTTATATTTTTTTGGGTGTTCCTTTTTGCTTTAAAATTTGGTAATCGTTTAATGTTTTGTAAAAGCAAAAAAGTCAGGCTAGTAGTTTATCCTGAGCGCAGTCGAAGGGCTATATCTTTCTTGTGCCTTAAAAAAAAGGATGCCGCTGCTATCCTTAACACGGGTTGAATCTTTAATAACCATGTCTTTTCTTCCAATCAGAAATATCAATTTTTTCAATTTCTTCAAGTCTTTTCTCTTCAGATTTATTTGATGAGTAGTTTAAATAAATAAACCAAGCGCTGAAACTTAAAACGAATATTAAAATCCTTTGTTTTAACTTTAAGAAGTAGTTTTCACTGCTTAATGTGAAAATTGTATGATGGCTTAAACCGAAAATGTTAAAAAAGATCAGAGGACCAAAAAGAAAAAGTATAACCATTTCAAAAACGGTATAACTTTCAGTTTTATTATTTTCTAACCTTTGTAATTCAGCTTCTATTTCAAGCTTTTGAATAGTCTTTTTCTCTTTTGAAATTTTGTTTTGTTGTTCTTGAGAAATATTTCTTTTTATTAATTCTTTTTTTGCTTGTTTAATAGCTTCTTTTTGCCATATGTTTTCATCTTTACAATTAGCAATCTCAATCAGCTCATCTGTTTCTCTATCACTAATTGGTGGAATAAATTCAGTCATTGTTTTAATTAAAAAAGTTTAATCCTTCAACAAATCCGGTCGTCGCTCTTTTGTTCTTAAATAAGCCTGTTCTTCGCGCCACTTTTCAATTTCGGGTAAGTTGCCTCCAAATAATAATTCGGGTACTTTCCAACCTTTATACTCACGAGGTTTTGTATAAATAGGTGGTGCTAACAAATCATCTTGAAATGAATCGGTTAGGGCAGAGGTTTCATTACCTAAAACACCAGGGATTAATCGTATTACAGCATCGCAAAGTACAGCTGCACCCAACTCACCACCAGATAATACATAATCGCCAATTGATATTTCGCGCGTTATAAAATGGTCACGTACACGCTGGTCTACACCTTTATAGTGTCCACATAAAACAATAATATTTTCTTTTAACGAGAGTTGGTTGGCAATGCCTTGATTTAAAGTTTCTCCATCGGGTGTCATATAAATAACCTCGTCGTAGTGGCGTTCTTTTTTTAAAGCAGAGATGCATTTATCGATAGGTTCTATCATCATTACCATACCTGCACCACCGCCAAATTGTGTATCGTCAATAGATTTGTAATTGTCTGTGGTGTAATCGCGTAGATTATGAAAATGGACTTCAACCAAACCAGCTTCAATAGCACGTTTTAAAATAGAAGCTTCAAACGGACTTTTAAGTAATTCTGGTAAAACGGTAATAATATCGATGCGCATGATAACATATTTAAGTCCCGATAGTTAATCGGGATTCAAAGATAATTAATTGAGAGGCTTTTTATCTTTAATTTGCTTCTAAACTTTTTTCAATAGCCATTGTCATTCCCGTTATTTCAGCCATAGCTTTCATTCTTCCCAGAAGCGGATAACCAGGGTTGTAGTTGTTATCAAAATCTGAAAGTATTTTTCTACCATGATCTATGCGCATTGGGATTCGCTCAGAATTTCTTTTTTTAACTTCTAAAACTAAACTTTTAATGATGTTATGCATATTTACACTGCCTTCCAAATGTTCGGCTTCATAAAAATTACCGTTCGGTTCTTGTTGTGTGCTTCTTAGATGCGCAAAATAAATACGCGAAGAGAATTCTTTAACCATAACATCTAAATTATTATGAATTCCAGCGCCTAAAGAGCCTGTGCAAAATGTTAATCCATTTGAAGGAGAAGGCACTGCATCTAATATCCATTTAATATCGTCACGGGAACTTACAATTCTGGGTAAACCTAAAACTTTCATTGGAGGATCATCAGGATGAATGCACATTTTGATACCATTAGCTTCTGCCGTTGGAATAATAGCTTCTAAAAAATATTTTAAGTTTTCGCGAAGTTTGGTATCATCAATTTGTGAATATTGATTTAGTAATTTTTTAAAAATAATTATGGCTTGTTTAGGATTATCAGCAGAAATACCATCTATAAACCCTTGTGTTTTTACAATAATGGTATCAACCAGATTTGCAATATCTGTTTGTGACATCTTGCTATATCTGTCTTTTGCTTTATCAACAATTTCTGTAGGGTATTCTTTTGTAGCAGCTTCACGATTTAAAAGACAAAGATCGAATACCACAAAATCAACAAAATTAAAATATAAAACTTCTGAGCCGTTGGGTAGTTTATGGTCTAATTCTGTTCTAATCCAATCTATAACTGGCATAAAATTGTAGCAGATAGTTTTAATACCACAGGCTCCTAAATTTTTAAGGCTTTCTTTATAATTTGATATGACTTTATCTCGATTATCACCGCCATATTTAATGCTTTCGTGTATTGGAAGACTCTCTACAACCGACCATCGCATACCATATTGCTCAATTTTATTTTGAGTTTTTTTTATTTCTTCAATAGCCCAAATCTCCCCATTTGGAACATGGTGTAATGCAGTTACAATACCTTCTATACCAATTTGTTTAATTTCAGACAATGAGATATTATCATTATCACCAAACCACCGCCATGTTTTCTCAAGATTCATTTTATATATAAAGCGTTATTAAACACCACTAAATGAAGAAAAACCACCATCAACGGGAAGAATTGTTCCTGTGATAAATGTTGCAGCTTCGGAGCATAAAAACTGAACTGTACCATTTAGTTCATCGATATTACCAAACCGTTTCATGGGTGTTCTTGCCATTACTTTTTTACTGCGTTCGGTTAACGAACCATCTTCATTTATCAATACTTTTCTGTTTTGATCGCCAATAAAAAAACCAGGTGCTATGGCGTTTACTCTAATGCCTTCTCCAAATTTTAAAGCCATTTCTGAAGCTAACCATTGGGTGAAAATATTAATTCCTGTTTTTGCTACTGAATATCCTGGAACTCGAGTTATCGCAGAATATGTTGCCATTGAAGATACATTAACAATAGAGCCACTTTTTTGATCAGCCATACTTTTGCCGAAAACCATACAAGGTAAAACGGAACCGTTTAAATTAAGGTTTGTTACTTTATTGAAATCTTCCATTTTCATATCAAAAAAGGTTTGCTCTGGTGTTAAAGTTGCTCCAGGAATATTTCCTCCTGCTGCATTAACAAGAATATCTATTCGACCCCATTTGTCAATTATTTGTTCACGTACATTTTCGAGACTTTCTTTATCTAAAACATTTCCAATATAACCAATGCAGTGTGCACTAATTTCTTTGAATTCTTTCAATTTAGCATCTAATTGTTCCTGACGGATGTCGATAATAACAACTTTTGCTCCAGCTTTTAAAAAGTGTTTTGCAATATTGCCTCCAAGTACACCGCCACCGCCAGAAATAACTGCTATTTTATTTTTAATACTGTATAATTCGTTATCCATTTAGCTTAATTGTTACTGTTAACAAACTTAAAAGCTTCAGAAGTCGTGTAATATTTAACAATCATATTAGGAACTTCCCAAGCAGGTATATTACCGTCTTTTAGATACTTTAAAAAGTTTTGTGTTACTTGCTCAAAATGTTCTTCGTGACCTATTTTAAATTCTTGAGGAATATTTAAAGTCCAAGTTTCATCATCAATATTTTCGAGTTTTACCTCAGGATATTTTTTATTAATAGTTGTGCTAATTAGAGTTTTTAAATTGTCCTCAAACGCAACTTTATCGGCATTAGAATTTATCTTAATGTATAATTTTGGTTTATAATTTTCTTCTGCCCCTTGTTTTATAATCAAATCACATTTAGTGCCTCGCATAATGCTATAATGGGTGTCGCCAGTACCTTCTGGAGCTTGAAAATTCCATATAACAGATGTTTTAGCAACTTTATCTTTTATCTTGTATGTTATGGAGCCATTGCAATTAATTTTTAATAATTCTCCATCTAAATCTTTTTTTAGAAAATCAGGAAAAGTATCAGCACCAGTTACTTTTTTAAACATATTTTTTGATAAATCTGTAGTCCAATGTTTGGCATCTATAATTTCTATATCTGATTTTTTTAAAATTACATTTGGGAAAGCTTCCCATTGCACCAAATCGACTAAATGTGTTGATACATCGTTTAAACCTTCTCCGCGTTGCTTAGTATCGAAAAACCATTCTGGTCTTTTTAAAGGCTTACCAGAAACGTATTTAAAAAAATGATGCACACTTTCTTTTGTTATGGCTGGTTTTTCAGGTGTGCCTTCAATTAATGTTCCAAATACATTTGTGTTCATTGAAAGTTCACGCTGTAAAATGGTGGTAATTTCAAAGCGTTCGGTCATGATATCATAAACCAGTAAATCCTTTTCAGCGGCTGTTTTAAAAACCTGTTCTAAAGTTTTAAAACCTTCAGGACTTATTATCATGGGTTTGTCTGCATACACATGTATTCCAGCATCAACTGCTGCTTTAATATAATCGATTTTTTTATTGTTCTTACCAGAAACAACCATTACATTTCCTGGTTTTTCGGCAATCATTTTTTGAAGATAATCGTCGCCTTCATAAACTTTTTCAACCCATTGTGTCGGGTTGTTTTCTCTGGTGTTATAGCCTTCTATAAGTTTAAGATAATTGGCAATATCTGGTCCTTTTGGTCCGTATACATAAACATTTTTATTAATTTGGTCATACATTGATTTTTGAACCAATGCCGCATGAAAATGCCCAGGATCTAAAGTCATCAGCTTTACTTTTTTAGGAGCTGGATCTTTCATGGTTTTATTTTCTTGATTTTTATTTGTACAGGACATACAAAAACACAACAATACAATTAATATTTGCGATTTCATTATATATTATTTACTACTAAATTACAGTTAAATCCGCCTGTTTTTATCGTTATTGATTCAAAACAGGAGTTCCTTTTTTCAAATGTGATCTAATCTACATCTTTACATAATCGGTACCGTATGGCTTACGTTGTTCACGTCTCAACATAGCATTGGCCTCGTCATCATTAATAAAAACTTCGTTTTCGGGATCCCATTCTAATTTCCTGTCAAATTGCATTGCGATATCGCTGATCAAACAAATAGAACACGCCTTATGTCCTTTTTCAATGGGTGAAATAGGTTGCTTTCTTGTTTTTATACAATCTAACCAATTACCGTGTTGATCGTCTATTTTTTCAAGATGAATTTCATTTTTTCCTATTATAGATTCCAATATCTTTGGATCGGAAGCATTTAACGCTTTTGCACTTTTTTCTTTATCAACCGGATCGGAAGATGAAGCTGTATAAGCACCTCGCGATACAAAAATCCACCCATCTTCTCCTATGTACTTTATACCATTGGTATATCCACCACTGGTGTATACGGTAATTCCGTTTTCGTATTCGTGTTTTACAAAAAAGTCGCCATGTACATTCCAAAGACCTGATTTTGGAAACTCAGCCAATGCTTCAACAGACATTGGTCCTGTAAGTTCTGTATTCATCCCCCAAGCAGCGGAGTCGTAATGATGTTGTCCCCAACCGGTAATCATACCGGCACCATAATTTCTTTGACGTAACCAACCTGGTCTGCTATAGTCATTCTGTGGATGTACACCTATTTCGGTATAAGGTACTTCTGGTGTCGATCCTAACCACATATCAAAATTCAGGTTTGGAGGTATAGGCATCGTTGGTGCTTCTGGCCCTGCCGGATCACCCGGAAGTCCTATCTTAACTGTATGCACTTTTCCTATACGACCATTTCTTACCAACTCAGCGGCAATGCGAAACTGAGGCATAGAACGTTGTTGAGTACCTACCTGCAAAATAACACCACTCTTTTGTACAGCTTCACATAGTTGTTGCCCTTCCCTAACAGTTAACGATGTTGGCTTTTGCAAATAAATATCCTTACCCGCTAATGCCGCTTCCATAGCGGGTTGCGAATGCCAATGATCTGGTGTACTAATAACCACCGCGTCAATATCCTTGTTCAACAACATTTCACGATAATCTTCATATACTCTGGTATTCATGTATTTCTTCTTACCAGTTTTTTCTTTGTAGAAGCTATCAATCTGATTTTTAGCATCGGTTGCTCGTTGGGAATCTACATCACATACCGCAACAAATCGGGCGTCGTCAAAACGAATGGTATCGTATATATCATGACTGCGAGCAATACGTCCACAACCAATTTGACCGATGTTAATTTTGTTACTAGGCGCATTCTTTCCAAATACATTTGACGGTAAAATGGTTGGCACCAATAATGTTGCTGCACCTCCAGCTGCTGTTTTCTTTATAAAGTTTCTACGTTCCATATTAAGTATTGATTAGTTTATTTTTTTAGTTTTAATACCCAAAGAATACCTCCTCTTAAATGTTTTCTAAAAGTAGGATCATCATACGTCTCTGCGTCATGCCCTAATGCGGTATACCATTGGCGACCTCCATCAAACTTGTGAGACCAACATAAAGGGAAATAGTCACCAAAAACATTATTAGGGTATTCTGATTTCTTTTTGTCTTCAACGGTAGTCATATCTGCCGAAAGTAAAACATGTATGTCTGGATTTAAATTATTGGAATAATAGCACTCGTCATCTACTTTCCATTTTTTATTTAGAAATTCGGTTGAGGGATGATTGGGATCTGTAACAACGACATCAAATTCTTGATGCGGTGCATGTCTTACAAACTTTCCCCCAACAAGCGCCCAATACCACGGCCAATCTCTTGCTACGGCGTTTGATGAATGTATTCCAACAAATCCACCGCCATTTCTAATATATTTTTGAAATGCCTTTCTTTGTTCTTCTGTATCAAAAACTTCATTATTTGCGTTTGAAAAAATGATGGCATCAAATTGAGCTAAACTTTCATCAGTAAATAATGATGCATCTTCACTAGCTACAGTTTCTATTTTTTCAAGTTTACAAATTGCTTCTAATGCCCTTATACTATTTGGAATGTTTTTGTGGACATATCCTTTTTTTCCATTTAAGGAAAGACCATTTTTTGTAAATATTAAAACTTTCTTTTTCTTTAATATTTCAATTCCCTCATTATTTGCTTGCATATTTATGAGAGTAAATATACACAGAATTGCTAATGCTATTTTTTTCATGTGTTTATATTTATTGTTATTCAACGGTCAAATGTAACATCCTAAATAATCATTTGGTTGTATGATTAAATATTAATCATGGATGTTTCATTTATTTAATTGTTTAGAGATTATGGTTGCCTTTGGTGGGTTAGCAAATCCTTGCCAATGTATTTCTGCTTGTTCTGCTGTCATTTCTCCATCAAAAATAAGCATTCGATAATTTAAACTATATTCTTTTTTACTTTCTATTTTCCACTCTATGTGGCGAATGGGACAAAACTCAAAAAACATATCACCTCTTCCTCCATTACTATTAATAGGCCAAACTCGCATGGGTTCTGGAAATTCTTTATTATCAGGGTAACCCATAAATAAAATTCCGCTTCGCCCTTCTTTTGTTTCAGATTCACCTTCAATTATAGCCCATTTAGCAGAAGTGCCATCAGCCGATAAACGATCTTTTCCTTCAGATGTTAATACAGATGCATTGTCTTTATGCCATTTTTCAGTAGCTCTAAATCCAATACCGCCACCATAGCGATACGCATCAAAAAGAATGCCTAAATCTAAAGGGCTTTTAATTTTTGTAGTGTAGTCAATCAACCAAGATTTTTTTTTAGTTGAGATATTCCAAGCTTTAATTTCCAATTCTTCATTTAGCGCAATTCTATTTTTTTCTTCAGCCCCAAAATCTATATGTTCTTGCAATGCTGTAAAACTGCTATAAACATCACCTTGGGTTTCGTTTAAAAAATCTTTGAATAAAACTGTACCCAGTCCATCTCCTATATTCCAAAAATCTACAAACCGTCCTTCTATATGTGTTTTGGTCCAAGGTCCCCAAATACCATAATGGTGATAGTGGTCTGGTGGCTGAATTCTAGTTAATACTTCGCCTTCGGGCGAATAAACAGGGTGGATAAAACCAGATTTTTTATACTTTTCATCAACACCTTCTGGCGGGTTTTTAATTTCGAATTGATAATTTAAAATAGGATTTCCATTAGAAGTTAACAATAAGCCCCCATCTTTTTTAAGGATTTTAATAGGAGTGTTATTATCTTGCTTTGATTTACTGACTAGAGCAAATTTCCGGCTAGTTTCTTTAGGAGTAAAACCATTTAAAACAAACCAAAGTTTTTTTGTTTGTTTATTAATCTGAGAAGGGGTATTTATAAAGTCGCTATTTATAATTTCAACTAATTGAAGATTTTCAATAGATTCTTTTTGATTTAGAATGCTATAATCTAAAAAAACGGGGCAATCTAACCTGTCGTAAGCACCAGTATCTACTTTTAAATGTATAAGGTCTTCAGTACAACTAAATAAAGTGTTAATAAGGATAAGGAAAAGTAAATATAATTTCATTAGTGCTACTTGTTTTGATTTTTAGAAAGGAAAAACATTCACATAATTAGAAGCTATTAATTAAAATAGAGCTTTTTATAAATTAAAAACATACAAATATATAGGATATTATTATTTTACGCAACCGATTGCATAAAATTAAACAACTGAATACTTTTGAATTTGTATTTTATGAATATTTTTTTAATATTTTTAACTAAATTTACATTATAATCGAAAGATTATTTAAATATTTAATTAATTTTCGAAATTATTTGTTGCGTAATATTGATGTTGTTTAATAGTATATGTATGTTTTTGGGGTATAAATGATTATTGTTAATGGAAAAAAAGATTACAATTTACGATTTAGCAAAAGAATTAAATGTTTCCCCTGGTACTATTAGCAGAAGTTTAAATAACCATCCTTCTATTAGTCAAAAAACTAAGGACCGTGTAGTTTTTAAGGCGAATGAAATGGGATACAAGGTTAACAAGTTTGCTGTAAATCTTCGCACGCAAAAATCAAATGCTATTGGGGTTATTGTTCCTAAGCTTAATTCTAATTTTATGTCTACACTTTTAGCAGGTGTAGAAAAAGTTGTTAATGAAGCGGGATATAATTTAATAATCAGTCAGTCATTGGAGTCTGTAGAGAAGGAAATAATGAATGCGAAAACGCTATATAATAGTGGAGTAGATGCTCTTTTAGTGTCTTTAGCTTTTAATTCTGAAAGTTCCGAACATTTTATGCCTTACATCAAATCAAAAATTCCTTTAATATTTATGGATCGTGTATTTAATTTGCCCAATTGCCCTACCATTGTAATTGATAATTTTCAGGCTGGTTATGATGCTACTAATCATTTAATTCAACAAGGTTGTAAAAACATTTTAATTGTAACAGGGAATTTAAAACGAAATGTATATAGTAATAGATTATTAGGTTATAAAGGAGCATTAGAAGATAATAACATTGTTTTTAATGAGGTTAACATTATTGAAACTTCTATGGAACCACAAAGCGCTAAGGATGTAGTAGATTATATAAAAAGTATGAATGTGCCAATTGATGGATTGTTTGTGTTAAGTGATTCGTTTGCAGCTCATTGTATGCAAAAACTAAAAACAGAGGGTTTTAGTATACCCAATGATATTAAAGTTATTGGATTTAATAATGATCCTATTTCTGAGTTAGTCTCGCCAACATTAAGTACTATTGAATATCCAGGGTATAGTATGGGACTTTTAGCTGGCGAGAGTATTATTAATCAAATAAAAGGGAATATTAACTTACAAGAAACAAATTCAATAAGTTTACGTCACAAACTAATAGTAAGAGAGTCTTCAAAAAAATAGCTTACTTTAGCTAATTAAATTCGTTTACTAAGCCAATCTTTCAACTCATAAAAATTCTGTGGAGCAACACCATGTCCAACAGGAAATTCAGAATAGGTATTTTTAATGTTTAGTGTATTTAAAAAAGGTTGTGTTTGTCGAGCCCAATCTACAGGAATAACTTGGTCTACGCTTCCGTGTGAGATATAAAAATCTAAATTGGAATAATTTTTTTCTTCAATATTTTTTGGTAAGATATCTTGGTTTACATAACCACTCAGTGCCACAATATTTTGCACTTTTTTGGGGTAAGTAAGCGCAACGGCATAACTTAATATGCTGCCTTGGCTAAAACCTAAAAGCGACACATTGTTTTTATTTACAGGATAATTGTTTACGGCTTCATCAATAAAATTTGCAATTAATTTAAGAGATTCTTTAGCTTGCTCGTTGTCGTTCCATTTGCCTTTATCGGCATCAAAATTAATGGCATACCAAGCATTACCAAAAGGTTGCAATTGGTATGGTGCTTTAACTGAAATGATGAAAAATTCTTCGGGTAATTCGTTAGCGAATGAAAATAAATCGTTTTCATCGCTACCATAACCGTGTAGCATGATTAATAACGGCGCATTTTCTTTTAGAGTAGATGCTCTAACTATATGCTCAAGTGTTGGAGAATTATAAGGCATTTATCGACCTAAATTTGAAAATATTTTTTGAAATAAATTTCCTAGCAGTGGTACAGGTTGTGATTTTCTTGCAATAGCATTTGACAAACCATATATGATAAGTGTAAAAAAGAATATGTATGTGCATGCTCTAAGCATAAAAACATCAAAATTTCTTGTCACTGATAAGTTTATAACTATAAACGAAAGCCACAAACCTAACGATTGTCTAATGTGAAAACTAGCAAAATCACTTTTTTTATCATCTTCGTTGTTTAGGTAATAAGCAATAATAACTCCAAAAATGGTTATATAGCTTATGATAGCATTTTTGCGTCCTTTATCTATATCTTGTTCTGTCATGTTATAATTTTAAAACTACTTGATTATTAGAAATAACACCGTAAGCTTGTCCCTTTAAAGTTTCGTTTTCAAAAATAGCATTTTTAGATTTTGAAATGATATTCTTTTTGGTGAATGTGTGTTTTGTATCTGGATTAAAAAGGGAAATATTAGCTGTATTTCCAATATTTATAAAGTTTTGTTCTAATCCGAATCTCGATTTTCCTTTGGTTAAAATCTCAATTGTTTTTTTAGTTGTAAAAATATTTTGTAATGCTCCAAAAGCAGATTCAAGTCCTATAGTACCATAATCGGCATGATCAAATTCTATTTTCTTTTGTTCGATATCAATAGGGTTGTGGTCGCTTGTAACCATATCAATAGTGCCATCTTTTACACCATCAATTAAGGCTTCAACATCTTGTTGTGTTCGTAATGGCGGCAGTACTTTAAAATGAGTGTTAAAATCGTTTAGAGATTCATCAGTAAAATATAAATTATGGATAGCGACACTACAGCTTACATCTAATTTTTTCTTTTTAGCAACTCTAATTAGGTCTACCGATTTAGCTGTTGAAATGGTTGGAATGTGCAATTTTCCACCAGTGTATTCTAATAAAAATAAGTCACGTACAATTTGTAGCTCTTCTGCTAAAGCCGGATTTCCTTTTAAACCTAAGGTAGTGCTTGTTATGTTTTCATTCATAACGCCATTTCCTGAGATTTTGTTTTCTTGAGGAAATGAGCATACTAAACCATTAAAATTGCTGGCGTATTGTAATGCAATTTTCATTAGGTTAGGATTAGAAATAGGTTTTTTATAATCGTAAAATGCTACTGCACCAGCACTTGTCATGTCAAATAATTCTGCTAAATCTTCACCTTTGCTATTTAAAGTAAGTGCGCCTATGGGTAATAGCGTTACGGCATTGTTAGCTGATTTTGATGTAACAAATGTTATGTCTGAGTTTGTATCAATCACAGGATTTGTATTGGCATGCATTGCTACTGCTGTAAAGCCAGATGCAGCTGCAGTTTTAAGGCCGTTTGCAATAGTTTCCCGTTCTTCAAAACCAGGTTCTCCAAAACATACACTACTATCAAACCAACCTTGTGAAATGTGAAGATTTTCTAATTTAATTTCGCGATATTTATTTGGATTTTTTAGGGTTTGCCCAATTTTTGAAATGACACCTTTTTCAATTAAAATATCTTGAGTCGTGTTGTGAAACTCACTTTTTGAATCAATAATTGTAGCAGACTTTATAAGTGTGTTCATTTAAAATATTTTAAGATGAGCATTTCAATAAGTAATAATATTAGTGCAAAAATAACAAACCATTTCCACAGGGCGTTAATTTTTGAGTCACTTTTTATAGCGTCGAAAATTTCTGTAATAGAATCACTTACGCTTACGCCCTCTAAATTAGATAGGTTACTATATATCAAATTGCTTTCGCTTCTATTATAATTGTAACTCACATTTGCAATGGTTTTTGCTCTATTTTTAATTGAGTAAGTATTCGCTACCAAAGGATTTTTAGAGGTTTTAATAACTACTTTGTTGTTAAAATACTGTTGTTTTGGAATGATGTTTATGTCGTTTTTCACTAACGTTAAAATATCGTCTTGTTGCAATTGGGTGTCAACATCGAAACTATTTTCGTCACCTATTGTGTAGTATAATTGTGGAATTTTAAAGCTGAATTTGGCAATATTATAAAATGTTGGAACAATTAAAGGTGAATTTTTAAAGTTAGAATTTTCTCTATTTATAGGTGTTGTAAATATAAATGTATTTTTATTTTGATATAAAAAGGCTTTATCATCTTCAAAACTTAAAACTTTTGAAGCACTATTTGAAACCACATTATAAAAACTATTTACTTTAGGGTATTGAAAGTTGCGCACCTGTTTTTCAAACACACCATTACTGTATAATGGGTGTGAATAATTTATGGTTGTAATTCGTTTTTCAGTTGCTATTAAATCATTAAAAGAAGTAGCGTAGTTTGAAAGTAGGGTATTGTAGGACGATTTTACGAGATGTTTTGAAGGAATAATAATTAATGAGCCACCTTGATTTGTAAATGCGTTAGCAGCCGAAACTAGAGCGTTAGGGATATTGTTTATTTCATTTAAAACAATAAGGTGCTGATTGTCTATAGTATTATAATCTACTTTATTAGTTAAAGTTGATGTATAATTAAATTCTTCATTATTGTAAATGCGTTTTAAAAATGAATCATCTACTTCATTTATAGCTAATACATTAATTTTTGATTCGTTATTAATATTAAAAAACAAGTTATTATCAAATTGCAAATGAGCATCGTTAATGGTTAGTTTTCCATTTATAATTTCATTTACAGGGAGCGAAAAATTAGTAGTCGCTTCATCGTCAATTTGTACCGAAGTTTTAGCAATTAAATTATTATTATTAAATAATGAAATAGGAATGCTTTCAACTTTTGCTCCGCTTTGTTTTAGCTTAACACTAAGCTCAATATTTGTTGGAGAGGTGTTAGAAATATAAGCACTATCTATAATAATATTGTTTGAGTTTACAGGCTGTAATTTAACAAAGTACAAGTTTGTTAAAGAATCTTTTTTAATATTTAAATTTTCTTTATTTTGTTGAAAATCAGATATTAAAATAATGTTTTTTAAAGTATTTGTTTTACTGTTAAAAAGTGTATTGCCTTTTAATAATACGGCTTCAGTATTTAAGCTACTAGCGGTATAATCAATTTGCAATAAATCATTTTTTATAGCTTTTAAAGTCGTGTTTTTATAAATAGCATTATTGGTAAATAATGTAATGTTTTCGTTTTCTGGAATATTATTAATAAGGTCTTGTATGGCGCGTTTTAGTAAATCTCCATTGGCACCTTTAGCTTGCATGCTAAACGAATTATCTAGATAAATAACAGTTTCTTTTTCTGTTTTTAGAGCATCTGTTTTAGAAGTAAAAGGTTGTGCAAATGCTAAAACAATAGCAGCTAATAATAATAATCTTGTACAAAGAATTAGCCATTTTTTTATTTGTGAACTTTTACGTGTTTTAAGCGTTGCTTCTTTTAAAAAAGCCACATTGGTAAAGGCTACCTTTTTAAATTTCCGGAGTTGAAATAAATGGACAATTATTGGAATAAGCAGAAAGAATAATGCGTAAAGAAGTTCGGGATGTTTAAACTGCATTCCTTTTTAGATTTGTCAAACCTACATTTTTTTTAATAAAAGTAAAATAGAAAAGAAAAAAACTTTCTTATTTAAAGCTTTTTAAGACGTAATTTGCGCCATTTAATTAAAATACCTCCGCCACTATGTATTTGTAATGCAATACTACCGTTACCTTCTCCAATTTTTTTATCATCAATAGTTACCATTTGTACACCGTTTAACCAAGAAGTAATTTTACCATCGACAGCTCTAATTTTTAATTTATTCCATTTTCCTGATTTTAAAATAGATTCTTTTTCTGGAGCAGGCTTTATTAACCAACCACGACCGTAAGATTCGTAAATCCCTCCAGTGTGTTTATTTGGAGGAGCAACTTCTACCTGCCAGCCACTAACTTTAGTACCTTCAATAGTCGAACGAATAAAAACACCACTATTACCATTATCTGTTTCTTGTTTAAATTGTAAAGTAAGCTCAAAATTTTTGTAATGTTTTTCAGTTGCTAAATATCCATATTCTTTATCTGGACCGCTTTCAGATATTAAATAGCCATCTTCTACATACCATTTTTCGGTACCATAAGCGACCCAACCACTAAGATCTTTTCCATTAAAAAGGGATATTTTTTTTTGTGCCGTAATGCTCAAACTTGAAAAAAACACTAAAAAAAGTAATAAAGCTGAAAATGATTTTAAATTCATAATATGAAAAATTTTAGTAAGTGAATATAAGAATTTGTTAGCAAAAGAAGAAGTAATTTTTATCATTAATCTGATACATTGATTTTAAATACATTTTTATTTCTTTTTGGGCTGTTCTATTAGCCACAGTAATAATGCTTTGTGGATTTTTTATAGATTTTAAATATGAAAAAGGATGCATTATTTTTCCATAAATATCGCGCCCAATTTTATTTGGATTATCACAAATCCATTTAAAAGACACATTTTTTTTAATCAATGTTTTTGCTATTACTTTGCCTTTATTGCCTGCTCCCCAAACTACGAGTGTTTTATTGGTGTTGTAGTCTAACTCTAAAAAATAATGAAGTTTTAAATCTATAAAATGATTCTCGGCATAATGCACATTTGTTCTTGATGTTCGCGAACTGTAATCGCGCCAATTATGTATTACTTCATCACAAGGAATACACTTATAATTATGTTTATAAAACCTAAAAGCTAAATCGTAATCTTCAGGATAGGTGTTTGGATTAAAAGCATTACAAGCAATTAAATCGCTTTTGTAAACCATCCAACAAGGAGATGGGATAACGCACTCTTTATAAATTTCAGAATAATTACTACCTGTTTTAGTTAGACTGTTTAACCAAACTTCATAATTTTTATAACCTGCTTTAATACCATCTTCAGAAAAATAATTAACCAAGCCAATAGCCACATGTTTTTTACCATAAGTTAAAAGTTTATTTGCTAATACTTCTAATTTAATGGGTTGCATTACATCATCACTATCCATTCTGGTAATTAACTGGCCTTTACTGTTATTAAATGCGAGTTTTAAGGCATCAATAATACCATTGCCAGAATTTTTTAACAGTTTAATTCTATTCTCTTTTTTCGCAAAATTTTGCGCAATATTGTAGCTTGAGTCTGTTGAAGCATCATCAATAATAAGCAGTTCCCAATTCGTGTAAGTTTGATTTATAATAGAATTTAAGCAGTCTTCTAAAAAGACTTCAGTATTTTTAAAAGGAGTTAATATGCTTATCAGCGGATTTTGCATGTTGCAAAAATACACAATTCATCTTTTTAACATAACCTTAAGATTAGTCGCCGTAACATAATCTTATTTTTGGCGTCAATAAACAAAATCTATACTTTGAATATGAATAATAAAATATTAATAGCACTATTTACAGGAATACTACTAGCCAGTTGTAGTTCAGCAAAAAAGACTACTACCGACTTAGCAATTAATTTGCCTATTGAAACCGCAATACATTTAGATAAAGTTGTTGATGACAAAGCACCTGTAACTATAAACCCTGGGCGTTTTACCGTAGAAACTGTAACTTATAGATTGCCAAAAGTGATCCAAGGCACTTATTCAATTAGTAATTTTGGAAGTTATGTTGAAGATTTTAAAGCCTATGATTACAAAGGAAATGAAATGGTAGTTACTAAAACAGATACTAATTCTTGGACAATTAATGATGCCACTAAATTAGATAAAATCACATATCTAGTTAATGATACTTTTGATATTGAGCAAGAAGGCGGCATAGGTAAAGACACGCCGTTTTCACCAGCAGGAACAAATATTGAAGCTAATAATTATGTTTTGAATTTACATGGTTTTATTGGGTATTTTGATTCTTTAAAGAATAGCCAGTACAAACTAGATGTAACGGCTTCAACGGATTTATTGAGAACTTCAGCATTGCAAAATATGGGTTCAAAATTAAGTGATGATGGTAAAAATACTACCTCAAGTTATTTTGCTCCTAGATATTTTGATATTACTGATAACCCAATGATGTATGGCAATATGGATGTTGAAGAGTTTATGGTAGGCGATATTAAAATAGTTTTAAGCGTTTATTCGCCAAACAAAGTACATTCTGCTAAATCGTTAAAAGAAACAATCTTTAAAATGATGCAGGCTCAAAAAACGTATTTAGGAGATATTAATACAACACCGCGTTACGATATTTACATATACTTATCTGAAGGAAAAGAAACCTCACCAAAAGGATTTGGAGCCTTAGAGCACCATACATCAACTGTGGTAGTTATGCCAGAAGCAATGCCAAAGGAAGCCTTAGAAGAAGGTTTAACAGATGTGGTTTCTCATGAGTTTTTTCATATTGTATCACCACTTAGTGTGCACTCTGAGGATATACATTATTTTAATTATAACAACCCTACATTTTCAAAGCATTTGTGGATGTATGAAGGTGTAACCGAGTATTTTGCATCATTATTTCAAGTAAGCGAAGGTTTAGTTGATGAGACTTCTTTTTGCAATAAAATGATGGGTAAAATTCAAATGGCTTCTCAAATGAATGACGCCATGAGTTTTACTATTATGAGCGAAAATGTTTTAAAAGCACCATATAAAGATCAATATTTAAACGTGTATCAAAAAGGGGCATTAATTGGTATGTGCATTGATATTTTAATGCGAGAAGCAAGTAATGGCAACAGAGGTATTTTATCTTTAATGAAAGAATTATCAAATAAATATGGCAAAAACAAACCGTTTGAAGATGATAAATTAATAGATGAAATTGTGGCTATGACTTACCCTTCGTTGCGCGAGTTTTTTGATGATCACGTTATAGGAGATATTCCAATAAACTACAATGATTTTTTAGAAAAAGTTGGATTAGAAATAAGAGAAGGCAAAGTAGAAACCAATTATATACTTATGAATGGCGCTCCAATAGTTAGTGGTGACGGACAAAAGGGCACTATATTTTTTACAGATATGGTATCAGAGAATAGTTTTTGGGCAGATAATGGTGCCCAACCAAACGATGTAATAAAATCTATTAATGGTACAGACTTAACCATGCTGAATGCTAACAATGTATTACAAGGAGTGTTTTCTTGGAAACCAGGAATGGATGTCGAAGTTGTTTTAAATAGAGCAGGAGAAGACATTGTTATAAAAACAAAAACTACTAAAACCTATACTATTGGAAAAGGTATTTTACCTTTAGATGATGCTACCGAATCTCAAAAAAGTTTAAAAGAAGCTTGGTTAAAAGGCTAATTATACTTTATCGTTAAGATTTAAGATTAACGATTGATGAACAACTTATCAATCGTTTTTTATCCTATTACCCTAAGGGTAGGGTTTTAGGTAGTCACATACTCCTACGTTGGCGAGCTCCAACAAACCTGTGCTTAGTCTAGCCCGAAGTATGCCTCAATCCCTAATCTAAACTCAAAACCCTTCAAAAATACCCAAACCAAATAAAGCAAAATCGTATTTAACAGGATCTTTTGGATCTAGTTTGCGTAGGGCAGTATCTAATTCTAGTAAGGCTTTGGCATCATTTTGTTTTCGTTTTAAAAGGCCTAATTTTCTAGAAACGTTTCCAGAATGGACATCTAACGGGCATGAAAGCTGACTAGGGGAGAGGCTTTTCCAAATTCCAAAATCTACACCAGTATTACTATTTCTAACCATCCAACGTAAAAACATGTTAATACGTTTTGCTGCCGAATTTTTAAGAGGATCGCTCACATGCTTTTGTGTGCGTTGTAAGTGTTCAATCTCAAAAAAGGTAGATTTAAAATTTGAAATAGATTTTTGTAGCGAATCAGTTTCAGCATGTTTAGCAAACAAATCTTCTAGCCCAGAATAATTTAAATAAATATGCTTTAAGCACTTAATAAATTGTACACAATCATTGCCATTAAAAGTTCTATGAACAAAGGACTGTAGTTTTTCTAAATCAGTTTCTTTATGATTTAAAACAAAATCAAAAGGCGAATTATCTAACAAAACCATTAACCGTGTTGCGTTGTTTATAATGCTTTTACGGTTTCCCCAAGCAATAGTTGCAGTTAAAAAGCCAGAAATTTCAATATCTTCTTTTTTATTGAATTGATGTGGGATTTGAATAGGATCGCTTTCAATAAACTTTGGATTGTTGTATTGAACGACTTTCTCATCTAGAAATTCTTTAAGTTCTGCTTTTTTCAATTTAAAAATTTAGATAGCTAAAACCAATAAAACGATTAAGATAAAATAAAAGCTAATTTACAATTTTACCATCAACCATAGTTAATTTTCTATCAGCTAAATTGGCAAGCTCTTCATTGTGAGTAACAATTACAAAGGTTTGTCCAAACTCTTTGCGTAACTTAAAAAACAGACTGTGTAGAGTTTCGGCAGATTCACTGTCAAGATTGCCAGAAGGTTCGTCGGCAAAAATTAAATCAGGATTATTTATTAATGCTCTAGCAACAGCAACGCGTTGTTGTTCGCCGCCAGAAAGCTCATTAGGCTTATGGTTATATCGATGCGACAACCCTAAAAAATCTAAAAGCTCTTTGGCGCGTTTTTGGGCATCAACTTTTTTTGTGCCTTTTATAAAGGCTGGTAAACAAACATTTTCTAAAGCAGTAAATTCTGGTAATAATTGATGGAATTGAAAGATAAAACCAATATGTTCATTTCTAAATTTAGCTAAAGTTTTATCGTTTAACGAATTTATATTGGTTTTGTTTATAATGATACTGAAATCTTCTTTTGTAGAAGCTCTATCTAAAGTGCCCAAAAGTTGTAATAATGTTGTTTTACCAGCACCAGAAGCACCAACAATAGATACGATTTCACCTTTTTTTACATTAATATCTACACCTTTTAATACGTGTAAATCGTTGTAGAATTTATGAATGTTTTTTGCTTTAATCATTGTACTAAATAAGAATTGTGAAAATACTACTTTAAGCTGTCATGTACAATTAACAATTTGTTTTATTGTTGAATACTTTTTTAATTGAGCCATAGTCTATAGGCTATTTAAGCCTTAAATAAAATATTAGCATAATTTAAAGTTAAAAAATAAGTCTTTAAAAATATAAATTGAAGAGAGCTAAAATTTAGTTAACTTTAAAACCAATATATATAAATGTCCAATTTTTATTAATTATAATTAAGAATGCCATATAAGAGTTTTGAAGAATATAACATGCAAGTAACCGATGATGTTAAAGAAAGATATAAAAACATTATTGAAGATTTAGGTGAAAATGCAGAGCGAGATGGATTAGTAAAAACTCCAGAGCGTGCAGCCAAAGCTATGCAGTTTTTAACTCAAGGTTATAATCAAGATCCTGTTGAAATTCTAAAAAGCGCTATGTTTAAAGAATCATACAACGAAATGGTTATTGTAAAAGATATTGAATTATATTCGCTTTGTGAGCACCATATTTTGCCATTTTTTGGTAAAGCGCATATTGCTTATATACCAAATGGACATATAGTTGGTTTGAGTAAATTACCTAGAATTGTTGATGTGTTTGCAAGACGTTTACAAGTGCAAGAGCGGTTAACAGAGCAGGTTTTAGATTGTATAAATGATACTTTAAAACCGCAAGGTGTAGCGGTAGTTATTGAAGCATCACATATGTGTATGATGATGCGAGGTGTACAAAAACAAAACTCTATAACCACTACTTCTGGGTTTAGAGGGCAGTTCGAAAAAATTGAAACAAGAAATGAGTTTTTAAAGTTGATTGGCAAATAATTTTGGTATGTTATTTGTGTTATAATTATTAAAGTAAAACAGTTATGAATTTAGAAGATTTAAGTAAAAATAAAAAATTAGCACTAAGTATAGTGTTTGATATTGTGGGTATGCTAACCATTATTGATATAATTTGGGCGCCAGCATCAGCATATTTAATGAGCAAAATGTATAAAGGTAATAAAGGTAAAATAGCAGGTGTTGTGTCTTTTGTTGAAGAAATTATTCCTGGATTTGATATTGTACCAACATTTACCATTATGTGGTTTTTAACTTATGTATTTAATAAAAAAGAAAAACCTATTGCAGTTGAGGTTGAAGTTAAAAATGAATAACAATGTTATAATTATAAAAAAATCTTTTTTTTATTTCGTTTTCCATAATCGCCACCAAGGCACACCAGGGGTATCATGATGCTCGTAATGATACCCAAAGAAATAGCAACTTACAAATGCCCAAAGATGATTTTTTTTTAGTGTTGTAGATTTATGTTTATTATTGTGTTCGTGTCCTTTTTTATGCGGAATATATGTGCCAAAATAGAAGAGTTGAAATGTTGATAAAATACTAGGTAAAACCCAATATATAACTAAATTTTCTAAAGGAAACACAAGTCTTAACAGTTGCAAAGTAATAGTTACTAGAATGAGTTGTTTTAAAGTAACATAGCGTTTTATGAAACTCCAGTACCATAGCCATAGCTTACCAGATTCATGATAATCCGGGTCTTTTTCTGTTGCAACAAACTTATGGTGCTCATGGTGCTTAACTAATAATCTATCGTAAAAATTAAAGGCAAATAATATTGAGGTTATCCAGCCTGTAAGGTTGTTAAATTTTCTGTTTTTAGAAACAGAACTATGCATTGCATCGTGAGCTGTTATAAACAAGCCTGTATACAAATGTGTTTGTAAAAGTATGGCTAGATACATACCAGTGTTAAAGTAATTTAGCTCCCAAGTTAGTAATAAATACAAACTGATAAACCAGCAAATAATAATTATTGCACTAATTATTAAACCAAAAGGATCCGTTGCCTTATGTATTAATTTTTTCTCCCTCAAGTTAATTTAAATTAAATATTGTTTAACAAAAATACAAAAAAATTAAACATAAAATAATTAGTGAAACAATACTTTTAGCATAAGGTGTTTAAATAATCTATTTTGGCTAGATTGTTTAAAACAGGATATTAATCTTTTATAGGTAATAATTTAAGCCAATAGTTATATTTCTACCCATATTAAAAATGCCATCAGGCCTTAAACGCGATAAATGATTTATATAGGTTTTGTTTGTTAAGTTGTTTCCAGATATTGTAATATTTAATTCATTATTGAATACTAAAACATTACCACCTAATCCTGCACTTAAAAGGTTAAACCCATTTGTATTTGTTTCAAAACCACTCACATTATTTTGATCGAATGTAGATCTAAGTTTTATAAATGCATAACCCTTACTAATCCAACGTTCTTCAAATTCAACCCTAACAGTATTACTAATTGAGTTTGCTGGAATTAGTGGTAAATAAGTATCGTTATTCTGCTTTCCAGTAACAGTTTCAAAACTCGATTCAAAATGCAACCAATCTAAAGGATGTGGATGAAAATGCAGCCCAAATTCACCACCATAAAGTTTTGCATCGTTTTGTAAATAAACAAAAACAGGAGTATCATCAATAATATTCCCATTTGGTGAAAGAAAAATATAGTTATTTATACTGTTGTAAAAACCATTTACAAAAATTTCTAAATGCTCATTTTTAAATTCTAAAGCTAAATCGGTTTGAAAATTTTGCTCACTTTTTAAATTAGCATTTCCTATTTCGTATCTGTTAGTCCCTTCATGAGTTCCATCTGATGCTAATTCAGATAAATTAGGAGCCCTAAAACCAGTTGCTAAATTTAATCGCGCAGTAATATTTTTAAATATATTTTTTTTAATACCAAAAGCACCATTAAAGCTGTTAAATTTTTTATTAATACCTGAAGTAATATTTATATTTCGATTGTCAAAACGTGCCCCAAGTTGAATGTCTAATTTTTCAAAATGAATATGAGATGTCGCTAAAACGCCAAAATCGTTGGTTGTTGCATCTGGTATAAGTTGTTCTTCACCATAATTTGTATTGGTTTGATTCATGCCTTGTGCACCTACAATGGTTTCAAATTTTCCAAGTTTTGGTAGATAATATTTTACATCATAATTATGTGTTTTAAGCTTCATATGAAGTGCCGCTTCAAGTTCTTCAATTTCACCCTCGTGTTTATCTTCATCATGGTCATCTTCATGTTCATCATGGTGATGGTCTTCAAACTCTTTTCTATCGTTATAGATATAACCTAAATTGATATCTAATTTCGAATGATTTAAAAACAAAGTTGATTTTGAACTAAATACATGATTTGTAATACTTTGAAAAGGCAGTAAAGGTGTTCTGTTTAACGACTGCTCTCCAATTTCTTCAGGAATCCCTAACTTAGAATTATTAAGATTGTACCTAAGCTCGGTTTTAAAATTATTTTTTTGATACCCTAGTCCTGCTTTAAAATCTTGTTCTCTAAAGCGTGTATTAGTAACTCGGTATGTTTTTGTATTGTAATCTGAATGTTCCGTTAAGCTTCCTCTAAATAAAAATTTAAAATTATTTTCAGAAGACTTATACCCGGCATTGGTATTAAACCCTCTTGTATTACTAAAATAGGAACCTCCAAAATCACCAGAAGCAGTATTATTATTGGCAAATTTTTCTGGATTAAGGTAAAGCACTCCACCTAATGCATCACTACCGTAAAGTAGTGATGCAGGACCTTTTATAACCTCAATACTTTCAATTCCTGCATCATTAACACCTAAACCGTGTTCGCTCCCAAATTGTTGATTTTCTAATCGAACGCCTTGTGTGTATACTAATACACGATTAGAACTCAATCCTCTAATAACAGGTTTGCCTATGCCTAAACCAGTTGTAACACTCTCTACACCTGCTATGTTAGTAATTCCATCGGCTAAGGTTATTGCACCATTTGTTTTTAAATCTGAAATATTTTTATGCTCAACTTTCATTACATTATCACGCTGTATCTTATGAAAAGGTGTTGAAACAATAATACTTTCCATTTCTATTGCAGTTGGGATTAATTGAATTTTTATGGGGGTGTTAACTGGAATAGTAATTTGAATTGATTTGGTTTTATAACCAATGCTAGAAAATATAATACTATATGTACCAGTAGGTATATTATTTATTACAAAACCTCCATTATCATTTGTACTTGTTCCTTTTTCTAAATGCGGGATATATACATTTACATAAGCTAATTTAGAATTGGTTTCGACCTCTGTTACAACGCCTTCAATTGAGTTTTGAGAATATAAATTTGATATAGCTAATGCTATAATCATTTTAATAAATAACTTCATTATTTTTTTGATTTTAATTTAATAATAGTTTAGCTGAAAGAACTTCAGCATGTAATATGATTATTAAATTAAGGCAGGAGGACCGCGAAGAGAACTTTGTAAACGTTTATATTTACTTAAAAAATGATATTGTGAAGCAATTAATTGAGGCTTGTTTTTATCTAAAAATAAGTCAATATAAAAAAGCGACTGGGTAAAGTTCTTATTAAGTTGAAATTTATAAAAATCACAATCAAAATCAATTTTATGTATATGCGTGGTTTGTTCTCCCTTACAAACCTTGTGGGTGTGGTGAGTAAATATGTGCGAGAATTTTACAGCTGATGGTGCTAAAAATACAACTGCAATAACCAAAGTTATTACTTTAAAAGCGGTATGTTTTTTTATGCTTTGCACTAATTTAAAAAACGTTTAAAGCCAATTTTACGAAGCATCTTTTTTTCAAAATTCCAGAAAAACTTATATTGACCAAAAATCCAGCCAATTAAAACTAGTAATACTTGATAAAATATAAAGCCCAAGACAATATATAAGGCCCAATATACATAGGTTGGTAAGTTTTCTTTGTTTATACCCATTAGCTTTATTAATGGTTTACCTATAAAAATAGATGATGAACCCGTAATGGCGAACACTAAAAAAATACTTATCATTTCCCATTTAAAGCTAACTTCCCATTTTTTTTCTAATTTTCTAAAAATAAATAAAATTAATTTTAAAAGTAAAAAAAATAGAATAACACTTAACAATAAACTAAAAACAATATTTTCATCATTTATAAAGATTTTGGATAATTTTAATGATGAATAACCCAAGCCAACTAGTCCTAAAAAAGGAAAAATAAGTTGCCAGTTTTTTTGTATTTGCCAGTACTCTTTAAATTTCTTCACTTTAAAATTTTAGAAGCAAAAGTAATTAAAGTGATTTAAATTCTGGGCACAAAACCAGTTAATTGTTGTTTGTAATTTAACTGAAAGTAAATGAAGTAATTATACAATTTATAATTTAACTCATAGCCATAATCTATAGTGGGTTGATAATCAATCTGGAATTGATATAAATCAGTATTAAAACGGAAAGGTTGAAGTACTCTTTGGTTCCATTCAGTTACAAAAAGGTAATTTCTGTTTTCTAAAAAATCTTGAGAATAAAAGCCTTCTGGTTTTGCTATACTTTGAAGCCAAACATTAAAACCAGGTTCAATAATGATAAGTTCGTATTCTAAGTCTTCATTAGCAATTGTAACGGTGTCGTTACTTGCTATAGCAAGTTCTTTTTCTGATTTCTTTTTTTGAGAAACCGTTGTCTTTGGAGTATTGCAACTATACATAAATCCAAAGACCATCAGGGTGTAAATAATTTTTTTCATGAGAATATTTTTTTCTTTTTCAAATGTATAGATAACTAAAAAGCCGTAATAGTTAGAATGAGTTAACGAACTATTTCTGTGAGTGAACTATACTTTTTTTAAGTAAAAATACAAAAATCATTCCTCTGTCTATTATTTTGGAATCCTTTTAACAAAAAAATAGCTAAACTTGATGTTTAACTATTTTTAAAATATATTTAAGTGAAATTTATTTCCCTCCAAAAAGGCCACCTAGTAAACCAGCAAGCCCTCCTTTCTTTTTGTTGCCACCAAGCACCATTCCTGCAACATCATCAATTACACTACCATCGCCATCAGCATCTAAAATAGATTCTAAAAAGCTTTGTTCTTGTTGTGGAGAGTTTCCTTTTAATAAGCCTCCAAGTAAACCTTCAATACCGCTTGGACTACTTACTTGCTGTTGTCTAGTTTGTTTTCCTAAAACCCCCATTAAAATTGGAGCTGCAACTTTAAGTATTTGAGCAATAGAACCAGCATCCATTCCAGATTTTTGGCTTAATGCATTTTGTACATTTTGTTGCTTATTACCTAAAACATGCCCTAAAATTTTACCACCATCTTCAAGTACATTAGAATCAATACCGCCGCCAAACAAGCCTCCTAAGTTATCTAAAATGCTACCATCGTGTTTACCCTTTAAAGCACCTAGTAAACCTTCAGCGCCTTGTGGAGTTGAAGCATTTCGTTTCATAGCCTGCATTAATACAGGTAAAGCCATAGTTAAGACATCTTGTGTTTTGTTTTGAGGTTGATTGGTTTGATTAGAAACACCTCTAATAATGGTTTTTCCTAAGTCACTGTTTAATAAATCTAAAATTCCTGACATGATTATATTTTGTTTTTAAAGGGTTAATAAAATTGGATGTTGAAGGTACAAAAAAAGTCCCAACATATAGTTAGGACTCAAATATACCTTTTAGGTCACATTTTATTTTAAAACAATTCTTTTATCCAAGAATGCTTATTATTTGTGATGCTAGTTCTGTACCAATTCTATCTTGTGCTTCGTTAGTTGCGGCGCCTGTGTGAGGAGTTAACGAAAGCGAAGGATTCATTAATAATTGGATTTCTGGTTTAGGTTCTTTTTCAAAAACATCTAAAGCAGCTCTTGCTACTTTTCCAGTTTCTATTGCTTTTACAAGAGCAATTTCGTTTACTACACCACCACGAGCTGCATTGGCTAAAATCACGCCATCTTTCATGATATTAAACTCTGCCTCATCAATAACATAATCTTTTTGAGCAGGAACATGCAGAGTAATAAAATCAGATTGTCTTAAAACATCTTCTTTAGAAATAGTTTCAATATTAAAATTTACGGTTTGACCATCAAAAAACTCTAGTTCTAAATTGGCTTTTTCTAAAAACGGATCAAAAGCAATTACTTTCATGCCAATTCCTAGAGCCACTTTTGCAGTAGCTTGACCAATTCGACCAAAACCTAAAACACCTAAAGTTTTTCCTTTTAACTCGGTTCCTTTAGCGTAGGCTTTTTTTAAGCCTTTAAAATTGCTGTCACCTTCTAGTGGCATATCTCTGTTAGAGTTGTGTAAAAAACGTGATAAACCGTAAAGATGTCCAAATACTAACTCAGCAACAGAGTGTGATGATGCCGCGGGTGTGTTTATAACTGAAAGCCCTTTTTCGCGTGCATATTCTACATCAATATTATCCATGCCAACACCACCACGCCCTATAATTTTTAAGCTAGGGCAAGCGTCTATTAAATCTTTTCTAACCGTAGTTGCGCTTCGTACTAATAAAACAGTAATATCGTTTTGGTTGATGTAATTAATTAATTGTTCTTGAGCTACTGTGGTTGTGCTTACATTATAACCAGCTTTTTCAAGTGCATCTATACCACTTTGAGAAATACCGTCGTTTGCTAATACTTTCATTTTTTTAATTTTTTATTTCCGCAAAAGCGAATATGCTTTATAGTTAATTTATGCTTTACTTTCTAATTCGCTCATTATTTCTACTAATGCTTTAACACTGTCTAGTGGCAATGCATTATACATTGATGCTCTGTAGCCACCAACACTTCTGTGCCCATTCAAACCATTAATACCACCTTCTTTTAGCATGGTTTCAAATGTTTCTTTTAGGTTTTCGTTTTCTAAAGTGAATGTTGCATTCATGCTAGATCGATCTTCTTTAGTAGCAAAACCTTTAAATAATGGGTTTAAATCAATTTCAGAATACATTAAGCGTGCTTTCTTTTCATTTTCCTTTTCTATGGTCTCAATTCCACCAAGGTTTTTTAGCCATTCTAGGGTTAACATAGAAGTATATACTGCAAATACAGGGGGCGTATTAAACATACTGCCTTTACTAATATGTACTTTGTAATCCATCATAGATGGAATTTTACGTGATACTTTTCCAAGAATATCTTCTTTAATTACTACAAGTGTAGTTCCTGCTGGACCCATATTTTTTTGTGCGCCAGCATATATCAAATCAAATTGTGTAAAGTCTAGTTTTCGAGAAAAAATATCGCTACTCATATCACAAACCAAAGGGATATCACATTTTGGGAATGATTTCATTTGTGTTCCAAAAATGGTGTTGTTTGATGTACAATGAAAATAATCGTAATCTGAAGGAATATCGTAACCTTTTGGAATATAGTTGTAATTAGCATTTTTAGAAGAGCCTACTTCATAAATGTCATCATAAATTTTCGCCTCTTTAATAGCTTTATCTGCCCATGTGCCAGAGTTTAAATAGCCTGCTCTTTTTTCTAAAAGGTTTAAAGCAACCATTAAAAACTGCGTGCTTGCTCCGCCTTGTAAAAATAAAGCTTTATAACCTTTACCTTCTAAACCAAGTAATTCTAAAGCTAATGCTCTGGCTTTTTCCATAATATCAACAAAAGCTTTACTTCTGTGTGATATTTCAACTAAAGATAAACCACTTCCGTCTAAATCTACAACAGCTTGGGAAGCTTTTAATAATACTTCTGGAGGTAAAATACATGGCCCTGCACTAAAGTTATGTTTTTTCATGTGTTTATATTTATTGTTATTCAACGGTCACATGTAACATCCTAAATAATCATTTGGTTGTGTGATTAAATATTAATCATGGATGTTTCATTTTTTAATGATTGAAATTTTAAGTTGCAAATGTCTTAATTTATATGAGAATTTTTGTTGAATAATCAATAATTTTTTCATCAATTTGCTAACAAAAATGCAATAGTATCTACATCATCTGCATAATCCCAAAGTTGAGGATTTTGTGTTTTGCCAAATGCAATTTCATGGTTTATAAATCCGTGAGAAACAATGCACTGAATTTGATTTTTATCGTCCTCAATTTTTTGCTTTAATTCTTTAACATTATTGTAATATTCGTAAAACAAGGAGGCAATAGGCGATGCGTAGCTTTTATCTTCTTTAATCATAAAAAAACCATTTTCAAGCATATCAAATTCACTCATTAAATAAACGGCTTTATTATAGTCGTAATTATTTGCATATTTAGCTTTTTCTATAATAGGATGCCAATGATATATGGCTTCAAAAAAAGCATCAAATTTATAGTCTTTAGGAACAAAAAGTTTTGACACATTTCTGCAACCCAATCCGTAGTACCTAAAAATGTCTTCGGATAAGTTTTTTAAATCTTTAGTAGATTCTTTGCCATTTAAAACAGCAATCGAGTTTCTGTTATTTCTTATAATTGCTGGTTTCCCTTTAAAATAGTGCTCGAAATACCGCGCAGTATTATTACTGCCAGTGGCAATTACTGCATCAAAATCTTTAATTTTTTCTTCAGTAAATTTAATTTTACCTTTAAAATCATTTTCAACATATTCTATATATTTTGCTAAAAAAGGAAGTAAATGTTTATCATTTGAAGATTGTTTAACCAAAACCTGATGCCCTGAAATTAGCACCGATAAAAAATCATGAAACCCAACTAATGGAATATTTCCTGCCATAATTATGACAACTTTTTTAGGGCTAGAAACCTTTAAATTATAAGGTTGTAACCACTTTGTTAAATTTTCTAGAGTTAAAGAGTTTGACCATCCATTTAATGCAAATTTTATATTTTCTTGAGTAAACCAGCCGTTATGCTCTTCGGCTAATTTTAATTGGTGCTTAAAACCGTCAAAGAATACATCGTTGTGTTCCACATTATCCTTTTTTTGGATAGCTTCATTAGAAAATTGACTTATAAAATCTCCTAATTTTACAAAAGCGTTAATTCTTTGTTGTAAATTCATTCTCTATTTGGTTATGAATGGTTTTGGCGTTATTTTTGCGTCTGCAAATTTAGAAAGAAAAAAACGCTATGGCAATTATAATAACAGACGAATGTATAAATTGTGGTGCTTGTGAGCCAGAATGCCCAAATACTGCAATCTATGAAGGTGCAGACGATTGGCGCTATAAAGATGGAACAAGTTTAGAAGGAAAAGTTGTGCTTACAAATGGAAACGAAGTTGATGCTGATGAAGCGCAAGAACCTGTTAGTGATGAAATTTATTATATAGTACCAGATAAGTGTACTGAGTGTAAAGGGTTTCATGATGAGCCGCAATGTGCTGCGGTTTGTCCAGTAGATTGTTGTGTGCCAGATGAAGATGTTGTCGAAACTGAAGAAGAATTATTGGCTAAGCAGCGTTTTATGCATCCTAATGGTTAGTAAATAATGACATTTAATATAATATAGATCCTGAGCGAAAGCTCGGGGTTTTTTATTTCTACGAGAATATTTTAAAAATATTTAAATAATTAATCGATATAAAATCAAAATACCCTTAATGTTCTTTTTTGTTTTAAACTGCCTTTTTCTTTTCGGACAAGAAACTGAAACACTTGAGTATAAGTTGCAAAATTTCAATGTGTTACGTTAAAAAAACAAGGAAAAAAAATAAAGAGATTTTAGTATTCAGTATTATAGGATAACGGTTTTGTGTATGATTTCGTTGCGTGTTTCAGCAACTAATTTAGCAAATACAAACCGAATAGAAAATCCGCGAGGATTTTCGTAAGTAGGCGAGAACTAGCCATTAATTATACACGTCTTTGTTGGGTGTAGTTTTTATTCAGTCAATCTATTTTTTAAATCCATTCTTTCGCTTAATATTCTTATAATTTGAATTCTATCTTTCGAAATCAAGTCATAAAATATTATATGTTTTCCAGATTTGAGTCCGAGTATGCTTTAAATCTAACAGAATCAGATTGGGATTGATCTTGCCAAACAGCGTAGAGTGAATCTAGGTTCACTTGGGCTTTCAACCCAAGCCCACTTAATACAAATAGCGTTAGGATGATCTTTTTAGGTATGGCGTTTTATTCAGCTTGATTTTGTTTCCTAATTTCTCAATCCATTTTTAAGGCGTCATTGACAGACTGTTTACGTATATTGGCATTATATTCAGTAACAATACCAACAGCTAATTTCTTAGCCCCTTGATTATTCAAATGCACCTTATCATTTAAGTCTGCTTCTGATATTACATAGTCTGCACCATCTATTAGATACAGATTGCTATGAGTTTTTTGAAGATTTTCAACAGTTGAGCGAGTCCAGCTTCGTAATGAATCAATGCGGTTGTCATCATTCCTTGTACCAACCACTTTAGTGGTAAATGTCTGTAATATGCAATATATATCAGCCTGTGGGTATTTGGAACATAAGCTACTTACCAAAGAATCGTATACTGGCATAACATCTAACAGTGGTTTTTTTTGATTTACATCATTATACCCCCATAAAATGGTTATAAGCCTTGGAGATACATCATTAAAATTTCTCAGAGTTGAGGTGGAGATACGGGAACCGCCCGTAGCCAAATTAATAAGCCTGAATCCAAGGGATTCAGCCACTCTGTATGGGTAAGTATCGATTGTTCCACTTTGTCCAGTACCGTGTGTTATTGAGTTGCCAATAGCCATGTAGAGTGGTTTGTCTTCAACAGGCAAATCATATAGAGTATAGTCATTAGTCAATTCCATACCTAAAAACTTTACACCCGAAAAGGAGGGTAAATAAACCTCCCATTTGGCGATATCTTTAGCTGGATTTGCAATGGTAAATTCTATATCAGAAATATTATCAAATGCCAATATTCCATTCTTAAAAACAGAAAACCTTCTTTTTCTGATTGAGCTATTTTCTAATTCGGCAAATTTTAACTTGATTAAGGGACTATTTGTTTTGAAACTAATGCTGATTCCCGGTTGAGTCCTTGCTTTTTTCAAATTCAATGTACCATCCATTCCTTTATTAAAATAATCCTCGGAATAACGATACAACTCAGCTTGTGTTTCTGTCACAAGTGAAAAGAGTACGCCATTATAGATTAGTTTACCGTTATTAGGTGCAATTAAATTTTTGATGTTATTTTCCCCAAGTTTCGCTTTCGTTCCTGTAGTAGAGACGTCTCCTTGGGCAAACGACTGAAGTGTAAACAAACTAAACAGTATGTACAGGTAAGATTTAATAGTAATTTTTTTCATGTTTAATTCCCTCTATTATTAGTCAATTTAAAGTTAATATTGAAATTTATTTTTATATACATCTCAGCTAATCCAATCCAATCCAATCACATAAAACTTTATACAAAGCTAAAATTCTCATTTCAATTACTGAAGTTAATCTCTATATGAAAACGATATTGATAATTGAGACTAATGTTAAATTTTGTTGTTTTTATTCTGTATCTCTTTATTCGTAGTCTATTCAGCAATATTTCGAACCAAATTTTATTAAAATCCCCTAAAAATTTCACGTTAGCTTGAGAAATTAATCTCGTTTTCGTGATGTGGGGAATGTCTAGTCCTGAAATATGGCTACAGGTTAAAATTGAATTAAGCTGTTTTTAAATATACCATATTAGGTGTTTTATAGTCTAAAGATAAATGTAATCTTATTTGGTTGTATAAATTAATT
>NZ_JAKKDU010000017.1:25000-82943 GCF_021728535.1 Wocania arenilitoris | reverse complement strand
TGGAACTAAATCATCATAACTGGGTGGTAAAAGACTTAACTGATCTTGGTTGTAGGTCTTAAAAATGACTTTTCTGCTCATCCTTAAAGTTAAGAATTTACTAGAAAATTTGCAAAAAAAAAGACTGCCTTTTCAGACAGCCTCTTTTTTTTATTATTTTTGCTTCAATGAAATGGCAACACGCACTTAAAGATTATCAATTATATTTAAAAATAGAACGCGGATTGTCTCAAAATTCTATAGATAGCTATTCGACTGATATTCAGAAATTAATTGCTTTTTTAGAAGAAAACAATATAAACTCATCCCCTATTTCTGTTACTTCTGAAGTTGTTCAGCAATTTATTTACGAAACTGCTAAACATGTTAATGCTAGATCCCAATCACGTATGATTTCTGGTTTACGAAGTTTTTTTAACTACTTAGTTTTTGAAGATTATAGAAAAAAAAATCCTCTTGAATTGATTGAATCTCCAAAAATTGGTAGAAAATTACCCGATACTTTATCTGAAGATGAGATAGACAAACTTATAAATGCCATCGATTTAAGTACACCTCAAGGAGAACGCAATCGAGCTATTTTAGAAACTTTATACGGCTGCGGATTACGTGTTAGTGAGTTGGTAAATCTAAAATTATCTGATTTGTTTTTTGATGAAGGCTTTATAAAAGTTACTGGAAAAGGTGACAAACAACGCTTTGTACCAATAGTGGCTGTAACACAAAAATATATTAATATTTATAGGAAAGAAGTTCGAAATCACATCAACATTCAAGCTGGTTTTGAAGATACTTTGTTTTTAAACAGACGTGGAAAACAATTAACCAGAGCTATGATTTTTACAATTATAAAACAATTAGCAGAAAAAGTTGGATTGAAAAAGAATATTTCTCCACACACATTCAGACACTCTTTTGCCACTCATTTATTGCAAAATAATGCTGATCTACGTTCAATTCAACTCATGTTAGGGCACGAAAGTATTACAACAACTGAGATTTATGTACATCTTGATAAAGGGCATTTAGCCGACGTGGTAGAAAAATATCACCCTAGAAAATAAGTAAACAGTCTTCTGCTGGC
Source organism: Wocania arenilitoris (assembly GCF_021728535.1). Classification (GTDB taxonomy): domain Bacteria; phylum Bacteroidota; class Bacteroidia; order Flavobacteriales; family Flavobacteriaceae; genus Wocania_A; species Wocania_A arenilitoris. The sequence goes on along the minus strand of NZ_JAKKDU010000017.1, from coordinate 81,859 downwards.
AGTAAGTTCAGCAATCAAAAATCGTTAATCGTTTTTCGTTAATACACTTCTATGGAATGTTTATAAATTAAAAAATCCAACTTACGCTGGATTTTTATATAATTCTATCTATAAGATTCCTGCCTTCGCAGGAATGACAAAGCTTACTTAGCAATATTAACGGCTCTAGTTTCTCGAATTACGGTAACTTTAACTTGTCCAGGATACGTCATGTCAGTTTGGATTTTTTGTGAAATATTGAACGATAAGTCTGCAGCTACGTCGTCATTTACTTTTTCACTTTCAACAATAACACGCAACTCTCTACCCGCTTGAATAGCATAAGCTTTTTTAACACCATTAAATCCAAAAGCAATATCTTCTAAATCTTTTAAACGCTGAATGTAACTATCTAGCACTTGCCTTCTTGCTCCAGGGCGCGCTCCTGAAATAGCATCACATACTTGAATAATTGGTGCTAATAGCGATTTCATTTCAATCTCATCATGATGCGCTCCAATAGCATTGCAAACATCATCCTTTTCATTATATTTTTCTGCCCATTGCATACCTAATATAGCGTGCGGAGTTTCCATATCAGCTTCAGCATCTGGCACTTTACCAATATCGTGCAGTAATCCAGCACGTTTTGCCAATTTGGGGTTTAAGCCTAATTCTGCTGCCATTACACCACAAAGTTTTGCAACTTCTCTTGAGTGTTGCAATAGGTTTTGACCGTATGATGAGCGGTATTTCATTCTGCCAACCGTCTTTATAAGTTCTGGGTGTAGATTGTGGATTCCTAAATCGATAACAGTACGTTTACCAACTTCTATAATTTCTTGCTCGATCTGTTTCTGTGTTTTCTTAACAATCTCTTCAATTCTAGCTGGATGAATTCTTCCATCGGTTACCAATTTATGAAGAGACAAACGTGCAATCTCTCTACGTACAGAATCAAAACATGACAAGATAATAGCTTCTGGTGTATCATCAACAATAATTTCAACACCTGTAGCTGCTTCTATGGCACGAATATTTCGACCTTCACGACCAATTATTCGCCCTTTAACATCGTCTGACTCAATATTAAAAACAGACACACAATTATCTACGGCTTCTTCAGTTCCTATACGCTGTATGGTGTTAATAATTATTTTTTTAGCATCTTGTTCAGCAGTCATTTTAGCTTCTTCAAGTGCTCCTTGAATATATGCCATAGCATCATTCTTAGCTTCTCCTTTTAAAGATTCAATCAATTGTTCTTTGGCTTCTTCGGCTGATAAACTAGAAATAACTTCTAATTGCTGTACTTGACTTTTATGAAGTTTCTCTAACTCGTCTTGCTTTTTATTAAGAATTTCTAATCTGTGATTATAATCCTTTTGCTTAGACTCAAGACTTGCATTTAGCTTTTTTTCTTTTGAGAGTTCGTTAGATATTTGAGACTCTTTATCTCGAATTCGCTTTTCGGCTTCAGCCATCTTCTTATCACGAGATAAAATAACTTTTTCGTGCTCTGCTTTTAGCTCGATAAACTTTTCTTTAGCTTGAAGAATTTTATCTTTTTTAATTGATTCTCCTTCAGAATTTGCTTCCTTTAATATGTTAGATGCAGATCTTTTTGCTTCTCTAATTAATTTTGAAGCCTTATTTTTTTCAAGCACTTTTGCGATAATAAATCCTAATATAAGACCTAATAATACGCCACCTGCTGTTAATATTATTGAATTAATTTCCATTTTGTTTGTTGGTTAGTATATAAAAAAAGCCTACACCAGTATAAAGTTTTGTATAAACTCCTTAAAAACAAGTTTAGGGCTAACAAGCTGATCAAGAATCTGCGACTAAGGCAGCATGCTTTTACAACTTAAACTCACCCTTTTTAAAGAATTAACGTTGAGTTTATCAAAAAAAATAACCAATGTAGGCAGTAACTTTTTAGTTTATTTTAAAGAACGTTTAAGAGACTAAATGCGAATGTAATAATTCATTTAAAGCGTTTAGCTTTTCTTCTACATGTTCGTTCACATTTGCTTTGTCAATAGATTTTTGTTCTACTTGAGAGGCAAACTGTAAAGCACACATAGCCAATACATCTTGCTTATCTCTTACAGAATAGCTTTGTTCAAATTGCTTAATCATAGCCTCAATTTTCTTAGCTGCCTTACGCAATCCTTCTTCTTGATTTGCTTCAATAGTTAAAGGATATACCCTATTAGCTATTGATAGCTTTATTTTAAGCTTTTCTGACATTTAATCTAGTTACATTAATCTGATAATTGAGCAATACAATGATCTATATCTCTAATTAATGCGTTTATTTTAAGCTTTGTTTCTCTCTTATTATCGTCACTACCAAGTATTGAGTTTGCTATTTTTAGTGCCTCATATTTTTCTTCCCAATTTGTTATTTGCAACTTATGGCTTTGAAGCTCTAGTTTGGAAACTTGCAATTCTTCATTCAATTTATAATTAGCTTGTTTTAAAAGCTCTAGCTTGTGTAATACTTTGCTAATTTTGTTTTCTAAAGAATCTACAATATCTTCAATACTACTCATTTACAAATTTCAATACTTATCACACAAAGTTAACATACCTAAGTTTAAATTACAATTGTTTTTTCATAATTTTTTTTAATTATTAGTTTATGCTAAAACCTTAACATTGGCTTGATTTTTGTTCAAAGCTTTGCGTATTCATATCAAATTAATATTTTAGCCTAATTACCAATCAAAATTAAACAAAGCCTTTAAATACCATTTTAAAATTTAATTGGTAACTCATATGCGATTAATCTTTTATATTTTTTTATTACTCTCAACAAGCTCTTTAGCTCAAAATAATTACCCACAAAATTATTTTAGAAGTCCATTAGATATTACTTTAGTTCTTTCTGGAACGTTTGCAGAGTTACGGTCTAATCACTTTCATTCTGGTTTAGACATTAAAACACAACAACGAACAGGTTTAAATGTGTACACCTCGGCTGGTGGTTTTGTAAGCAGAATTAAAGTCTCACATTTTGGCTACGGCAAAGCATTATACATTACTCATCCTAATGGCTATACCACAGTTTATGCTCATTTATTAAAGTTTTCGCCCAAAATTGAAGCTTATGTAAAAAACCATCAATACAAAAAAGAATCTTTTCAAATTGAATTGTTTCCTAATGCTGAAGACTTGAAAATTGAAAAGGACGAAATAGTTGCTTTAAGCGGAAATACTGGTGGCTCTGGAGGGCCACATTTACATTTTGAAATTCGCGACAAACAAGAAAGACCAATAAACCCCATGCTATTTGGCATTGATATAAAAGATTCGGTAAACCCAATAATATCTTCTATTTATGCATATCCGTTAGATGAAAATTCTTTTATAAATACATCGAATACTAAAAAGAAATTACGCATAATACCTTTAAAAAATGGTGATTACACTGTTGAAAATATTGAAGCATATGGTAAAATTGGTTTTGGTATTGAAACTATTGATAGACAAAATTTAGCCGCCAATAAAAATGGCGTTTATAACATTCAAACCTTTGTTAATGGCAATAAAAATTTCGAACTAGATTTTAAGCGTTTTTCGTTTAGCGAAACAAAAAACATTAACAAACTTATAGACTACGCACACTATAAAACAAAAAAAAAACGTATTCAAAAACTATTTAATCAAAACAATACACTAAGTATTTATAAAGAAGTATTAAATAATGGCATTTTAAACATAAAAGACAGTACATATTCTGTTTACAAAATAAAAGTTGGCGATTATAAAAAAAATAATACTTGGGCAACTGTAACCATAAAAGGAAGTAAAAGTGATACTAATAACATATCAACAAAAAAAACGACACCATATTTTATTAATAAAGAAGAAACCACCAATTTAAAAAAAGGAAAAGTCTCAGTTGATTTTTACAAAGACACGTTTTACGATAATTTTTATTTAGATTTTGATGTGAGCAATGATACCTTATCATTACACGAAGATATTATACCAACTAAAAAAAGCTTCAAAATTTCTTATGATGTAAGCGCATATTCTGATAAAGACAAAAGTAAATTATACATTGCCAAATTGTTGGGTTATAAAAAATTTCCTTCATATTCATCAACTAAAAGAAAAGATAATATATTAACCACATACTCTAAAACATTAGGTGAATTTGTATTAGCAACAGATACAATTAAACCAAAAATAACACCAATCAATTTTAAAAAAGGGCAATGGTTAAGCAACTTTAGATATTTAAAAATTAAGATAGATGATGAACTTTCTGGAATATCAAATTACAGAGCAACTGTAAATGGGACATGGATTTTAATGGAGTACGATTATAAAACAAAAACCTTAACACACGATTTTAATGATGGTATAATTACCGAAACTAAAAATAATTTAAAGGTAATTGTTACCGATAATGTTGGAAATAATTCTACTTTTGAAACTGTGTTTTATAGAAAATAAATTTTCTCGCTTTTGAATTCAAAATTTTCATTTACAGTAATTCTGTTTTTATTAAATATTACTTTAGGCTATTCTCAAACTGCAACTATTAAAGGTGTTATATTAAATAATGAAAATACACCCATTTCTAAAGTAAATATTAAAGCTGGCAATATTGGTACAGAAACTAATGAAAACGGTTTTTACACTTTAAACATTCCTGCAAACCAAAATATCACTATTAAATTCTCTCATCTAGTTTACAAAAAAATAAGCATCACTTTTAATCTTAAAAATGGTGAAACACGAGAGTTTAATCCAGTAATGAGTACTACCATAGAACAGATAAGCACTGTTGTAGTTTCTGGAAATCGTCGAAAAGATATTGAAGGTGTTACAACTTTAAAACCAGAAACCATAAGAAAAATCCCAGGAGCCAATGCTGGTGTTGAAAATTTATTATTAACACTTCCTGGAGTTAGTAATAATAACGAACTAAGCACACAATATTCTGTTCGTGGTGGTAATTACGACGAAAATTTGGTATATGTAAATGGTATAGAAGTGTATCGTCCTTTTTTAATTCGATCTGGCCAACAGGAAGGTTTAAGCTTTGTAAATACTGATTTGGTTCAGAACGTAGATTTTTCTTCAGGTGGATTTCAAGCTAAATATGGCGATAAATTATCATCCGTTTTAGATATTACCTATAAAAACCCTTATCAATTTGAAATTAACGCAGACTTAAGTTTATTAGGCGGTAGCTTTTCTATTGAAAACATAAGTAAAGACTCTAAGTTCTCAAGTATTGTTGGTTTGCGTTATCGTGATAATGAATTATTAGTAAATGCTAAAGAAACTGAAACCAATTATGATGCTGCTTTTGCAGACGCCCAAGCCTTTTTAACATATAAATTTACCGATAAATTTCATTTAAGCTTTTTGGGTAATATGTCGTTAAATAAATATGGTTACCAGCCACTAACACGACAAACTAATTTTGGCACACTTGCAGATCCGTTAGCTTTAGTTGTGTTTTATGAAGGGCAGGAAAAAGATCAATATCAAACCATTTTTGGAGCTTTTAAAGGCACTTATTTTGCAAACGATAATTTAACACTACATGCTATAGCTTCTACTTATCATACCACTGAAGAAGAGCATTTTGATATTTTGGCACAGTATCGATTGGGTGAAGTTAACACGAATATTGGTGATGAAAATTTAGGTGAAGTTGAATTTAGCGAAGGTATTGGAAGTCAATTAAATCATGGCAGAAACGATTTAGACGCATTAATAACTACAGTTGAACACAAAGGTGATTTAAAAATTAATGATAGCCGCATACAGTGGTCTATAAAATATAGCAACGAAGACATTCGTGACCGATTAGTAGAATGGGAAGTTATTGATTCTGCCGGATTTTCAATTAGGCCACCACATATTGATACATTTAACGAGCAACCTTACATGCCGTTTGAAGGTCCTATTAAACCGTTTCAAAACGTTCGAGCTACAAATAACACCAAAATAAACAGATTACAAGCCTACGCACAATGGAGCAAACGATCTGTTATAGGAATAAACGATGTTTGGTACAATGCTGGTGTTAGAGTGCATAATTGGTTAGTTAGTGGTGATGGTGTTTTATCTTCAAATCAAACTGTATTTAGTCCCCGAGCGCAATTCGCCATAAAACCCTATTGGGAAAAAGACATGCTTTTTAGAATTGCTGGAGGATTATATTATCAGCCACCCTTTTACAGAGAGTTGCGAGATGCTAACGGCGTTGTGCAACCCAATGTTAAAGCACAACAATCGTTTCATGTAGTATTAGGTAACGACTATAGTTTTAAAATGTGGGATAGACCTTTTAAATTAACTACTGAAGCGTATTACAAAGGTTTGAGAGATGTAAATCCATATACTTTAGAGAATGTTCGTATTCGTTATCGTGCTAATAATTCCGCGAAAGCGTTTGCTTACGGTTTAGATATGCGTTTGAATGGTGAGTTTGTACCGGGAACCGAATCATGGTTTAGTTTTGGATATTTAAAAACTGAAGAAAACATAAATAACCGTGGATATATTGCACGACCAACAGACCAGCGTTTAAAGTTTGCAGCGCTATTCCAAGATTATGTACCAAATATACCTAATATGAAAATGTATTTAAACTTGGTATTTAATACAGGTTTACCGGGTGGCTCACCTAGTTATGCAGACCCTTATGAGTATCAAAACAGGTTACCATCTTACAAAAGAGCAGATGTTGGTTTTCAATTTGTAATTGTTGACGATAAAAAACAATTTAACAGCGGTTGGAAAAAACCGTTTAAAGAACTCTCGTTTGGTGTAGAAATTTTTAATATTTTCGATGTGCAAAACTCCATTACAAATACTTGGGTTAGAGATGTATATAGTAAGCGTCAATATGCTATTCCTAACTTTTTAACACCTCGAGTATTTAACATTAGGACAACTATGAAATTTTAATGCTATAACCTAATGCTTATTGAATATTGCTTTTTGTTTTGTTATAGCCAACTTCAGCTTTGCCCAAAATAAAACCTTTAAAACTGGAAAGTCTACCACTAAAAAATATTATACCGAAATCCCCTATGAAAATGCAAATGGCAAACTCATAATACCTGCAAAGATTAACAACGCTTGTATCGCTTTATTTTTGATACTGAAGCTTCTAACTTAATTTCTTCAACTTTGATGAAAGAAATAAGCAGTAATAATACCAATTACACATTAAATGAGCTAAAAAGTGTTTGCATGATTTTTGATTATAAATAATCGATATTATGATTTCATTGTTTAAGCCGCATTATTCATCGCCGCTAGAATTTTGAATAGGATTCAGATTTTGATTTTATAATTTTGCTTTTGTCTGATTTTTTTGGAAAATTTACTCTACTTTCAAAAGCTTTACTGGGGTATTTTCTTTGTTTTTAGAACAAAAAAAGACGTTTTTTACTACAAGACATAGCAATTCCCAAGGTTGTTAATTTATACAAACAACAACCGTTACTGTGTCATGAGTTCTCTAAATAAATCTTTGTACACAAAAGCTTTGGACAAGCTATTGGAGTTGCTATCTTTATCAGGACACAAAATTTAAGAGTGTTTGTTGCAAAACAAATATTTTAGAAACACGAAAACGAAAAAACGTATTTACACAAAGGAGTTTAAAGATGAAGCAGTACTTCTAAGCTATCATCGCGCTAACATTAAAGAGTTAGCAAATGAACTAGGCATAAAAGTAGAGCGCATATACAAATGGCGTACCGACCAAAAAAATAAGGAATTAGGCACATCCATTTCATTAAAATCAGAAAATCATGAATTTAAACAACTCAAAAAAGCACTTAAAAACCCAGAGTTAGAACTTGAAATATTAAAAAAAGCCGTTCACATTTTCTCCAAGAACGATGGGGAATCTATCAATTTATAGGCATGTATAGAGAAAAATATCCTGTTGAGAAAATGTGTAAAGTTTTACAAGTAAGCCGAAGTGGCGATTACAACTGGTTTAATGGCAAGCCAAGCAAACGCACTTTAGAAGATGAACAGTTATTAAAAGCTATTAAAAAGGAGTTCGATTTAAGTAAGCAAACCTATGGAAGCCCAAAAATAACAGAAGCATTACAAAAAAAAAGGATGAAATGTATCTAGAATACGAGTTGCTAAATTAATGCGTTTGAATAACTTAAAAATTAAAGTAAAAAAGAAACACAAAGTAACTACAGATTCTAATCATAAAAAAAACAAATTACTAGAAGTTTATTCATTGTGAGTTAGTTTAGTTATAAATATAAAAAAAACCGCTACAAATAAATGTAACGGTTTTTATTAATTTTATGTAAATGCTTTATATGTCGTCAAAGTCAATATCAGTAAAGCTCTCAGGAGTTTTTAATTCATCTTCAGTTACAGGAAGCTCATTGTTATATTCTTTTTTAAAGTCTTTTTGATGACGCTCGCTAATAACTTCATCTCCTTTTTCTTGAATAATATAGTCAGTCATTTCAGCTAAAATAGACTTGAATTCAGAAAAATCTTCTTTATAAATATAGATTTTATGCTTTTTGTAATGATAGGATCCATCATCATTTGTAAACTTTTTACTTTCGGTAATAGTAAGATAATAATCTTCAGCTTTTGTTGCTCTTACGTCAAAAAAATAGGTGCGTCTTCCTGCTCGTAGTACTTTTGAAAAAATCTCTTCTCTCTCCATCATGTCATTATTATTCATAATTATTTAGAAATTTGTTTAGTAGTCTGTTATTTGTATCAAAAATCTAAAAAAATAGCATATTAACCAACAAATATTGGTTTTTCTTTTTTTTTAAGCAAATTTTTAATGCGTTTAAATGGAATAATAAAAAGGTGTATATAGTTAAAATTCAGTTAGTTTGCTTGATTTTCGAGATTAAAAACTCTGATAAATCTAGAAATATAAATTAGTTTACTTAGAGTCTGATTCGCTAATTTGCTTTAAATATAAATCTTTGTAGTAGCCATTTACATTAACTAGTGTTTCATGTGTGCCTTTTTGCACAACCTTACCATCTTTTAAAACAATAATTTTATCGGCATTTTTAGCTGACGATGCTCTGTGGCTAACAATAATAGTCGTTTTACCTTTTGTTAGCATGTTTAAATTTTTAAGAATTTTTTCTTCAGTTTCAGTATCAACAGCTGATAAACAATCATCAAATAATAGAATTTTAGGCGATTTAATAATGGCTCTTGCAATAGATACGCGCTGCTTTTGCCCACCAGAGAGTGTAATACCGCGTTCGCCTAAAACGGTGTTATAACCTTCATTAAATTTTATGATGTTTTTATGTACTTGTGCGTTTTTTGCAGCTTCAATAACATCATCTTCGGTAGCATCTTCTTTACCAAATCTTATATTATTTTTTATTGAATCTGAAAACAAAAAAGCATCTTGTGGAACATAACCTATACTGTTTCTTAAATCGGTAAGATTAAGTTGATTTATTTCTGTTTTGTTAATCTGTATTGAGCCCGCATCAACATCATATAATCGTCCTATTAAATCTAAAATAGTAGATTTTCCTGAGCCTGTTTTACCTAAAATAGCTAGTGTTTCTCCTTCATTAATATTGAAACTCACATTTTTTAAAGCTTGAATGTTGGTATCATCATATGTAAATGATACATTGTTAAAAGCTATATCTCCCGTAATTTTTGTATGATTGCTAATAGTGTTTTTTATTTCGGGTTCAATTTTTAAAAATTCGTTAATTCTTTTTTGAGAAGCCTCAGCTTGTTGCACAATTGATGTTACCCAGCCAACAGTAGCTACAGGCCACGTGAGCATGTTTACGTATATTATAAATTCTGCAATAGTACCTAAACTGTCTATTTCGCCATTTATGTATTGCATACCACCTATGTAAATTACCAACAAATTACTGGTGCCAATTAGTAAAATCATCATCGGAAAAAACAAGGCTTGTACTTTAGTTAAACTAATCTGTTTTTCTTTACTAATAGCCGAAAGGGTTTCAAAATTGGTTGCTGTTAAAGGTTCAATTCCGTATGCTTTTATTACTGAGATACCACTAAAAGATTCCTGAGTATACGTTGAAAGTTTAGATAAATACTCTTGCACAATAGTACTACGTTTATGTATTTCTCTACTTAATTTATAAATTATTATAGATAATATGGGTAGCGGAGTCAATGTATAAAATGCTAATTTTGGTGCTTCACTAAACATATAAATTAGCACAATTACAAAAAGTGTAATCGTGTTAATACTATACATTAATGCTGGACCAGCATACATACGTACACGACCAACATCTTCGCTTATTCTGTTCATTAAATCACCTGTCCTATTTTTTTTATAGAAGTTTAGCGAAAGTTTTTGGTACTGACCATATATTTCATTTTTTAAGTCAAACTCTATATAGCGAGATACGTTTATTATAGTTTGACGCATAAAAAAAGTAAGTATGCCACCAATTAGTGCAGCTCCAATTATATATATTATTATCTCTGTTAACTCTGCTTTAAAAATGTTTTCGGTAATTTCACCTTCTAAAGCCTTCTCTACAACCACGAATATTTTTTTTACATATCGTGGTGTATAAAGCAAAAAAAATCTGGCTATAATTGTAATTATTGCACCAATAATAAGATGTGTTTTATATTTTAAAAAGTATTTATTTAAATGCCGAAGTTCCTTCATTTATAAATATAAGGGTTGCTTTATTTTTTGAAGAAGCAAAGATAAAGGATTAAAACCATTAATTGGTTTAAGTTTAAACTTCTCATTGTTAAATAAAGCCTAATTAATTAGTTAAATAATATGAAGCATTTTTTTAAAATAGTATTATTTTTGCATAACGAAATGATTTGTATGATTTTCGTTTTTTAATTTAAAGTTCTTTGTAATGATGCTAAACAGAAGACATATTCGTGTAAAGGTAATGCAAACATTGTACGCTTTTAAAGGAGGAGAAAGTGACGATTTTAGTAAAGAGCAGAAATTTTTACTGTTTAGTATAGATAACATGTACAACTTGTACTTGTTGTTAGTGGCGCTACTTATTGAAGTACAAAAAAGAGCCCAAAGTGATTTACAGAAAAAGCAAAAAAAGCATTTAGCTACTAAAGAAGATAAAGATCCTAACCGCAAGTTTGTTAACAATGAAGTATTACAAAAGCTAAGCAGTAATACGCAACTTAAAAGCCAATTAGAAACTTACAAAATAACCAATTGGAATTTAGATAGCGAGTATGTAGATATTATATTTAAAGCCATTATTTCTAGTGACTTGTATAAAGACTACATGCAAACTAAAGTATCTGATTTTAAAGAGGATAAAGATTTTATAATCGATATTTTTAAAGAAGTTATAGCACCTAATGATAAACTTTACGATTATATGGAAGATAAAAACCTTACTTGGTTAGACGATCTTCCAACAGTAAACACGACCATTTTAAAGTTATTGCGAAAAGTTAAAGCCTCATCTTCTGAAAATCATTTTACACCAAATTTATATAAAGATGCAGAGGATAAACAGTTTGCTATTGATTTGTTTAAAAAAACACTTTTAAATCAAACAAAAATAAATAAAGAGATTGAATTTAAAACACTAAATTGGGATGCCGATAGAATTGCTAACATAGATTATATACTGCTTCAAATGGCAATAAGTGAGTTGCAACATTTTTCTTCAATTCCAGTAAAAGTTACAATTAATGAGTACTTAGAAATAGCCAAAGAATACTCGACACCAAAAAGCAGCATTTTTATTAATGGTATTTTAGATAAACTGGTAAAAGAATATGTTGCCAATGGAAAATTGAATAAAATTGGGCGTGGTTTAATGTAGTTTAATAAGGGTATTAACTGTTAAGAAACTAATAAAAGTTTTTAATCGATTAAATAATTACTATTTTTACAAACCAAATCATAAAATAAATTAAAATGAAAAAAGTAATATTAGGATTTGCAACATTGTGTTTAATTGCCTTTACATCATGTAAAGAGAATGCCGCTAAGAAAATTGAAGAAAGTAATTTAACAGCTGCAGCACAAAGAGATGCAGTATCTTCAAAATTCCCAAAATTAGAGTTTGACAAAACCGTACACGATTTTGGCGAAATTGAAGCAAAAACTCAGGTTGAAACCGTATTTAAATATACAAATACTGGTGAGGCTCCTTTAGTAATCACAGATATTAAAAGTACTTGTGGTTGTACAGTGCCTAAAGATTGGAGTAGAGAGCCTTTAGCAGCAGGAGAATCTGGACAGTTTACTGTAAAGTTTAATGGTAGCGGACAAAATAAAGTATCGAAAGCTATAACAGTTACAGCAAATACAGAGAAGGGAACAGAAATGGTAAAAATTACAGCGTTTGTAAAACCAGATCCTAATGCTCCTGCAACTCCTGTTACAAATCAACCAGCAGCAGCACCAATACTAAATTCGTCTGCTCAAAAAGTTAAATCAAGTACAAGACCAGGGCACGAAGGCCATAATCACGACTAAAAATTAAATTATAATGGGAGAAGGAATGGGGCAATTTATGCCTTTTGTATTAATGTTTGTAGTCATATACTTTTTTATGATTGCACCACAAATGAAACGTGCTAAAAAAGAAAAGAAGTTTGCTGCTGAGTTAAAACGAGGTGACAAAGTAATTACTAAAAGTGGCATGCATGGTAAAGTTTTAGAGCTAAACGATAAAGACGGTAGCTGTGTTATAGAAACCATGTCTGGAAAAGTAAAGTTTGAGCGTTCTGCTATTTCAATGGAAATGAGTACAAAACTAAATGCACCAGTAAAAACTAAGTAATTACTCTTTTTTACAAGATTAAGAAGCTTCTAATTTAGAAGCTTTTTTTATTAAACTATTTTAAACCTTAAACCCAAAACCAACAAACTAACAATTCTTGTATTTGTCGTTTAAGCCAATACCTTGTAATATCATTAACTTAATTTTTTCTAAACATCTTTGTTTGGTAGCTTCTCGTTTTGCCGAACTAATATACTCGCAATATTCGCGTTATTTGTAAGGCGATAAATTTTCAAAGCTAGTTCTTAGGTCGTTTGTCAAAACTGCTTGCAATTCAATAGGTATAACAGTTTCTTTTTTTCTTCGGTCTGGTTTAATTTCTTTTCCTAGTTTTTGGTTTTCAATAGCTTCTTTTACGTATGCTAAAACTATGTTTTTATCAATCTCGCTAACCGATTCAAAGCGCATTTGCCTAAGCGCTTTTGTTTTTTCTTCTTGAGCGTTTACTAAAAGGTTGTGCTCGTCTTTTAAAAACACACCATTAAAAAACCAGATACCAAAATGTTTTTTAAAGGCTCCTAAACCAATCACGTTTTTATTGTTTAAAGTATAAACAGGCGCACTCCATTTTACAGTTTCTTCAAGTTCGGTAGAATTTATGATTTTTCGTAAAATGCTTAAAGCTTCGCCAAAATGAGCATTTTCTTCAATGTATTCTTCAACGGAGTATATTTTTTTCATTGATTTGTTTTTTGAAGGGTTGTTAATTGTTTGTATATGATTTCGTTGCGTGTTTCAGCAACTAAATTTAGCAAATACAAACCGAATAGAAAATCCACAAGGATTTTTGTAAGTAGTCTAAAACTAGTAATAAATTATAAACGGTGTTAGCAACTGGCTTTGTTTTTCTTATTTCGGAAAATGAAAAAACATTAATTCAATTTGAATAACTTTTTTAGAATCTTCAGGAAGAGTAAATTCATAGCTAAATGATGATTCATAACTTTCATTAACAAATCTTTTAAAATTTGCATGTTTTTTAATTTCTTTTTTTGCAGTTTCCATAACGCTAGTTATCTCATTTTGATTTACAAACATCATTAAGGCTGTTTTTGAGTCACGATGAGTTAAATAACCTAATAATTGGTCAATAGCAGATAAAAGACTTTTTTTTCCTTTCCAAAACTTACATTCTGCAACAAATAGGTTAGTTCCGTCATTTGCATATTTGAGTAAAATATCTGTTTTCCCCTTTTTATTAAAAGCTTCTCCAACACCAGTAGTTGAATCATATCTTGTCTCAAGAAATAGTAAAAAAACATCTCTTAAATCTTCTTCGTGTTTTTCTTTATATAAAGATTGTTTTCTTTCTATCGATTTACCAACATTATAAATTATTTCTTTGATGTCATTGTAAACTTGTTCTTTTAAGTAAGGTGTTATGTCTTTTCTTTTCGAAGTTTCTGAAACGGGTTTTGGAATGTTTTTTCTAACTATTGGTTTTGATGCTACAAAAGAGTCAGAATGCGGATTTACATTCAATCCTATAGCCTTCATAAAATCCATTTTTTCAGAAACCACTCCTTTTCGGTTTTCAATAAGTTTTGTTATTAGTTGCGACAGACCTTTGTTCCAAGGTTCTATTTCGCTATTTATTCTTGGGATATTTCTATTCAATTCTGATTTTATATTCGAAACAGCAGAATTAAATTTTGAAGTGTCTAAATTATCAAGAGTTATAGTTGCTGTTATATCACTTCTGTTAATGTTAACACCTTTATCTAAGTGCACAATTCCAGAAGTAGATAGAAAACAGTCAAATAATTCTCTTTATCCGTTAAATGGAATTTTTACAAAAATTTCAAAAACTTTTTGTTCGTAAGTTTGTCCCCAATGATTTTGAATATTTCGAGTTGTCTCTTTAGGTTTTGAGGGAATTGGCTCAAGTAGTTCAATCGGTTGAACTGAATATTTTGATTCAAGGTTTTCTGTTAGAACATACAAGTCAGTTGAATCAGTAATTTCTAATAAATCTATTTCCTTTGAAAGTACTTTTCTTATGTTACTTATGTAGTCAGATAAAAAATATTTGTTGAATACGTTTCCTCTCATGGTTTTTATTTCAGCTTATTGCCAATGCACAGATAAAGTTCCATTTTCAATGAACTTTATCGGATGTTACTGAAACAAGTTCAGCACAGGTAAACAAAGTTATCATTTTTTTTCTGACAAAGTCAAGTAGGTTTTAAATAATAAAAACACACTTTTAGTTATAATCTAACCCTTGTTCACTTTTTTTAACAGACTCCAACCATTCAACCAAATCAGCTTTTAAATTTTTAGCTATTTCCGGAAATTCTTCAATAATATTTTCTTTTTCAGATTTATCATTTAATATATCGTAAAGTTCAAAATGTTCTAATTTTTTATCGCCTATTAATTTATATTGGTCTGTTACCCAAGACACATGCGGATTACAAATAAATCCAATTGGTTTTTCTCTTTCTTTATTGCTTTCATTAAGCACATTTAAAAGACTTACACCATCAAATGGTCTTTTATTAGGATAATTTATGTTTAAAATGTCAAGTATGGTTGGCATATAATCACTTGTAACAGCAGGATAATCAATTCTTTTGCCACCATCTATGGTATTCTTCCAAATAACAAAGGCAGGAACTCTTATACCACCTTCGTACAAACTTCTTTTTCGCCCTCTAAAAATATTAGCACTACCTGGAGTTTTTAATTCAGGACCATTATCACTACAAAAAAAGATAATGGTTTCTTTTTCAATGCCAGATGACTCTAAGGTTTCCCATAGTTTACCAATTTGTTTGTCCATTGCAGAAATAGAGCCGTAATATAGTTGTTTATCTAAATCCAAATTACTGTATTTACTACGTTGTAAGCTATCGCTAACCACTGGTAGATGTGGTGTATGAAACCAAATTGTAGAAAAGAATGGTTTCTCTTTTTTAATTGAATTTTGAATGAATGGAATAACACGATCCATAATAATTCGTGAATTTTCTCCTTTTAAATTGGTAGTTTCTTTTTGGTTATCTCCTTTCCAATATGCGGTACCGTATTGCTTTGTAGAGTCATGGTTTTTTATAGCACTCCAGCCATAGCGCATACTTTCCCCTTTTTTAAATGTGTTAGGATACAACATAGGATCGAAAGTAGGTACTTTTGATTCGGTACAGAAAAAATAATCATATCCGTGTTCGGTAGGTATTGTATAGTGCTTGTTAAATTTTTCTCTTCCACCTCTGTTGGCATCAAGCGTTGATTTTGTTAATGTACCTAAATGCCATTTACCAAAATGACCGGTTGAATATCCTTCCTTTTTTAAAATTTCTGGAATGGTTATTTCTTCATCTTTCATATGACCAGAATTAGCATAAGGAATTTCCATTCTTAATGGGTTTCGCCCTGTAATAACACTAGCTCTTGTTGGCGAGCAAACCGCTGAAGCTGAATAAAACCTATCGAAAATAACGCCATTAAAGGCTAAATTATCTAGATGTGGTGTTTTTATTTCTGTATTTCCATTAAACCCTGCATCGTACCATCCTTGGTCATCAGTCATAATTAATATAATGTTTGGTCTTTTATCTGGTGTTTTACATGAAGAAATCAATATTACCGCAAGTATAAATAGTTTCGTTATTTTATTCATGGATTTTAATTTTTCTTGAAGTTTACAACAACTTTTATAGGATAAATATACTACGATAAATGAATGTAGCTTAAATAATGCAATTACTTTTCTGTTTAATTAAACGAAAACGCTAAAATACTTTTACTACTAGTTTGTTAACAACTACCATTTAAATAACCAAAAACTTATTCTAAAATAACTATTTAAATTTTGTAAATTTGCCTGCGTTTATAAGCGCAACATGACAACAACTACAAAATACATATTCGTAACAGGCGGTGTTACATCATCTCTAGGAAAAGGCATTATTGCCGCTTCTTTAGCTAAATTACTACAAGCTCAAGGATATAGAGTTACCATTCAGAAACTAGATCCATACATTAATGTAGATCCTGGAACTTTAAATCCTTACGAACACGGTGAATGTTATGTAACCGAAGATGGCGCTGAAACCGATTTAGATTTAGGACATTACGAGCGTTTTTTAAACGTACCAACAAGTCAAGCTAATAACGTAACTACAGGACGTATTTACCAAAGTGTCATTCAAAAAGAACGAAAAGGAGAGTTTTTAGGTAAAACAGTTCAAGTTGTACCACATATTACAGACGAAATAAAGCGTCGTGTTCAACTTTTAGGAAAATCTGGCGATTACGACATTGTAATTACCGAAATAGGAGGAACAGTTGGTGATATTGAATCTTTACCATATATAGAAGCTGTGCGTCAATTACGTTGGGATTTAGGTGATAATAACGGTATTGTAATTCATTTAACATTAGTGCCTTATTTATCTGCCGCAGGGGAATTAAAAACAAAACCAACGCAACATAGTGTAAAAACATTAATGGAAAGTGGTGTACAAGCCGATGTTTTAGTTTGCAGAACAGAGCATGATTTACCTAATGATTTGCGTCGTAAACTAGCCTTGTTTTGCAATGTGAGGGAGGAAGCCATTATACAATCTATTGATGCATCTACCATATACGATGTACCTAATTTAATGTTAGAAGAAGGTCTAGATAAAGTAGTTCTTAAAAAATTAGGATTAAAGGGTACTACTCCAGATATCACACAATGGAATCAATTTTTAACACGTCATAAAAACCCAAAATCTGAGATTACTATCGGGTTAATTGGTAAATATGTTGAATTGCAAGATTCGTATAAATCTATATTAGAAGCTTTTATTCACGCTGGCGCGGAAAATGAAGTAAAAGTAGAAATTGAATCAATACATTCTGAGTACATTAACGACGATAATGCTAAATTAAAACTATCGCATTTAGATGGTGTTTTAGTTGCACCTGGTTTTGGTGAGCGCGGTATTGAAGGTAAAATTAATGCTGTTAAATACGTAAGAGAAAATAATATACCATTTTTTGGAATTTGTTTAGGTATGCAAATGGCAGTAATTGAGTTTGCTCGAAATGTTTTAAATATCACTGATGCTGATTCTACCGAAATGAATGCTACTACAAAAAACCCAGTGATAGATTTAATGGAAGAACAAAAAAGTATTACTGATAAAGGTGGTACAATGCGTTTGGGGGCATGGGCATGCGATTTAAAAATGGGGAGTAAAGTTAGCGATATTTACAAAACTGAAACCATTAGCGAGCGTCACAGACACCGTTATGAGTTTAATAGCATTTATAAAGACCAAATAGAAGCTGCTGGTATGGTTGCAACGGGTTTAAATCCTGATACTGGTTTGGTAGAAATAGTAGAAATACCTGATCACCCTTGGTTTGTTGGTGTACAATATCACCCAGAATATAAGAGTACAGTTGCAAATCCGCACCCATTATTTGTGGCATTTGTAAAAGCCGCTTTAAAAAACCATAAAAAGAAAAAAGGTGCCAGTATGGCACAAAATTAAAATTGGATAGCTTTTTGTTTATCCAGTAATCGTTATAATCAATAATATACTGTCATATCTAAGCATAGTCAAAATATCTCAAAAAAAAAAAGATACATTGAGGCATTTGGAATGACACAAACTAAAATATGGAAGAAAAGAAATTAGACATAAATTCAATTATAGGTTTTGTACTTATTTTTGGAATTATGATGTTTTGGCTTTGGCAAAACCAACCAACACCAGAAGAATTAGAGGCTCAAGAAAAAGCAAAACAAGAACAAGTTGAAGCTGAAACAAAATCTAATGAAGCAACAATACAAAGTAAGGTAACTACAGCAGAAGATTATAATGTGCCTGCAGTTTCAGATTCTATTCAACAATTAACTTTAAAAAATAAACATGGAGATTTTGCTTATGCATTTTCCATATCAAAAGAATCTGATAAAGAAACTGTTGTAGAAAGTGATTTATTAGCTTTAAAATTTAGCAATAAAGGGGGTTATTTATCAGAAGTTAGATTAAAAAAGTTTGTTAGGTTTGATTCGCTTCCTGTGTATTTAATAAAAGATAATAATGCAGCTTTCAATATAAATTTCGGAACAACAGATAACAGAATTCGTAATACCAAAGATTTGCCATTTCAACCTACAGTAACAAAAAATGGTGATGTTACAGTAGTTTCAATGAAGTTAAAAGTATCGGATTCTAAATTTTTAGAATATAGATATGAGATTAAAGAGAACGATTACATGATAGATTTTTCTATTCGTTCTCAAGGCTTAAGCAATGTTATAAATAGCTCTCAAGCCATAAATTTAGATTGGAATTTAAAGACTTTGCGTAATGCTAAAAGTATTTCTTATGCAAAAAGATATACCGATATTCATTACGAATATGAAGGTGATAAAGACGATTATACAGGTATGTCTGACTCTGAAGAAGATGAACAAGATGTCTCTTGGATAGGGTATAAGCAACACTTCTTTTCATCTATATTACTTACCGATTCTCCTTTTAAATCAGTTAACTTTAAAGTTAAAAATTTAGTTGAAGATGAAACCATTGATACTGTTTATATTAAAAGCTTTGCTACAAAAATGCCGTTAGAATTACAAGGGGGCGAGCTTAATAAAGCCATGGATTGGTACTACGGTCCAACAGATTATAAAATCTTAAACTCTTATAATAGAAATCTAGATGAAATTGTACCATTAGGTTGGGGTATTTTTGGATGGATAAATAGATACTTGTTTATTCCATTATTTGGATTTTTAAGTGGCTTTTTACCTTACGGTATAGCAATTATTGTTATGACGGTATTGATAAAATTAGCAATGTCTTTTGTGCAGTATAAGCAGTTTTTGTCTCAGGCTAAAATGAAAATTCTAAAACCAGAATTGGATGCTATAAGAGAAAAGCATAAAGACAATAAAATGAAAGCGCAGCAGGAAACTATGGCGTTGCAAACCAAAGCAGGAG
The DNA here is from genome assembly GCF_021728535.1 of Wocania arenilitoris. GTDB lineage: Bacteria > Bacteroidota > Bacteroidia > Flavobacteriales > Flavobacteriaceae > Wocania_A > Wocania_A arenilitoris. Next base: position 62,124 of record NZ_JAKKDU010000017.1, on the reverse strand, counting down.
CTAGTCCTATGGCAGGTTGTTTACCAGCATTAGTGCAGTTGCCAGTATTTTATGCCTTGTTTCAATTTTTTCCATCAGCTTTTGATTTACGTCAAAAAAGCTTCCTTTGGGTAAAAGATTTATCGTCTTATGATACTATTGCTAATCTTCCATTTAATATTCCGTTTTATGGCGATCATGTTAGTTTATTTCCAATATTAGCATCTATAGCCATATTCTTTTATATGCGATTAACGACAGGGCAAAATATGCAATCACAACCACAGCAAGAAGGTATGCCAGATATGGCTAAAATGATGAAGTACATGATGTATTTCTCGCCAATCATGATGCTCTTTTTCTTCAACAACTACGCCTCAGGTTTAAGTTTGTATTACTTTATTTCTAACTTAATTAGTATTGGAATTATATTGGTTATTAAGAATTACATTCTTGATGAGGATAAAATTCATGCACAAATACAAGAGAATAAAAAGAAACCTAAAAAAGAAAGTAAGTTCCAAAGAAAAATGAAAGACATGATGGAACAAGCCGAAAAACAAAAACAGGCACAACAAAAGCGCAAGTAATATAATTGTTGCTTGTTATAATCTGTTTCGATAGTTATCGGTACGATTTCAGATTCACATAACAAACTTTAAAAGCTGTCATTAATTTTGGCAGCTTTTTTGTAATACCAATTCTGCGTTGAAATCACTGAAAAGAAAATGATGATTTTTTTCTTTATGCAAAAGATAAAAATAAGGCATAGCCTTAGTTACGGTTTCTTTTTCTCTTGAATCAGAAAGGGAAAAAGGGCGTTTTATTAAGGTGTTTTCAATGCAGAATTGGTATAGTATACAAATTGAAATATTTTTTCGTTAGTATTTATAAATCATTCAAAATGAAACATTTCTTAATTTATTTTTTATCATTTTTTGCATCACTAATCTTTGCTCAAAACATCAATCAATTTGATGCCAACGGGAAGCGTCATGGTATTTGGAAAAAAACATTTGAGGACACTAATGTTTTAAGATATGAAGGCGAATTTTATCATGGAAAAGAAATTGGGCTATTTAAGTTTTATAAAAACATAAGAAAAAAAGCTGTTTTAACTGCAACAAAAAAGTTTAGTAAAGATAATAACATAGCCTATGTTACTTTCTTATCCTCAAGAGGAAAGTTGATTAGTGAAGGTAAGATGGATGGTAAAAAGTATATAGGCGAATGGAAATATTATCAAAATCGTAACGATAATTTACTCACTTTAGAATATTACAATGATGAAGGTCATTTAGATGGAGAGCGTTTTGTATACTATGAAAACGGCCAAATTGCTGAAAAACAACGCTATAAAAATGGAAAACTATATGGTGCTTCTGTTTGGTATTCAGAAGATAATGTGGTGATAAAAGAATTTATTTACGTGAATGGAGAACTGGATGGCGCATCAAAGTACTATAATCCAAAAGGAGAGCTGATTACAGAAGGACAATATAAAAAAGGTAAAAAGCATGGTATTTGGAAATACTATGAAAATGGTGAATTAATTACAGAAAAAGATTTTACTTATAGACCTAAGTATATTAAAAACAAGCAATAAAAAAAAGACTGCCCTCTCAGGCAGTCTCCTTTTTCATAGACAAGCTTTTTCCCATTGTCTACAAAATCTAACAATCAAACTAAACTAACCAAACTAATTTAAATTTTAATATTTTAATTATGGTGGAATGCAACTTTAAAGATAGTTTTTGGTTATACAATTTTTAATTTCACATCAACAGCGGTAATGTTTTAAATTGTATGCATCAATTAAAGTTGCTTTTTAACCCACCATGTATTGCGCTGTTTTTTTGTTTTTTAATTACTTGGTAATAAAACTTTGTTTACTACATGAATAACACCGTTACCTGCTTGCACATCAACATCAACTATTCCTATGTCTGCGTTCCCAGCACCATCAGTTATATCAGCTATATTATCACCAGTTCCTGGTAATGTCACAGTTATGTTATCTCCTTGTAAGCTTGCAGCAACTGTATCTCCATCTACATTTAAGTTTCCAGATCTTACGTTGTTATCACCAATTACATGATGTAATAATACCTGAGTTAATACAGATTCTTCAGGAATACTTGCTAAAGCATCAAACGCTGCATTAGTAGGAGCAAATACTGTAAAATTAGGATTAATTCCATCACCATTCATGCCTTCAGTTCTTGATAATACTGATACAAAATCAGTATCTGGAGTTAATGTTGTTAATGCCGTAACTAAAGTTGAAAAGTTAGGGTCAGCAGCAGCAAATGTTACAACTGTTGGGATACCTATTACAGCATCAACAGCATGAATAATCCCGTTGCTTGCCACAACATCTGCTCTAGCAACAGAAGAAACTCCATTAAATCTAACACCATCACTTGTGTTATAGTATAAGCTTAAGTTACTCATTCCTGGTCCAGTAGCACTTGTAGTAGTATATCCAGCAACACCTGCAACTAAATCTGTAGACATAGTTACACCATCCAATACATGATTTAATAATATGTTAGATAAAGCATCAGTTGGTACATCAGCTAGAGCAGCCCCATCTAAGAATGCGGTAAACGCATCATTATCTGGTGCTAATACAGTAAAAGGTCCGGCTCCGCTTAATACATTTACTAAATCGCCATCTGCAGCTCCTAAGGCAGCAACCAAACTTCCAAAGCTTGAGTTTGCAAGCGCGTGGTCTACTACGGTTGGTAATCCTATTACTTTATCAACAATATGAACTACACCATTTGTAGCTTCAACATCAGCAGCTGAAACTGTTGAAATTCCATTAAACGTTACACCACTCGATGTATCGAAATAAATACTCATATCATTACCGCCTGCACCTGTTGCCATTGTTGAAGCGTAACCTGCACCTGCAGTTGTTAAATCTGTAGACATAACACTACCATCAATAACATGGTTTAAAAGTACTTGTGCTAATACATCAGTTGGAATATCTCCAAGTGACCCAAAATTGTTATCGGCTAAAAATGCTGCAAAGGCTTCGTTTGTTGGAGCTAATACAGTTAAAGGGTCTTCTCCAGATAGTGCATCCACTAAACCTGCAGCTTGTACTGCATCATATAATATACTCAGATTGGGAGTGTTGTATGCTTTACTAACCAGGTTTTCAGGTAACTTAGGTAAAACCACTTTGTCAATTACGTGTATAACTCCGTTAGCAGCTTGTACATCAGTAACTATAATGCTACTTACTCTTCCGTTAGAATCTGTTAATCTTGCTCCGCCAGTAACATCGGCTGTAATATCTCCACCTAAAGTTCCAACCATCATATCATCTGATAAACCTGCAGCTAAAACATTAGCTCCAGCAACGGCATGTAAATCTAATGTTGCTTTAAGCGTAGGTTCATCAATGTCTCCTAAAGATGATGCTCCAAGTTCACCTAGTAAACTCACAAAGGCATCATTAGTTGGTGCAAATACGGTAAATGGAGCCGGTGCAGTTCCACTTGGAGTTGAAAGCGTAGTAACATAATCAAATGTTAAATCACCTCTTGTTAACGCTTGTACTAATATTGAAAAAGTATTATTATCCGCTAAAGCAAAGTCTACAACGGTTGGTAAACCAATAACACCATCAACTATGTGTACTACACCATTAGATGCATCAATATCTGCAGTTATTACATCAGATACACCATTTAAATTAACACCTGCCTCAGTGTTTATATAAATACTCAAATTATTACTAGAAGATGCTTCTGTTGCTAAAGTTTTACCATATCCAGTAGATAAACTAGATGATTTTAAATCTCCTTCGATAACATGATTTAGTAAAACTTGACTTAACACATCTTCTGGCACATCATCCAAACTAGCGAATCCATTGTCAGATAAGAATTTATCAAACGCTGCATTTGTTGGTGCAAATACAGTAAGTTGCCCATCACCATTTAATGCATCCACAAGGTTTGCACGTTGTAATGCAGCAACTAAGCTACTTAAATCTGGACTAGCTAATGCTAATTCTACAATGTTTGATTGTACTTTAAACTGTGTTGGATTATCATCATCACTACATGAGAATCCTAATACTACTATTAGAGTAAGCAGAACTACTTTTTTTAATGCTGTTAATGTTTTCATTTTTAAAGGGTTTTTATTTTGTTTAACAAATTTAAATAAAAGTTAAACATAAATCCAAATTTTGTTCAATATTTTTTTAAAAAAACTAAACAAAATGTATTTCGTCGATGTTTTCGTGTATTCTTAAAAACTCAAAATATCTTTATTTATACTTATCTTTGTAGTCAATTTTCAATTATGAAACGAGTAATAATAGGACTTTCTGGAGGTGTTGACTCAAGCGTTGCTGCTTATTTGTTAAAACAGCAGGGTTATGAGGTTATTGGCTTGTTTATGAAAAATTGGCATGACGATTCTGTAACTATTTCAAATGAATGCCCTTGGTTAGATGATAGTAATGATGCGATGTTGGTTGCCGAAAAGTTAGGAATTCCGTTTCAAACAGTCGATTTAAGTGAGCAATACAAAGAGCGTATAGTAGACTATATGTTTAATGAATATGAAAAAGGAAGAACACCAAACCCAGATGTGCTGTGTAACAGAGAAATTAAGTTTGATGTGTTTATGAAGATAGCTTTAGAACTGGGAGCAGACTTTGTAGCAACTGGCCATTATTGTAAAAAAGGAACAATTGAAAAAGATGGAAAAGAAATTTATCAATTACTTGCAGGGGTTGATGGCAATAAAGATCAATCATACTTTTTATGTCAATTATCACAGCAACAATTGGCTAAATCGTTATTTCCAATTGGTGAATTAACCAAACCAGAAGTAAGAGAAATTGCATCTAAACTAGATTTGGTAACAGCCGAAAAAAAAGATTCTCAAGGATTATGTTTTATAGGAAAAGTAAAATTACCTGATTTTCTTCAACAACAATTAAAGCCTAAAGAAGGTGTTATTGTTGAGGTTTCTAAAGAACAAGAAGTATTTAAAGAATTGGATACAGAATTTCAATCTGAAGAAGATAAACTAAAATACTTATCAAGAAAAATCGACTATAGAATTAACGATGGTAAAATAGTAGGAAAGCACCAAGGCGCACATTATTATACCAAAGGACAACGTAAAGGTCTTGGTGTAGGAGGAAATGTTGAACCTTTATTTGTAATTGATACCGATGTAGAAGAAAACATAATTTATGCCGGACAAGGAAAAGAGCACCCTGGATTATTAAAAAAAGCTTTATTTGTAACTAATGAAGAATTACATTGGATTCGTGAGGATTTGTCTTTAAAAGTAGATGAAACCATGCAGGTAGATGCTAGAATTCGCTATCGTCAACCTTTGCAAAAAGCAACTTTGCATAAAGTTGATGGTGGTTTGTATGTTGAGTTTGAAGCTTTTCAATCTGCTATTACCGAAGGTCAATTTGTAGCTTGGTATATAAATGATGAGTTAATAGGTTCTGGAGTCATTTCGTAAATTGCAATAAAACCTATATAATATGGTAAAGAAATTCTTAATTTTATGTTTCTTTAGCTTTTGTTTTTTTTCATTAGCACAACAAGATGCTTGGGTATATTTATTAGATAAGCCTACCAATATATATCCTTTAAGTAATCCCTCAGCATTTCTTTCTCAAAAAGCGATTGATAGAAAAACTAAGCATAACGTTGTTATTGACCTTAGAGACATTCCTGTAAACGAATCATATATTACAGCTCTTAAAAATGCTACAGGAATTACAGTTATGGCAAAATCTAAATGGTTTAATGCGGTACATGTTAGAGGTTCAGAAACTAATATCAATAACTTATTAACAGATCCAACAACTACGTTTGTAGATTATATTGACTTTGCCGATAAAAGTTTGAATACTTTAAAAAGCATCAAAGAAAAAACAGCATTTACGGTAAAAGACAAGTTTGAAGTAGAAAAAACTTTTGTCAATTTTACTTATGGTAATACGCAGAATCAAGTAGAAATGATTAATGCTGATGATTTACACATTGCAGATTATACAGGTGATGGAGTTACTATAGCAGTACTAGATGCTGGATTTATTAATGTAAATACCATGGGTGCATTTCAGCGTTTGCGAGACGCAGGTAATTTAATGGGAGGTTACGATTTTGTCAACCGAAATCCAGATGTATATGCCAATATATCTAGTGAACATGGTACTCAGGTTTTAAGCACTATGGCTGGTTATATTTTAAATGATTTTGTTGGTACTGCGCCAGATGCATCGTATTACTTGTTTATTACTGAAGATAGTGCCGATGAAAACCCTGTTGAAGAAAGCTATTGGGTTGAAGCTGTTGAGCGTGCAGATAGCTTGGGTGTAGATTTAATAAACACATCTTTGGGCTATAAAAGTTATGCACCAAATTATCCAGCTTATAGTTACTCATCAGCAGATTTAGATGGCAATACTGCCTTTATTACTAAAGGTGCAAATATTGCTTTTGAAAAAGGTTTAGTACTTATAAATTCAGCAGGTAATTCTGGTGGTTCTGGAGTTAATGCACCAGCAGATTCTCAGTATGTGTTATCTATTGGAGCGGTTAATTCATCAGGAATGTATGCGTTATTTAGTTCTGTAGGCACTGCTATTCAACCATCACAAAAACCTGATGTTGTAGCTCAAGGTTCTTCAGCTGTTGTAATAAATCTTAATAATAGTATTGAGACAAGTAATGGAACCTCATTCAGTTCGCCTATTTTGGCTGGTGGTGTTGCTTGTTTAATACAAGCTCTACCAAATAAAACTAATGCAGAAATTATACAGTTAGTAAGAGAGTCTGGTTCTCAATATAATAACCCAGATTATGAATTGGGTTATGGAATTCCCGATTTAATGAGCGCATATAATACAACCTTATCTATTGGTAATTTGAAAAATGATAGATATATATCTATTTACCCTAACCCTTCTAAAGAGTTTATTTACGTTAAAACACCTTTAAACAAAAATAAATTAGCAATAACTTTTTTTGATGTTTTAGGAAAACAAGTTCTCCATCAATTAATTAATAATACTAATAATAGAATAGACATCTCCTTATTATCAAAAGGGGTTTATATAGCAAATGTAAAACATCAAGACAGAGTAATATCTTTTAAATTTATAAAACATTAGATGCCAAATAGAATTACTAAATTATTCAAAATAAAATATCCAATTATTCAAGCAGGAATGGTTTGGAATAGTGGATGGAAATTGGCTTCAGCCTCAAGTAATGCTGGAATATTAGGGCTTATTGGAGCAGGAAGTATGTATCCTGATGTGTTGCGAGAGCATATTAAAAAGTGTAAAAAGGCAACCCATAAACCTTTTGGAGTTAATGTGCCTATGCTATATCCAAACATTCAAGAAATTATAGATATTATTGTTGAAGAAGATGTAAAGATTGTATTTACTTCAGCAGGAAATCCAAAAACATGGACATCATTTTTACAAGACAAAGGGATAACTGTTGTGCATGTTGTAAGTAGTATAAAATTTGCTTTAAAAGCACAAGAAGCTGGTGTTGATGCGATAGTTGCAGAGGGTTTTGAAGCTGGTGGGCATAATGGAAGAGACGAAACCACAACGCTAACCCTCATCCCAATGGTTAAAGAGCAAATATCCATTCCGTTAATAGCTGCAGGAGGTATTGCTACAGGAAAAGCAATGCTTGCTGCTATGGTTTTAGGAGCCGATGCTGTACAGGTTGGAAGTAGATTTGTTGCTAGTAAGGAAAGTTCGGCTCATAAAGATTTTAAACAAGCGGTTGTTGATGCTAAAGAAGGAGACACACAATTAACACTAAAAGAATTGGCTCCAGTAAGGTTAATTAAAAATAAATTTTACAGCGATGTTCAAGAGTTATATAAAACAGCACCAACACCAGAACAATTAAAACAACTATTGGGTAGAGCTAGAGCTAAACGAGGGATGTTTGAAGGCGATTTAGATGAAGGCGAATTAGAAATTGGTCAAATAGCTGGATTAATACATGATATTAAGCCAGTGTTTCAAATTGTTAAGGATATGATGCATGAGTTTGAAACTGCAAAAAAGGAGGTTTTAACTTTATAATACTGAATATAATTTATGAATGACTATTTTAAACACACCGTATTTTTTTGGTTGAAAGAACCAGAAAATCAATCAAATAGAAAAACATTTGAAACTTCTTTGAAGAAATTTATTAATACTTCAACATATATTCAATCGAAGCACATTGGAATTCCAGCAGAGACTAATAGAGAAGTTATCGATAGTAGTTATACTTATTGTTTATCGCTTGGATTTTCATCAAAAGAAAATCAAGATAAATATCAAGAAGAACCAGCACATAAAGTATTTATTCAGGAATCTTGTCAATTATGGCATAAAGTTGTAGTTTACGATTCTATTTCTATATTCTAAATAATCATTAATATATACACTTTAAATTTAAATAAAATGAGAAAACATAACTTAAAACAACTATTTGTTATTGGGTTTTTACTAACTATCCAATCCATTTATGCAGAGGTAAAACTGCCTGCTATTGTATCTTCAGACATGGTTTTACAAAGAAACACAACTGTGGTTTTATGGGGTTGGGCAGATGCTAATGAAGACATTACTATTGATGCATCTTGGTTAAAAGAAAAATTAAATATTAAAGCGGATAAAAACGGAGATTGGAGATTAGAGGTAATAACAACCAATAGTAAAGATGCACAAACCATAAAAATTACTAGTAAAGAATCAAACATCACATTAAATAACATTTTATTTGGAGAAGTTTGGTTGTGCTCTGGCCAATCAAATATGCGACAAACGCTAGCAGGTTACAATGGGCAACCTACTTTTGGTTCTGTACTTGCAACAGCTAATTCTAATAATCCGAATTTGAGATTATTTACAGTTGAAAGAAAGGGTTCTAAAGCACCACTAAAAGATGTTAACGAATATAAAGCTTGGCAACAAGCATCGCCTGATAATGTTTTAAATTTTAGTGCTATTGCTTACTTTTTTGGCAATCAATTACAAAAAATATTAGATGTTCCTGTTGGGATGATTCATACGTCTTGGGGAGGAAGTAAGGTTGAAGCTTGGATAAGTAAAGACATGATAACTAACTACCAAACAGTAAATCTTGATAATGTAGATATTGCTAATCGAACAAATCATATTCCAACGGCATTATTTAATGCCATGATTAACCCACTAATACCTTACACAATTAAAGGCGCTTTGTGGTATCAAGGCGAGAGTAATAAAAACGATCCAAAAGGATATAAAACGCTTTTTCCTGCTATGGTTAAAGATTGGAGAAGTAAATGGGCTATAGGAGATTTTCCTTTTTATTTTGTACAAATAGCACCATTTAATTATGGAGGAAATGATAAGTTTGAAGAAAAAGAAAATAGCGCTTTTATACGCGAAGTTCAATTACAATGCGCAGATATTATCCCGAATTCTGGTGTCGCAATAACAATGGATTTAGGAGAACAATATTGTATCCATCCTGCAAAAAAGAAAGAAGTTGCCGATAGACTTTTGTTTAACGCTCTAAATAAAACTTATGGCTATAAAACTATAGATTTCGCTGGTCCAGAATTTGATTCGAAAGAAACAAAAGATGGCGGACTTATTTTAAAGTTTAAAAATGCTGAGGGCGGCTTATATGCATTTAATGGGTTACAAGGATTTGAAATTGCTGGAGCAGATAAAGTATTTTATCCTGCTGAAGCAAAAATTATAAATGGTAGAAATGTATTTGTAAAAAGTGATAAAGTTTTAAATCCTATTGAAGTCCGTTATGCATGGCGAAACTGGGTTAGTGGAACTTTATTTGATACCAGTATCTTACCTGCGTCATCCTTTAGAACAGATAATTGGGATGATGCAACGCATTACAAAGAGTAATATTTTTAATTGAAACTTTATATAATATATTAAATCAATATTTTCATTTGGAGTAATCATAAAAAAGAGGCTATCTTAAGTTTTAAGACAGCCTCTTTTAAAAATTAGAAACTAAAAGCTTCCGTTTTTAAATCCCAATTAAACAAAAGCCAAATTAGTTCCTAATAAAATAGAATAAACGTTCAGCTATGTCTGGGATAGTTTAAATATACAAATAAATTATTAATTATCAGATGTTTATAATCTTGGTTGTTCGAGATATCAATTTTCAGATAATATCAATATTTAATAAATCTATTCCATAAAGTTTAAAAAACTAATACTAAAGGTTACTTTTGGGGCATGCAATTGAAAGACTATACTAAAGAGTTTAAATACAATTGGCAATTGGCAGCTCCAGTTATGCTTGGCATGTTGGGACATACTTTTGTTAGTTTTGTTGATAATATTATGGTAGGTCAATTAGGAACTGCAGAACTTGCAGCAGTTTCTTTAGGCAATAGTTTTATGTTTATTGCAATGTCTTTAGGTATTGGTTTTTCTACAGCTATTACACCTTTAGTAGCAGAGGCGGATGCTGAACAAAATTTTAAAAATGGTAAATCATCGTTTAAGCACGGGTTGTTTTTGTGTACAGTTTTAGGTGTTTTACTTTTTTTATTTCTGTTTTTCGCAAAACCACTTATGTATTTAATGAAACAGCCTGTTGAGGTTGTAGAACTAGCAATTCCGTATTTAGATTTAGTAGCGTTTTCGTTAATTCCGCTAATAGTTTTTCAAGGGTTTAAACAATTTAGTGACGGTTTATCGATGACACGATACCCTATGTACGCTACTTTGGTAGCTAATATTGTAAATGTTGTTTTAAACTATATTTTGATTTTCGGAAAGTTTGGGTTTCCAGAATTAGGTATTGTTGGTGCAGCTTATGGTACATTAATATCGCGTTTTATAATGGTTTGGTATTTATGGTCCTTATTGAAAGGAAAAGAAAAATCAAAAGCCTTTGTAACTAACATTAAGTTTTTTGTTCTCAATAAATTAATGCTTAAAAAAATTATAAATCTGGGAGCACCAAGTGCAATGCAAATGTTTTTTGAAGTTGCTATTTTTACTGCTGCAATATGGTTAAGTGGTTTATTAGGTAAAAATCCGCAAGCAGCAAATCAAATTGCGTTAAACTTGTCCTCTATGACATTTATGGTGGCTATAGGTTTAAGTGTAGCATCTATGATTAGAATTGGTAATCAAAAAGGATTACAAAAATATTTTGAGTTGCGCCGAATTGCATTTTCATTGTTTTTAATGGGAACCGTTTTTGCAATTAGTTTTGCCATCATCTTCTTTGTGTTTCATAATCAGTTACCAAAAATATATGTAGATTTTGATGATGCTAAAAACTTAATTGATAATGTTGAAGTAGTTAAAATTGCATCAAAACTATTAATTGCTGCAGCTATTTTTCAAATAAGTGATAGTATACAAGTTGTTGTTTTAGGTGCTTTACGAGGACTGCAAGATGTTAAAATCCCAACATTTATTACCTTTATCTCGTATTGGTTAATTGGTTTTCCTATAAGTTGGTTTTTAGGAAAAGAAGATGCCTACGGAAGCTTTGGTATTTGGTTAGGATTACTAGCAGGATTAACAACAGCTGCTATTTTATTGTATATTCGATTTAATTATTTGACTAAAAAGTTAATTTTGTCTAACAACTAACAACTAACAACTATATAATGACACTCCCAAAATTCATTCTCGGTGATAATACAGATTATCCAAATGCCATTTATGTAATTCATACAGAATTCCCCAGATTTATAATTAATCTTGAAAATGATGAGGTAGAATGGTTTGAGGATTTTGATGTCGAAGATCAAAAAGAATTACAAATTGAAACTGAAAATGCTATAAAATTAGCTACTGAGTTTTATGATAATGAAGTAGCTAAGTATGAAAATTAAAGCCTCTAGTTACAAATGATTGATAAACTTTTAGAATACGACACCGAATTATTCTTGTTTTTAAATAATTTAGGTTCAGAACCTTGGGATGCTTTATGGCGTGCTATTACCAATAAATTCATATTTGGTTCGATATTAGGCGTAGTATTAATTTTTTTATTCCAAAAGAAATTTGGTTGGAAAGGTGTATTATTACTTATGCTAGTTTGCGCACTAATGATAACATTTACAGACCAAATTACAAATGTTTTTAAACGAGGTTTTGAAAGAGCTAGACCTTGTGGAAATCTTGATATAGTTGACCAAATACGTTTTGTAGCTGTTAGATGCGGTAAATATGGCTTCTTTTCAGGACATTCATCAAACTCTATGGCGGTAGCTATTTTTGGCGGATTACTTTTACGACAATACTATAAAAACCTTATTTACTTATTAATATTGGTGAGTTTTATTGTAGCTTATAGTAGAATTTATCTTGGTGTACATTACCCATTAGATATTGTTTGTGGATTAGCTTTTGGTGCTATTTCAGGGTTTTTGTTTTACAAATTAGTAAACTATCTTTTAAGCAGATTTGTAAAAAATTAGTGAGCTAAACTTAACAAATAATAAGCAGCTGCAAATGGCGTGGTTTTGTTATTTTCTATTAAATGCAATTGCGTTGTCAACTCTTTTTTAATATCTGGTCGATTAAAAAAATTAGATTTTAATTGCTCTTCTATGGTTTGAATAAGCCAAAACTTATTTTGCTCTTTTCGTTTTTTATAAAAATAATTATTTTCAATAGTAGTTTCAATATACTCATTAATAACATTCCAAATAATATCAATCCCTTCATTTTTTATTGCACTGCACAGCATTACTTTGGGTTGCCAATCCGAGTTTTTTTGAGGGTAAAGGTGAAGGGCTCTATTAAATTCTACCTTAGCAAGTTTGGCAGGTTTTAAGTTATCGCCATCGGCTTTGTTAATTGCAATAGTATCTGCCATTTCTATAATACCACGTTTAATACCTTGCAGTTCGTCGCCAGCACCAGCTAGCTTCAATAATAAAAAGAAATCTACCATACTGTGTACGGTGGTTTCACTTTGTCCAACACCAACGGTTTCAATAATTATAACATCAAAACCAGCGGCTTCGCATAAAATAATACTTTCGCGTGTTTTTTTGGCAACACCACCAAGAGATTTCCCAGAAGCAGACGGACGTATATAAGCATTCTCGTCTTTAACCAATTCTTCCATTCGGGTTTTGTCACCTAAAATACTACCTTTGGTAAGAGAACTACTTGGGTCTATAGCTAAAACAGCAACACGTTTACCTAAAGCTGTTAAGTGTTTCCCAAAAGTTTCAATAAATGTGCTTTTACCAACTCCTGGCACACCAGTAATACCAATTCTAATAGATTTGTTGGCATGTGGTAAACACTGTTTTATAATATTATTTGCTATATCTAGGTGTTCTGTGTTTTTACTTTCAACTAAAGTAATAGCCCTACTTAGTGCTGTAGTATCTTTTTTTAAAATGGATGTTACTAAAGTTTTAGGATTAATTCTTGCATTACGCTTCTTTTTTATATTTTTAATAGAAATACTATTAGTAATTTCTAGCTGCGAAACGTCTTGGTTTTCTATTAAAGTTGATTTTTTATCTTTTGCCACGAGTGCGCGAATGTTTGTCTAATTTATATTATTTTGTTTTTTATGACCGAACACTGTTTGCTACCAACAGAATTAATTACTTATTTAAGTGGTACAGCAACTTTAACATCATCCCAAGCCATGGTTAAAAAGAGTTGATCTGTAGAGTTATCAAAAGCTATGGTAAATTGCTCAACGGTTGTATTTAATTTCTCAACAGGAATATCAACATTTAAAACATCGTAATTAGGATCCCAGTACGGTTTCATTTCATCGGTAACACCCCAAGGATATTGCTTAGAATTAAATATTATGGTCCAAACACTATCTTTTGGTACTGTCCAAAGTGTATATTTCCCTTTTGGTAAAGGCATGCCATTTATATCTAGTTTTTGATTGGTTTCAAAAGTAGTAGCTTCGTTTGCACCTGTTCGCCATACTTGATTAAAAGGCACTAAAGCTCCAAAAATTTCGCGATCTTTTTTTGATGGTCTGTTGTAAAACACTTCAAGTTTTAAATCGTTTAATTTAAATTCAACTGTATCTTTAGGACTTAAGCGAGAAGCGAAAATATTTTCAACAAAAAGAGAATATAAAAATAAGCCTAAAGCAATAAATGATAATATTAATAAAATGCGTTTTAAAAAGATATTCATAAAGGGTATTTATTATGAGCTAAAGATACTTTAAAAAGTGATAATTAATAAAATTGAAACACCCAAATATTTATTATTCTAAAAAAATAATTACTTTTTGTCACATTATATTTTTTCTGTCGTCTTTTAAAAAGAACTAGCTTAAACCAAAAGTAGACTTAGTATGTTTAATGTTAACATTATTGAGCAATGTAAACAAAACAACCGGAAAGCACAATTGCAGTTATACAACCAGTACTGCGATGGGATGTATATTGTTGCTAATAGGTTTTTAAAAGATGCTAATGATGCTGAAGATGTGGTACAGGAAGCCTTTATTAAAGCGTTTTCTAAACTACACCAATATAAAGCAGAAGTTACTTTTGGCGCATGGTTAAAACGTATTGTTGTTAATAAAAGTATTGATTTCTTAAAGTCTAAAAAGCAAAAACTTGTGGAGTTAGATGAGGTGCACCTAAAAGTTATTGATGCTGAAGACGACGACAAATGGTTAGTTGAAGATACAATTACATTAAACGATGTAAAACATGCAATTAATAATTTACCAGATAAATACCAGTATGTAGTGATGTTGTATTTGATTGAGGGTTACGACCACCAAGAAATATCGGAGATATTAAGCATATCTCAAGTCGCATCGCGTACTCAATTATTGAGAGGTAAAGCAAAATTACAAGAACTCTTAACACTTAAAAAAAATGGCACGAGATATTAAAAGCTTATTTAAAGATGATAAAGTATCGAACGAAAAGATGCCAAAAAATCATCAAGATCGATTTCTTGAAAAACTAGATAAAGCATTTCCTGAAAAGCAAAAATCTAAATTTAATTGGCTACAAATTGCTGCAAGTGTGGTATTGCTTTTAGGTTTGAGTTTTGGTGCGTACCATTATTTAGACATAGAAAAACCTATTGAGGTGGTAACAACACAACCTGTTGAAACCAAAACTTTGGGTGATGTGTCTCCAGGCTTAAAAAAGGTTGAAGATTATTATTTAGCAAGTATAAATTTAGAGTTATCTAAAATGGAATACACACCAGAAAACAAAGATGTTATTGATGGTTATTTATTACAATTGGATGAACTTAATAAGGAGTACCAAAGCTTATCGGTTGAATTAACCGAGTCTGGACCAAGTGAGTTAACAGTAAATGCATTAATTGATAATTTAAAATTTCGTTTAAATCTTTTGTATCGTTTACGATCGCAATTAAGCACATTACAAACTTCTGAAGATAATCTTGAAGAAGTAAAACAATCCATCTAAAAAATCAAAAAATGAACAAGACAATTATAAAAATAAAATTACTGATTTTAGTCTGTTTTGTATCGGGCAGTGCATTAGCTCAACAAAAATTAACTAAAGTATCTCAATCAATTAAAGTAGATAAAGATGTTACAATCGATTTAAATACAAGTTATTGTAACATTGTATTTGATACTTGGAGTAAAAACACAGTTGAAATTGAAGCTTATATTGAAGGCGAAGATTTAACTGACGAAGAAATACAAGACGCTTTAAAAGATTGGGATGTAAATATTGAAGGTTCTCAAGGCGAAGTTTCAATAAAAACCAAAGGGTATTCTCCTTCGCTATGGGTACATCTTAGTAACGGCGATAATGAAGCTGCGCGGGCTGTATTAAAAGAGCTAAAGTATGAATTGGCAGATTTAAAAGATATGGATTTCGATTTTCATTTTGAGATGGCAGAGCTTCCAGAAATGCCAGATTTACCAGAATTTCCAAAAATGCCAGAAATGCCAGAATTACCAGAATTGCCCGAATTACCTGAAGGTGTAAACAAATTTAATTTTGATTACAAGGCTTATAAAAAGGATGGTGAAAAGTATATTGAAGAATACACCAAGAATTTTGAAATGAAGTTTGGTAAGGAATATGAAGATAAAATGGAAGCTTGGGGCGAGAAATTTGGAAAAGAATGGGGTGAGAAATATGCTAAAGAAATGGAGAAATGGGTCGAAAAGTATAAAGGCAAGTGGAATAATGAAGAGTATGCAGAAAAAATGGAATCTTGGGGCAAGCGTTTTGCAGAACAAATGGGAATTAAAACAGAACGCTTACAGGCGCAAACAAAAGCTTTAAAGGATAGAACTAAAGAGCGTGCAGTGGTAATGAAAAAACGTGCTGAAGAGCGTAAAAAACTATCGAGTAAAAGACGCGTTTTAATTGAGAAATTGGTTAATAAAAAATCACATTCAAAAGTTAAAAAAACAATTATAATTAAAATGCCAAAAGGCGCCAAATTAAAAGTTAATGTAAGACATGGCGAAATAGAATTTGCTGCAAATATTAACAATTTAAAAGCAGACTTATCGCATACTAAGTTTACAGCACATAGCATTAATGGAAGTAGTACTTCCATTAATGCTTCTTATTCGCCAGTTTATGTAAACCATTGGAATTTAGGTGAATTAAATTTAAAGTATGTTGAAAACGTAGAGTTAAATAATGTAAAGCAGTTGGTGTTAAACTCTAATTCATCAAACACCGAAATAAAAAACCTTTTAGGTAGTGCTATTATTGATGGTAGTATTGGAGATTTAAAAATTTTAAAAATTGATGATACTTTTAATAACTTAAATGTTATTTTACAAAATACCGATGCTTTTATAGTGCTTCCAAAAGTGAATTATAATTTTCAGTACAAAGGCACGCGTACGCGCTTTAAACACCCAGAAAAACCAAATGATGATAATATATCTTCATTAACTATTAACAATACCGAAACCAATAAAAACATTGTTGTAAACGCTAAGTTTAGCACTGTGATTATGGAATAATGATTCTTCTTATTCTTTGTCTTTCTCTTTATTTTTTCCTTTTTAATAATGGTTTTTTCTAACTGATATTTAATTTATTATTATTTTTTAAGTTTATTTATAGTGTTCTATTTGTTGGCTGCTGTCATTATTTGGTTTTTCATTTTTACAATCTAAATAAAAAAGCCCTATGCATAAAATAAAGAGAACAAATTGAACGGTATATCCTTCTTCACTAAAATTTGCTCCTGCGTGAAGAAGATTCCATATATAATGTGTAGCAATGGCACTAACCAAACCAAAATTTAGATAGATTAAGCCTAAGAATAGTCAGGCTAAAATCAAGGTTAATATATGAGAAATACTAACTTCTTGTCCTATAAGCACGTTCAATAAATGTATTAAAGCGAAGATTATAGCAGATATAATTAGCCCCAGATATCGTTTATTCTTTTGGGCAAAGACGTTTAATAAAGTGCCTCTAAAAATAATTTCTTCTCCAATTGCAGTAAGGATGTTAAATACTATTAGCGGAAAAGACACTTTAAAAAAGAAATTATTTATGTCATTTGTTTGGAAATAAAACAGAAGTCCAGATAAATACAATGCTAGCAGCCCTAATAAAAATCCAATTATTATGTTTTTTAGGAGAGTAACATTTAACCTCAATAGAGGAGGAGGTGTTAATCCTATTTTTTTAAAATATAAATTATTTAATAAATAGATAGCATATGGAAAAAGAATTCCCATTCCCAATGCTATCAATAGTTTTAAGTTTTCATCTTCAACAGTAGTTTAAAAACTTAATTGTGTAAAAATAAGCAAGGTCATATATAATAATGATACCATAATGACTCCCAAGTATTGTAATACTGCTTTTGTATTGTTCATATTTATTTAATTTAAATTTAACATTAAAAGGATTATTGCGAATGTTAAAATTCCAATTAGCGTAGTAAATATTCCCATTTTTTTTGATTTAGTCCAACCTGCTAATACAACAATAGTAATTAGCGACATAATTCCTAAATAGAGACTAATTGATCCAATTAAAGAAAAATTAACCAATCCTTTTTCTGTCATTTTAAAAGGGTACCCATTTGTTGACATTATTAAAACTTTTGTGTTAGCAAATAATGTGATTAAAAAGAAACTAGCCGCTAATACTGCAGCTATCATTATAATTCTAAACAACCGAGTATTCCTATCAGATACTAAGAGGTTTGCAATTACTGCAATTGTAAATCCACTTAATAACGAACTAATTATTATTAGTTGATTAGCTAGTGCATTCCAATATTCAATTGACATTTCTTCCATGTTTTTTAATTAGTTTTAGTTCTCTAATATCATTTAAATAAGAAATGATATTATACTTGTTGGATTCAAAATTAGGCTTTTTAAAACTTTTATAAATTTATCATTACGCACAAAATGAAAAAAAGAGAATTCACTTAAATTTTGTGAATTCTCTTTTATATAAGTTTCTTTTTTCTAATCAAGACTAATAGTTGTTTTAATTTTGAATTTAGAATAATAAAATTTAAAAATAAATTTTTGTTTTTGAATTTAAAATATGTTTTCAATAATCTAAATAGACATAAACACAAAATACTTTATAGTCCCTAATTTGTTAAAGTTTTGTTTTAATACAGAGCTTTTATTCCTTTAAAATTTTACCCGAATAAATTTTATCTTCACTTTCAATTTTTAAGATATAAGCACCTCTACTTAAGAAAGAAATATCAATTTGTTTTTTATTATTTACTTCAAGTACCAATTTACCGCTAATGTTAAACAATTTAGCTTTAAAGCTTTCATCTAATTTAATATTTACAACGTCGTTAACTGGATTAGGATAAAAAGAAACCACATTATTTGATAGCTCTTCAATTCCTAGTCCAGAATCAGGTGTAGCAGTAGTAGTATTAAACACACTAATCTCGCCTGAAGCTCTTGCATTAATCCTAAACTCATAAGTGGTGCCATTTACTAAGCCGCTTACAGTTCTTGTAGTTTCATTTGGGTCTGTAATAACATATACAGTATCCCAGGTTGAAGAACTACTTTCTTTCCAATATAAAACATAATTTTGAAATGTACGACCGCCTAAATCAGGAAGATTCCAAGAAAGGTCTATTTGTTGATCTCCTGGTGTAGCAATTAGTGTAGGAGCATTCAGAGTTCCAAACGGTGTATCCGTTACATTATTAGAGTATGGACCATTTAATTCAGAACCACCATTATCATAAACAGCTCTAACTGAAAACACATATTCAGTACCATTTGTTAAACCATTTATTGTAGTTGTTAGATTAGGTAAATTGACTGTAACAATGGTAGGAGTAAAGCCACCTGATTCAATATATGATACCTCATATCTTATAATTGAATGACCATCATGGTGGACAGGTTCATTCCAGTTAAGGGTTGCAGATTCATTCCCTATGGAGCTTAAATTCAAAAATGGAGCCACTGATAATTGAATGGCGCCAATATCACGAAAACCATTACCATCAAACCTATCATTGCCAATTGGGTCTAAAGTAATTGGCTGATTTGTTATAGGATTGGTTAAAGGAGTATTAACAACATCAATCAATTCTCCCGGAAATGCAGGTTTAACAAATTCAGCATCTAAGAATACTATGCTGGTGTTTACTTGCGGTTCAAAACCATTTAAATTCGTAAGTAAATTTAGTTGTGAAGTAATGGTTTTTAAGGCAGCAGCATCTTGACTTACTGAAGGCTCAATCCATGTAGCTCCATCAGCTGTAATATTTGAACCCTCTAAAGTGAGCAAAATTGTTCCTGTAGTTGATGGGAAGTTAAAGCCAATAGCTGATTCTATAAAATTAAGTGAACCAGAAGAACTGTTATGGATTAATGAATTAACAGAGAAACTAGAACATTCCAAGTTACATTCATTGCCATTAAATCTAATTGAAGAAGCAATAATATTCATAGGGCCATTTGAATTATTCCAAATACGTTCCCCGTAATTTAACACGCCTAATCCATCTGATAAAACAAAAGTAGAATTAACAATATTTGTGGTAGTACCACCAGATATTTTTAAACCACCAGCACCTAAAAACCTTGAGCTGACAATATTAGCAACAGCAGAACCAGAACCTTCCCAATTAATTGCGTAATGTTTTTGTTTGTTTAAATCGTAAAAAAGACTATTTTCAATTGTTAAATTTCCTGCATTTGGCTCAGAGATAATTGTTGCAGTTAAATCCGGTGTGGTCTCCCAATTTATAGATTCTTGAAAAGATGAATTTTTTATAGACAATGAACCGCCACTAGCTACTGACATCATACCAGTTGTGCCACTTGGACAATTATTAGTAGCCCAAATATCGCTAGCTTTAAAATTCTCCAAATTTAAAGTTGCATTTTCATATATTTGCGCAACACCATTAAACTCTTTAATTGAGAGATCTTTTATGGTTACAGTAATAGCAGAATTATCTTGACCAATAGTCCCAACCCTTAAAAACGTTGGTGCTTTTAACATAATAGTGGTACTGCCTATGGATCCCGGGCATGCGGCTAATGGATTTGTAGTACCATCCGCAGCAATCCACCATTGTTTTGCATTAATAGAACTTCCGTTACCTTCAATGACTACAGATTCGAGAATTATTGCCATGTCTGGATTTGTTAGACTGAATCCTGGCGTAATAGCATCTACAATTAATCCTGCAGAAAATTGAATAATGTCCTCTCCTGGGTTAGCATTAGCATCTTGTATGGCTTGTAAAAAAGAGCCAGGACCTTCTAAATCTGTTGATGTAACGTTATAGGTTGTTTGTGAATAGGAGTTTTTAAAACTTGCTAGTAATAGCATACCTATTACATATAAAAAGAGTTTGTTGTGCTTCATGGTTTTATAGATTAATTTTAATAAAAAAATCAGTATTTTAAGTTAATAGTCTCCAAATATCCAGATTGAAAATGATTTTCTACTTTTATTTATATTAGGCTCGTATTTTGAGAGAAGTTTATTTTTATTTTCCAATACTTCAGAAACACACTTGCTAATCCATCCATTTCTTGATAAAACTTGATTTTTAGAATATCCTGTATGATAAAATCGAAATCTCTTGGATAATATAGTTTCTAATGAAAAAAGTCCTTTAAATAGCCCAAGATTTTCATAAATGAATTTGGATGCCATTTTTGCGCCTTGTGAATGCCCACCAATTATATGCATTTCTTTCTTTAGATTTAACATTGTCTCAATTTTTTTATTGAATACGTGCTGTCTGAAATTTAATAAAGACGTGTATAATTTACAAAAATTATATAAAAAATCATACAGATTTAGCTAAATATGTTCTATTATTTTAGGAAGTATGTTTTTTTGCAACATTTTCATTTTAAGAATAGGATGATTAAATAAAAAAGCGACCAATACTTGTTGAGGAAACTTAAAATATGGTCGCTTTTTTATTATTGAGAACTTATTGTCCCATCATTTCTTGAAGTTTTTCTTGCATTAACTCTTGGTCTTGTAAAGTTTCCCAGCCAAAAGTGCTAACTAACCACAAAACAAAAAGTAAGTATAGTGCACTTAATACAATTCCTATAATTCCTAAAATTTTACCCGTTTTTACATTCTGATATCCAGTGTAAGCTTCAGGGTTTTCTGCATAAACTTTAGTAGCTTTGTTTGCTAATACAAGTGCTACAATACCAAGTATTAACCCTATTATCCCATAGCAGCAGCATGTTACTATTGATAAGATTCCAAATACTAAAATAATCGTTGCATTAGGTAATTTTTGTTGTTCCATGTTTTTTTTATTTGATTAGAAAAGTTTTTATTATAAAATTTCCAATGATAATTATAGCATTAAGAATAGCCAAAATAATAATAATTTTATTAGCGTACTTAAAACTTTTAAATGAATTTATAGCAATAACACCAAAAAGTAGTATTAATGTATATATTGCTGGGTACATATAAAAAGCCTCAACAAAATCCCCATAGAAAATGAGTGAAATTGAACGTTGCATACCACAACCCATACAGTCAATACCAAAAAGCTTTTTGTTCAAGCAGGGTACCATGTATTCTTCAAAAGTTGATTGCATATTAGAGATTAAATCTTGTTAAATTTATGCAAAAATTTGTAATTACTAACTTTTAAAAAATTAAACATAATCTAATTTTTGTTAGAAACAATTACTTTTTTAGTAAGCACTTGGTTGTTAGATAAACTAATTCTAGCAATATAAACACCATTGCTTAAAGGTTTTGTGGAATAAGCATACGTGTTTTTATTTCCTGAGATATTTTCATTTAAAACCTGTTTTCCAGAAACATCAAATAAGTTAAATGATTTTATATCTAAAGCATTTGGGTTTAGAATTTTTAACTGAGAAATAGTATTGTTTTGAATAACATCAAAATTATCAAACGTATTATCAATTACATTAAGAGTTTTGTTGCTAAATGTAATTTCGAAACGGTTGTTATAAGTTCCAGTCTCTAAAGTTATGTTGAATGTACCGTTTTTTACATCAGTATATGTGTTGTTAGTATTATCATAAACATAAATATTAACATCTGAAGGTGTATCTTTTGCTGCGTAAACTCTAACACTAAAAAGCATATTGTCATACTCTGCCTTTAATCCAAAAGGAATTCTTGTTGCTTCGTCGTAATTTATAGATTTAATCGATAATTCTTTGTTTTCAGAAAGCAAATAGGCATCAGAATTTAAAGCATGAATATTAATACCATCAAAAAAGCGGTTTAAAGTATTGTTATTTGGAGTAGAACTTCTAAAAGCAATAACATTTTCTTTATAATATGTGTCATTTATTCTTGTATGTATTTTAATTTCAGGAATAATGGTTGGATTTTCTAAAATTGATTTATAATCGACACCATTATGAGACATCGGTTTAACTTCTTTTTTTGAGTCTTTCTTGCTTTTCCCATTTTTTGCAAAAACTGAACCGTCTCCTGTTAGACTTGAATCTTCTGGTAAATATAGACGCATACTATTTGTAAATACAAAATTTCCGCCAGACCCTTTACTGCTAACCACAAAGCCTTGTCCTACAGCAGCATATCGTCTAGAATTATTTCCAGAATAACTTGTGGTGTTACCGCCTCCTGGAGTTGGCAAGTTTGAACTTCCATCACCAGCATAACTAACAAATGCTGCTGTAGCATAAGAACCATTATCATTTAAATCACTTAAGTCCCCAGGGGTATAAATACTATAACCGCCTTCGTAATTAGTCAAAACGTGTGAATTTTTAGGTTTTTGTTCCCAAAAATAAATCTCTGCTTCAATATTTGTTGGGTTGGTTGAGGTTCCACCATCTGCAGTATTGGTGTTTTCTATAATAAATTTTTTCAAGTCTAGAGCAGAAGGGTAAGGATTTCCTGTTAAGGTTTCTGCCCTATCGGGTATACCTACTATGGGCTCATCATCGCTACCGTCAAAAGTACAGCTAACGGTAATAGTACCATTATTAGGTCTGCCTCTAAAATCTAAAACATTATTGGTGTTAGGGCTTCCTTTTAAAGTAAATCCTAAACCTGGTGCAACAGGGTTATTTTCTGATACATAATTCCAGTCAAAATAACCTTCGCCATTTACCAACGTATAAATCCAAAAGTTTGAAAGCTCAGTTGCTGTTCCGTTTTGTGATGATGTAAAAGAGTAAGCTGTAGAGGCTACGTTTGCTAAATCAGTATGATCTGTTGGGTCGTGTATACTATTATCACCTTGAAAAGACACATTGCCTTGTGCTATACCATCTATACTTATTCCTACTGGCGAACACCAATAGTTATATTCGTAAATACCTGTGGTTTGATTTTGATAAATGGATAACTCTCCAGCATCAGAGTTTTTGGTGTCTGTATTTTGTAAAAGTTGTCCGTCTCCTCTAAGATAAATGTTAGAAGTTGGAGTTTCAAGCCTAATGTCATCATTTACAAACAATGCTACATCTCTTGTATACAAATAGCTATCATTTGCAACATATAAGTCCTGACTAAAAGATAAACCAGTTATTAAAACAAATAATAAAGTAAAATTACGTAGCATAATTAATTGGACTTAGTTAACTACAAATGTAGATTTTTTATACAAATTGTGCAAATAATCTATTAAAATATACTTTTTAACGATTGTTGGTTTAGATAATACCATCAATAATTGTTTAACAATAAGTAATTTTAGCTTAAATTGGCGGTGTTAATTCAAGGGTTTTCTAATGACATATTTTAATTACATATTAATTATTTTAGGTGCTATTGTTGCATTATATTCAAAGGCGGGTGAGCAACAAAATCAGTATATTTTAATTGGGGGTTTAGTAGTGTTAATGATTGGTGTATATAGGGTTTCTAGAACTATTCCGAGCAGGAAAGTTGATGATAACAACACCCCGAATAAGCTTAATAATGATGAACAATAATTTTAAAATAAACGATTATGTTTTGGTTATAGATGAAAATTTATCTGGCACAATAAAAAAAATTGATAACAGTTTAATTTCTATTGAAACTGAAGATGGTTTTTTACTTGATTTTAAAGCTAAAGAGTTGATTAAAATTAATGCCGACAAAGCAATACAATCAGATTTGTTTACAAGCGATAGCATAAAATCTGCGATTTACGAAAAAGAGCAATACATAAAGAAGCCTGTAAAAAAAGCAAAGCCAAAAGCGCGTTATGAGCCTACTTTAGAAATTGATTTACATATAAATCAATTAGTAAAATCTTCAAAAAATATGAGTAATCATGACATGTTAACATTACAATTAGATACAGCTAGACGACAATTAGAGTTTGCTATAAAAAAGCGTATTCAAAAGATTGTGTTTATTCATGGTGTTGGCGAAGGTGTTTTAAAAATGGAATTAGATTACCTTTTTGGTCGCTATAATAACATGAAATTCTACGATGCTAATTACCAAAAATATGGTTTAGGAGCTACCGAAGTTTATATTTATCAAAACGTTGCAACTTAATTAAATTCTGGAGTAACCGTTCTAGTATCTGATGTGCCACCTGACAATTCACCAAAATCATATTCGTCTTGCAATAAAATATCTATGCTTATTCCTGTTACTGTTAAAGTAACTACATAGGTTTGGTATATGGTATGTGCTCTGTAAGCTGTTGCTGCAACTGAAGTTAACACATCTTTATTTAAATAATCTGGACCAACATCACTGTTTGTAATATCGTTTGTTGGGTTTTGGTCTTGCGAATCGCTTTCTTCATCTCTAGTTTTTACGCCATCGCCATCATCATCATCATCTAAATAATTAGGTATACCATCATTATCAGTATCATCGTTTGTAGGATCACCGTCATCATTTAAATCTTCATCTATGGTTAAAATATTATCACCATCATCATCTATATCAATATAATTCCATAGTCCATCACCATCAGTGTCATCATTTTCTAAATTACCATCTCCATTAACATCTTCCAATGCTAATGGAACCTCATCATTATCATCTTCAATTAAAATTGTGTTGATATTGGCTTTGCAATTACTAGAATAATCACTAATAATATTAACCTCGGAGGAAGGAATGTCGTTGCAAAACAAATTCCCTCCAGAAATTGAAGTATTGCTGTAAGATCTATAATTAAATGTTCCAGATTTTGTAGTACTGAATGTTTTGTCGTCTCCAACTTCAAAAACATCATCTAGATTGAATGAGTTAATAATGACAGAAACCGATTCAGAAGGGTCGTTTTTAGTTTTATAAAAAACCAAACCAGTAACACCTTGGCAATTACTAAAATCGTTACCAAAATCTAATTTTACTTCAATAATATCACCATCGCTACAAGAAAAAAAACAAGTGATGCTAAGAGTTAATACGACAAAAAATAATTTACGCATGTGTTTGGGTTTTAAGACAAAAATATAGAATTGTTATTTATAACGTATCATATTGATAATAATTTTATTTCAATTATTTTTGATGCTTAAAGCACATAGAATTATTTTTTGCTTTATAATATGAATAAGTAGATGAAACATATATATTTTGATAATGCTGCAACCACGCAAATTCGTGATGAGGTTATTGATAAAATAACTGAAGTGATGAAGAATAACTATGGAAATGCTTCATCTTCACATAGCTTTGGCAGATCATCTAAAGCATTAATTGAAAAATCAAGAAAAACAATAGCAGGTTATTTGAATGTGTCAGCTGGCGAAATTGTGTTTACTTCTGGTGGAACTGAAGCCGATAATTTAGTACTACAAAGTGCTGTAAGAGATTTAAAAGTAACACATATTATTACATCGAAAATTGAACATCATGCTGTTTTACATACTATTGAACAACTTAAAAATGAATATAATCTTGAGGTTAGTTATGTAAATATTGATAAAAAAGGACTTATTGATTACTATCATTTAGAGGAACTACTTGATACTAAAACATACACACTAGTAAGTTTAATGCACATTAATAACGAAATAGGTAATATTTTAGATATAAAAAAAGTAGCAGATTTATGCAAAGCCAATAATGCGTTATTTCATAGCGACACCGTACAATCTGTTGGACATTACAAATTAGATTTGCAAGATGTCCAAGTAGACTTTCTAGCTGCTGCTGCACATAAATTTCATGGACCAAAAGGTGTTGGATTTGTTTTTATTAGGAAAAACTCTGGTTTAAAGCCTTTAATTTTAGGTGGCGAACAAGAACGCGGGTTTAGAGCAGGCACCGAAAGTGTGCACAATATAGTTGGTATTGAAACGGCTATAAAAATTGCTTATGATAACTTAGAAAAAGAGAGCGAATATGTAAAATCTTTAAAAGCATATTTTATAGAAAAGCTAAAATTAAAGATACCAACAGCTAAGTTTAATGGGTTTTCTGGTAATATGGAAAAAGGAACTTACACCATGGTAAATGTATGCTTACCAGTAAGTCCAGAAAAATCGGGTATGTTATTGTTTCAGTTAGATTTAAAAGGTATTGCTTGCTCAAAAGGAAGTGCTTGCCAAAGTGGCAGCAACCAAAACTCACATGTGTTAGCCAAAATACTAAACGACGAAGAGCTGCAAAAACCTTCTATTCGCTTTTCATTTAGCATATACAATACCAGACAAGAGATTGATTATGTGATTGATGTTTTAAAAGCACTTATCTAGTTAATAGCCAAATTAATCAATTGTAACCTGACTTTGCCACCAGTCAGCATTAGGTTTAAAATCTTTAGATAATATTTTAACACGTTCTTTTTCTAAATTAGGCAGCAAGGTATTTTTCAAGTAATCCTTACGCTTATCTGCCAATGCCTCATCATATTCTAAATCTTTAGCTGGTGTTTTAGCATTAACCGATTTGAGCCAGGTATTAAGTTTATTATAGAGTTTCTTAGTGATTTCTATATTTGAATCGGCAATATCGGTTTGTTCTTTTGGGTCTTCTTGTAAATTATACAACTCATTTCTATCGTCTTCCCAATAATGAATGAGTTTCCAATGATCATCCCTTATAATGGATGAAGGCTCTCCGCCTTGGTTTCCGTAATGCGGGTAATGCCAATATAAAGATCTTTTGGTGGTTATTGTTTTGCCTTCCAAAAGCGGTTTCAGACTCAACCCGTCAATATGTTGTTCGGGTAGAGGTTTAATGTTAGCCAAATCTAATATAGTCGGATAGAAGTCGGTTCCAATTACTGGGTAATCGTTTGTTGCTCCATTCGATTGTAGCCAAGGCACTTTTATGATAAAGGGTTCTCGTATACCACCTTCCCATTGATATCCTTTGCCGCCTCGTAAAGGTAAATTAGAGGTAGAAAAGTTATCACCAGAAGCTACTCCGCCATTGTCTGAAGTAAATATTACAATAGTGTTTTTGTCTAGCTTTAATTCTTCTAGTGTATTTAAAACATGACCAACAGCATCATCCATAGCTTCAATCAAACCAGCATAAATAGGATTGTCTTGTGCTTGCCTTATAGGAAGAGCGCGTTCCATTATGTACCCCGTATCTTTAATACCCAGTTGTTCTGCTTTGTTTCTGTATTTTTCCCATTTAGTTTTAGTTGTTTGTATTGGGCTATGAACAGCATAGAATGAAAGAAAGGCAAAAAATGAAGTGTCCTTGTTTTTTTTTATAAATTCCGATGTTTCTTTGGCAAGTCGTATGGATAGATTTTCACCTTTTTCTTTATTTTCCAAATTTGGATTTTTCCAAGGGGAGAAGTAACCACCAATGGGGCTTCCTTTTTCCCAACCTCCAATGTTAATGTCAAAACCATGATCTTCTGGATAAGAGCCTTTTTCCCCCAAATGCCATTTTCCTGCAAAAAAAGTTTTATAACCAGCCATTTTCATAGCCTCGGCTATGGTTATATCTTGTTTGGGTAAAACATGTTCATAATTGGCTGGCAGTAATTTATTATGTCTATTGTGTTTGCGCCATAATTCTCCATGAGCAGCACCAATCCAATCTGTTATTCCATGTCTAGCTGTAAATTTCCCTGTCATAATACTGGCTCTAGATGGACTGCAAACACGACTAGCCGCATATCCTTGAGTAAAAGCCATACCTTCATTGGCAATTTTATCGATGTTTGGAGTTTCGTAAAAATTACTACCAGTGAAGCTTAAATCTTTATATCCAAGATCGTCAACTAAAATAAAAAGAATATTAGGGTCTTTTGCGACCCATTGTTTTGTTTGTTTGTTATCACATGAGATAACTATAAAAATAATAGCAGCAACACAAAGAGAGGATATTTTAGATTTCATCTATTTAAATTATACTTTTTATCTGTAATTCACCTATACCATATTTCGTTTGGTATTAACTTTTTGTTATGGCTCATTATATATATTTAATATTTTACTCATTCAAAAATAAAGTTTATTAAATAAAAGTGGAGATAAAACTAAATTTTTTGAACATAGTTTTATCTCCACTTTTATTTGGCAAAAACGTTTAACGTTATTCTTTTATAAATTTTATTGTGCCTCCATTTTCACGTTTTAAGAAATATAAGCCATTAACGTAGCTTTGTACATCAATTTCTCCATCTACATTAATAGTTCCGTTTGAAATTTCTTTTCCAATAATATTATAAATCACATATTTTTCTGCTTTGGTTATATTTTTAAATTGAATATAATCGATTGTTGGGTTAGGAAACAACTTTACCTGCGAATCTTTAAATTCCAATTCTGGGGAACTTAATGTGAAATCTGATGAAATATTATCTAAAACAAACCAGTCAAGTCCTCCTGCAAAATCGGAAGTTACCCTAATATTTGTAACCCCTGTCCAGTTTAAAGTAACTGTTGTGCCTGCATCTGGCATAACTTGGTTAACAACAGAATTAGTACCGCCAGTAGGAGTAAAAGTCCATGTGGCACTATCTGCAAAGGAATCTCCATCATAAGCTATTAGGCTACTAATGTTTATTGCTTGAGAAAAAGCAATGTTAACCCAACTATCTGTATTGCTATCGTCTGCTGCGACAGAACGACCTGTTGTGTTTCCTAGTCCACCACTAGCATAAAACGGATTGTTTGACGACACAGTAAACGTTGCTGTTATACCATTAACGGTTTGAGTAATTGATGTTCCATTATCTGTTGTGCCATTGGTTGATTCCCAATCAAAAAGGGTTTGAGCTCCAATATTATATAAAAATAATATAGACAATAAACTAAAAATGTAAATTTGTTTCATAAGAATTTGGTTTTAGGTGTTAAATTTTTATTGTTTTATTTTAAATTTTTAATTACAAAAAGGTATATACCAGTATTTAATTTAGTAAGTCAATGCATTTACTATAGGCTTCAATATTTTTTTAAATATGTAATTCGTTATACATTGTTTATCTAAAACCAAATGTAAGTTTTTTTTTTAAAAAAACAAAGTAATAACACGCTTTATCGCTTAAAAAGCTGTTTTTATCGATTTTTATCAATATATTTGCGTTGTTAAAAATATTTTATACCAGTACTAATAAAAAATTCTTTCTCTCATGAAATTTTCTAAATCTATTATTACATTTTTTTCTTTTTTCACAATTATAGTAAGCGGACAAGTAGGTGTTAATACAACAACTCCAGATCCGTCTTCTGTTTTAGATATTACATCCACTACTCAAGGTGTTTTAACTCCGCGGATGACCACAATACAGCGGATTGCTATTTCTAACCCAGCGGAAGGTCTGTTGGTTTTTGATACCGATGAAGATGTATTTTATTTTTTTGATGGAGGAAGTTGGGTACCACTTGAAGGTGCAATTAGTAGGACTAATTATAAATTAGTAAAAAGTGAAGCAGATTTGCCTACGCCAAGTGGAGGTGTTATTACACTCGATGAAGATACGTTTTATGAAATTAATGGAATGATAACTTTGAGCAATTCAATAGATATTAATGGGGCTTATATTGCGGGCTTAGATACAAATGAAGATATTTTACTTAGAGTTGGTGGAACTATTTTTTCTGGTAGTAATGGAGGTAGCTTAAGAAACTTAACCTTAACAGCACCTGGAGGAAGTGTTTTTAATTTAAATAATACCAGTAACGACAAAATATTGGTTCTTCAGGATAATATTATTGCAAATTCAAATAGTGTTGGTTTAATTAAAGGATATGCTGTTGTATTTTCCAATGTTATACAATATTCTGGAAATACTTCGGGAATAGTTTATGAAGATATTGCCGATTTATTATTGAGTAATCAAGGGTGGTTTTCCAATAATGGAGGGGCTTACGAAACGTTTTCTGGAACTTTTGATTTGATAGAAAAGGTTAGTGGATTTTCTATAGTTAATATTGGTAATTATGGAATTGATGTAAGTTCAAATCCTGTGGTGGGAACAGGTGTTATATCGAGTTGCGTATTTTCAGGACCATCGAATAGTTATGTGAATAAATATACTGGGTTGCCTAATCCTAATTATAATTTTTCTAATGATTGGTTTATAAATTGCCCTGGGTTAGTACTTGAGTCTGATTGGGTAGCCACAGGAGATGTTAATTTAAGCGCTCCAGTAGGCTCTGGATTTACAACCACTTTTACAGGTACTGGAGATAGTAGTAGAAAAAAATTGGAAGGGACTACATCATCTAATCATTTATTTCGCTTTTCTGCTTCTGGAAATAACAAGATTATATATGAAGGGAATAAACTTAGAAATTTTTTGATTACTGCTAGTTTATCTTTTCAAGGAGATAATAATAATACAGTTTTTGTATTCTATATTGCTAAAAATGGTACGGTTTTAGAAGAAACTAGAGTGTTTAGAGAGGTAGGAGAAAATGATGATGTTGGTGCATTGGCTATAATTGGATCTATTGAAATGGCCCCTACAGACTTTATTGAATTATGGGCAGAGCGTTATAGTGGCGCAGGTAATTTAAGTACAGTATCGTTAAATTTGGTGGCAAGATAATAGGACAAGCTGTACTTTTTAATATGTTACTAATAAATTTTTTCTAACGCAAAAGAACTTGTTTTGCCAGCTTTATTTTTTATAATAATGTGCATGGTGTTGCTTGATTTAAAAGGTAAATCTTTAGTTAATAAATTACAAATATTCATTGTCGATAGATTCATGTTGTTATCTTTACTATAATACCAAATAAATTTTAAAACAAGCTAAATTTTTGTATCTTTCCCTTATGTGAAGACAAGCAACTATTATTATTAAAGAGTCTATAGAAGAACTTAAGGACTTACATAAAAAGGATGGATATACAACAAATTTTGATAGAAAAAAGTTAAGCTACATTTTGATAAAAGATATTATTAATTTGAGCATATTTTTCTAAAGGTGTCATATAGCCAATACCTAAAAGCGTTCTCACTATATAAACCTAAAGAAATTATAATCATAATTATAGATAATGCTGCATTCCATAGCTTATCAAAATACACATTACCAGACAATATTATACTCATTAGAGTACCACCATATTCTCCCGAATTGAATCCAAGTGAAAAAATATGGCTTTACATCAAACAACACTACAAAAACAACGTGTTCGTAACCCTTGATAACGTAAAACAATGGCTAAATGATTTTCTAAAGATTCACTTTTAAGTGGTTACATATCTAAACCGAATTTGAAACTTTTATCTGAAACTGTTCCTATTAAAATAAAAAGTCTTGGCAAAGGTAAAGTGATAGCTTTTACAGATAACACTAATTTTAGAGCTTTTTGGCATAGCACAAACAGGTTATTAATAAATGCTATTTTCTTTAGAAACAAACTATAATTTAACTGCTAAAAGCGAGATTATTAAAACTGCAATTAAATAGATTGCAGCTATTTGATAACTTAAAAACAAAGCCAACATAAACGTCAATATTAAAAGGTAAAACGGCACTAAAGTAATTGCAACAGCAAACCTAAATGTAGATCGAAACTCAACTTCATCTATTTTAGGCTTTATTACAAATTTCCATACTAGATATGGTAGTAGAATATTTAAAATTAGTAACCCTTTAAAAAATGATTTGATTCCTTTTAGTTTAGGTTTTTGATTAGTTTCACAGTTCTTAAAATTGTTTGCAATACAGTTATTTACATTTTTAGGATTCAAAAAATCGACTTGTAATGCATTTAGTTTTTCCAATGTTTCATCATAATTATCTAAAGGAATATGCGTAGTTAACTTAGAAATTTCTAATTGAATCTTAGCTTTTAATTTTACAATACTTTCGTTTTTATTTTCAGAAACAAAAGATTTAGCAAATATTGGCTCTCCAAAAATAATAGATGTGCTATCAGGAAATTTTTCAGCGTTTTCAAAATTTAATCCTACCGGTATTAATTGCAAATCAATTTCTGGATATTGTTCAAGCGTATCAAAAACAATTCTTGTAAACCCTTTACTTAAAGGCCTCACTATGCGTTTTAAATTATGGCTTCCTTCTGGAAAAATAACAATCGCTTCATTTTTATTTAAAAGCCCCGAACACGTCTCAAAAATGGCATTATTGTTTGTTAAGTTACTCCAACCATCACGAATTCTATAAACAGGAAGCAATTGCAAACTCATTAAAATCTTACTTACAAAAGTCTTTTTAAAAACTGCAGCTCGGGTTAAAAAATAAGAAAACCTACCACTTTTAGTTGCAATTAATAAGGCATCTAATAAAGCATTTTGATGATTACTCAACAATAAAACAGGTACGTTTTTAGGTACATTTTTAACACTATGTATTCTTATCTTCCTGAAATAAAAAAACATTCCAATACTTAAATACAATCTAACACTATATAACCAAATAAATTTCAATTTGTTAAACCTCTTTTTTATTAGACCAATATCCAGCTAACAATAAGCCAGAAACAATATGCCAAATACCCCAAAATGCCACTAAAATAGACATACCACCAACACCATCAAAAAATGTAAAAATAAGTAACAAGCCTAAACCCGAATTTTGAATTCCAGTCTCTATGGCTAATGTTTTTTGATTTTTAAATGAAAGTTTAAACATTCTTGCTACTAAAAATCCAATAATAATCGCTAATATATTATGACTAACCCCAATTAATAAAACATGGCTAATATATTTATTAAAAATCTCTATATTTTTAGTAAATGCTACAATAACAATAGCAATAAAAATAACAATAGATAATGGTTTTAAAAGTTTTGAAAGTTTAATAGCCAAAGTTTCATTCTTAAATCTTAGCAGCATTCCTAAAATTAATGGTATCCCAAGAATAAGAATAACGAGTTTTACCAACTCAAAGGGATCTAATTGAATCGTTTTTAAAATTTGTGCTGTTGGTTGATACAAGTTTCCGTAAAGCTGAAAATTAAACGGTGTCATAATCATTGCTAAAAAAGTAGCAAATGCGGTTAAACTTACTGATAATGCTGAGTTTCCTTTAGCTAAATGCGACATAAAATTTGATATATTCCCACCTGGACATGCAGCAACCATCATCATTCCTAAAGCAATACTCGGTTGTGGCTTTATAAGAATTACAAATAAAAACGTAACGAAGGGCAGTAAAACAAATTGTGACAATAAACCCAACAAAATAGGTTTTGGTTGCTTAATTAAAGTTTTAAAATCGTTTAACGAAATCCCCAATGCAACTCCAAACATAACCAGTCCGAGAGCAACATTTAGAACCCAAAGTGTATTGGTATCAAAATTTATTTGAACGTTATCTAGCTGCTGCATAAACTAAGAGACAGGTGTGCCGTTTTCAACTCTGTTCTCTGGATTTAAAAGCTTTACATCTTTACCATATACAGCACCTAAAACTAAACATTCGCTCATAAATTTGGCTATTTGCTTTTTAGGAAAATTTATAACAGCTATAATTTGCTTGTTTAATAAATCTTGCTTAGAATATAAAGTTGTTATTTGTGCCGAAGATTTTCTAATACCTAAACCTCCAAAATCTATAATAAGTTGGTAAGCTAAATGTTTTGCTTCGGGAAAATCGTTTACTTTAATTACTGTGCCTACTCGTAAATCTACTTTACTAAAATCTTCAAAAGATATTGTGTTGTTCATTTTTTAAAAATACAAATTTTGTCGAACTTTGAATAAACTAAAAAATTATGGCACGAACACCTTCAAATATGATTCCTTTAGGAACAATAGCACCAGATTTTAATTTATTTGATACGGTTTCAAAACAGGTTTTATCGCTTCAAAATTTAAAAGGAAAGAATGCCACTGTAATTATGTTTATATGTAATCATTGTCCTTTTGTAATTCATGTAAACCTAGAAATTGTCTCAATAGCTAATGCTTATGCGGATAAAGGTGTATCGTTTATAGGCATCTCTAGTAACGATGTCTTTAATTATCCGCAGGATTCACCCGAAAAAATGGCCATGCATGCTATGGAACAAAACTATCCATTTCCGTATTTATATGATGAAACTCAAGATGTGGCAAAAGCTTATGATGCAGCATGTACACCTGATATTTATGTTTTTGATGCCGAATTAAAATTAAATTACAGAGGACAAATTGACGATTCTAGACCAGGAAACGGATTGCCTGTTACTGGAAAAGATTTAAGACATGCTTTAAATTGTTTACTTGAAAATAAAGAAAATATCCTGTTACAAAAACCAAGTATTGGATGCAATATCAAGTGGAAAAACTAAGTTAGTTTTAATTGCCAAATACCAACATCTAACCATTTACCAAACTTTAACCCTACTTCTTTCAAGTTAGCAACTTGTTTAAAACCAAACCTTTCATGAAGTTTTATACTGGCATCATTGGGTATAGTAAGCACACCTAAAACCGTATGGAAATTTTCCTTTTTTAAAAGCTTTAACAGTTCAGCATATAATTGAGTCCCTATCTGTCTACCATGGGTATCATATTTAACATAGACAGTCGATTCCACCACATAATCGTAAGCAGGTTTAGGTCTAAATCGACTACCATAGGCGTAACCTAAAATGGTATTGTTTTCTTCAAACACTATAAAAGGGTAGTCTTTTTTTAAAACATTTAATTTCTTTATAAAGGTTTTTAAAGTTATAGGCTCTATATCAAAAGTGACAGCAGTATTAATAACATAATAATTATAAATATTCAACAAGGATTGAGCGTCTTCAATATGTACAGGTCTTATCATTTAAATCCAACCATTTTGTTTTAATGCGTTTTCAATATGTGCATAATGGTGGTTACAATGCCATACATAAATACCAACGTTTAGGTTTAGTAAAACTTCACTATTGCTTTCAGGGTGTATAAAGCTTCTGCCCCATTGTGCTTCACTAAGTCCTTTTAACAAATACACCAATTTATAGTGTACAGCCTTTAAATGTTCCAACGACATTGCAATAGGTGCTGTTTTGGTATCATGAAGCTCTGCCCAAAGCCCTTCTTGGTAAGGTTTAATAACAGGTTTATCTTCGGTTAAAGCCCATTTAAACCGAATATAGCTGTGGTGATGGCTATCTGAAATATGATGCACCACTTGACGAATAGTCCAACCATCTGGCCTATAAGGTGTGTCTAATTGTTTTTTGGTTAAAAACTTAACCAATGCCTCTAATCGTAAAGGAAAGCGTTCTAAAGTTTCTATCCATTGATTTAAAAGCTGAGAAGTAATATGTTCTGGAGCTTTAAATTCTCCAATGGGATATCTAAGCTGTTGTAGTTCTTTATATGTCATAAGAACAAATATATAAAATTGCTATGCAACTTCTGGAATTCCTTTTTTAATACAACTAATAGCTACGTAAATAGAATTGATTTTTTTATTTTTTTAGTAAAAAAACAGGTTTTAAATTAGCTAGTTTATTTTACTTCTTTTTGTTTTGTCAAGTATATGAGATTTTATTTTAACGCTATTCTGACTTAAAAGAAGCTTACCTATTAACACTGGAACTTGGGGTTATTCATAAAAAAACCAAAAACAAATCGGTAGCCCAAACCAAACTAGCCCAGTGGTACAACAAAATTGAAAGCTACAGCTTTAGCAAAACCTTTGGCATTGTGTCTAAGTCTATACAGCATCATTATAAAAACATCCTAAACTTTTTTGACTACAGAAGTACCAATACCTAGGCGGAATCCTTCAATGTAAATATTAAAGCCTTTAGAAATCAATTTAGAGGCGTGAGCTCTGTAGCATTCTTCCTCTTTAGACTATCAAAAATTTATGCATAATTCTTAATCCCTCAACTTTTTTTGTTTAATCTGCTATGCTTTATTTTCTTCTTCATATAAAGAAAAAAATCATCATTTAATCCTGCTTAATATTATAGAATAAAATAGAAACTTAAACAAAAAAACCCCTCACTAAAATAGTGAAGGGTTTCCAAAAAAGGCAACGACCTACTCTCCCACAAATGCAGTACCATCGGCGCTAATGGGCTTAACTTCTCTGTTCGGAATGGTAAGAGGTGAGCCCCATCGCTATAACCACCTTAAGTTATAGCTGCTTGCTATTGGCATATTTTGCCTTTAGCATTCAGCGTTTATCAATTTAGATAAACAAATATCTTAACATATTGAAAATAAGAAACATAGTTTGTAATAATTATTGAACTTATAAAAAAACAGGCGTACAATAAGCCTATGGGTTATTAGTACTACTCGGCTATGACATTACTGCCTTTACACCTGTAGCCTATCAACGTGGTAATCTCCCACGACC
>NZ_JAKKDU010000017.1:0-22500 GCF_021728535.1 Wocania arenilitoris | reverse complement strand
TCGCCACTACTAACGGAATCACTTTTGTTTTCTTCTCCTCCGGGTACTTAGATGTTTCAGTTCTCCGGGTTCGCCTCCTTAAAGGATACTATATCTTCAATATAGTGGGTTGCCCCATTCGGATATCTGCGGATCAATTCATGTGTGCTGATCCCCGCAGCTTTTCGCAGCTTATCACGTCCTTCTTCGCCTTTGAGAGCCTAGGCATTCCCCATACGCCCTTATTTAGCTTATTGTACTTTTTGCTTTTTTAATGAGTTATATTTAGCTCCTTGCTTTTGGCTATTAGCCTTTAGCTTATAACTAAATATATGATTAATTAGATATCGCTCGTGATTCTAATTAATCGGAATTATTATTACTTAAAATTAAACTTAATGTCTAATTTTAATTTCATGTATCTTTTTTCAATATGTCAATGAACTTTACGACGACGCCTAAGCGCCATCTGGCTCCTACGTTAAAAATGTCTACTAGACATTTTCTTAACATTTCGACCCTGTGGAGAATATCGGAGTCGAACCGATGACCTCCTGCGTGCAAGGCAGGCGCTCTAGCCAGCTGAGCTAATCCCCCGTTTCTTTAAGTTGACAGTCCACAGTCTGCAGTATGCAGTCGCTTGTTGCCGACTCTTTGGTGGATAGTCCTCTTCTAGATTTTCCTTTTCAATTTGTAATGAACGTATAAAATCAATTCTTTATTAAATAATAAATTATTTAATAACAAAATCAACCTTAGGTTGTAGTCTCAGGCAGACTCGAACTGCCGACCTCTACATTATCAGTGTAGCGCTCTAACCAGCTGAGCTATGAGACTGTTTATAGTCTTCAGTTTTCAGTCTTCAGTAATACTTATTACTGACCACCGTTTTCTGGTGACTTATTATTTTAAATTAACAGCTAATAGAGAATAAACTATCTTTCGTAATAGTTATGATACTTTTTAGTCGTCTTTCTCTAGAAAGGAGGTGTTCCAGCCGCACCTTCCGGTACGGCTACCTTGTTACGACTTAGCCCTAGTTACCGATTTTACCCTAGGCCGCTCCTTACGGTGACGGACTTCAGGCACTCCCAGCTTCCATGGCTTGACGGGCGGTGTGTACAAGGCCCGGGAACGTATTCACCGCATCATGGCTGATATGCGATTACTAGCGATTCCAGCTTCACGGAGTCGAGTTGCAGACTCCGATCCGAACTGTGATAGGGTTTATAGATTCGCTCCTGGTCGCCCAGTGGCTGCTCTCTGTCCCTACCATTGTAGCACGTGTGTAGCCCAGGACGTAAGGGCCGTGATGATTTGACGTCATCCCCACCTTCCTCACAGTTTGCACTGGCAGTCTTGTTAGAGTTCCCATCTTTACATGCTGGCAACTAACAACAGGGGTTGCGCTCGTTATAGGACTTAACCTGACACCTCACGGCACGAGCTGACGACAACCATGCAGCACCTTGTAAAGTGTCCGAAGAAAAGCCGATCTCTCAGCCTGTCACTCTACATTTAAGCCCTGGTAAGGTTCCTCGCGTATCATCGAATTAAACCACATGCTCCACCGCTTGTGCGGGCCCCCGTCAATTCCTTTGAGTTTCATTCTTGCGAACGTACTCCCCAGGTGGGATACTTATCACTTTCGCTTAGCCACTCAGACCGAAGTCCGAACAGCTAGTATCCATCGTTTACGGCGTGGACTACCGGGGTATCTAATCCCGTTCGCTCCCCACGCTTTCGTCCATCAGTGTCAGTTCATTATTAGTAATCTGCCTTCGCAATTGGTATTCTATGTAATATCTATGCATTTCACCGCTACACTACATATTCTAACTACTTCATAATAACTCAAGATAACCAGTATCAAAGGCAATTCTACAGTTGAGCTGCAGACTTTCACCTCTGACTTAATTATCCACCTACGGACCCTTTAAACCCAATGATTCCGGATAACGCTTGGATCCTCCGTATTACCGCGGCTGCTGGCACGGAGTTAGCCGATCCTTATTCTTACAGTACCGTCAAGCTCCCTCACGAGGGAGTGTTTCTTCCTGTATAAAAGCAGTTTACAACCCATAGGGCAGTCTTCCTGCACGCGGCATGGCTGGATCAGAGTTGCCTCCATTGTCCAATATTCCTCACTGCTGCCTCCCGTAGGAGTCTGGTCCGTGTCTCAGTACCAGTGTGGGGGATCCCCCTCTCAGGGCCCCTACCTATCGTTGCCATGGGGTGCCGTTACCACTCCATCTAGCTAATAGGACGCATACTCATCTTATACCGTATCCTTTAATGTCATCCCCATGCGAGGTCGACATACTATGAAGCATTAATCCAAATTTCTCTGGGCTATTCTCCAGTATAAGGTAGATTGTATACGCGTTACGCACCCGTGCGCCGGTCGTCAGCAAAGTGCAAGCACTCTCTGTTACCCCTCGACTTGCATGTGTTAGGCCTGCCGCTAGCGTTCATCCTGAGCCAGGATCAAACTCTTCATCGTTAATTTGTACTGCTCTTGACTTATAAGCTTTACGCTATATGTCTTAAGCATTTTAACAACTAATTAGAATCTCTCTAGTACTCAAAATGGTCTATTCTCTTTGTTGATTAATTCCGTTTCCAGTTTTAATCTTACGCTGTCAATTCAATATGTTTATGAACTTTTTATCTCTTTACTTAAACTCGTTTCCTCGTTTAGCGGGTGCAAATATAAAACCCTTTTTTATCTCTCACAATACTTTTTTATCTTTTTTTGAAAAAAAATTATCATAGCCTTTTTTATCTTTAAATCGATAACTATAAATGAACTTATTACAAAACAATTTTACCCGTTTTGAGCGTGCAAACATACTACCCTTTTTTATTTACACAATGACTTTTTTGCCTTTTTTTTATCACTATCTTTTTGTCTGTTTTAATAAACTCGTTATCTGAGGGTTATAGCTAATATTTTTTTGTTTTTTTAAAAATTACAAGGTGTTATCGCGTATGAAAATGCTAAGTTGAACGATTTTTGATGCACGAAAACGATTGGTTGTATGATGACTTACTTATATTGTTATTCTATTATTAATACTTTTATTATAGTAGATAAACTTATATTTTACACTATGAATTATTTCTTGGTCTTTTTAAGAATAAATTGAATGTTACTCTAATAAATGCATTTTGCTAACTTAAACGCGTTAGGGATTGAACGGCTTGTTGGAGCTCCCGACGCAGGAGGAGCGACTAGTGAAAGCCCGACCCATTTTATGGGGAACGCCATTAAAAAAATTATACCTATATATATATTGTGTGGATTTATTTATACTAGTATCTTTGCAAACTGAATTTAATTTATTTTAATGAGACATATTACTTTACCAGATGGCAGTTTAAAAACGTTTGAAGATAACGTTACACCAATGGATGTTGCTAAAAGTATTAGTGAAGGGTTTGCGCGAAATGTGATTTCGGCAAGTTTTAATGGTACAACTGTGGAAACTATTACTCCTTTAACAACTGATGGCTCTCTAGTTTTATACACTTGGAAAGATGATGCTGGTAAAACTGCTTTTTGGCATAGTAGTGCGCATGTTTTGGCTCAGGCGATTGAGGAATTGTACCCTAATGCTAAACTTACTATTGGACCTGCTATTGAAAATGGATTTTATTATGATATAGATTTTGGTAAGCATACGATATCTGAAAAAGATTTTAAGGCTATTGAGAATAAAATGTTGGAGATTGCACGTGGTAAACACGATTTTAAAATGCGATCTGCTAGTAAGGCTGAGGCTTTAGATTTATATAAGGGTAATCCTTTTAAAAAGGAGCTTATTGAAAATTTAGAGGATGGTACTATTACATTTTGTGATCACTCTACTTTTACTGATTTATGTCGTGGTGGACATATACCTAATACTGGTATTATAAAAGCGGTTAAAGTTTTAAGTGTTGCTGGTGCGTATTGGAGAGGTGATGAAAACAAACCGCAGTTAACACGTGTTTATGGCATTTCGTTCCCAAAACAAAAAGAGCTTACTGAGTATTTACAAATGCTTGAAGAGGCTAAGAAGCGTGACCACAGAAAGCTTGGTAAAGAGTTGGAGCTTTTTACGTTTTCGCAAAAGGTTGGTCAAGGTTTACCGCTTTGGCTGCCTAAAGGTGCTGCATTGCGCGAGCGTTTAGAAAACTTTTTAAAGGCCGCACAAAAGAAAGCTGGTTATGAAATGGTAGTAACACCACACATTGGCCATAAAGATTTATATGTAACATCTGGCCACTATGCTAAATATGGCGAAGATAGTTTTCAGCCAATAACAACTCCTAGGGAAGATGAGGAATTTTTGTTAAAACCTATGAATTGCCCGCATCACTGTGAAATTTACAAAAGCAGCCAGTGGAGTTATAAAGATTTACCGAAACGTTTTGCTGAATTTGGAACTGTTTATAGATACGAACAAAGTGGCGAACTTCATGGTTTAACTCGTGTAAGAGGTTTTACTCAAGATGATGCTCACTTATTTTGTACTCCAGATCAGTTGGATGAAGAGTTTAAAAACGTTATTGATTTAGTGCTTTATGTTTTTGGTTCTTTAGGGTTTGAAAATTTTACTGCACAAGTTTCTGTAAGGGATCCTGAAAATCCAGACAAATATATTGGTGATCCTGAAAATTGGGAAAAAGCAGAACAAGCTATAATTAACGCCGCTGAGGACAAAGGTTTAAATTATGTAATTGAAACTGGCGAGGCAGCATTTTATGGTCCGAAATTAGATTTTATGGTAAAAGATGCGTTAGGAAGACGTTGGCAACTAGGTACAATACAGGTAGATTATACACTTCCTGAACGTTTTGACTTAACCT
The DNA here is from genome assembly GCF_021728535.1 of Wocania arenilitoris. Taxonomy (GTDB): domain Bacteria; phylum Bacteroidota; class Bacteroidia; order Flavobacteriales; family Flavobacteriaceae; genus Wocania_A; species Wocania_A arenilitoris. The sequence goes on along the minus strand of NZ_JAKKDU010000017.1, from coordinate 17,667 downwards.
ATAAAGGCAGTGATAATGAGTTACATAGACCTATTATGATTCATCGTGCTCCTTTTGGGAGTATGGAACGTTTTGTGGCTTTGTTATTAGAACATACAGGAGGTAATTTCCCACTTTGGCTAATGCCAACTCAAGCAATTATTTTGTCATTAAGTGAGAAATATGAAAAATACTCTGAAAAAGTTTTAAATTTGCTAGAAAATGACGAAATTCGCGCCCTTGTAGACCACAGAAGTGAGACTATAGGGAAGAAAATTCGTGAAGCAGAAATGCAAAAACATCCTTATATGATTATTATTGGAGAGCAAGAAGAGAAAGAAGGCAAGATTACTGTAAGGCAACATGGAGGCGCAGATTTAGGTATGATTAGCATAAATGCTTTCTCTGAAATAATAAAAGAAGATATTAAAAAAACGTTGAAATCATTTTAACACACAATAAAATAAATAAGTTTAATTTAAAACCATAACGCCATAGCAATTAGAAGAAGACATCAACCTAGAAGGGTTTCACAAGAAGATAAGCACAAAATTAACTCTAAGATTACTGCTCAAAAAGTACGACTTGTTGGAGATAACGTTCAAATTGGTATTTATACTAAAGGTGACGCTATGAGAATAGCCAATGAGCAAGAATTAGATTTAGTGGAGATTTCTCCAAATGCTGATCCTCCTGTTTGTAAGGTTATGGATTATAAAAAGTTTCTTTATGAACAAAAGAAACGTGAAAAAGCTTTAAAAGCGAAGGCTACTAAAGTTACCATTAAAGAAATTCGTTTTGGCCCAAATACAGATGACCATGATTACGAATTTAAAAAGAAGCATGCAGAAAAGTTCTTAAAAGAAGGTGCTAAATTAAAGGCATTTGTATTTTTTAAAGGACGATCGATTATATTTAAAGAACAAGGTCAGATATTGCTATTACGTTTGGCACAAGACCTAGAAGAGTTTGGAAAAGTTGAGCAAATGCCTCGTTTAGAAGGAAAACGAATGACTATGTTTATTGCTCCAAAAAAGTAACAACAAAAATACTAAAGGTATAAAAATAAGATGCTGAAACAAGTTCAGCACTAAAGTAATTAAGCGAAATAATTAAAAAACTAGGAGAAAATGCCTAAAATGAAAACAAAATCTAGTGCTAAAAAGCGTTTTAAGCTTACAGGTACTGGTAAAATTAAAAGAAAGCACGCTTTTAAGAGTCATATCTTAACAAAGAAGTCTAAAAAGCGTAAGCTTGCGTTAACTCATGATACTTTAGTACATAAAGCTGACGAAAATAATATTAAAACTATGTTACGATTAAAGTAACTAAAGTTTTAATCGGTTAAAACAATTTATAAACCCTGGAGTTAGGCAAAAATAAAAGTGTTGATTATCATTAACCGCCTACTACAAAAAACAATTAAAATTATGCCAAGATCAGTAAATTCTGTAGCCAAAAGAGCCAGAAGAAAAAAGGTAATAAAACAAGCAAAAGGCTATTTCGGGCGTCGTAAAAATGTTTGGACAGTAGCAAAAAATGCGGTAGACAAAGCGATGCAATACTCGTACAGAGACCGTAGAAACAAAAAAAGAACATTCCGTGCTTTATGGATTATGCGTATTAATGCAGGAGCTAGAGAACATGGTTTATCTTATTCTCAATTTATGGGAAAATTAAAAGCTAATGATATTGAATTAAACCGTAAGGTTTTAGCAGATTTAGCTATGAATAACCCAGAAGCTTTCAAAGCTGTAGTAGAGAAAGTAAAATAAGGCTTATCGCCTATTGTAAAACATATTATTCGCTTAATAAAAATCCGGTTCTTAATTGAGTCGGATTTTTTTTATTCTATTAGTTGACTCTCCTTTAAGATTAAACCATCAGTTTTTTGTTTTTAAAGTTTATACCATTTTTATTAAACAATTTCAGGAATAGCACTCAAGACATAATTAATAATTAAATAAAACCCTCTTTTGTGCGGTTTTAATTGTATCTCTTTTTGAAAAAAATTTCATTTAACAAATGTACCGTTTTGTATTTAGGTTAAGTTTGCTTGATGTATTAATTAGTATTCAAGTTTAATTTTACGCAACCTTTTTTAAGTTTGTTCATCTATAAATTAAACCCTAAATTTATAATTATGAAAAAGAGTGTAATATTTGTTTTAAGTTGTTTTTTTGTTTTTTCAAGCTGTTCATTGAATGAATCGGACTCTTCAGCTCCTCAAGAGATAGAATATTATTGGCACTTAATCCAAGTAACAGGTGGTGTAGCTGGAATTGATGAAAGGTTTGATGTTGATACTATAGTGTGGAATTTTGATGATGATACTGGTACTCTTACAGTTGATAATAATAATACAGATGATAGCATTGAAGATGGCTTAGACGGTGGAACTTATAGTTTTTCTGTATTAGATATTGATGGTAATACTTACCTTTTAGTTGATGATGAAGAAATAGGAAGTTTTAATGTTAACCAGAGTACATTTACACTTGACACAAATAAAATGTCTACAGGAACTGGTGCGGATGGATTTATTTATTTATTTCAATTAGAAACTAGAGCGGTTACAGGAAGTTAACTTTTATTAATCTTGTTAACTGCGGTTTTAAACTCTCTCCAGTTTATATAACCATCATTATCTTTATCGTAACCTTCAATAAGTTTTGTGAGGATACAATACCACGAATAAATCCAATTATTTCAGCATCTTTTAAGAGCTTAACTATTTCTTTTTTTGATAGTTTTCCGTTTCTGCTTTTATCAAAAAATTAAAAGCATCTTCTGGAGTATTAAAGTGATTTGTAATTACTATTTGAATTTTTCTGAGTATTTGTTTTTTAGAAGCGATAGAGGTATAATATTACATATTCTAAATTAAAAAAAATTACGTTTTCTGTTTTTTCTTTCTAGCCGCAGGAAACAATACATTATTTAAAATAAGACGATAACCTGGAGATGTTGGATGCAAATCTAATTCGGTTTTTGCATCTCCAACACGGTGTTGATAATCTTCTGGATCATGCCCTCCGTAGAATGTAAAAAAACCTTTTCCTTTAATGCCATGGATATATTTAGCTTCTTCGTTTAATTTGTTTTCACCCATTATCAATACATTGGATTTTATATCTTCTCTTGTAAACGAAGTTGTTTGTCCCATAAACCCCTTTACTAAAGCCGTATGATTTTGGCACAACATGGTTGGGATTGGATCCCATTTAGCTGAAAATTCCATTAGTGAAAAATAATCTGTTGTTTTTGATATCCTGCGTTTTCTAGTCATATCAATTGAAGAAAACTCATAAACTTTCGGATTTGTTTCTAAAGTGTAGTTTGTAAAAGCAAAAGTTTTAGTATAATCTATTTTGCTTTGGTATCCAGGTGTACTTCCGTCTCCATCAAACATGGGTTCGCAAATATCAATACCTTCAGCAGATAAAGCTATATCAAAACTATCTGTAGCACTACACATAGCAAACATAAAACCACCACCAATTACATAATTTCTAATTTTTAAAGCAACATCTAGTTTAGCTTCAGAAACTTTACTGTAACCTAATTTTGCAGCCAATTCTTCGGCTTCTTCTTTTTCTTTTATATACCAATTTGCTGCTCTATATGCACCATAAAACTTGCCAAATTGCCCCGTGAAATCTTCATGATGCAAATGCAACCAATCAAATAATAATAAGCCATCGTTTAAAACTTCTTCATCATATATAGTTTCATAAGGAATCTCAGCGTATTGTAAAACCATAGTTACAGCATCATCCCAAGGCTGCTTTCCATAGGGTGTATAAACTGCAATTTTTGGCACTTTTTCTAAAACTACAGCTTCCATATTTTTACTTGGACTACTTATATCTTCAAGAATACTTTCTGCTTTTGAATTAGAAATAACTTCAAACGACACCCCTCGAATTTGACACTCACGCTGAATATCACCTGTATCAGGTAATAAAAAAGAACCACCACGATAGTTAAGTAACCATTTTACTTTTAGCTGTTTACCAAGTGTCCAGTAGGTTATCCCGTAAGCTTTTAAATGATTTTTTTGAGTTTCAGCATCCATTGGAACGAGAATGTAGGATGCAAAAACATTTAATGAAATGAAGATGAATATAATGATTAGCAGGGTCTTTTTCATAAACCGAAAGATAATCAAAATTTATTTTTAATATGAGTAGTTTAACAGGAGTTTAATTCTTAAAATGGAACGTCACTTTCCTCATCATCGTTAAACGAGCTACCAAAGGCCTGGTCTGGACTTGCTTTAAAGTTATCGGATTTAAATGTATCATCATTTGCAGCAGCATTCATTTTAGAATGAAACTCGAAAGGCGAATCAAAATCATCTAAATTATCAAACTTTCCTAAATGCCCTATAAACTTTAAGCGGATGTTTTCCAGTCCTCCATTACGGTGCTTAGCCACAATAAATTCTGCTTGTCCTTCGGTTGGTGTTCGCTCTTCATCATCCCATTCATCAATTTTGTAATACTCTGGTCTGTAAATAAAACTTACAATATCTGCATCTTGTTCAATAGCTCCAGATTCACGTAAATCTGATAATAACGGACGTTTGCTCCCTCCACGGGTTTCAACTGCACGAGATAATTGCGATAGGGCTATTACTGGAACATTCAATTCTTTTGCCAAAGCTTTTAGGTTTCTTGATATCATCGAAATTTCTTGCTCTCTGTTTCCTCCATGACTACTTCCGCCAGTCATTAATTGTAAGTAATCAATCATGATGAGTTTTATACCGTGTTGGGAAGATAATCGTCTGGCTTTAGCACGTAAATCAAAAATTGAAAGTGATGGTGTATCATCAATAAACAGTGGTGCTTTTTCTAAACCTTTAACCTTTACATTAAGTTGTTCCCACTCATGTTTTTCAAGCTTTCCTGTTCTTAACTTCTCTGACGATAATCCTGTTTCGCTAGAAATTAAACGCGTAATCAATTGAACAGATGCCATTTCTAAAGAGAAAAAAGCTACTGGAATATTTTGATCTACAGCAATATTTCGTGCCATAGACAAGGTTAAGGCTGTTTTACCCATACCAGGACGTGCTGCAACAATAATTAAATCGGATGGTTGCCAACCAGAAGTTAATTTATCAAGCTTATTAAATCCTGTTGGAATACCACTTAACCCTTCTTTATTAGAAATTTCTTCAATTTTCTTTTTTGCTTGAATAACTAAATCTTGAGCTGTTTCACTTGATTTTTTAATATTACCTTGTGTAACTTCGTATAATTTAGCTTCGGCTTTATCTAATAAATCGAAAACATCCTTTGTTTCATCATAAGAATCTTCAATAATTTCACTAGAAATTTTTATTAAACTACGCTGAATAAATTTTTGTAAAATAATACGTGCATGAAACTCAATATGAGCTGAAGATGATACTTTTTGGGTTAACGAAATCAAATAAAAATCACCACCACTTAATTCAAGCTTAGAGTTTTTCTTTAACTGTGTAGAAACGGTTAATAAGTCGACTGGTTCGCTGTTTTCGAATAATTGAAAAATAGCTTCAAAAATATGCTGATGCGCTTCTTTGTAAAATGCTTCTGGACTTAAAATATCAATAACCTCATCAACTCCCTTTTTATCAATCATCATCGCTCCAAGAACAACTTCTTCTAAATCAAGTGCTTGAGGCGGTATTTTCCCTTTTTCAAGACTAATAATAGTGCTTTTATCTACTTTGTACCCTTGGATTTGACTTGGCTGTTTCATAGCTACGAAAGTAATTAAATTACGCGTGTTTTGTTAGACAAAGTGAGTTTGTATTGTTAACCTATAGTTAACAATTTAACTGTTAATAACTTATAAATATTGTCGATAACCATAAAAAAATCTGAAGTTAACAACTTCAGATTTTACTATGTTATGATTTTTAAAGGTTTAGCCTTTATAAACACCCATTTGGGCATATTTTTCCATACGCTGAGACACTAAATCTTTTGGTGATAAGTTTTTAAGCGCATCAAAAGTTTTTAAAATTGTAGTACTTACTGTAGTAAATGTATGTTCTTTGTCTCTATGGGCTCCACCAAGTGGCTCTTTTATAATTTCGTCTACTAATTTTAACTTCTTCATATCAGTAGCTGTTAGTTTTAAAGCTTCTGCTGCCGTTTCTTTATGCTCCCAACTACGCCAAAGAATAGAAGAACAGGATTCTGGAGATATTACAGAATACCAAGTGTTTTCAAGCATAAGCACCTTGTCGCCTACGCCAATACCTAATGCACCGCCAGATGCACCTTCACCAACAACTATGGTAATAATTGGCACTTTTAAGCGTGTCATTTCTAAAATATTTCTAGCAATGGCTTCTCCTTGGCCGCGTTCTTCTGCTTCTAAACCTGGGTAAGCCCCTGGAGTGTCTAATAGCGTTACAACAGGAATTCCAAATTTTTCAGCAGATTTCATTAAACGTAATGCTTTACGGTAGCCTTCTGGATTTGCCATCCCGAAGTTTCGGTATTGTCTTGTTTTTGTATTGTAGCCTTTTTGCTGGCCAATAAACATAAAACTCTGGTCGCCTATTTTTCCTAAGCCGCCAATCATGGCTTTATCATCTTTAAAATTTCTGTCGCCATGCAACTCTAAAAATGTATTACCACAAATAGCATTAATATAGTCCATGGTATAAGGTCTATTAGGATGACGTGATAATTGCACACGCTGCCAAGGTGTTAGGTTTTTGTAAATATCTTTTTGGGTAGCTTTTAATTTCTTTTCAATTTGTTCGCAAGTTTCAGTAACATCAACTTCACTTTCCTCTCCAATTATTCTACATTTTTGTAGCTGATCTTCAAGGTCTTTTATTGGTAATTCAAACTCTAAGTATTCCATAAGAATTTTTAGTTTCAATTTAGTTAGTGTACAAATATAAAAACTTTAATTATGATACGTTAATATGTGGGTTTTCTTTTTATTGCTCTCATATTTTTTATAATACCATTTAGCATTACCGTTGCAATAATTACAAAGGCACCATAATAAAACTCGGTACTCATTTTTTCTTTTTCAGGAAATAATAAAATAGCTAATAATATCCCATAAAGAGGTTCTAAGTTATAGGTTAAAACTACTGTATAGGGGCTAATAAGTCTCATTACATAAACTGAAGCAATAAAAGCATAAGCTGTACAGATAGAGGCTAAAATAAAAAGGTAACCAAAATCTGAAGTACTAAGATTGAAAAAATCTGTTGAAAACCCTTCTCCAAAAAAGAAAATAAAAATTGAAATGAATAACACACCACTTAAAAATTCGTAAAAAGAAATAACTGTTGCTGTGTGTTGCTTTAAATAACTACCATTAAGCACTGCAAATAGTGATGATAGGAATGCAGATGATATGCCTAAAATAATGCCATTTATATATTTAAATTCGCTTTGTGTAATTACAAAAACACCTATAACAATCATTATTCCGAAAACAATTTCGTACCAAATAATTGCTCTTTTGTATATAAGAGGCTCTATAAAAGAAGCAAAAAAAGCACCTGTTGAGAACATAGCTAAAGCAATGGAAATGTTTGCCTCGTCTATAGATCCAAAAAAAGTAATCCAATGTAAAGCTATAATGATACCTGCTAATGAAAATTTAATGATAGTCTTTGGGGAAGCTTTTAATTTCACCTTTGCAACTTTAATATAAATAAGCATCAAAATAGAAGCCATAACCATTCTATACCAAACTAATGGAATGGCTTTTATGGTAATAAGCTCTCCTAAAATTGCGGTAAAACCTGCAATAAAAACTAAAAAATGAAGGTGTAAATAGTTTTTGAGTTTAGCGTTTGGCATTGCGTAAAAGGTATATAGCTAAAATACCAAAAATAACATTAGGAAACCAAGCTGCAATTAATGGTGAAAAGTCTGATTGTTCTGCCATAACTCCAAAAATTTTATCGAAGAATACAAAAACCATTGCTATACAAATACCAACGGCTAAATTAACACCCATACCACCACGTCTTTTTATTGATGATACAGCAACCGCTATAATGGTTAAAATAAAAACAGAAACTGGCAAACTCCATTTTCTAAAAAGCACCAACTGATAACGTCCTATATTAGAAGACCCCCGCTTTTGTTCTTTTGCAATAAATTCTTTTAATTCGCCGTAACTTTTCGTTTCTGCAGCATATATAACAGGGGTTAAATCGTCAACATCAAAAGAAAATAACGTATCCTTTCTTTTCTCTTTTTCTATAATATCATCAAACTCACCAATCGTACGCTTTTCATAATTTTTTAATCGATAAATAGTATCACTTTCAATATACTTTATGGAGTTCGCTTTTATTTTATAAATGAGTTTATTGTCTTTAATATGCTCTAAAGTAAAATTACTGCCCTCTTTCTTTTTAAGATTGAAGCTACTTACGTAAATAAAATCGTTATCGTTAATTTGTCTAAAAACGTTTAAGTTATCTGCTACTTTCCTATGTTTATTAAGGTATTTATACTTAAAATCGTTAAACCCTTGGCTTGCCTTTGGTGCTAAATACAAACCCATAATTAGTGCAATAATAGCAACGAAAAAAGCACCAAACAGATATGGCTTTAAAAATCTTGAAAACGATACACCCGAGCTTAAAAAAGCAATAATCTCAGTATTATTGGCTAGTTTAGATGTAAACCAAATTACCGATAAAAATAAAAATAAAGGAAATAATAAATGTGCAAAATAGATTGTAAAGTCTAGCAAGTATGCCATAACAGCTCCAAAAGGGACTTCGTTTTCAAGAATTTTACCAATCTTTTCGGCAAGGTGCACTGTAATTCCTATGGGAATAAACAAGAGCAACATCATAAAAAATGTAAACAAATAACGCTTTAATATGTACCAGTCTAATATTTTCATCCTTTCTCAACCTCTTCAAAGAAAAGGTGTTTTTGTAATTTATATTATTCTTAAAAAACTAAATAACGTTTCTCTTTTAAAGGCGTTTATCCATTTGTTTTACTATTTTATCTTTCCAAGTTTTAAAATCTCCTGCTAATATATGTTTTCTCGCTTCGCGAACCAACCATAAATAAAACCCTAAATTGTGTATGGTAGCTATTTGCTTTCCTAACAACTCATTAACGGTAAACAAATGTCTTAAATATGCTTTACTGTATTCGGTATCTACAAATGTAATGCCCATCTCATCAATTGGCGAAAAATCATCTGCCCACTTTAAATTTTTAATATTTATTGAACCATTAGCTGTAAACAACATCCCGTTTCTGGCATTACGTGTTGGCATTACACAATCAAACATATCTACACCTAACGCAATATTTTCTAAAATATTGATTGGTGTACCAACACCCATTAAATAACGCGGTTTATCTTCAGGTAGAATTTCTGTAACTACCTCAGTCATGGCATACATTTCTTCAGCTGGTTCGCCTACTGATAAGCCTCCAATAGCATTACCAACTGCTCCAGTATTGGCTATATATTCTGCCGATTGTTTACGTAAATCTTTATACGTGCTACCTTGAACTATGGGGAAAAATGCTTGATTATAATCGTATTTTAAAGGTGTTTTTTCTAAGTGATTTATACAACGGTCTAACCAACGATGCGTCATGTGCATCGATCTTTTTGCATAATTATAATCACACGGGTATGGTGTACATTCATCAAAAGCCATAATAATATCGGCACCGATACTACGTTGAATTTCCATCACATTTTCAGGTGTAAAAGTATGATAACTGCCGTCTATATGACTTTTAAACTTTACACCTTCTTCTTTTATTTTTCTATTTGCTGAAAGTGAATATACTTGGTAACCACCAGAGTCGGTTAAAATGTTTCTATCCCAATTCATAAACTTATGCAATCCTCCAGCTTTTTCAAGAATATAAGTTTGCGGACGTAGATATAAATGATATGTATTACCAAGAATAATATCAGGATTAATATCATCTTTTAATTCTCTCTGATGCACGCCTTTTACAGTGGCCACCGTACCAACAGGCATAAAAATAGGGGTCTCTATAACACCGTGATCGGTTGTAATTTTTCCTGCCCTAGCTTTACTTAGAGAATCTTTTGCTTTTAATTCAAACTTCATCAATATAACCGTATAAGTTCGCAAAGATAAATAAGTAAATTTCATTAATTTATTAATAAATTTATAATTGTTAGCAAATCTTAATATTTAGTTAATAAGTGCCTTAAATCTCTTTGCTTTAGCTTTAAAAAAAGTCTATTTTTGCAGCTTAAAAATTAACTATCACAACATGCCAAACACACAGCAATTAGAAGATTTAACAACTCAAGTTCGTAGAGATATTTTACGAATGGTACACAAAGTAAACTCTGGTCACCCTGGGGGTTCATTAGGATGTGCAGAATTTTTTGTAGCACTTTATAGTGAGATTATGGACAGAAAAGACCAATTTGATATGGATGGTATTGGTGAAGATCTTTTCTTTTTATCAAACGGACATATTTCCCCAGTTTATTACAGTGTTTTGGCTAGAACAGGTTATTTTTCGTCAGATGAGTTAAATACCTTTAGATTAATTAACTCACGTTTACAGGGGCATCCTACAACGCACGAAGGTTTAGAAGGCATTCGTATTGCATCGGGTTCTTTAGGTCAAGGCATGAGCATTGCTTTAGGTGCTGCACAAGCTAAAAAACTGAATGGAGATAAACACTTAGTGTATTCTTTACATGGAGATGGCGAATTACAAGAAGGACAGAATTGGGAAGCCATTATGTATGCATCTGCAAAAAAAGTAGATAATTTAATTGCCACAGTTGATTTAAATGGAAAACAAATTGATGGTGCCACAGATGATGTTTTACCAATGGGAAGCATTAAAGCTAAATTTGAAGCTTTTGGTTGGACAGTGATTGAGATTGAAGAAGGCAACAATATAGATGCTATCTTTAAAGGAATGGCTAAAGCAAAAGCAGAAACAGGAAAAGGAAAACCAGTTTGTGTTTTACTAACTACCATGATGGGTAATGGTGTAGATTTTATGATGCACACACACGCGTGGCACGGTAAAGCTCCTAACGATGAGCAATTAAAAAGTGCTTTAGCGCAAAATCCAGAAACTTTAGGTGATTATTAACCATCAATCAAAAACAAAAATGAAAACGTACACTTACACAGAAAAAAAAGATACACGAAGCGGATTTGGCGCAGGATTAACCGAGCTTGGTAGAACTAACCCTAACGTTGTAGCACTATGTGCAGATTTAATTGGGTCGTTAAAAATGAATCAATTTATTGAAGAAAACCCAGAACGTTTTTTTCAAGTGGGTATAGCAGAAGCCAACATGATGGGCATAGCAGCTGGTTTAACCATTGGCGGAAAAATCCCTTTTACAGGTACCTTTGCTAACTTTTCTACAGGTAGAGTTTACGATCAAATTCGTCAGTCTATTGCCTATTCAGGTAAAAACGTAAAAATATGTGCATCGCATGCTGGATTAACTTTAGGTGAAGATGGCGCAACTCACCAAATTCTAGAAGATATTGGATTGATGAAAATGTTACCCGGTATGACTGTTATTAATACTTGTGATTATAACCAGACTAAGGCAGCTACTATTGCTATTGCAGACCACGAAGGTCCCGTATATTTACGTTTTGGAAGGCCAGCTGTACCAATTTTTACTCCAGAAGATCAAAAGTTTGAAATAGGTAAAGCTATTAAACTTACCGAAGGAACTGATGTTACTATTGTAGCAACCGGACATTTAGTCTGGGAAGCTTTAGAAGCTTCTAAAGTTTTATTTGAGCAAGGTATTTCGGCTGAAGTCATTAATATTCATACTATTAAGCCTTTGGACGAAAAAACTATTATAGATTCGGTTACAAAAACAGGTTGCATTGTTACTGCTGAGGAACATAATTTTTTAGGTGGCTTAGGAGAAAGTGTTTCAAGAACATTAGCGTTGCACAAACCAACTCCGCAAGAGTTTGTTGCCACTAACGATACTTTTGGTGAATCTGGAACACCAGCTCAGCTCATGGAAAAGTATGGTTTAAATAGCACATCAATTGTTAAAAAAGCACAAGCTGTAATTAAAAGAAAATAATTCAATACATTATTTATAAAAAAAGGTTCTTTCATTAAATTAAAAGGAGCTTTTTATTTTAACAACTTCATTGTTTAAGAAATAATTAACGTTTGGCAGCGTTTTTGATACTATAATTCAAAATCACAAAAAACGACAATTTATGAAAATTTTAAAACAATTTTACGAACACAAAAATGAAATTAAAAACCCTATTAGTAAAAATTTATTTTTTATTACCTTATTATTTTTAGTATCGATTTCTAATGCTACATATGCTCAAACAGTAAGTGGCTTTGGATTTAAAGCAGGTTTAAATTACAACGCCAATGGAAACTATTTTGAATCTATAAGTAACAATGCCCAAAACCCTGATAGAAATATTGGCTACCATTTTGGGGTTTTTGGCAAATTTGGTAAACAAATTTACTTTAAACCAGAACTGATTTACACAAGCACAAAAAGCGATTACACTAGCAATACTTTTGAAATGCAAAAAATTGATGCCCCTATGCTGGTTGGTATTAAAGTGTTAGGACCAATTAGTGTTTTTGGCGGACCATCATTTCAATATATATTAGATACTAATTTTAAAGCCTCAGATCTTTCAATTAACAAAATAGAAAATGATTTTTCGCTTGGACTAAATTTTGGTATCGGACTAAACTTTAAAAAACTTGGTATAGATGTTAGATACGAAAGAGGTTTAAGCAACAACGAAGCTTCCTTTTTAGACAACAACGGTATTAATGTGGACAACAGATTAGATACACGCCCTGATCAACTTATTTTAAGTTTATCTTTAGTCTTATAAATGTAACTTATATTTAACAAAAAGAGGTCGTCTAAAAAGCAATTTTTAGGCGATTTTCTTTTTGGTATTTTTCAGGTTTAGAATTTGGTTTTGAAGTTTTGAATAAAAATCTTCAAAATTAAAATAGTTAAAGTGCTTTTATATAGCTAAACTGTGCTTTTTAAGGTTATGTGCCATTGCAATTAAGCCTATCTCTACATTTACATTGTCGATTCCTCTTAACATAAAGCGTTTAAAGTTCATATTTTATGCGAATCAAGGGTTGAGAATATAATAAAAAAACAAGCTTAATTAATTCAAAACAAACGATTCAAACCTGCTTAAGTTATTGATTTTTAGTATCTTAATAGTCAATTTCAACAAGATTATTTTGGATACAAATCTCAACAACAAGGATTACAAGTTAGTAATAATTTATTATTACATATGTGAAAAGTATGAAGAAAGTTTACAGTTTGATTGCCAACGCTTCAGTAACAATAATGAGCCTAAGCTTACAGACCAAGAAATTATAACCATATATTTATTTGTGATGCACTATCAAGGTATTTTTTAAAATAAAACAAATCCATCAATTTGCACAAGACTATTTAATGAGTTGGTTTCCCAACTTAGGGAGCTACCAAGCTTTTAACAATAGGCTTAATAGAATCTCAGGCTCAATGAATACTTTAGTGGAGCATCTTTTAAAAAATTTTAAACCTAATGATTGTGTTGTGATACTCATAGTTTATTGGATTCTATGCCTATTATTACTTGTTTAGCAAAGCGTTCAGGCAAAGTAGCGAAAGAAATAACAGATAAAGGTTATTGTTCTACTAAAGGAATGTATTATTATGGTATGAAACTTCATGCTCTAGGGTTTCGTCGTATAAATAAATTACCGCACCCTGAACAAATTGTATTTACACATGCTTCGGTAAATGACCTTGCTTTATACAAAGACCTTTGGTCTGAAATAGAAAACCGTACATTCTTTGGTGATAAAATATATAATAATGATAGCTTTTTCCAAAACATGAAAGCAACTTTCAATTCAGAAATGTTGACTCCTGTAAAAGCTGTCAAAGGAATGACCAATGCTTTAAAAAAGCTTGATAGAGCTACAAACGACCTATACTCTAGAGCTGTATCGAAAATTAGACAGCCAATAGAATCGCTCTTTAATTGGCTTATTGAAAAAGCCAATATACAAAAAGCTAGCAAGGTGAGATCTACTAAAGGTTTAACTTTACATGCTTATGGTAGACTTGCAGCGGCTTTTATAATATTAATCTTTTAACCCTTGATTCGCATTATACTTTAAATAACATCCTAGGATGATAACTTGATGTACCGCCGCCTTTGTAACTTTTCTCTAAAGCGCTGATATCTATATTATCAATAATCGTATTTACTATGCGAACGGGATGATTTATTGGAACTAAATCATAACTGGGTGGTAATAGACTTAACTGGGCTTGATCGTATCTCTAAACTTCTGTTTTGCTTATTCTTAAAGTTAATCATTAACTCAAAAATTTGCAAAAAAAAGACTGCCGTTTAAGACAGCCTCTTTTTTGGTTTTATTTATCTATTACAATTAAATATTGTAGTTTATCGTAATATTTATGTCAAGGTAATCATCAATTCCATCATCATTAGAATCTTTAACTGTAACCGTTTTAATTGTAATTACACCATCACTTTTAGACCTACTAAATTCAAATTCTTTTTCTCCAAGAACAGGTTCTTCTTCTGCTTGATTAGTATCGACAGTATATATTTTTTGTTCTAGTTCATCAAAGGTAGCCACACCATCACCATCATCATCTAAATCAAGATAATCAGGATTATTATCGCCATCAGTATCATCATGAGTTACGGTATCATCTTCAGGGTCAGCAATAGTAAATTCGCCATCACTGTTTATATCTTCATAATATGAAGGCAGACCATCATTATCATGATCGCTTTCAGAAACTTGAAATAAATCAAACTTAAAAATAATTGATGAGTAGGACGGGATTCCTGTTGTAGGTGTACCAAAATACCCCAAGCCAGAAGGCAAAAACATAACACCAGCTCCATGGTTTGTGTAATCTACTGTTCCATCGTTTTGAATCATAAATGTTTCCGCACTCTTAAAAAAAGGCATTACTTTTCTCCAACCAGGTACTAAATTTAATAAATCAAAATTTACTGGGTTAACAGCACTATCAAAAACTTCATTATCTAAAGTAAAACCTTCGTAATTTACACGAACTTGATCCGAAAAGTTAGGAGATTTTCCTCCTGCATTAGGATTTAAATTAAGAATATAAAACTCATAGTTTGCACCAGAAAAAGTTACCGTTTTCAATTCTACATCATCCATTAATAATTTGTTATTATCAGGATCTGGAACACCACCACCAGACGGTAGTGCTGTAATTATTAAGTCTTTGGTACTTGGATTTGGATTTGACACAAATGCACTTGCATTATAATAATGACCATTTAAGTATTTAACTAAAGAGTCTTTATCCATGGCTTGTTGCTCGGTTCTATCCCTTAGTGGAATTTCTGTAAAACCGCCACCATCATCATCTTTATTACAAGATAAAACCCCCACTAATAAACATAAGATAGATAAAGCTATTTTTCCTTTTCTCATTATTAACTATTTTTGAGCCGCAAGATACAATTTTAATATAGTTTTGTACAACAACATTAACGTAGTTTTTAGAATAATTGTATGCGTATAGACAAGTATTTATGGTATATTAGGTATTACAAAACCCGATCGATAGCAACAACAGCTTGCAAAAAAGGACAGGTTAAAGTAAATAATGATGTTGTTAAGCCTAGTAGAGAGGTATTTGCACAAGATGTTATTGAGCTAAGGAAGAATCAAATTAACTATAAATTAAAAGTTAATGATATTCCTGAAAGTAGAATTAGTGCAAAATTGGTTGATATTTACAGAACAGATATAACACCAAAAGAACAATTTGAAGCTCAAGAGCTTTTAAAATATGCTAAAGATTATTACAGAAAAAAAGGGGTTGGAAGACCAACAAAAAAAGATAGAAGAGATATTGATGATTTTACTGATAAAAATGAGTAATTTTAAGCTTTAATTTAATTACAATTTATGACTACCACTAATAATGTGATTTTAACGCATACTGAAATTAATCATAAAATTAGACGCATTGCTTTTCAGATATATGAAAATAATGTGAATGAGAACGAGGTTATATTAGCTGGAATTGATAGTAATGGCTATATCCTTGCAAAAAAATTAAAAACTGCTCTTAGTAAAATATCTGATATAAAACCGATACTTTGTAAAGTTAGTATTGATAAAAAGAATCCTTCATCTAAAATTAAAACATCTATTTCTGCAACTGATTATAAAAACAAATCTTTAGTTTTAATTGATGATGTTTTAAACTCTGGCACCACTCTAATTTATGGTGTAAAACATTTTTTAGATGTCCCACTAAAACAATTTAAAACAGCTGTTTTGGTAAATAGAAATCATAAAAAATATCCTGTTAAAGCTGATTTTAAAGGAATTTCATTATCAACATCTTTACATGAGCATGTAAGTGTTGTTCTAGAAGGTAAAAATTTTAAAGCTGTTTTAGAATAATTGTAGAATAATATCTTCAACAATATCATCCTTGGTTTTTCCATCAATAGAAACTTGTATTTCAGCTTGATTATAAAATTGAACACGTTCAAAAAGATGCTTCCCAATAAATTCAGCCATGGCATCTTCAGTTTCAATATGTGCAATAAGTGGACGCTTTGCTTTTTTTCTCATCAACTTTTCAGTTAATGTGGTAATTGAGGCTTTTAGGTATATACTTTTAACATTATCATCATTAACAATTACATTCATATTATTACTATAACATGGCGTACCACCACCAACTGATAAAACAACATTATCTTTTGAGTTTAAAACCTTATTTAAATAAACATGCTCTTGCTTTCGAAAGTAAATTTCCCCTTTAGATTTAAAAACATCAGTAACAGATAAATTTTCGTTTTCTTCTATTAAATCATCTAAATCAATAAAATTATAACCTAATTTATTTGCTAATTTTTTACCAATTGAGGTCTTTCCAGAAGCCATATATCCAATTAAAACTATGTTCATTTTTTTGTTGCAAATTGATTATTAAAAACATCCATTTTTGAAGCACAAAAAAACAAAAATTAATTCATAAAAAGTATTGTTTTATTAATTAAACATTTTATATTTGCACCCGCTAACAGTAATATTGTTAGCTATATTATAAATTAATGACCTGGTAGCTCAGTTGGTAGAGCATCTCCCTTTTAAGGAGAGGGTCCTGGGTTCGAGCCCCAGCCCGGTCACTAAATAGGATATCATCCGAAATCAAAACCTTGCTAATTTTATGATTAGCAAGGTTTTATAGTTTTTAGTCAATCATTTAATTTGATATGATTTGGTTTTAAAAAGGTCACAAATCGTCAACATTTAAATTCGTAAAAAAATTGTTGACGATTATCCTTGTAACCTGCTGATTATATGAGTAATAGTTGATTTGACTTTCGTCATTAAATGTTTAACACTTTAAAGGCGACAACTATGCGTACTTCTTCAACATTTTCTATCCTTTTTTGGATATATACCGCACGTGTAAAAAACAATCAAACTGACATTTACGTTCGAATAACTGTTTGTTTAACGTCAGCAAAAAGTGAACTTTTATAGGTTGATTTTTAAGAGAGAAAAAAGATTATAATTTTAACCTTAAAAATCATTACAATGAACAGAGAACACAATGCAAAATCATTAATCA